>JANQNN010000003.1 GCA_028279545.1 Nitrosopumilaceae archaeon
AGCAGTCGTTGCTTTAACTTTGGTTTTAGCAGTCGTTGCTTTAACTTTGGTTTTAGCAGTCGTTGCTTTAACTTTGGTTTTAGCAGTCGTTGCTCTTGGCTTTTTTACAGCCTTTACTTCTTCAATAATCTCTTCAGGTTCTTCTCTTGCAATTGCTTTGGCCTCAATTGAGTCAGCCTCAACTCTTGCTCGGAGTTTAGCCTTGTATTTGAGATTTCTTGGTTTAGTTCTTAGTCTGTACCCACAACATGGACACCATAGACCTTCCCATTTGATGAATATTTCACAAATTTGACATCTTCTTTGTCCTGAAGCATACCTTCCGGTTCCAACAGGTTTTTGAGCCTTATACCTTACACAAATTCCTTTACAAGTCATCTTTGTAATTTAATGTAGAATTCATAACTATATAAGGATGGATCGATAATTTTCAATAAAAATTCAACTATTTTTTGTAAAAATTTTATTTTTTGTGACGATCAATGTTATTTGTTGGTCGAAATTTCGAAAAAACTTCAATAAATATGTATAGCTTTACCTAATTCAAAAATTTTTGAATTTTTAATATCTATCCATATAGATGTTAAAGAAAATTTTTCATTTTTTAATTAAAAATTTGAATAAAATTTCAGAAATTAAATTTGTTCAAGGTATATTTTCCCTTAACCCTAAATGTTGTTTTTTCAAAAGGGTTCGTGAGCAACTGAAAATAAGAATATGAAGAAAATTATTTTTAAAGAGGCAAAAATTTTGAAATATTTCAAATTTATCCAGTTAATGAAAGGGGTAACACCGAATAACGATTCCCTTCTCTTTGTGAAATAAATTTAGCAGAGAGCATGTCTCTTTTTCCTCTTTGATTATAGTTTTTTATTTTTAGACTAGTTTTACTTTCGTCTACATACTCTAATTCAAAGGAAGAGCAAAACCTTAGGTTAAGTAATTTTTCAATTTTTTTTCCTATTTCCATATTTCCGTTACCAATTTTGATAATTTTTCTATTAGCTCTTAAATTTCCTAAAATTCCAATTAGATGGAAAATTAAACTATCGATTGAAGAGTGAAATGAATTCTCAATTTCCTTCCCTAAATAGAAAACGGATAATCCTATTTGATGTCCAGGATCTATTCCTATCACAAGATTTTTTTCCTCATATTGGAAATTTAATTTTTGAACGATTAAACCTCTAATTACAGTAAAATTGTGTTCAAAAACATCTTCATCTAAAATGGGTTTTTTACATTTTATTGGGTACTCTTTCTTTGTTGTTAGAATCAAATTTCCCTCATAAGTTGAAATTTCCTCCGGAAGGATTGAATCAAAAGGTAATTTTAGATCCTTCAAAATATTGGAAAATCTATAGTATGATTTACCATAAGTCGTGGCGATTCCAATGCGAAAATTCGGAAGGTTATCGATATTCATAAAAAATGACTGCAAGATTTAGGGTTATGCCTTCAAAACAGTTGACACAACATGTCTTACTGCTTCATCAAAATTAGAATCAATTTTAGAGGAAATCTCAGAAAGTTTGGCTTCCCCCTCTTGAGAAATTCTTTCAGATTCTCCCTTTGCCTTTTCTTTAGCTGAATTGATTAAAATTTCAGCCTCTTTTAATCCCATTTCTTTGGTTTTTTCCAGAAGTTTATCGATTTCAGTTTGAGTTTTACCTGAAAGTTGTTTTTTCATTTCTGAAACCTTGTCGTTTAGTGAATCTAGATCATCCTCTAAGGCCTTTAGTGATTGAATTATCCCAGTAACCTTTGATTCAGCCATATTACTCATTGTACTTTCAACCCCACTAGTCCATTAATTAAATCATTCATTTTTGTTAATTTGAAGTCGTAAATTTTCATAATAAAGTCATCCACTTGTTAATAACAGAATTGCTCTTGCTAAATCCCCCTTAGCTTCTTCAAGGGCACTTTTTGCTTTTGCTTCATCTACCCCTGCTTGTTGGCTAACCAGTTGAATATCATCGTCAGAAAATATTGGAACTTCAAGTTCCATTTCCTCGTAATCCTCAGCCGTAACGGTAAAAATAGAGTTGTCTTGTGCTTTCATTTCCGTTACTGATGGTTTTGAAATAATAATTTCTTTTTTATCTGTTTTAATAATAACTTCTTGAACATTGGGAACTTCTTTCATATCGAGACCCATTTTATCCATCATTCTCCGCATCTCGCGGTTTCCTCCTCTCATCATACAGGTATTCCTCAGTTTGTACTTTTTAAACTATCTCTGATCTTTACTGCAATCCCTCTTTCAAAATCCTCAATCATTTCTGCAGATAAGACAGCTTTTCCTACCGCGATTATCTTATTTTGATATATAATTGGGGTTTCTGAGGAAATTTGGACATTTTTTCCACACCAAATAACATGTTTACAAAAAACAGACTTACCCTCTAATACAAAAGGGGCTGCTTCTTTTTCAATCTCGACACAATTTTGTTTAAATTTTTTATTTTTCATTAATAATTGGGCAAAATAAGGAGTTATTGCAATACCTCCATCAATTCTTAAAGTAAAAAGTAGATTCTCATTTTGATATACAGTTCTAATTCTTCCATTTTTTTTTGAAAAAACTAATTTTAGGTCATTTGGCAAATTTTTTGAAATTCCTGCTCCAAATAAAGCATCGATTGAACTTTTTATTTTGAGAATTTCATCCATATCTATGAAATTTACCATTCTAAATATTAGTTCAATGTTTTACTTAGAAAAGAATTAAACTATATAGATAAGATTTTTTTCTTTATACCATGGATGAAACAGGAGAAACAAGAAAAATACAGTTTACAGGCAAGTCTTCTTACATTGTTTCCTTGCCTAAATTATGGATAAAGGAATTAGGTCTTAAACAAGGAGATCAAATTAGAATGGCAAGGAAGGGAGCGTCAACATTAGAACTCTATCCCCCAAAATTTGAAACACGGTTGCAGAAAAAAGAAGATGCTTTGATTGAAATTGGGATGGAGGAAAAAACCCCCACAATTATTAGAAAACTAATCTCTCTTTATTTTCTTGGTTACAAGACAATTACAATTAAACCAAAATCTGGACGATTAGATCCAATTCAGAGAACCGCAATTAAAGATGCTGTTAAAAAGATGCTAATGGGTTCTGAAATCATATCTGATTTTACTGGTGGAATTACAATTCAAGTCTTGGTAAATCTTTTGGAACTTTCCGTAGATGGTGCATTCAAAAGAATGCTCCACCTTGCCAAGTCTATGTCAAACGATGCAATTTTAGCCGTTAAAGAAAATAATTTGGAACTTGCTAAAGAGGTTATTAATACAGATGATGAAGTAGATAGATTTGGATTCTATATTATTAGACAATTAAAAATCGCCATTCAAAATGAACATATGTTAAAAGAAATGGGTTTTAGAAACGCTAGGAATTGTCTTGGTTACAGACTCGTAGTAAAAAACATAGAGAGAACAGGTGATCATGCAGCATTCATCGCAAAAGACCTTTTGGAATTTAAAAAACCGGTAAAAAAAGAAATTTTAGATAAAATTCAAGAAATGAATTCCTTTTGTTTAGGAGTTTTAGATGATTCTTGTTTAGCTTTATTCAAGGAAGATTATATTCATGCAGAAAAAATAATCGAAAAAACTTTTGAAATTACAAAATATGAGAAAAAGATACGAGATGCATCTAAATCTTTAAAGGATGATGAAGAAGTGTATAGAATTAGAAGAATTACTGAAAGCCTAAAAAGGATTTCAGAATATGCAAGTGATATTGCAGAAATTGTTCTAAATATGAACATTGAAAAAGCTCTAAAAAAAAAGGTGTAATCTCCAAGAAAAATAGGTTCAGATAGGTTTACAAAAAAAATAATTTAAAAATGAACTCTGCAATTTTAATCACATATGATAAGGAAGATGTAATAAATGAAGCAATGGGTTTGTGTAATGCTGCAGGATATAATGTAATTCACACTATAACTCCGAATTTCTTAAAAAATCCCAAATATGGAATCAGTACTGGAATCCTCGGAAAATTAGAAGAATTTACTAAAAAACTGAGACCAGATGTAATTATTTATGATGAAATTTTAAAACCCAGTCAGAATTATAATTTAGCCTCATTGCTTCATCGAGAAATTTTAGATCGAGAAGCCTTAATTCTTGAAATCTTTGAAAGCAGGTCTTCAAGTTCGGAATCGAAATTGCAGGTAAAACTTGCTCAGTTAAGATATGAAATGGCTAGAGCAAAAGAAAAAGTTCGATTAGCTAGAGCAGGAGAACAACCAGGATTTATGGGCATTGGACAATTTGAGGTTGATGTTTATTATAATGATATTAAACATCGGATACAAACTATTAGATCGAAATTAGAAAAAGCAGGAAAACAAAGAGAACTACATCGCCAAGGTCGAAAAAGACAGGGATTCAAAACTATTTCGCTGGCAGGCTATACCTCTGCAGGAAAAACAACTCTTTTTAATAAATTAACGGGGGAATCAAAAAAACAAGGCAAAGAGCTTTTTACAACTCTTTCTACTACCACAAGAAGAATAACAATAAATCAAGAACAATTTTTGATTTCAGATACAGTTGGTTTTATTAGTAAATTGCCAGCTTATATGATTGATGCTTTTAAATCGACTTTAGAAGAATTAGTTTACACAGATATTGTAATTCTTGTAATTGATGTTAGTGATTCATTATTTGAATTAAAAAAGAAATTTGCTAGTTGTATGAGAACCCTAAACGATGTAGGGGTAGAACAAGATCGAATAGTTTTTGTTCTAAATAAATCAGATTTAATATCAAATTATCAAATCCAAGAACGAGTAAAAATTCTAAATTTGTCTGATAATAAAAAGTGGATTGCAGTATCAGCCATAGCAGAAAAAAATCTAACTGAATTAAAATGCTTGTTAAAGGATATTATCGAAAATCAAAGCTCTTCAAATTTTGTTAAGAATTTAACTTCAGAAACCAGTGATAAATATGATAATTGAAGTATTGAGAATCGGTCAAAGAGTTGTACGAGATGATAGGGTTACAACCCACGTTGCCTTGGTGGCAAGAGCTTTTGGTGCCAGGAAAATATTGATGACAGAAGTAAATCCCGATATCAAGTGTACCATTGAAAAAGTAACGAACATTTGGGGCGGAAACTTTTCTTTGGAATTTATTGAGAATTGGAAATCAGAAATTAAAATGAAAAAAAATTCTGGCTTTAAAATAGTTCATCTCTCAATGTATGGCGAAAAAATTAATGATATTCAAGATAAACTAAACAAACAAGAAAAATTGCTAATTGTTGTAGGCGCAGAAAAAGTACCTAGAGAAATTTATGAGGTTGCAGATTTTAATGTGAGTATTGGAAACCAACCTCATTCTGAAATCAGTGCTCTAAGTGTGCTCTTAGACCGTATTCAATATGGTACCCAATTTGAAAAGGTGTTCTCAGGTGCAAAAAGGAAGATTACTCCTTCAAAAAGAGGAAAATCAGTGGAAATGGAAGAGCCAAGGGATTAATAGTAGAACAAAAGTAGTGATAAAAGTTGGTAGATAAATACGAAGATCCATTTGTAAGAATTGCCTCTATGATTGGAGGTGATGAATACCTCAAAGTCGCTAGATCACTTTTGAAAGCTGAAGATGCAACTGATGAGGAAATTGCAAGTTCCACTGGTTTGAGAATAAATATGGTTAGGAAAGTACTCTATGATTTATTTGGAAAATCCTTGATTACAGGAATTAGGGTAAAAGATGAAAGAAAGGGCTGGTTTGTTTATAGGTGGAGAACAAGAAGGGAAGAAGTAGAACATTTTATTGAGAACCAAAAAAAGAAAATTACTGAAAGGTTGCAGCAAAGATTAGATTACGAAAATTTTTCAGATTTTTACCATTGTGGAAATGAAGATTGTCCTCGAGTAACCTTTGAGGAGGCTTTAGAAGGAATGTTCAAATGCCCATCTTGCCAGAACGTCTTGAATTTGAAAAAAAATGATAAATCAAAAAAAGCCTATGCTAAAAAAATTGATGAAATGAAAAAGGATATGCAACAAGTTTTCTAGTTATTTTAGTAAATATTTTTGAAAACCATCAAATTAGAAAAAAAGTTATTTTTCTACGTATGAATTCTAGCTGCCTAGATTAAATATGAGTAGTTATTTGACAAGATCCTTGAATCAAATTGTTACGACAAATCCAGCAACAGGAAAGGAAATTTCAAAATTTACTCCCATGGATCAAAGCCAAGTCTTTAATTTGGTTGGGATTGCCAAACGTGCATTTCCAGAATGGAAAAAGGATTATGAAAAACGTAGAAGCTATATTTACAATCTAGTTGAGTATTTAAAAAAAAATAAAGCAAATTTAGCTGCTATTGCTACCTCCGAAATGGGAAAACCCCTCAAAGAATCTATTGGAGAAGTTGAAAAATGTGCTTGGGCACTTGAGTTCTATGCGGATCATGGAGATAGTTTTCTGTCTGATGAAGTTCTAAACACAGATGCTCGAAAAAGTTTCATAACTTTTGAACCTTTGGGGGTAATTGGATCAATTATGCCATGGAATTTTCCTTATTGGCAAGCCTTAAGATTTGCTGCACCTTGTCTGATGGCAGGAAATGTAATTGTAATGAAACCATCAAGAGTAACTCTTCAATCAGGTATTGAGATTCAAAAAGCCTTTACAGAATCAGGAATGCCTGATGGAATTTTCCAAACTGTAGTTGGAAGTGTGGATTCAGCAAATCACCTAATTGATTCAGAAGTTAGTGCAGTTACTTTCACTGGAAGTACAAATGCAGGTGCCAAAGTTGCTGAACGTACATCTAGAAATTTAAAAAAATGTGTTTTAGAACTTGGAGGTAGTGACCCCTTTATTGTATTAGATGATGCAATAATAGAAAAAGCTGCAGAAGGTGCCGTTAAAGGAAGATTCATTAATTGTGGACAAAGTTGCGTTGCATCAAAACGATTTTTTGTGGGAAAAAATATTGCCGAAGATTTCATAGAGTTGTTCATTAAAAAGGCCTCTCAACTAAAGGTTGGAGACCCAACATCCATAGAGACTGATGTTGGCCCACTCTCAAGCAAGGACGGTTTGGAGACAATATCTGGAATTGTAGAAGACGCAAAAGAGAAAGGAGCAGAGATTCTTCTTGGAGGTTCAGAAATTGAAGGAGATGGTTATTTCTATCAACCTACTGTTCTTACGGGAGTAAAACCAAACATGCGAATTGCACAAGAAGAAACTTTTGGTCCTGTTGCTCCTATTACTGTAGTTGAAAATGAAAGTGAGGCAATTAAATTTGCAAACGACATTGAGTTTGGTTTGGGAGCAAGCATTTGGACAAAAGATCTACAAAAGGCAGAAAAAATGTCTCGAAGGATAGAATCAGGTATTGTAAGTGTCAATAATGTGGTTCTTTCAGACCCAAGAATTCCCTTTGGTGGAGTTAAGCATAGTGGATTTGGAAGAGAGCTTTCAAGATATGGAATGATGGAATTTGTAAATATTAAAGCAGTTAGATTTTATGAAAATCTTACCCATCATCATTACGTAGAATAAAAAAAGAAACTTATTCTTTTTGTGTTAAGACATCTTTAGAAAGATTTTCAACCAAACTTTCATAATGTTCTCTTGTTTTTCCTGTTTCTTTTAGTTTAGATTCTTCAATTGTTTTTAAATCGTTATCAACTTTTTGTGAAACATATTGCAATCGAGCTTCTGCCATTAAAAATAATCTGTTATTCTCTTTCCAAAGATGTTCTGTAATGTGTTCAGTGTACTGTTTCATATCTTTAATTAAATTCTCTGAATTCTCAGTTTCCAAGTATTCCTTGGCTGATTCCTCCATATGTTTTGCAATTTCTCTTGAGCGTTCATGATCTTGTAACATTATTGCAATTGGACCCATATTTCTTGGCATTCCTGCTTTTTCCAAAGCGGGAAATAATGCATTTTCTTCTTTACTGTGATGACATACATCAGTAAAATTTTTTGAAAAGTCAATTACTGGTAGTAGAATTGATTCGGGAATTTGCTTTCCATTATTAAGAAGTTCAATTGTAGCTTCCATGGCTTTGATAACTTTTTCAATTAAATCATGATCTCGTCGTAAAGAAACTGTTGACATGAAATAATTTGAAAAATTCCTGTATCTAAAGTTTTTTAAAATAATTTTGATTAATTTAAAATATAAGAAAAAAGTTAACAAATTTTTTGTTAACCTTTTGTTTCTACCTGTTAGAAAGATTTTTTGATTTTACAAATGCCCAAATCTTTTTAGTCATTTCACTTGGGGCAATTGGTTTTTTTCCAAACACTTGTTCAACCGTTTCTTTTCGACCTGAAAAATCTATAGCATATCCCCCAAATGCGGGTTTCTTAGTTTTAGAGGTGGATTTTTTTTTGCCCGAACTTTTACTAGCTTTCCTTTTTGTGGTAGTTTTCCTTTTTGTGGTAGTTTTCCTTTTTGTTGTAGCTTTCTTTTTTGCTGCCAATTCTCGTACTTGTGTTTTAAATTAAGTATAATAACTTACAGGTTAATTGATACTATTATCCTATATCTTAGAGTTTAGAATAATTCAAAACAAGGTCATTTTCAAGCCTATAGAACCTTTTTAATTGAAATTTTGGAGATTTTGAAACGGTCCTAAATCCTTCACCTTGAACCAAAGAAATGGCTTTTTCTCCTCCAATAATGAATGGGGTAAGGGTAATAAAAAATTCATCCACTAAATTGTTTTTTATGAATTCCCACGCAAGGGTTCCTCCACCTTCTAAAAGGATTGTTTTGATTTTCTTTTCTTTGAGAATTTTTAAAAGTAATTTTACGTTTACTTGCTTGGTTCCAATTGTTAAAATTTCCACCGGAAATTTTTCTAATTTTTGTAAATTTTTCTTTGGTATTTTTTTTGAAACTACAATGATTGTTTGAATTTTATCACTTGTTTGTAATATTTTTGATGTTTTAGAAATTGTTCCACTTGAATCTAAAATAATTCTAATGGGGTTTTTCCCTTTGGAATATCTAACTGTGAGCAAAGGATCATCTTTATTGACAGTATTTTTTCCAATTATTATACAATCTACTTTTGATCTTAACTTATGAAGTCTAATTAGATCCTTCCTTGAAGAAAGTTTAGAATCTCCAGAAACAGTTGCTATTTTTCCATCAATGGAAATTGCAGAACTAAAAATTATTTTTTGATTAAATTTTTCCATGAACTATTTTTCCTCCTATCATTACAGCTTTAATGTTTGATTCTGAAGTTCTATGCACTATTGAAGCAAAAACATTATTCATTGGATCTAAATCAAGGGATTTTTTTTCTATAAAAATTCCATCTGCAAGTTTCCCTGATTCAATTACACCTATTTCCTTTCTTAAAATTTTTCCACCATTGACGGTTGCCATTTTTAAAATTTCTTTGGGGCTAACTCTATTTCTTTGAAGTCCCATAGAAACTTTCCATAAATAATCCATTTCTCTAAACATATCAGGAGAATTAATCATTACATTATCAGTTCCTAATGCAAGCGTGCATCCAGATTTATTCATTAGATCAATGTTTGGAATTCCTTCAGCAAGTGATGCATTTGCCCGTGGACAAATTACAATACCTCTAGTTTTTTTTGCGGTGGTAAAGAGATCCCCTTTGGAAGCGTAAGTCATATGCACTAAAAAGTGAGGTTTAAGATTTAAGGCTCGGATTGTCTCAGATTTACCAGTATTTTTTTTTGAAACAGAAACACTTTGCTTTGTTTCTGAAGAATGAATTGCCCTAATTTTTTTTGTTTTAGAATAAAAATTAAGAACTGAATTACTATTTTCATTTGCCCCACTAACTCCTAGTCCGTCGCATTTTTTTAGCAGATTCTCTAATTCTTCTTTTTTAATTTTGGGTATTGGAGTATTTTTTTTTATTTCAAATTTATTTTGGTAATATTCAATTCTTCCAAGAATGATTGATCTTATGGGTAATGTTGATAAGACTTCCTTTAACATCAAAATTCCTTCCATTCCACCTTCCCGAAAATCAACAAAGGTTGTGATGCCTTTTGTTACCATTGATTGACATGAATTTTTCATAAATTTTTTAAGATATTTTGGATCGGTTTCTTTTAGTATTTTTGCTTTAATACCAGAAATTGGGTGAATTCTTTCATCTACAGAACTATTCAAATTGATATCTTTTGCAATTGAATCGCCAATATGGGTATGACAATTAACAAAACCTGGAATTAATAGTAAACCTTCACAGTCAATGGATTCTTCTTTTGAACTATGATGCAAATTTGGTTGAATTCGTTGAAATTTACCTTGACTTATTTTCACATTAGTTTTCAAAATAAATTTTAATTCATTGCCAAATAGTATACTTACATTTTTTATTAACATGGTAATTCATAAACTTCAATTTTCTCTTTTCCTGAATCTCGAATTTCTCGTATAGTATCCAGAGATTTTGTGGCAAGTTTGGCTGCTTCTCTAGAAGTACTTCCAGTACCTATACCGCAATTAAGAATTATTCCATCTTCTTTTTTAATCAATTCAACAAAATCTTTTGCAAATTTTTTACCTTCTTTACTTGCCACAACCATAAAATTATCTCCTCCCAAAAAAAAAGAGAGTGAATTTTTTTCCAGGAATAATTTTGACATTTTAGCATAGAGCTCAATAATAATTAATGAAATTTCATATGGTGACATAGTTTCTCTTCTTGAAGATAGGTTATCTACATCAAAATGCATGATGATTACCTCATGATTTAAGGAATTATTTTCAAATCCAAAAATATTGTGATTTTTATCTAATGATATTTTGTTTTTTTTCCCCTCATAGGCCTTCTGGTTAGCCTCAAATGGAGAATTTCCGTAGCCAATCGAGATTGAAAGGCTAATCTCAAAAATACTCTCTAAATTCTTTTGAATTTTTACATGACCTTCAAGATCTAAATTGTTAGATACTACGAAAAATTCATCTGCTCTGTTCAAAAAAACAAGGCAATTTTTTTGTGAAAATTGTCTTTGTAATTCTTTGTAAAGTGACGCTTGAAGAATTTGAAGCTCATGTTCACGATCGCTACCAAGAGTCAGAGTCCAGGGACCATAATCCTGTATTTTTAAAATACTAAGTTGAATCATTCTTTATCCTATCTAATTCTTTTTTAATTTTTAAAATAGCTTCAACTGCTCGCTCTGATACAGGTCTAATTCTTGCAAATGCCTGTCTTTCTTTCATTCCAGGACCGGTAATTCCTAGTGAAACAGGTTTTTTATATTTTAAAGAAAGTTCTGTTAAAGCACTAGCCGTTGAATGAGCAATTACTTCATCATGTTTTGTTTGTCCTTTAATTATTGCACCTAAAGTAACTACGCCATCAACATTTTTTTTCTGTAACAACGAATCAACAATAATTGGCATATCATATGCTCCAGGGACTTCACAAATAAATGAAATTTTTACTTTCAATTGTTTTGCCTTTTCTTGAACTACTAAAAGCATCCTAGAAGTCACTTCTTGATTAAATTCTGAGACCACTACAGCGATTTTCAAAATTATTTCACCTTAGAATATTCTAGCAATTCCTTTCCGTCAATTAAGGGAATTGCGTTTTGTTTTGCATATTTTTCAGCCTTTTCTACTGATAAGGCAGAATAAGTTTCACTATCCATCATTTCACATATTGCAGTTACCGGGGTTAAACCTGCCAATTTTGTTAAATAAATTGACATTTCTGTATGGCCTTGTCTATATTCAAGTAATCCTTTAGATGCTAGTAATAATGGAACATGTCCTGGAGTTTTGAAAGACGATACAAATTTTCTCTTTCGGTTTTCAAGATCAAAAATTTTGGCCATTTCTCTTATGGTTAGACAACGATCTTTATCGGTAATTCCAGTATAGGTTTGATAGTGATTAATTGAAATTGAAAAAGTTGATCGGTCGCCATAGGGAGCCAATCCCATGATCATTTCTTTATCAATGGATGAACCTCCTAAAATGTCGTGCATATATTGCAGTCCCAACGAATTTGCAAAGTCATAGTCTATTGCAAGACATAAAAGACCACCAGCATGTTGACGCATTCTAGCTACATGTTCTGGAGTAACATATTGGGCTGCCACAACCATATCGATTTCATTTTCTCTTCCTGCAGAGTCAAATAAAAGAACAAATTCGCCTCTTTTTAGTGACTCAAGTGCTGATTCTAATGACATGTATTACAAAAGATCTGTGTTAGAATTATAAAGTTTACTAAAATTGTGGTAATTACCATAATATTGGTACAAAAAATTTTATTTTAAAATGTATTTTCCAAGAATATCCGTTTCGATATTAACCTTATCACCAATTTTTTTTGTTTTAAAATTAGTAACCTCTATTGTATGAGGGATTAGGCAAACTGAAGCGAGATTTTTTTTAATATCAACAACAGTTAGGCTTATTCCGTCTATGGCTATTGAGCCTTTTTTCACTACATATTTTGATAAAATTTTTGGAATTTCAAACCAAACTTCAACTTCTTTAGGTTTTTTCTTTATTTTTTTAATAATACCAACTCCATCTACATGACCTAAAACAAAATGTCCCTCTAATCTATCACCGGCTTTTAAACTTCTTTCGATATTCACTATTCCTCCAGTCTTTAAATTTCCTAAATCAGTTTTTTTTGTTGTCTCTTCAATCATTTCAAAAGTACATCCAACTTTGGATAACTTTGTAACCGTTAAACAAACTCCATTCAAAGCCACACTTTGCCCCATCTTTAATCCCTTTCCGTGTTTTCCTAAATCTACAATCATTTGTATTGCACTTCTATTTTTAGTCGATTTAGAAATTTTTTTTATTTTTCCTATACCCTCAACAATTCCAGTAAACATTAAAAAAATTATTCGTTATACGTATAAATTTATTTAGATTTAATTTAAATTATACATAAACACTTGAGATGATTACTACCTTACCGTATACGTAATTGCAAAGTAAAAAGATTACTAATATCTATTATAGTACAAATTAAAATAATTTCAAAATAAATTTTTTAATCATGATCAACATTTAGTGGATCTCTGCATTTTAGACATATCGGTAACTTATTTTCATCTAATTCCAGTTCGACATTGCTTCTGTGACAACGATGACATAAACCCTTCATATTTTTACTGTTTTCCTTCAAGATTTCAACCTTAACTTTCGTTGTAAAATCAAGTTTCGTGAAATTATAGATTTTTTAGAACCTTCCTACCGTCTGAGGTCAAATCATATAGTCTTCCCTTACGTAGTTTTGGTGTAAGACATACCACTAATTTTTCCTTTGTTAATTCTGATAATGTGTTACTAATATGACTAGCATGAAGACGAGTTTTATTGGCTACCATGACTGGAGTTAGGGGTTTATCTTTTAAAGCCAATACAACTTTTTTTCTATACGTGCTTGCCAACACATAACCAATTAAGTGAGGTTTTTGAGTCAAGTAGCTATCTTGTAACTATCTCGTAGTGATGGTTTTCTTCATTACCACAAGTTATATACAAGTTACACACGGATTTACCACATTATGATGAGGAAAAAAAATTGGATTTTTGTTTTTTTTCTAATTTTTATCATTAATCCTGCCTATGCAGCACCATGCGATACCAATGAAATACATCGATATTGTCGAGAATTGTACCCCCAGGCTTTGTCACAATCAGAACAATTCAACTTTTGTACTTCCTCCAAAATTACTGGATGTCAGCAAGATGCACAATTTCTAGCCGTATATCTAATAATAATAGGAATAATAGTCATGGCAGTAATCATTATTGGGGCTATTTTGATAAATAAAAAAAGACAAAATAAACGCTGATTTTAGGAAGATATAAAATATACTTAATATATTAAATCTATAATATGGTTAAAACTCTCCGTATTTCAGATGAAAATCACAGAGAAATGTTAAAAATTCAGGGAGAAATTCAAGCAAAATCAGGTGAATTTACAAGCATGGATGATGTAATTGCAAATCTAGTTCGCTCTTTCAAATCAAAACACAGACGTTAAGATTGAGCCAGTTCAGCAATTTCCTTTTTTGACATTTTTAGTATTGCTTCTCTCATATCAAAATCATTTGTATCAAGATAAAAACTCACATGTTCATTAATAGTTCTAGGTAAATGGGGAAGATCAAAATAAAGAAACCAATATTGATTTAAATTGTTTAAAACTACAGATTCTTTTATTTTTGGATTAAAAGGAGTTTTATTTTTCAAATGTTTTTTCCAAGCTCTGTAAACTTTATCAGCGTCATAATAAAAGCAATCATAAACTGCCCATGTGTAAGAATTGTAATATTTATTGTAAAGATATTCAAAATGAGATTTAACAGAGTCTTCAAGGTCTCCAATTTCAATTCCAGAATCTATATAAAATTGACCTTTTTCAGTTACTCTATTTTTTTGAAGGTATCTTTTTAAAAACTTGAATTGAAACCAGTTTATTCCTTGTAAGTTATTTACCTGCAAAATAAAGTCAATCTCATCTTCAATATACGTCAAAATTGAATTTACTTTTTCTGATTTATATGCATATTTTGAAAGATATTCCTTATATCGTTTAACATAAAATTGATCATCAAAATCTACATTAGACAATGATGCCATAAATCCTTTTAAAGTTAGATTATAGAGTGTTTCTTTTTTGTTTTTCTTGATTTTTTGAACATAATCATATGGAATAAGTCCATAAAATTGAGTAGAGCCTAAAATTCTTTTTTTAACACCCCATCTATCGAATCCATTAATAGTTCCTCTTGAAGTTAATTTCCCTAATTCAGTAATACTAAGAGGGCCCTTTAAAGCTAAAAATTTTAAAATTCTAATTTGCCCTAATTCTAAACCAAAAAATACATCAAGATCAAACTCTGATATCAATTACGAATAAAAATATGTGACTGATTTTATATATTCATTTTGAATTTAGGTATAATTTATGCCTATAATTTATGTGATTAGGTAACAACAAAGAAGGTATACACCTATACTAATCTATGAATAAAAAGTTTACAGACCTACAAGATATTCTTGTAGAGAAAGTAGTATCAATCAAAATAGAACTACTTCTAAGACTTCAGAAGCTCGGTCATATGTTTTCAACATATAGTGAAGTAATAGAAGAAATTCTAAATCACTGTGATGCATGTGATCGATTCGTGGAGGACAGAAATTGATTCTCAAGGAGATTTCTCCTTATTTTTTTGAGAACAAGTTAATAATCTCATTGTCAAGAGATTGGCTGAGATTATTCAAAGAAGTGCCGAAATTCAAAGTAACACTTGATAAAAGAAATCGTCTAGTGTTACAGTCACAAGAAATACAACAAAGATCATTGAGAGAAAATTCTCTCTCAGAACTAAAAAAAGTTGAGATGATACAAAAATGACACAACTATCACAAAAACAGAAAATACAGATAGCAGAACAGCTAACAGAACGTGATGGCGGATACAGATGTTTTTACTGTAAAACACCATGTAGCATGAAGAGACGACCTATCATAGAACATCTAAATGATAAAAGATCTGATAATAGACTAGATAATCTAGTTCTATCATGTCAATCATGTAACATCAAAAAAGCTGCTGATGAAGATTGTGTATATAGTGACATAGCTTTTCTAAAAAGAGAACAGAATGAAAATCAGATTTATGTGAGAGAGAAAATTCTCAACAGACTCACAAAATCTACAAAAAAAGAGATTCCCACAGAGATAGATATTAACACGAACAACTACAAAGTTGTTCTAGATTTCATTGAATCAAGAGTAGAATCTTTTGATTCTGTAGAGTACAAAGATGCTCTGAATTCTTGTGTCTATCTATGTAAGAGTAAAACTAGTCATGGCAGTCAGCAATGTGTTAGAAACTACATTCAAGCTATGACAAGTTCTGTTAGTCCCTATGAGATAATAAAGAGAGACAACAAGAAGATTATCGTGAAAAGAGCTCGATAATACTCTCTTTCTTTTTTTTGATAAGATCCTATACTATTGTGACTATCTGTAACAACAGTTGTTACAGATCTCACGTTTTTTTCATACTTTTGTGACTAGATATGACATAATATGTCATAAATTCTTCAAAATCGTTCACACTTTTGTGACTATCTGCGAAAGGTTCTTTCACAGATCCCACAAATTCAAGTAAAATTTTCCAAAAATCAGTATTACTTTACTAGTTCGGTAGGTGGTTCTATGCTTTTATTCTGAATGTATTGTTTGAGATTCATAAGGCTGTCTTCAAGCTCATTACATTTTACAGTTAGATTTGTAATCTCACGTTCAACTTCTTTAAAATCAGAGAATGTCAAATGTGGTTCAGCTCGTAAGTACAGTTCTACCTTAGATTCTTCTGTTAAGTTATAGTACGTATCCATGTAAAATGAATGACCAATCAATGACTCTGAAAAGTCTCTTCCACTGACGTTTCCTACTATAGTTCTAAAGTATTTTCTAAACCCGTGAAAGTGAATAGCCTTGTAACCGTTCTCATTTGTTTTGTCTAGCTCTGGTATCTTTGAGACATGATCACGAAGTCCTTTCTGAAGTGTCAATTTTGCAGAATCTACACTAAATTCAGATGTTTTTGATTTTCGACCTTTCTTTGTGATTCGACCAAATATGTAAGTATCATTTAGATGAGAATTGTCATTAATCTCAGAGTATTCAAAGTATCGTACTAAATAGTCTTTGAGTGACTTTGTAGCTTCAGATGTAATAAAAGTCTCACGTGATTGTCTTGTTTTACTAGTGTTCGCTCTTACAGTAATCTTTGTTGGTTTATGATCAAAATCAATATCAGATACTTTTAGCTGTACCAACTCACCAATTCTCAAACCGCTAGAACAAGCTACAAGTATTGCCGTTTGGATTTTTGAACTTGAGTTGTGTAATACTCGTAGGATCATTTCTTTGTCAAGTGGTATCTCTCTAGTCTTGACTAACTTGGGTACGCGTACTGTGTGTTTGAAATCATCAGAGTTAATTTTTATCTTAGAATATCTCAAAAAACCTTTGACACCACTAAGATAAGCTCGAATTCCCTTGGGTTTGATGCCAAGTTTATCTAGATAAATTATGAATTCTCTGAGATAGTCATACACATCAATTTCTTCAGATCTTATCTGTGAGATTATCTCAAAAAGTGTGTTTTTGAACTTTTTTTGAGTGAATTTTCGAAGATGATTTATCGATGATCTGTATGTTTGAACTGTCTTTTTACTATGAGATATCACATACACTGAATCTAAGAATCCTGATTCGTAATCTGAGATCGAAACCATCCATAATTCCATACCATACTTATATAATATAAATTTATGGATTTTATATATAATATGGATTTTATATATAATAATAAAAAACATAGAGTTTCTGACTCTTTTTTAATATGAAAATACTCTTTTTCTTAGATAAATTTAATAAAGAAATTTCTAATATTTATGACCGGTGTATGAATTTGTCTATAATCCAAGATCAAGACAATAAAAATGAGAAATGGTTGATTCCACAAGGTTGTGGAGTAGATAAACTCTTTTCAATTTTAACAGGAATAAGAAACAAAAATGGAGATAATGAATTTGTGGAAGAAGAAAAAATAAAAAAATCAATAGATCTTTCTGATCCTTTAATTACCTCAGGTTTTGGTTTCTTAAAATCAATTAAATTAATTGAAAAACAACAGAAAGAAATTAAATTAACCAAAATTGGGGCAGAATTTACCGAAGCTTTTATTCGAGAAGATGAAAATATTTCAAAAATAATTTTACAAATAATAAAAGGATCGTATTTGATAGATCTTTTTGATTACTTGAATAATAATAAAGACCTAAAAGTTTCTAAGGTTTTTACATTCATTAAATCCCAAGCAAAATTATCAAATTCAACAGACGGAAGATTATTTTCAGATCTTGCTTTTCAAGGAGTAAAGGCAATTATTGGTTTATTTCAGAAGGCAGAATTATTAACTGAAACACAAATCCAAGACTTTAAGAATTACAAAAATAGTACTAAGAAAAAAGATAGCAAACCTATAACAAAAAAGAAAGAAACCAAGAAAGATCGAACCAAAATTAAGGCTGTTTTATCAAATAAGCCGGAATTAATTCAAGGCTCAAAAGGTATTATCTCGTTATCAAGTGGAATTGATATCCAATTAACCTCTAAAAAAAATGTAGAATTGGCGATATCCCAATTAAACGACTTAATTAAAGAATTTCAAAATATAGAAAATAATAATGAAGGGGATTCAACAGATTAAATTTGTCTAGCAATATTGAAAAAAATGATATTTTTATTTTTCATCGAAAGTAATATTTTATACCCAATTTATTAAAATAAAAAATGAAACTTGAAGAAATAACTACTCCCACTCAATTTATTCAGTGGTTGTGGGAAAGCAACAATTATTTTGACACCCACAAAACGGTTTCTCAAATAGAAAAATTGGCTAGTTCTAAAGGATTTACTTTTAGCTTGCCCGCAATTAGGATGGCATTGGAACGATCTAAATTCATAACAAGAGCTGGAAAACTTGCTAATAGAGTACCTCTTTACAAACAGATTTACCCTGCAACAAAAAAGGAGTTTAAAGTCGGAAATCCAAAAAATAAAATTTTAGAATCACTTGGTTTACATAGTCAAATTAAGAAAGTTAGTTCAAGATTATTTTATGATGGATACCATACAGAAGCGGTTTTTGCTGCTTTTAAAAAAGTCAACAACATGGTTAAGAAAAAATCCGGTGTAAACAAAGATGGTAAGGATTTAATGCTTACAGTTTTCTCTGTAAAGTCTCCTATTTTGAAGGTAAATAAAATGAAAACGGATTCTGAAAAAGATGAACAGGAAGGGTACATGCATATTTTTGCTGGGTCTATGCATGGAATAAGAAATCCAAGGGCACATGAGGATGAAATTAAAGAAGACCCAATGAAAGCTATTGAGTACCTTTGCCTTGCCAGCCTTTTAGCAAAAACAGTCGATAAAACGAGAAAAACCTAAATGGTTATTGGTTTTCAATTGTTGTTACTTTCTTCCATTTCTTGATCTTTTGATAGTTTTCTTATATATTCAAATCCTAAATCCATTCCCTTTCCGGTAACCATATATTTTTTGGAGCTTGAGGATCCTGTCCCTACAATTAATGAGGTTTTTTTCAAGCTTCTAGGTAAATGATTTAAATCACCAACCCCAGACTTATCCAAAGACTTTTTCAGTAAAGATGCTTTCATCCATTCCCTTTCCGAAAGAACTCTATAAATTGTTAAAATAACTATGCTAAAGATTACATGTTTTTTATTCTCTTTCTCTTTTCTTCTCTTTAAAATTTCGATAATATTTTCATGAATAGAAATAGTTTCTTTGAATTCGCCAGCTGTAATGTTACTTTTTGAAACAATTTCCTCAAAATCAGTTTTTAGCTCTATGTCTTCACTGTTATTCTTAGATTTTCTTGAAGGAGGTGTAAGTTTTTTTCCCAATATTTTTTTTTGAGAATTAATATCTGAATCTAGCAAAAAAGAAAAGATTATTTTGAATCCTTCAGTTCTAAAAGGCTCTTTTTCCTCCTGAACTATATTTTTTGCAATTTCAAATTTCTTTTTAATATTTTCCTCACTCATTTTTACCTCAAATTTTGATCTATCCCATTGTATTTTTATGATATTAGAGTATGAAAACTTTCTCTTTTTTTGGAATAAATAATTGATTTAATATTGCCATCAAGATCAATTTTTATTAAAATATCCAAAAAAGTCATTTTTGGATGTATCAGTGCAGGGATTTACAAATTGGTATGAAATTGGTAAAACTTTTCAGGTATTCAACCTGAAACTGTTTTTGTTTATCTTTTATTTTAATTACACATAACAGAGAATCTGCAAAATTATCTAACAAATATTATAAAAATTCAAACCAGTCTTAAGAACGAAAACTAAAATCAAAGGTTTAACCATTTACAGTATGGTTTCTAAAAAATTAAAAACAAAAAGCAGTAAGAAAAAAGAAGAAGGGATTCCATTTGCGGATATTAAAACCAAAAAGGTGTATTTGCTCAATAAGAAAGATCTAGAGGATGAACTAGAAAAAATCTATAGTAAAATCTCTGGTACTCTTTCTAAATTTGAAAAATTGGGAAAATATGAACTGGATGAAATAGAGATTTCACTTGGTGTGAGTGGTGGAGTAATCGTGTTTAACGTTGAAGGTGGAGTTTCTTTACGTTATAAATACAAAAAGTGAGAAAAAATCAGTTGGGTCTTTTACTAATTTCAAATTCGGATTTTGGTCCAGCTAGATTTACATATAATTGGTTAAGGAGATCTCTTCCGATTAGTATCACATCAATATCTAAAAGAACAACGGATATCTGATTAAACGATATACCAAATTCGGTTAATTCTATATCAACTAGGGCAACTTTTTGTTCTGAATCAATGTTATCTTCATTTGAAGTTGCACTTTCAATAATGGTTGTTGTATAAGGAATAATCTCCAGAATTTTTTCAAATCTTTTGGGAATAGCTGAGATTTCAGAACCGGTATCTAACAATCCAAGAAATTCTTCTTCCAGTTCCTTCCAGGAGTTTTTTAATTTGACTTTTACCATTGGAGCTGGTTTATTGGACAGTGTTTGATTATAGTCCAATGATTATTTGACACCCAAGATAGATGGGATTTTAGTTTTTTTCTCTTTTTTTGAAACTAGTCCGATATACATAGGAACATATCCCTTTTTCTCATACACTTGTTTTGCTAAATCAATTTCGTTTGAATCTTCTCCAAAAACTTGGTTTTCTACTATTGCAACATACTTTCCTAAATATTTAGTATCTTTCATTAAGGATGGTTTCAATTTTTTAAAAGTCAGTTTATTTTGCTCAAACTCATTAAGATTAATTCCAGTAAACATTGAATTTTGTTCTTTTTTTGGTTTTTCAGACTCTTGGTGAATATTTTTTGAAGATGGTGAGTTTTTTTGTTCACTTGATTGAATGACTATAGAATCATTGATATCAGATTGCAAAATTTGAATTTTTTGTAGTAATTCAGTTCGAAGATCTCTTGCTACCCTCCTAACAGTTGGTCTAGGCACACCTAAATCATCTACTACTTTTGAATAGATGCTTGGCTTGTGACGGATTTCTTCTTGAATTGAAGAATACAAATATTCTCTAACTACTTGAGAAAGGTTTTCAATTGTAATAGATTCCTCTGATAATTTCTCGAACAATTCATTATTTTCAAATTTCAATGGTCTTTTTTTTGATTTCATATGAGATGTTTAGTTATTCTTTTTTACATTTAAAAGTGATCGTTGTGAGTATAAGAACAAGGTAGGAGCCTAGTAATGCTATCATATGGGATTATGACTTTAAAGTAAAATTGTTTATCTATAATTCTAATTACATATAACAGAGATTAGGAGTCTGTTAGTTTATAATTTGAAAAATCATCTATAGATTAACCAGACCTTTCTGAAGGTGAACTTGGTATAATTATATTGGAAAATTTAAAATTGTTGAGGCTTCTTACTTCTAATTTTTTTTCTTTTAATAAAATATGCAGACAAGATTCCAGAAATTATTATTATTGAAAGTAACAAAATGATTGGAAGATAAAGACCAGTAAATTCTCCTCCTGTAATGACATTTTCTCCTTCTATAGTAATTTGTCCACCAGGTCCATATGTTAAAGCTTCAGGCAATAATGTGTGAATGTGAAATGTTCCTGCCTTTAATGGATAAAGAGTGATTTTATAATTAATTATTACTTCATCTTCTGCAAAAGTAATTTCTGGTGGGTTTATCTCTTTGTTAAAATACCAATTGGAATTATGTGAAAAGGCTTTTTTATCTCCATAAAACAAATTGTGAAAGAAATTTGTCACTGGATCATATCCTCCTTCATAAGTAACAAGAATATCTATAGAAGAATTTAATTCTGATTTGGTTGTTTTAACAAGTTGTCCGGTAATGATTATAGGATCTTCTACAGTAGTTTTAGAGGAAAAAGATTCATCTTCAATCCTTATTGAACTAGTTTGAATTGGATTGATGGCTGGATGGCCGTACGAATTTGTAAGTGGTAAAAAAATTATCGAAGTTAGTAGAATAAGGAATAATAAAGTAGGAAAATTTTTCTTCATTTTTAACACTACAGTAATCTTATCAATTAAAGGATTTATCATTTAGCTCATCATTGGGGGTTTTTTTGGAAATATACGCCATTTATTTTTCAATAATTGCACCATCAGCAATCAGAACCCAACTTCCATCTTTTACTAGAAGATAATCATCAGAAAGATCAACATTCAAGTTAACTGGATTGGGAATTAGCAACCGAGAATCTTGATCTACTGTTATATTACCTGAAATGGCAACGTCAAATCCGAGAGTACAATCGTTATTTAAATTCCAATTTCCTGGTGAAGGAAGACTGGTGAAACATGGTGTATCATACTTTGCACTTGATTTGAATTGATATTGTGTTCCGGTATCACCTATTGGACTTTCCCAGAAAATGTATCGGTTGCTTTCTGCAGGCAATACACAACTCTTTGTAAATGCTGCAGAATTACATCTTTTAAAATCAACGGTGGGTGTGCCTCCTGAATCAGTTGCATCATAAACCATTTCAATATAGGTATTATCTAAAGTGTTAAAAATATCTCCTCCTGAATGTCCAACTAAAACCATATTTGTGGCGTACTCCTTCCCTTCAAATGTATCCGATGTAAAATGTTGATTTGAACTAGTCATTGCAAATTCACTAGTGGTATTCCACAACTCCGTAAAAGCTCCACAACTGCTTAGCAAATCACTCGTACAGGTTCTAAATTTGGAAATTAATTTTACTTTTCCATTGGTTTCTAATTTATCATATAGATTTATATCAAATCTTTTTTTCCCATCAAGTCCAATATTAACTGGTTCTATGATATCATCTTCTATATGATAACAAGCATCGTCCGCAATGTCATATTTCCAGAATCCCAAGCTTACGCTTCCTTGTTCACAAGTGTTTAAGATCCCTGTATCATCGGTATGAAATTCCATCCTTGAGTTTAGATTAACCTTATCGACATATGCGCAAGTATAGGTTCCTGATGGCCATGTTGAACATGTGTAAGTGTTATGATTTAGACTATCAGCAACTACAAAAATAATGTTTTGAACCCATAGATAATTCGTTCCAGTAATTTGGCCACTTAGGAAAGCATTGTGTTGTAATCCAAATCCTTCAGCATCTTGTAGACCCTCGAACCTTGCACCAAAAATATCAGCTTCTCCTGATGCTTCATTGAAGTTAGAATCAGTATTGTCGACCTCTATTCCTTGTGCTACATTATCCCAATCTCCATAGGCTTCTTGAAATGGAGAAAAAAGATTTAGTAAAGCTGAGGTCTTTGAAGAGATGTCCGTATTTAGTTCAGAATCTTTAGGTAAAATGGTAATAATTTTGGGTTCACTTATCACCCCTGATTGAGTAAATCCAACAACTGTGTATTCTCCAGGTTCTAAAATATGACTAGCTCTATATCTTTTGTACTTATTTTCTCCAATTTCTTCCATGGTTTCTTCAACATCATAATATTTTGTAATATCATGTATCATTATTTTTAAATCTCTCTCAGTAACTTTTTCTCCACCTGATCCGGTCTTATAGGTCTCTATAGATTTGGAAAATTTAAAACTTGGAGAACTTGGTGATGAGAATAATTTATCAATTAATCCGGGCCTTGACAATTCGAAATTAATGATTTCTTGTTGAGATAATTCTTGTGTGATAGAGGGAGATATCTTTATCGAAGTTGTTTCACCATGAAAACCTGTCATACATGTTTTTCTTGCATGAGGATATTTTACATTAATCTCATTTTCCTGTAAGTCAATTAAATTTTCATAAGAGGAAATATCTTCATGTGAACCTCTTAAAAAAATAAAATCTAAATATAATTGACCGCAAGGTGATGGAAGGGTTGGACTTTTAGTCTTAAATTTATCAATAATAATTTCCTCACCATTGTTTAAACGTACTTCTGAAATAATAGAAATAGGCTCACCCTGTCTGAATCGTTCGCCGTTAACATTAATCACAACCTGTTCTATACCTTCATTTCCGGTTTTTGAAGAAGTTATGATATTTGTTGATTCTGAAAATTCTTCTGTTTGAGAAAAAGAAAGAAGGATAGTACTTGACATTAAAACAAGTCCCAAAACAACACCAAAAATTATTTTAAATTTCATTTTTTTCTATGAAGATGGACATCCCGAACCCAAACACAAATCCCCAGTAGAGGTAATCTTTGAATCTGAATCAGAAAGATGAATATTTCCTTTGACTTCTAATTGTTCCGAAGGTGTGTTAGTACCAATACCAACATTACCGTTTGATCGTTCTATTGAAACATCAATTCTAAGTTGGTTATTAGCAAAATCCGCTAATTCAAAATTTCCATTTGAACCCGTGGTGCTTCTTACCAAGTATTTTTGACTGCTATCAGGATCTTCAAATTGAAATGCGATATTTTTGTCATTATTAATTAATCGCATTGTGGTTTGAACACCATCTCGGGTAAATTGAAAAGCACCGTCTTCTACTACTACATCACCACCATCCACACTAAGATCTCCAAATATTTCAACTGGAACTGTTCCATCGACTTCGTCAAATGCATCATCATCAAAGGTAGAAGTTGCCCAAACAGTTCCTGTAGTTATTCCAGCTAGAACAATTAAAAACAGATGATAATGTGTAATCTTCAAATTTTTCTTCTGTTTTTTTATTAACATGATATATGTCTATAACACAAATTTTGTTATAGCCTTATGGTATCTATTTGAGCCAAGAGGTGTCAAACAATATTTAAAATAAAATTTTTAAAATAATTTTAATAATTATTTAATTGTGGTTGAACAAGTTCAACTTTAAAGACTACAGCAGAGTCTCCTACTTTTGTATCTTTGATTCGTACCTTTAATGAATCCAAAACTGTTGTAACATACATCGTAAGATAATTTTTCCACCGCAAACCCAACGATGTCTTGAAAACTAATCTGTATTGATCATTTTTATTTGAATAAGAAAATTGAAACCATCCCCAATGTTCACCTATCAAATTAAAGAAATGCTCTATTACATTGTCTAAATTATAATCATGGTTTAAAATTAAAAACAAATTTTGAATTACTTTAGGACCATCTTTTACCATTTCATTAAACTCTGATTCATCAACTTTTTCGATTATTTTCTTTAGGGTTTTTTGAGAAATTGTGATGTTAGGAATTGTATTTAGATCTAGCTCGCATATAATCACTTTATAAAGAAAAGTTGTGACTAGCGCGTTTAGTGAAAGATTTCTAGTTTCAGCCTCATTTTGCAAGGTTCCTAAAATGTCAGTTGGTAAACGCAAGGTCACCCTACTGGTACTATTTCTCATTCTCAATTATGGAAATTACGCTCAAATCAATAAAGGGTTACTCATTTTTGATTCGCCAACCTGTCGTAAAAGAAAATTCTTTAATAATTGACTCAGATTGTGCCAAGATAATCCAAAATGAGTCACCTTGTGTCACTTATGATTCTGTAAAAAGAAATTTTCTGCTAAACTCTTTTTGATATCACTATTCTAAGAATCAAATTGAAATTTTTAATTTCAAATTTTGTAAAGTCCATCTGTAGATGATTTTCAACAAAATTACATCTAATTAAGATTAGGAAAAAAAGATTTGGTCAACTTATGTAGAATAAATGAAAAGGAAAATTTAGGACAAGTACGTTAATCATCTGGATTATTGTTATCGTATTGATAAATTCCGTTCCATTTTATTACATCTGCAGGTGTTATGTTATTCCAAGGATACATCTTTTCATTTAGATTTTGGAATGGTGGAGCGCCACTATTAGGATAAATGAAGTTTGGCTTTAATTGCATCCATATATCCCACAGTTTGTCTACAAAGCAGTGATGTAACCAAAATACTGGATCATTTGGTGACGTACCGCTTTCCATGTTTCCGCCAACCCACATGTGTACTCGGTTGTGCATAAATGTATAATCACTTGGTGATGGTGAAACCCAGCCTTCAAGATAATTTCTAAATTGTTTACAATCAGGTAGATTACAATATGGAGGTTCATCAAAATATGGTAGATCTAATACCCATCCTATTTCCGCAAGTGTGGGCAATTCACGTGCAAATGGTGATTCTCCAAAACTACGATTTAGATCACCCTTTATTCCTTCCTTTGTAATGGTCGTCCAATTTCCTTTTCTAAATGGGCCTGTTCTCACAATTCCCGAATTATCCCCATTACCACCAAGAAAATTATTTTGCCATATTACTGAACTTAGGGGATCAGGTTCATCTTGACCCCAGTTCCAATACGGAAGTGCAAAGTTTTGCTTCAATACAATTCCCAATAATTTCTCAAAAAACATCAAATACGCTCTATGCCAGGGTAAAAATGCGGGACCTTCATGTGCCAAGCTAGTGCCATTGCCAGAACTTGGGGGCCATTCATATTTTTTGTCAAATACTTCACAATGTTGCAAAACAAGTGCATGGTATACCGTAAAATTACTTAGATCTGAAAACTTTTGTGTTCCATTTTTTAACCACGAATACTCTGAATATTTTTTAATAAAATCTTTGACATATATTTTTCCTAAAGCATGCACTCCCCGGCTATAATTGGACATTTCATGTGTGACAAGTGAACGAACATTTTTTCTAGTTAACATGAAATCTAAATTTTGCCTACAACTACATCCTCATCTGCTGTAAGTGTTAAATAAAAAGCACCTGACCCCTGAGCAAGGTGTTTAGCACCAGAATAAGATTTAGTTTTATTCCCACATATTTCTTGACCGTCGGAACTATTCCAATTTTGAAATATCCACCAAAGTATTTTTCCATCTTGTTCGATTGTGATACACTTTTTCATTTCATCTTGTCTTCCAACCCACGGAATTCTAAAACCTGACACCTTTTTTCCGTCATGTGATCCAACTGTATGAGTATTTGAAAATTGATTATCATGGAATGTAGCAGCAAGCATGGAATTATTAATCAATTCATCAAAATAATTAACCACTACAGATGGTGCTTTTTCTCCTTTTTTGCCTCGATTTGAATTTTTTTGTTTTGCCGTGATCGAAATAATAATAAGAAGTTAATAAACATTTAATTAGATAATTTAATACCTTTTTACTATCATATGAATTATAAATCTACTGTAGTTAAACTTGTAATATTTTGTGATAAATGTTTGATTTCTGCTCGGGGGAAATTATGATTTTATCTGCTCATCAATCCACAATGGTTGAGCTTCCACCATCCTCAAAACATCTTGTTTTAGATTTAGTAAATGGTTCATCTGAAGAAGCAAAAATTTTGGTACAACAGAACCAAAAACCAGATGAAAAAATAATTCCTCCTAACTCTACTCAAACCATAACAATAACTTCAAAGGTAACGAGTCTTTCAAATATTGGATATGTTGATATTGAAATATTAGAGTCGGGCGTAAAATTACCCGATAATCCGTATGAATTTAAAAAACTTGATGAGAATCAGACCGCATCATTTCAATGGCCCGGCATGAGTGTAATCAATGTGGAAATTCAAAACAGAACAAATGAAATTGCAGAGTATTCAATGTGGGTATGTCTAAACTACCCGAAATATTATCAATTAGGAGCAAATGGAACAAACGAATTTACTAAGACTTTTATCTATTCTGGAATTATGGGAATTGAAAACATTACTGATACTCCAATTTGGTATCGTGCATATCGTACGTGAGGCAGATTTCTAAATTAATTTAATTTTATTTTTGGAAATTTTTCTTTAAAAAGTGAAGTTTAAATTTTCTAAACCGAAATTTTTATTCATATTTTCTTCTACTAAAATAATTTGAAATAGTTCCAATAGTGGAGTTTTTCAGATAGAGGGGAGAGATCAATCTACATAAAATACTTTCAAACTTGAATTTAGGAGAAATTGAAGATAAAGTTTTGACTATATGTGCCTGATTTGAATTAAATTGTAACAAAAAAGAGAATTCAAAAAATCCTTAAAATATTCATAAATTCATAACAAAGAATGGGCGGTAAGATGAATAGAATTTTTACCATTACAATAATCTTAGTAGTATCTGGTTTACTCATTCCAATTTCAATTCCGCAGGCACATGCTGGTGAAGGCGATTTCATTGTGGTTGATAGCGTTGGTGTTTTACTAAGGATGACTCCTAATGGAGCAACATCAATTATTGATGTTATTAATCCTAATCTTGGAACTCCGCGTTATGTAACTATTGACTCTGCTGGTGATTTTATAGTAACGTCTTCTTCAAATCTATTTAGAATAACAACTGACGGTGAATTATCAATAATAGCTAATATTTCCTCACAGGGAATTGCAATTGACGCTGATGGAAATTATATTACGGTTAAAGGCAATTCGCTTGTCAAAATAACACCTGCTGGGGAAGTTTCAAACATTGTAACAGGAGGTCTAGGAAATCCAAAAGATGTTGTAGTTGATTCATTTGGTGATTTTATTTTGACTGGTACTAATGGTAACCTACGAAAAGTAACTCCCATGGGAGAAGTATCCACAATTGCTGGTTTTGATGATGGATTGATACGCCTTTTTGGTGTTGAAATTGATTCTGATGGTGATTTTATAGTGATTAACACAACAGGCGAATTACAAAAAGTAACTCCTTCTGGGACGGTAACAACTATTGCTAATATCGATATAAGTTCTGGAGCTACCATAGATGTTGCCATTGACTCTAACGGTGATTTCATAGTTCCCCAAATTGGAGGAAAAATAATCAAGGTAACGCCAACTGGAGAAATTTCAACAATCATTCAAAGTGGGTTTGATTCTATTTGGAGTATTGCAATAGAGCCTAAAAATCAAATCGTTACAGAAGAAGGGGATTTTATAGTGGTTGATAACTCTGGAAATCTTTTACACGTAAAACAAAGTGGGGCAGTTGAAACTATTGCAAAAAATCTTGCAAATCCATTTGATGTTGCAATTGACTCTGCTGGTGATTTCATAGTTACTGGTAACTTAGGAGAATTGCTAAAAGTGACCGCAGATGGAGACGTATCTACTATTGCTAATAACGGACTTGGTTTTCCCTCAGGTGTTGTCATTGATTCAGATGGTGATTTTATTTTGGCTTCAAGTGGAAGTGTTTTACGAGTAACTCCAAATGGAATAGTATCAACTATTGCAAGTAGTGGTCTTGGAACTTTGAATGACATTGTTATTGACTCTAGTGGAGATTTCATAGTTACTGATCTTTCTGGCAAACTACTAAGAATAACTCCAGATGGGGATGTATCGACTATTGCAATCAATCTTGGAAATCCAGCTGGTGTTGCCATTGACTCAAATGGTGACTTTATTGTGATTGATGCCAATGGGAGACTGCTAAAAGTTAGTCCAGATGGAACAGTAACTACCATAAAAAACCCTTTTGGAAATGTCTTTGGTATTGCTATTGACTCAAATGGGGATTATATTATAACTTCGCTCCATGGTTTCTTGTTTAGGGTACCTCCAAACGCACCTTCATCAGGCATTGCTATTAATTTAGAAGATCCACTTTCCGTTGCAATTGTCCCACCTAAACAATCCATAAAAGATGTAGGGGGTTCTTCTGCAAAATCCTATTTGAACAAACCAACCTTTGGATTATCTCACGCTACTCATCAAATTTTAGTTGAAAACGGTTTTACAGTAAATGGCAATTCGTTTTCAATTACAGATAACTGGCACACAGACTTTGAAAAACAGACAATTCATGTTGGAGAGTCTAACACCTTTTCTGCAAAATCCTATGCTCCCTTTGGATTACATCGTATGGAGTTTATGTTTGGAATCCCCGAAGTTGGAAAAGCACATGAATCAGAAGCAGTCGTTGAGGTATGGCTCAATAGAAATGGTGCTATCGAAAATATTGTGTTAAACCAAAAAGACCATCTAATTGATTCAGAATCATTATCAGCGCAAGCTGAAATGACAGAATGCACCAAAAACTCTATAGAGAAAAATTGTAATTTAGTAAGTATTTTTGTATCATTTAATGAAGCTCCATTAGAAGAGGTCTTTGCATTACAGGGAGTTGATTTTACAAGGAGAAACCATATCACATATCTCAATGAAGGTCTTTTAGTTCAAGGTGAATCATTAAACTTGTCAAAAACTGATCTTTTTGCTTCTGGTGACAAAGGAGTGGGATTAGTAGAGTTGACGTTAATTGATAAGAGAAATAACATATGGGTTGATGATTCTGGAAATAAATATAACAAAAATTCCTTTGGTACATTTTTTAAAACGACAACAAATCACCTTGAGAGAGATGATCCTTTAGTTAAAGTATTGACTAGACAAAATTCTAATTTTTCTAAAATTATTTCATATGAGCAAAGCCGAGCAATTCACGTGTTTAATGGAACAACAATACAATCTGAGATACCAGATAGTTTTGCCTATGTTTTTCCAAAAACAAATGAAAGAATTTCAGATGAGATGAAATCCCAGATGATTGAGCAAGAAAAAATTGCAAAACAATTACTAAAAGAATCCACCTTGCAGGCTAGATGGTGATAATCCAGTATCTTGGTTAAATCCTTGTTTACCTGCAACTCGTGTAAAAAGCAATTTCCAATCAGTGACATAGAAAAACACGTCATAGAAGACCACTCATGGAATTAATTTTTTTATGAGGAAAATCGTTATTACAAGAATTTACCTTTTGATGTTATGAGAAATCTTATAATTCTAACTTGCTTGGTTATTTTTATTTCAATTATAGGAATACCTGAGGTTTTGGCTCAATATCAGAAACCGCCAGATGCTGACATTGATTATTTTTATGACGAAAATGAGAATTGGAACTCTATTTCTATTTCCCAAAATGATTTTATTCTAAAATTACAAACAAGTCAGGTTGAGGAATTTTTTGAGCATGAATACATTAGAATAAAATCAAAAATACTATACACGGGATCTGAGGAATTAATTGTTCCCGTAAGTTCTGGGTGTGACAAGCCTGCTTACAATCGTTTTCTCGTAGAGGGAAACTCGCAAAAATTTAAACCACGCAATGATTTTACCCTTAACAAAACAAATTTCGATAGCGAGAGGATATGCTTTCCTGCAAACGGAAATATTTTAATTAAATCAGGAGAAACTGTTGAACGAGAAATTTATTGGAAGCATGCATTAAAGCCTGAAAATTACACTCTAACTTCTTATTGGTTTGATTTTGTAAATGCAAGTCTTCCCATCCGAATAATAAGCAATGAGGACATGATTGAGGCTCAATACATTGGAAATAAAACTGGTTCGTTTACTTTAAAGGAAATATTAGAGAATCAAAAAAATAAAACTCATTCTACTCCAATTCCTGACTCTGAGCAAAATGTACCCAAATGCCAACAAGAACCAAAAAAAGATGTTGATCTTTCTTACTGTGATTTAAAAGGTAGAGATTTTTCTGACTCGAATTTATATGGTGCAAATCTTTCATTCTCTGATCTTAGTCATGCAAATTTTGAAAATGCATTAATGAATACTGCAAATCTAACTGGTGCTAACATTAAAGGTACCAATTTTACAAACGCCAGTCTATTTGCTAGTATTTTAGATGGGCTTGATTTTACCAAAGCTATAGTAGCTAATACCATATTTCTATATGCAAATCTTTCTAATGCAATTTTTCCCGTAGAACTTATTCATAAAATTAATCCTAGTATGGATGGAATTAATCTTAGTGGAAAGGATCTTTCTGGTTTGGATTTAACTAAAAAGAAATTTGGCTCAGCAATCCTAAGAAACACAAATCTAAGTGGTGCTGATCTTTCTCATTCTTATTTTCCCAGTGCAGATTTTGCAAATGCAGATATGTCAAATGTAAAAATTAATCAAACAGAATTTACAGGAGTAAATTTTACCAATGTAAATATTGAATCAATTGATTTTACTCAAACGTATTATCTAAGCAGGACAGATTTTAGCGGTAAAGACCTTAGTGGATTTAATTTTCCCTATTATGACTTCAAATTTACAGATTTTTCAAATGCCAATCTAACAAATACTGCATTTCCTTCATCAAACCTTTTTTCAGTTGATCTTACCGGAGCTACCTTAAAAAATACAGATTTTAGCAATGCGTATTTAAGATTTGTAAAACTAGTGGATGTTATTTTTGATAACACTGTTTTTGAAAATACAAAACTGAATTATGTTGATTTTTCAAATAGTGATGTGTCAAAAACAGACCTTTCCAAAGTAGCAGAAATTGATTCTTCAAATCTAAGTAATCAGATGCTAGATGGAGTAAATTTTAGTACAATTAAAGTTAGGGAGACAAATTTTTCAAATTCTAGCTTGCAAAATACCAATTTTGAAAATTCTGAACTTTATCGGAACGACTTTAGAGGCTCAGATGTTCAGGGAGCAAATTTCAATGGAGTAAGTCTCACATATTCTGATCTAGTTGGATTTGATTTGCCTAAATCTGAAATAGAGAAGATTTCTAGCTTTAAGCGTTCTAATTTGTCAGGGTGGGATTTATCCAACCTTGATCTTTCCAATACTAATTTTCAAGGATCAAATCTAACAGGAGTAAATTTTGAAAATACAAACTTGAGAAATTCAACTCTTAATCTGGCAAATCTGCAAAGTGCTAATCTTTTGGGGGCAGACTTTGAGGGTGCAAGTATATGGCAAATTGACCTTGCTCCTAAAAAACAAATGAAATTTCTAGGATTAGAGTCTGAAGAGGTTGAATGTGCGATTTATTTGAATATAATATTCAAACAGGATAATTCTCCTGCATGTGTAAAGCGTGAATCTATTTCAAAGTTGGTTGAACGTGGATGGGCAGACAAGAAATTTTTTAGTTCGGAATATCCTGAGACTGTAGATTTTAGAGTAGACGCGGGAGAAAAGGGAGTTTTTAATGTTCCTTACTATATTGAGGGCGCAGAACTTGAGGATATTTTCTTTGAAGGAAATTCAAATAACTTGATTATTAAAATAAAAAATTCTGAAAATGGACACTTGATAATTTCACTTCTTAGAGATTTAATTTATGCAAAAATTTACGATGAAGATCATGTGTTTTTTGCAATAATTGATGGGGAAGAGGTACCATTTGAAGAAAAAAAGTACTTTAATGAGAGAATTTTGTTTGTTCCTTTTGAATATGGAACTAGCCAAATTGAAATAAATTCAACCCAAGGAATAATGGGAAATAAATAAAAAAATTGTTTCAACATTCTCATTTAATTTGAGTTTCAAGTTTATTTTTAAATGATTTAATTTAACTTAAAATATGAGCTTCATAATTCATTAATTTAGTGTTTGGTAAATTCATGGTAATATTTTCACTTTTGATTTTTTTTTCCACAATTTCATTTGCAAGTGGACAAGAAACTCATATGCTAAAACCTAATCAACAAACTGTCATTTTTCACCCAATAGAAGGCAATTCAAGGTTGGGAGATCTGGATTGGTTCTCTTGGTCTATTTCAGATCCATTACTCTTAGATACTTCAGAAGGTTATACTGCAATTGATTTTGCCATAGGCGCCCCCTTAGATGATGATGGAGGCCATGACCGAGGTGCAATATGGATTATGTCAAGGGACTCCATGGGTGTGATAACAACAAAATCCAAAATTTCAGACATAGCAGGTGGTTTTAATGGTATTCTTGAAAATAATGATAAATTTGGAGTATCGGTGACTGGTATTGGAGATCTAAATGGAGACGGCGTTGAGGATATTGCAGTTGGAGCATTGGGAGATGATGAAGCAGCAACCGAAGCAGGCGCAGTCTGGATTCTTTTCATGAATAGTAATGGGACAGTTAGTGGTTTTTCAAAAATTTCAGATCTTTTTACTTCAACGGGCTCGACCTTGCAGGAATATTCGGGATTTGGCCGTTCCGTAACTTGGGCAGATAATCAAAATAATAACCCGTACTTGGTAGTTGGTGCTCCAATCTCAGATGGGCTTTTAGCGGGTAAAATATGGATTCTTAATTTGGACAATTCTGGAATAGTAACATCGGGACATTATTTCGAGGAATCTTCTGGTTTTGGGTGGTCTGTTGAATCCATTAGTGATCAAAATGGAGATTCGATTCCTGATTTAGTAGTTGGATCTCCTGCTAGAATTTCAACTGATGGAGATTCTTTGGGTGCTATTTGGATATTGTTTATGGATCAAGATGGAAATGTAATTGAAACAAGAGAAATTATCAATCCTAGTCCCGTTGACTTTGGTGTGTTTCAGGATCCACCATCTCAAAGTTTTGGGACATCAGTATTAGGGATAGGTGATCTCAATGGAGATGAAATTGAAGAAATTGCAGTTGGAGCAGTTGGAGCCAATGCAGGATTTGTTGGAAATCAACAATTTTCAAGTAGTGTTTTAGTGCTAATTAGTAGTGGAGACGGAACGTTCCAGACCGGTTTTAGGATTGATGAAGAAGATAGTTCTTGGTTAAACCCAGTTCGTCCTCAACCAAATGACTTGTGGCGATTTGGTATTTCACTTGCGAATTTTGGAGATCTTGATGGAGATGAAATTGAAGAAATTGCAGTTGGATTAGTAGGAGCGGAAGCAAATTTATTTGATCCTAGAGGCAAACCAGAGTATCCTATTTCTCAAACTTGGATTGTGAATTGGCAACAACAATGTACTATTGAATTTGATAAAGAAGAATATTTTCCAAATGAAATAGCAATTGTAACTATTAGTTGTAATAAATCTAATCTAGACAGATCTGAAATAGATTCGATTTCAATTTCAGTATATTCAGATTCTGATATAGGAGGACTGGAAATGAGAGTTAGTGAAACAGGCAGAGATTCAGGTATCTTTACAGAACAAATTCAATTGGTAAGTTTAGATGAATCCTCTGCAGACCGGCTAAGAGTTTCTTGTGACGATTTAATTTATGTCGAATCAATTTTTTCAGATATTGCCTTAATCCAATGTTCTACTCCAAGTGATAATTTCAACATAATTGAAACTCCACCTTTTGTAATTTTATGGATGTTAGGGATAATTGTTATAGTAAGTGGTTTTGGATTATTTTCTATTTTTAGAAAATCTTAACAAAAAAGAACGTTAGTCTTAATTTTAATTAGGAAACAATAATTTTTTTCAGTAAATAAATATTTGAATTTACTAGATTACAATTGTACTTGGTTTTCAAAATTATTAGTACTTTCTGAATTAGGTTTCAGTTCTCAAATGATTACTTGATAAATTTTCTAACCAAAATATAGTGTATGCTGGTATTTAAGTTTATATAATTTATATATAATATATATGAAATATAGATTTATTTAGATAAAATTAAAGAAATAATAATTTTTTATCGTGGCAGATAATTATCGTTTATTTCATAAATAAAAATACCTAGTAATATTTTATCTTCGTTCACAAATGATGGGGATTCATGAACTAATTTGAAAGGCCCATCATCATTGGCAGAATATTTGATATCTTTGAAATAAACTGGAGTTAATCCAGGAAGGTATATTTCAGATTGAAATTCAGTTCTTAAGTCAACATATGCTAAAGTAGAAAAAGGGAAAAGGTTACCTAACAATGTATTTTCCCAAAAATGTTCTGTTCCACTTAACCCGTCAGGAAGAATAAATTTTTCTGTAGGTTCACCCGCAATACGCATGAACCATTGTTTTTTGGATTCATCTCCTCCTCCATTTAACAAATACAAAGGTTCTTCAAATTCATTATCAATCCTTTGACCTGCCACAAAAACTAATACATAATCAGCACCCATATTTTGAAATGAATTCCATGCTTCATCAGGTGAACTAACTAGAATTTTAGCAATTTTTTGAATTTTTTTAGAATCTAACGTTGCGTTGTCTGTTAATGTGGTTCTTTCTGACATTGTAGTAATCCAATATCCATAATCCCACCAGGCTGCAATCACAGAATCTTCTGAAGTGTTTTCTTTTATCCATTCAAGAGATTCTTTCCAATCATTAGTTGCCACATCATATACTGATCCACCGTTTAAAATAGTTGGAGGAGCCTTTGTAACTGTAGTCCAGTTCCCATTTTGTGGAATTACCAATGGTATTACAAGAAGTAAAATTAGGAATCCAAAAAATGAAAATTTCATTATGTTTTTTTGAATATTGCTTTCAACTACGATTTGAAAAATTTTTTTTGTTAAAACCGATAAACCAATGGAGGAGAGAATTATCAGTGAGATTGAGGCAAAAACTTCTAAACGTACAAAAGCTGAACTAACATAAACTCCAATTATACCTATAATTAACGCAAAAACTATAGAGTCTTTTTCCAAAAAATTTATTTTTTGTTTTTTATCAAGAACAAACCAAATTCCTAATCCTGCAAAAATCATTAAGATTGAATGGAAATAAAATGATTGAGGAAGTGTAGTAGTAGCATGTTCCGCTACAGAATCAACTAATGGATCTGTTGTTGTTAAAAATGGATTAATAGCATTCAAGTATCTAAAACTAGGTAACGGTAAAAGATTCGAATCCTCATTTATTATTATTAAAAATGAGCCAACAATCAAAATTGCCATTAAAAGTAAAATTCCATTTCGAGTTTTTGATTCATGTTTACTAAATTTCTGAATTATTATACAAATAATTAGGAAAATGGTGGGACCAATTATTGAAAAACCTCCTAAACCTAAAACAAAACTTAATCCTGGTCTTTCAAAAATTAAAACAGCCGACAAAAATGAAATTACAAAAAGAGGAACACTCCAAAGAAGAAAATTATGATCTTTTCTAATAAAAGGTAAAGCAAGAATAAAAGCTCCAATAGGTATTACAAAAAATTGAATTCCTCCCCATGAAGCAAGACCAAAACTTAGGAGAATCCCTCCTCCAATTATTTTAGGAATTATTATTTTCTTATTTTCAGTTTTTATTCCACTTAGAAATAGGTAAACCCCTAATAATCCATAAAATAACCCAAGGGGCTCGGATTTGAACCAACCTATTGTTCCTCTAATAATAAGAGGCATAGAAATGGAAAAAAGTAAAGATGCAAAAAGACCCGCTGTGGTTCCACCCAAAAGTCTGACTAAAGCAAAAATAACTATTACGGTTAATGAACTAAAAACTACTGGAAATAAAATCGTGAAATCATATAGACTCGAATTTCCTCCAAAAATTTTGTAAGTTCCAGCTGCTGTAATATGAAGCATAACTTGTGAAGTTGCAGAAACATTTCTCCCCTCAGGGTACCAACTTAAGCTATCTTGCCATTCGAAATATTCTGAGAGCCCATTTTCTATGATAAATTCTGTTGCTCTATAATTAAAAAATGGATCAAATTCATTTAGCTCAAAACCATAATCCAAAGCTTGTGACCTAATCAAAAATGAGGTAGTAAAAGATAGAACTAGAATTCCAATTATTAACAAATGGTAAAATTTCATATGGAAATTGCCCACCGTAAATAATGTAGAGTTCAATTGCTTTTTGGGCTAAAGAATTGCTTATTACTCTTTGGTAAAAATATGAAAAATTTTTAAAAAAAATTAAAAATTACATTGTAGCTTGTGTTGCTTCGTGGAACATTTGACTTTTAGCACAACCAGCTGCAAGTTCATCACCTGCACCACGTCTCATAAGCCCACGGTAAAGACCATCTTCAAGTTTAACACCTTCTCGTTCTTCCCACTCTTCAACAGTAATGGAATATTTCTTTTGAATTCTATCTCTATACCATTCTGGAATCACATTAAATGCACAAAATGGAATAATTCTAAGATCAGGTGTTACATAGTGAATATCACATCTCTGTAATCTTTCAAGATCTTCATTGTATTTGTCTTGGAAGTGCATCATGCCTAAGAACAATCCTTTGACATGCCAAGAGCCAATTGAATCAAATGATCTTTTCATTAAGATGTTTCCAAACATTTTTGCTAAATCTAGTCCTGCAGGTTGTTTCTTCGTATCTATAAAGCTCTTAAGTTTCCTAACAACTTCAAGCATAGTAAAGTACTTGTTCTTACCAGAGCGAATTTCTTCAGATTTATCTTCAAATAATTCTAACATTCCTTGAATATCACAGAATTTCGTTAAAGGTACAAATTTCTTTGTCTCTTCATCTTCAAAGATGTAGGTACCTGCACCACAAGCAAAGTGGATTGATAGTTCATATTTTGGTTTACTTGAAAATGCTTCTATAACATTTGTTAGTGGCATACAACTTGGTACTGGGAACCAATCATCAACAGTTACCTCGCCATTTGTTTGTTCTTCAATTCTTTGGATACAATCAGGAACTGTAATTCTATATTTTTCACGTTCGGATTTACCCATTCTTCCTGTTAATGAAACTGGTTGGAAATTAACAGCATGAACAACATCCATATTTTTTTGAGCGTATCTAATAATACCGCCTAATTCATGATCGTTGATTGATTTGATTACTGTGGGAACAAATACAACTGTAGTTCCAGTTTTTCTACAACTATCAAGGGCATAAGGAATCTCCCAGTGATTTTTTGGATTTGTTCTTGCAGTTACACCATCAAAACTAAGATACAAGTTATTACAACCAGCAAGTCTTACTTCTCTTGCTGCTTCAGGATCCATGGCATGTCTAATACCATTTGTATTCATTTGAATATGATCGACTCCTTCCTCTTTCATTATTTTAATAAGATCAGTGATATCCTCTCTTAGCATTGGTTCACCTCCCGTAATTTGCATTGAATTTCCAGGAATTGGTCGTTCAGCTTTTAGAGTCTTCATCATTCCTCTAACTTGATCATGGTTTGGTTCATACATGTAAGCCCCTTCAAGACCTTTCTTAACATAGAAGAAACAATACCAACATGTCAAATCACATCTATTAGTAACAATCATGTTTGCTAACCCACTATGAGACAGGTGATTTGAACATAAACCACAATTATTTGGACATGAACACTTGTCAATCATAACATTTGGAGCATGAGCTCCTTTACCATCTACCCAATAGGTACTAAATTTTTTGTACATTTGATAGGAACCAAAGTATAACTCTTCACATTCACCGTGAGTTGGGCAAATTTTTGACATGTATACTTTGTCATCTCTTTCGAAAACTTCAGCATCCAAAATCATATTGCAATCCGGACAAATACTTTGAGTAAATCGTATTGTAGATTTCTTGCCTAGATTTTTTGTAGACTGATTGGAAATCTGAATGAGAGCCATCGTTAATTGAAAACCTTCTGAGATAGTATATATTCCATTTCACACTAGCCCCCGTGTGGAATTTAGGTTATAGGCATACCTGATTTAAATACCAAAAACAATCGATTAGATCGCATGAACATATCTGATAAAACTAAAAGGTCTTTGGAAAAAATAGGGTTAACCAGTTATGAAATTAGGACTTTTACTTCATTATTAAAAAATGGTGAGTTAACAGCCTCTGATCTAAGTCAAAAATCTGGAGTCCCTTATTCAAAAATTTATGAAGTCTTAGGAACGCTTGAAGAAAAAGGTTGGATCGGTTCAGATGAATCAAGACCAACAAAGTATTTTGCTAAATCTCCTTCTACTGGGTTAGAAACTACAAAACGAAAAATTGAAAGAGAATTTTCAAAAAATCAAAGTGTAATTTTAAATGAATTGGTTCCATTGTACGAAAAAAGTGGAACTAGTGAGAAACCAGATATTTGGGTTCTCTCTGGTGCTGTAAATATTACTTCAAAAATTTTGGAAATGGTAGATTCTTGTAGAAATGAGGTAATGATTGCGGTACCTGAAGCAGGACAGGAATTGGTAAAATTGGCCCTACCAAAATTAAGATTACTTCATGACAAGGGAGTAAAAATTACTCTTCTAACTTCTGATAAAATGGCCAAAGAATCAATTACAGCAATTAAAAGGGTTGCAACGGTAAAAATTAAAAAAGGATTGTTTGGCGGTGGAATAATTTCTGATAAAAGATATGTAGTCATTTTATTAGGCCCTGAGCGAATAGAAGAAAACTCAAGTGAGGTAGTAGCAATTTGGGCAGACCATGCTGGTTTAGCTGTTTTTGCAAGAGAGTATTTTGAATATTTATTAAAAGATTCTAAGAAGGTATAATATGGATATTTTAGATGATGAGACTCTATTTGTAGGAACTGCTGAAGCAGAGCATGTGGAAATGTATCTTAAAGCAATTTGGCATATTAAGGAAAAAGGAGGAGAAGTAAAAATTAGCACCATTGCTAAAATGCTGAATGTAAGACAACCAAGTGTTGTACAAATGTTAAAAAAATTAAATTCAAAAAATTTGGTAACTTACAACAAAGCGGGAGTTATTCTAACAGAGGAAGGAGAAAAGGTTGGTTCAAGTATGATGAGAAACAGTAGACTTTTAGAAGTACTAATGGATAGTGCACTAAAAGTAGAAATCGATGAAGAAATGGTTTGCGGCATAGAACACCATATGAATAAACAATTTACAGATGCCCTTTGTACCATGTTAAAACATCCCCGAAAATGTCCTCACGACCACGATATTCCAAAGGGCGAATGTTGTAATGTTGAAATATAATTTTTTTAAAAAATTATTTATCCTAAAAGATATATCATCATCTGTTCTACAATAGGTATGGGATGTTTTTGTGGCTGCGAAATTTATCAAAAAGATGATAATGGCTACAAGGTAGCTTGTGTAAAATGTGGTCATGGACCTCAAAATCATGATGATGAGTTTCGAAATGCTGCTAGAAAAAATGAATCTCAAAGTCAAAAACGAGATGCCGACTTTGGATAAATTTTTTATTCTCCAATAATTTTTACTAAAACCCTTTTGTTTCTACGTCCATCAAATTCTCCATAGAAAATTTGTTCCCATGGACCAAAATCTAATCTGCCGTTTGTGATTGCTACTATAGTTTCTCTTCCCATTACCTGTCTTTTTAAATGCGCATCTGCGTTATCTTCTCCTGTTTTGTTATGATCGTATTGATTTATCGGTTCATGGGGAGCAAGTTTCTCTAACCAAAGGTCATAATCCCGATGCAACCCCTTTTCATTATCATTAATGAAAACACTTGCGGTGATATGCATCGCATTTACAAGACAAATTCCTTCTTGGATTTTACTTTTGTGGACTAATTTTTCTATTTTTGGAGTAATGTTAACAAAACCTCTTCTAGTGTTTAAATTAAAAGTAAGATACTCTGTAAGATACTTCACAAATTAACCCCATCTTTAGCCCATAAAATTTTAATGGCAGGCTCAGAACTCAAGATCCTCATCATCGATCATCGGGATAAAAACATCACTGCCTGCAAAGCAAGTTTCAATCAGATACTAATTGAGTCTTTCAAGAACCTTGATAAATGGCCAATTAATCATCCTTTCAAAATGGTTAAGATTGATATGGCTACCTCATTGGAAAATTTTAGGAGATTTGTTATATCTAGTACATGCAAATCCTATGCACCCAGAAGTTATTTGGATGATAACGAGGTTTTTGCAGAAAGAGATGAAAGTCTCGGATCTATTTATGTTGAAGCAGCTGATAAAGTTACCCTAAAAAAAATTCGAGACATAACTTTTGTTAATGCAAGGGATGTGCTTGGAATAATTTATAATTCCAAAACCGGTAATACTTCCTTAAAGTGGCGTCAGATTAAAAGGGAAAGTGGAAAAGTCACGGGAGAAGCTTCTTCAAATTCATTAACCAATTTAGCTGAATCAGGTGTTCTTACATTAGATTGGGTAGAGAATTATCTCAAGAAAAAAACTGATGAAAAAAAACCTGATCCAAGTTAAAAGTAAACTCTTTTGTCCTTGAAATCTAGAGGATAAATATGATTACAAAGATTATTGATGAGAATTCTACCTCCGTAATTCCAGAAGATTCTGATGATTTATTCAATCTTAGACGAATAATCAAAGAGGGAGACACGGTAGTAAGTGACACTACAAGGGTAATTAAGCAGGAAAAAGATTTTTCAAGACCAGATAAAGGAGAAAGAATCAAAATTAGAGTTTTGTTAATGGTAGAAAAAATTTCACTTGATGAAGTTTTAGATAGATTAAGAGTTAGTGGAACAATTTTAGAATCAAATAATGAACTGATACCAAATGGTTCTCATCACTCAATTATTCTTAAAATAAATGATAGTATAGTTATCAGAAAAAAGACTTGGTCACCAGTTGAAAAAAATTTAATTAATTCAACTAATCAACAAACAAGATTTCTACTAATTGCAATTGATACAGGTGATTGTGGTATTGCAAAATTAAATGGTACGCACTTAGAGTTTATTCCAAATATATATTCTGGATCTGGTGGAAAACGGTACAAAACAAATTTCAAAATTGAAAAATTTTTTGAACAAATACAACAAGCAATTTCTTCCATAATTATTGAAGTAGATTCAATTATTATTTTTGGTCCCGGAGAAACAAAAAAACGATTTGCAAATTTTCTTCAAAAATCCAAAGAAAAGTTTAAAATTAAAATTGTTGAGGGAATTGATTCAGGTGGGGAAGATGGAATTTACATTTTTACTAAATCTCAAATAATGAAGGAGATAATGTCCGATAGTAAATTAGCCAAAGTTTCCTCAATTATTGATGAAATAATGATTCTTGCCCAAAAAAAAAGTCGAAAGTTTACAATGGGTTATGAGGAAACCTTTCAAGCAAACGAATTTGGAGCTGTGGACTCGCTGATATTTTCAGATAAAATAATTCAGACCCAGGATGAATCAAAGATTATAAAATTTCTTAACGATGCAGAAAGTAAGGGTGTAAAAACTTACGGGGTTGATTCTACTACAGATATTGGACTGAGGGTAACTGGATTGGGTGGAATCGTTTCAATTTTACGATTTCCAGTGGAAAATTAATTTGTAGATTCTGAAATCCAATCAAGATATGATTTGTTAATTGATGTTATGTCAAGTTCAGCAATTTCGGGAACATCATATGGATGAGTAGATTTAATTTTTTCTTTAAGAATTTTTTTGTTTTTGTAGGTAGTTTTGAATAAGGCCAAGTACTCTGAAGAATTTTCAATTTTTCCTTGCCAGGAATAAATTGAAGAAATTTTGGTTATGTTTACACATGCTACTATTTTGGATTTTACTAGTTCATTTGAAATTTTAAGAATAGATTTTTTGTTTGGGTAAGTTGAGAGTATTATTATTGGTTTCATAGTAAACGATAAATGGCCGAGGTTTAAAAAATTAACAATTAGTTTGGAACTTGATTTTATTACCCAAAATGCGATTATCTATGTTTTGATTGCTTGGGTAGTAATAGTTGTTTCAGCCAAGGCATTGAAACTGGAAAAATATGGGTTTGAGATTAAGGCATATAGTTTAGTTTATAAAAATAAACAAGTCCAATCAGTTTTAACAAAAATTCTTGGAAGAACTAGAAGAGGAATACGAATTTTTGCAGATGTAAGCGTAATTGCGGGTTTTATAATGATGGGGTTTGCATTTTGGTTTTTAATAGACAATGTTGTAAAATATTTTGCAGAATCATCTGATTTTGCACAACTTACCGTTTTGATACCAGGAGTAACTTTAACTTCATCATCATCAATTGCATATTTTCTTTTATCGATTCCAATTGTTTTAGTTGTACATGAGGGTGCTCATGGAATTGTTGGTACCTTAGAAAAAATTAGAATAAAGACTGGAGGTTTTGCAATCTTTATCGCTATGTTTGCAGGATTTGTAGAACCAGATGAAGAAGAATTTGGTAAAGCAAAAAAGATTTCCAAATTAAGAGTTATTGGGGCAGGAGCTACTGCAAATGTAATTTTCGCATTTGTATTAGGGTTTATTCTATTGACAAATCCATTATTTGCATTAGTTATGCCAGAACCACTGTTAAGTACATTTTATGAATTACCTCAAGGGGTTTTGGTTCTTTCAATCATCGAAAATTCGGGAGCTGAACAAGCTGGATTATTGGCAAATGATATAATTACTTCTATAAATGGAAACCCGATTTTAAATCCATTAGATTTTCCTAGCTTGACGCCAGGAGAGACTTCGGAGGTGTCGGTTCTTAGAGATGGTGAACAATTAGATTTCTTGGTTGATATTACTCCATCTCCAGAAGATCCAGAACGAGGTTTGATTGGAATAATGCGAGATAATTCATTGGCCTATAAACCTGTTCTAAATTTTATTGAGTGGAATGATCCAAGTGTCTCGATGTTTTTGTTATGGTTATGGATGATTTCATTTTTCATTGGTATCATCAATATGTTGCCATTGCCAATTTTAGATGGAGGAAAGTTCATTCATACTATTATTGATAAAAAAATGTCTGAGAAAACAGTAAATGGAGTAATGTGGGGTATTTATGGCCTTACCTTTGCTCTTTTCGGTCTAAACATCGCTTTATCATATTTGAAATCTGGTTGGTTTACCATCTAAAAAGTCCTAAAGAATAATTAATGAAATAATTTAGTTTAATTTATTGAAATGTGATAGATGTGAAAATCAAATAGCATTCACACGGAAATATTCAGGAGAAAAATTATGCTCTCAATGCTTTTCAAACTCCATTCTTAGAAAAACCGCTAAAACGATTTCAAAATATAAAATGATAAAAAATGATGAATTAGTTTCTGTAGCAGTTTCTGGGGGAAAAGATTCCTTGGCTCTCTTAAATATATTAAACAAAATGGCCACAAATCATAATTTTAGAATTAAGGCAATTACAATCGATGAAGGAATACCAGGATATAGAGATGAGGCACTTGAAATTGTGGAAAAGTTTTGTAAAAAACTAAATGTAGAATTAACTACATATTCATACAAAAAATTATTCGAATTAACTCTAGATGAGGCATTAAATTTAAGAGAAAATCAAAAAATGTCCTCTTGTTCTATTTGTGGAACCCTTCGGAGAAGAGCAATGGATTATGCCGCAAATGATATTGGTGCTGATGTAATTGCTACGGCTCATAACTTGGATGATGTATTGCAAACTTTTGTAATAAACATGTTATCTGGAGATACAAACAAGGTTGGTTGGATGGATCCAGATACCTCTGAAAACTCTTTGAGAAAAATAAAGCCATTTTGTGAAATTTATGAATCAGAAATTGTGTTTTATGCCTTTACAAATAATATTCCTTTTCAGTCAGAGCCTTGTCCCCATATGAATGAGGGAATTAGGACAGAAATTCGTGAATTTTTAAATTCGTTAGAAAATCAGCATAGTGGAGTAAAAAATAATCTATATCAATCAATAATCAAGATTTCTCAAATTGTAAAAGATTCAAATCAGAAACAAAAAAAAGTTTGTAAAAAATGTGGAAAACCTTGCACAGGGACCATTTGTTCTGTTTGCAGTATTATTTTGAAACTAAATGAAAAGAAAACCTAATGCAAATATAACAATAAAAATAAAGAAAAATGGTAGTGGGGAGGATCAGGGTGCTAGCCGTGCCCTATTCTGAAACCGGCTATATGCAGAGATCAGTAACTGTTGAGTAAATCTCTAGGTAGGTAATTCCCACTTGGTGTGCGGAAATGAAATCACGCCGAGGCGGGTGGTTGCAGGACTAGAATTATCCGAAGGGATAACTTCTAAGACCGAACCATTGAAAGGGATGAGGTCCGGGAGGGAGCAATCCTAAGATGGAGTATCCACGCTTCCTCGTCAACGTGGCGGATCTTGTATGCCTTGAAAAGGGGTTATCCGTCTAGACTGGGATCAGCAGATCTACTACCATTAACTTCAATTAAATAACTTTCAATTACTTTACCATAAAATAATTTTAGTAACGCACATCAAACTCTGAAAATTCATTCATAAACTTTTCATTTCTTATTTCTACATCATCAACTCTTGCATTAGCTGGTCCCCCGTGACACCATTCCACTAAATTATTTACGTTTTCACCATTTCCTTCAAGAAGAGCTTCTACTCGTCCATCCATTAGATTTTTTACCCAGCCAAAAACATTTTGTTGTTTTGCCTTTACTTTTAATGCTTGACGAAAAAAAACACCTTGCACTTTTCCTTTCACAAAAACTCTAACTCGTTGATTTGTCATTAAGAGATTTTAATTCTCAAGTTGCTTATCAATTTTAGGTTGAAAAAAAGAAATTATTTACGTTCCTTGATTCGGGCTCTACCTGTTTTTCTAGCAGCAATACTTCCTACCTTTGCTCCAGGAGGAGCATCACGAGAAACTGTAGAACCTTGTCCAACATGTTGGTGTCTTCCACCACCGTGAGGGTGTACATAAGCTGCTTGTGCAACACCTCGAACAATAGGATACTTTTGTCCTTTGGCACGGAAACTTCGCCATTTGTTGCCTGCTAACATAAAGGGTCTATCAGTTGAACCTCCACCTGCAAGAGTCCCAATCATTGCTCGATTTTTTGGATTAAGCGTAATGAATTTGCCTGATGGAAGTTTTAATGTTACACCTTCTTCACCATGAGAAAAAACTGTCGCATTACCACCAGCTGACTTTACGATGGTTCCACCATCACCAAAATGGCGTTCAATATTACAAACAATAGTACCATCAGGAATATTTTGAACGCTAATTACGTTACCTTTTTCAATTTTTGATTTTAAGCCAAAGTTCAAAACTTCTCCAACTTTAGTTCCCAGAACTGCCGGAACAAAAGAAACAGAGCCGTCTTCAAATCGTACTTTACTAAGGGGGGCTTCCCTACCGCTCTCATGGATTAAATCAATTACTTCTCCAGAACGCTGTTCACTTAACGAAAAACGAGGATATTTTGCTTTTTGTCCTACTTTTCCTGTAGATGATGCTCTAAATTGATTCCCTCCACGGCCACGTCTTCTAACTAAAGGTCTTTTACCCAAGTAGATCGTTTGCCAATTATTGTAGATTTTAAGCTTGTGATTATATTGTGTTTCTACCCAAAATACCACAAAGGTATAAAAATTAGACGACTGAATTTCCTTTATGAGTCAAAATGCTCTTTCTTTGAAGGTTTTAGAAGCTTATACCCGTGATGTTGGGCGGGGAGTAGCAAGGATTGATTACGATTCGATGGACACTCTTGGAGCATCAACTGGTGATGTAATTGAAATTAAAGGTAAAAGAAGAACGGTAGCAAAATGTCTTCCTTTATACCCCTCAGATGAAGGAAAAGGAATTATCAGAATTGATGGGTTAGGTAGAAACAATTCTGGAATAGCAATAGGAGATACAATAACAGTAAGAAAAATCAAAGCCGTTGCAGCTGAAAAAGTTGTAGTAGCTCCCTTAGAAGCAATTCCTCCAATTGATGAGCGATATTTAGCTGATGCTTTAGAAAGTGTTCCCTTGATTAAAGGAGATAACGTTATGGTTCCTTATTTTGGTGGACGTTTAACTTTTCAAGTTATTGGGGTTACACCAGCAGCAGATGCCGTTTTAGTTACTCAAAAAACTGTATTCCACATTGCTGAAAAAGGAGAGACATTACGAGGAGTTCCTCAGGTAACTTACGAAGATATTGGAGGAATTGGAAATGAAATTAAAAAAGTTAGAGAGATGATAGAGTTGCCATTAAGGCACCCTGAAATTTTTGAAAAGTTGGGAATTGAAGCACCTAAAGGTGTTTTGTTGTTTGGTCCACCCGGTACAGGAAAAACTTTGCTTGCAAAGGCAGTAGCAAATGAAAGTCAAGCTCATTTCATTAGTATATCAGGCCCTGAGATAATGAGTAAGTTTTATGGTGAAAGCGAAGCAAGGTTACGTGAAATTTTCAAAGAAGCTAGAGAAAAAGCACCATCAATTATTTTTGTTGATGAAATTGATTCCATTGCTCCCAAAAGAGAGGAAGTAACAGGCGAAGTTGAAAGAAGAGTAGTTTCACAAATGTTATCTTTAATGGATGGCTTAGAAGCAAGAGGTAAAGTAATTGTAATAGCTGCTACAAACAGACCAAATGCAATTGATCCTGCTCTAAGGAGACCGGGTAGATTTGATAGAGAAATTGAGATTAAAGTGCCAGATAAAAAAGGAAGACGAGACATTCTTTCAATTCATAGTAGGAATATGCCATTAACTGATGATGTAAATATCGATAAAATTGCAGCAGTTAGTCACGGTTATGTTGGTGCAGACTTGGAATATCTTTGTAAGGAAGCTGCAATGAAATGTTTGAGAAGATTACTTCCTGTATTAAATTTGGAAGAGGAGAAAATACCTCCCGAAACACTTGAACAACTTGTGGTGAACCATGAAGATTTCCAAAAAGCTTTGATTGAAGTTACACCATCTGGAATGAGAGAAGTATTCATTGAAAATCCAGATGTTAGATGGGATCAAGTTGGTGGATTAGATGATGTTAAACAAGAACTTCAAGAAGCCGTAGAATGGCCAATGAAATATCCAGGACTCTATGATAAATTAGGACATAGAATGCCTAGAGGAATTTTACTTCATGGTCCTAGTGGTACTGGAAAAACTTTGTTAGCTAAAGCAGTTGCTACAGAAAGTGAAGCAAACTTTGTTTCTGTTAGAGGGCCAGAACTTTTATCAAAATGGGTAGGAGAATCTGAACGTGGAATTAGGGAAATTTTCAGAAGAGCCAGACAAGCATCACCATGTGTAGTATTCTTTGATGAAATTGATTCAATTGCCCCCATTAGAGGAGCTGGTGGCGAAACAGCTGTTACAGAAAGAGTGGTAAGTCAGCTTTTAACTGAATTAGACGGCATGGAGAACATGCACGGAGTAGTAGTTTTAGCAGCTACTAATAGAGCAGATATGATTGATCCTGCCTTGCTTAGACCAGGAAGATTTGATAAAATTATCCAAATTCCATTGCCTGATAAAGAAAGTAGAAAGATGATAATTAAAATTGGATCTAAAACAATACCAGTAATCGATGAGGCTAGTGATCCTCAAAGAGTAGATTATGATAAAATTGCAGAGTTAACTGATGGTCTTAGTGGTGCAGACGTTGCAGCAATTTCAAATACCGCTGTTTCTTTGGTTATTCATGAATTTTTGGATAAGCATCCTGATGCAAAAGAAGTAGAAAAGAGTTCAGAAAATGCAAAAGTTGGAATGAAACATTTTGAAGAAGCAGTAAAGAAAGTTAGAGAACAAAAAGACCTAAAGATTGGCGAAAAATTAGTAGCATCTTATTACAGGTAGTTTTTATTTAATAGAATTCTAGTATTTCTGGTAAATGCACGAATATACAGGATATACTGGACAGTCTCTTCAATTTCTAAAATCTAATGAGGTCGCAGTTGGAAATTCAGTGAAAATTATTGCTGATTTAACGTTCTTTGGAATTATAATGCCTAGGTATGAACATTCAGATGATAAACACATTGTCCTCAAATTAAATAGTGGGTATAATGTTGGCTTAGAAATAGAAAAAATCAAGCAAGTTGAAAAATTAACCACTGTTGAAAAAAATATTGAAGAAAATGAGAAAGTAGAAAAAAATCCCAATCTACCAAAAATTCTATTATTGTCTACTGGAGGAACTATTGCAAGTAAGGTAGATTACAGAACAGGTGCAGTTACACCCATTTTAACAGCTGATGAATTGAATTCTTCTGTTCCAGAACTTGCAGAGATGGCCAATATTGACACTCAAGTTTTATTTTCTGAATATTCAGAAAATATTATTCCTGATCATTGGATAGAAATTTCAAATAAATTAGTTGAATATTCAAATTCTGATTATGCAGGAATTTTAATTGCTCATGGTACTGATACCATGCATTATACCTCATCTTTCCTTTCTTTCGCTTTAGCAGGATTTCCAATACCTATTGCATTAGTGGGCTCACAAAGATCTTCAGACCGAGCTTCTTCAGATGCTGCCCTAAACCTAATTGGGGCAACCAAATTTTTGGTTGAATGTAAAACTAAAGGAATCTATGTTGTCATGCATAACGATGAAAGTGATGAAACCATAGCGTGTCATTTGGGAACTAGAGTAAGAAAAAATCATACAAGCAAAAGGAGTGCATTTAAAACCGTAGGAGAAAATCCTGCATATCTTATTTTTAAAGAAAAAATTTTAAAAAATACCACAAAAGATTTTTTTACATCAAAAGAATTTAATCCAAAAATAAATCTAGATTCTAAAGTTGCTCTAGTAAAATACTATCCCGGATATGATCCAAATCTTTTGGAAAAAATTATTGAAATGGGTTATAGGGGAATAATTTTTGAGGGAACAGGATTAGGTCATGTTGGAAAAACAATGTATGATACTGTAAAAAAAGCTCAAAGTAAAGGAATATTCCTTGGAATGACTTCTCAATGCATAGATGGAAGAATAAGTATGACAGTATATGAAAGTGGTCGGGATTTACTTGATTTAGGAATTATTCCCTTAGAAAATATGATACCAGAAGTTGCTCTAGTAAAAGCAATGTGGGCATTAGGAAATTTAAAAGAAACTAATGATATTAAAGAAATTATGTTATGTAATATTGCATCTGAGATATCATAGAAAATTGAAAGAGCAAAAATGTCTGAATTAAATTTTGAAGAAATAGGATTAAAGGTTGGCTTGGAGATCCATCAACAATTAGCTACAAATAAAAAATTATTTTGTAATTGTAAACCCGTAGAATCAGATGAATTTACAAATAAATTTCAAAGGAAATTACGTGCCGTAAAAAGTGAGCTTGGAGAATATGATCCTGCAGCTTTATTTGAAAAGTCAAAATCAAAGACAATAATTTATTATTCACATCCCCAAAGTAGTTGCCTTGTAGAAGAAGACGAAGAACCTCCACATGAGTTAGATAACGATGCCAAGGACCTTGCGTTTGTTATTTCATCTTCCTTAAAATCAAACATATTCCGAGAAATTTACCCTATGAGAAAAACTGTAATTGATGGCTCTAACACTACAGGTTTCCAAAGAACTATGTTGATATCACAAGGGGGATTTATCGAAGTTGATGGGGAAAAAATTGGGGTTCAATCTATTTGTCTCGAGGAAGACGCAGCAAAACTTCTAGGAGATAAGGGAGTCATAAGAGAGTTTAGCCTAGACCGCCTTGGAGTTCCACTTGTTGAAATTGCCCTTGAACCTGTAGAAGGTAAACCCTCAAAAATTAAAAAAATTGCATTATCTCTTGGAAAGCTGCTTAGAAGCACTAAAAAAGTGACAAGAGGGATTGGCTCTATTCGCCAGGACGTTAATGTATCGATAAAAAATGGTGGAGCTGTTGTTGAAGTAAAAGGAGTTCAGCAGTTAGATCAATTAGAAAAAATTATAGAATTTGAGGCAAAAAGACAGTATGGTTTACTCAAAATTGCAAACAAACTTCAAGATTCAAATTTTGAAAAAATTTCAGAAAAAAATGTCTTTGTGATTACAAACGATTGGAAAAATTGTAAATCAAAAATTATTCAGAAAGCTCTTAAGGATAATTCTGTAATAAAGGCAATAAAAATTCCAAATTTTTCTGGAATGTTTGGTTTTTCTCCTTTTGAAGGAATAAGATTAGGAAAAGAAATAGCTCAAATAGTAAAATTTTTTGGAATCGGAGGGGTTTTTCATTCAGACGAACTTCCAAATTATGGAATTGAAGACGATGATATTGATATTGTAAAAAACTTGTTAAAAATTAATGAAAATGATGCATTTTTGATAATTGCAGCACAAGAAAATAAAATAGGTTTTGCAATAAATTCAATAATTAATAGAATCAATCACGCAGTTGAAGGAGTACCCGCTGAAACTAGATTAGCTACATCCAATGGGGAAACAATTTTTCTTAGACCACGTCCAGGATCTTCAAGAATGTATCCTGAAACGGATATTCCACCTATGCTTATAACAAACGAGGAGATTGAGCTAGCAAAAAAAAATATTCCAAAACCATGGGATAAATCAATTGAGGAGCTAAAAGAAAAATATAATTTAAACACACAACTAGCAGAACAAATCTTTGATTCTCAATATTTTGAAATTTTTGAAGAAATAATTAAAAAAATATTAATTAATCCTATCTTTGTTGCATCTATTCTTTGTTCGACCATTACCAATTTAGAAAGGAATGGCTTGAATTCACAACTTTTATCTAATGAAGAGATCACAAAATCCTTCAAGTTTTTAGAAAATGGAAAAATTACAAAAGAGTCTATTGAAATAATTTTTGAAAATATAATGTCCGGAAAATCAAAAACAATTGAAGATGCCTTAAAAGATACTGAAATTGAAATTGTTGATGAGGAAAAATTAGAAAAAATTATTGAGAATATTGTGAATGAAAATAAAGAATTAATTCAGAAGCAAAAAGAAAGATCAATAGGACCTTTGATGGGAATAGCTATGAAGAAATTAAGAGGAAAAGCTTCAGGAGAAAATATCAATAACCTCCTTTTAAAATATATTAAAACAAATTTGGAAAATTAAGGAAAAAGAAGATGCGGGAAGTGGGATTTGAACCCACGAACTCCTAAAAGATAAGGATCTGAACCTTACACCGTTGACCAGGCTGGGTGATTCCCGCATTTTGAGACTAAAAAGCCTTGAATAAGTTTCTTTATTACCCCGTTTTTTAAAATAGGAAAATAACTTGTGATGATTAAATGAAATTTCGAGAAATCTATTGTAACAATTGTAAAAAAATGTTAGGGCGGTATAACATAAAATATTATGATAATGATAAAATTAAAGAAATTTTGAAGTTTAGACATTCATTACATGTTAGAAAAGGACATCAAGTAATAATTAGAGATGTCATTAAAAAATCCTGAAAGATTGGATTCAACTAAAATTCTATTTTAAAATTCCCTTTATTGAAATAACCAAAATAATCAATTCAAAATTAATTTAATAAATCATTTAAAATAATTGTAAAATTTTTTTTGCATTATTCAAAGGAATTTTGAAATTCTTCTAATAGATTTTTTTGATGCTTTGAAAGTTTTTTGGGAATATTTACTACAATTCTAACATATTGATCTCCCCTCCCTCTTGAATTCATCCTTGGTAATCCTTTTCCTTTTAGTTTAATGATGGTGTTTGGTTGGCATCCTGATTCGATTTTGATTTTTTCATCCCCATCTAAAATGGGCACAACTACTTCTTTTCCAAGGGTACTATCAACCATAGATACCTCTTGGTCATAAAAAATGTCTGCACCATCACGCTTAAATTTCTCATGTGGTTGCACATGAATTCTAACAATAAGATCTCCGTTAATTCCACCTGGAATTTCATCACCTTCATTAGGAATTGTATAATCTCCATTATCGATCCCGGGTGGGATATCAAACTCTACTTTTTTTGTACCTTTTTTCTTACCATTTCCTTTACATTCACTACAAGGCTTGTCTATAGTTGTCCCTTTTCCTCGACATGAAGAACAAGGTTCAACTGTTACAAAAGATGCAAAACCCATGCTTCTACTTTTTCTTACTTGTCCCTGCCCATTACAGCTATTGCAAGTTTTTGGGCTGCTTCCTTCTTTGCAACCTGAACCCTTACAAATATTGCATTCAATATTTTTTTCTAGTTCAATGTTCATTTTTTTTCCATGTAGAACGTCTTCTAGGGAAATAGAAGTTTGGTAAAGAAAATCTGAACCTCTTTCCTGTCTGGTTCCAAATCCTCCGCCTCTCCCAAAAATAGATTCAAAAATAGAGTCAAAACCTCCTCCACCACGCCCAAAAATATCACTAAAATTTGCACTGGCTCCCTGGAAAATATCATCGGTGCTATACCTGCCATCTACTCCTGCATGGCCATGTTGGTCATAAAGTGACTTCTTTTCAGGATCGGAAAGAACAGCATACGCTTCCGATATTTCCTTAAAATGTTCTGCTGCTTCTTTTGATTTATTCCGATCGGGATGAAATTTTAATGCAAGTTTTCTATATTGTGATTTTATTTCATTCAAAGAAGTATCTTTGGAAATTCCTAATACTTCATAATAATCCCTTTTTGCAGTCATTTATTATTCTTAAACTACCTTTGTTGTATAAAAGATCAATTTGAGAGTATTAACTATTTTTTGATTCATCAGTGGTAGATGAATCTGAATTTTGTTCGCTTGTTTTTTCTTCTTGTTGACTTTGTTCTGATTGTTGTTCTTGACCTGGAGGAGGAGTAGCATTCTTGTAAAGTTCAGTAGTAACCTCATTTACAGTTGACTTTAATGCTTCAAGTTTTGGCTTAATTTCATCTGTATCTTTATCAAGTACTTCTTTTAACTCCTTTATACTATCAGTAATCTTGATGCCTTGTTCTTGTGAAATTTTGTCTTTGAGATCGTGGTTGATTAATTTTTCAGTTGTATAGATAAAACTTTCAGCTTCATTTTTAATATCAATTTGTTCCTTTTTCTTTTTGTCTTCTTCTGAGAATTTTTCTGCATCCTCCTTTAGTTTTTCAATTTCATCTTTAGATAATTTTGTATTGGATTCAATTGTAATTGTTGCTACTTTTTGTGTTCCAAGATCTTTGGCAGTTACGTTGATTATTCCATTTGCATCAATATCAAATTTTACCTCAATTTGAGGTACTCCTCTTGGAGCAGGGGGAAGATCAGTAAGATTGAAGCTTCCTAAAGAAACATTGTCATTTGCCATAGGTCGCTCTCCTTGAACCACGTGTATGGTAACTGCGGTTTGATTATCTGCAGCAGTAGTGAATACCTTAGCTTTTGAAGTGGGTATTGTTGTATTTCTCTCAATTAATGGCTCTCTTACTCCTCCCATCGTTTCAATTCCCAACGTTAGGGGAGTTACATCCAAAAGAACAATATCACTTGTAACATCACCTGCTATTATCCCTGCTTGAATAGCCGCACCCATAGCAACAGCTTCCATTGGATCTACACCAGATTCAACTTCTTTTCCTATTGTTTCGCTAACAAATTTTTTTACTAGTGGAATTCTAGTAGGCCCACCAACCATCACGATCTTATTAATATCTGATTTTGCTAATTTTGCATCTTCTAATGCTTTTTCTATTGAAGGTTTACACCTTTCAATTATAGGATTAATTAACTCATCAAGTTTGGCTCTTGTCATTCGAATTTCAAGATTTTTTGCTCCTGACGAAGGATCCTGTGCTATAAAGGGAAGATTAATGTCGGTTTCCATAACTGTGGAAAGTTCAATTTTGGCTTTTTCAGCTGCTTCCCGAATTCGGGTCATAGCAGTAGTATCTTGTGATAAATCCAGACCTTCCTTTTTCTTAAATTCATCAACGATATAATCAATAACAACTTTATCCATATCAGTTCCTCCAAGCTGGGTATCTCCAGATGTACTCATTACTTCAAACACTCCCCCACCCATTTCCATAATGGTAACATCTAAGGTTCCTCCACCAAAATCAAAAACAAGAATTTTCATGTCTTGTTTTGTTTTATCTAGACCAAAGGCTAAGGAGGCGGCTGTGGGTTCATTAATTATTCGAACTACATCAAGTCCAGCAATTGTACCAGCATCTTTAGTTGCCTGTCTTTGGTTATCATCAAAATATGCGGGAACAGTGATTACAGCTTTTTGTATAGATTCTCCAGCAAATGCCTCTGCATCTTTTTTTATTTTTTGAAGAATAAAAGAAGATATTTGCTGAGGTTTGTATTCCTTGTCTTGGATTTTAAAAATATGATCACTGCCCATTTTCCTTTTGGCAGCAATAATGGTACTATCTGGATTTGTTATTGCTTGTCTCCTAGCAGGTTCACCAACTAGTAAATCTCCAGTCTTGGTAAATGCAACAACAGAAGGGAAAGCTTTGCCTCCAACTGTAGCACCTTCCGCTGCTGGAATTATAGTTGGCTTGCCTCCCATAATTACAGCTGCTGCAGAATTACTTGTGCCTAAATCAATTCCTATTATTTTAGTCATTTTTATTTTCACCCTGTTTTTTTGAAATTTCTACTAACGTTGGTCTAATAATCTTATTATGAGAAATATATCCTTTCCTGATTTCTTTAGTAATTGTATTTTCATCAAGTTCGGTATCTGTAATTATGGAAATTACTTCATGTAAGTTAGGATCAAAAATTTCGCCCAATGCATCAATTGGTAAAACGTTGTTCTTTTCTAGTAATGAATCAATGTTTTTCAAGATAGAATCTAACCCCTCAGTGTTTTTCCCAACACTTGAAAATGCTTCTTTAGCTCTAATAAAATCATCATAAATGTTGAGAAACTCAATCATAAACTGAGCAATTTTGGTGTTAATTCCATTTTCAACTTCATTTTTAGTTTTTTTATCTAAATTTTGGAAATCCGCTAATGCATGTTTTAATTTGTTTTCTAAATCTTGAGATTTTTCTTTTTCCTTTTCTAAAAGTAGCTTAATTTCTTCAATTGTGCTATCTTCTTCATTTTCTATTATTTCGTTTTTTTCATTGTTTTCTTCATCAGATTTTACTTCTACCAAAATTTCATCAGAATTATTTTCATTTGACATTTTAAACACAGTAATTGATTAGCTAATTTATAGTCTTATTGAATTGTTTCACACAACGGATTTGCTTTTACGATAATAAGATTAGAATCTTTTCTGTTTTTAACAATATTTTCAAAATCTAACTTTGAGCAGGCTACTACGATAGTAGTTTTATCACTATGAAACAAATCCAGGTGGGGATCTTCATAAGCTTCCACATCTCCAATATAATCTCGTAAGCGTGATGTTAAGTTCTGTAACATTTCAATTTTATCCCCTCTCATTGCATGTTGATCAAGTGTCCAAGATATGGCAATTTTTGTTCTACTTGCTTTTAGATCATTTTTCTTTAAAGTAGAACGAATTTCATCGATTAATTTTTTAATATAACCATCAATACCTTTAACGCTTCCATTAATTAGATACATCAGTGTATTTGCTCCTTCAAAGGAAGATCCTAAGGATTTAAGATCATGTAAACCAGTGACCATATCATCTAAGAAAATTTGTTGCAAATCATCTGAGGAAAGATCTTTTTTAGTAATTTCATCTTGAGCGTACTTACAAACTTCTAAAATACTACAAAGACTTGAAAATCTGGATAATACGTTAATGGCATGAAAATGTTCGGCTGAAGAAATTGCTACAAATTTTTTTTCTTTCTTACCTGTGGACAAAAGTTCGATTAGTTTTGGATCTTCTTTTCCATTAAATGAGCCAATTATTTTTGGTTGTTGATTTAGATCCTCTAAAGGATAATAAAAATAAGAGATTTGTTTTCCAATTTCCAAACCTGTAATGTGTTCTAATAAGGAAATATTCTCATTATTTCCTCCAAATCCTGTGGGTAAGGTATAGATTATTGAGCTGTTTTTTTTCAAAGGATTGGTTGCATCTTTAAATTTAGAATGAATTTCCGTTTTAATATCCTGACCAGTTTTTCTGACCCTTGGAGTAAAGAAAAGATATTGAGCCTTTGAAATAGCAACATCAATTGGCTCCATTGCTAGAAGAGGTTCATCTTCTAGAAGTGAAGTGACATTAGGGTAAATTTTGGCTATTTCGGCTTTTAATGAAATTGCTGAGGGATTAGATTCATCGATAATGTGAACATCGGCTCCTTTTATTGCCATTTGAGAGGCAATGGCATATCCTTCTGTACTAAGTCCATAAACTACAACTTTTGATCCACTCATTACATTTACCGCTAAACAATGGACTAAGAAAAACTTATTGAACTTAGGATAATGATGAAAATTGCTTGAAAATTTGGATTGATGCATTAACTCCTAAACAATTACTTTTTTCGGAGCCAATCCTAGAGAAATTGAGAAAAAATCACGATATCTTATGTACCTCTCGTGACTATAATGAAGTTGTTAGACTTTCTAAAATTCGGAAATTTAACCCCACCTTTATTGGAAAATATGGGGGAGATAAAAAATCAGCAAAGCTTAATTCACATATAGAAAGAATGCGTAAACTTTTTCCCTTAATTACCAAATTTAAGCCAGATTTAGTGATTAGTTTCTGCTCGCCAGAAGCAGCAAGAATTTCTTTTGGTTTATCAATCAAGCACGTAGCCTTTTGTGATTCCCCTCATGCCGAAGCTGTTATGAGATTGACTGTACCCTTAATTCAAAAGTTGTTAACACCATGGATTATTCCAAAAAAAGAATTTACCAAATATGGTATTAATTCAAAAAATATTATTCAATACAAATCCATTGATGCGGCAGTTACAATCAAGAGAAAATCGATAAAAAAACAAAATGTGGGTTTTAAAATAACTAATAAAAAGAAAATTCTAATAAGAATGGAGGAAGATCAGGCTGCCTATTCGTCGAAGTCTAAATCAATTCTTCCAATAATAAAAAATATCATTGAACATTTTAATCAGGAAAATATAATCATACTTGGGAGATATCCTGAACAGATAAAAGAACTAAAAAGACTTTTTGGATCAAAAGCTCAAATTTTAAAAATGTCCTTTGATGGAAAATTCTTGCTTGAAAATGCCGATGTCTTTATTGGATCTGGAGGCACCATGACCGCAGAAGCTGCTTTACTTGGTGTACCTACCATATCTTATAACGCAGTACCAAATTTTATCGAAAAATTTTTGGTGAAAAAAAAATTAATTAGAAGAGAATCAAACCCTCAAAGAATTGTAAAAATAATAAAAAAAGATATTGAGTCTCCAGATTATAAATTTAAAAAAATTGCACAAAACTTTTCAAATCAAATGGAAGATCCAATTGGAAAATTAATACAAGTAATAAAATGATTCCAACTAAATTTCAATTTAAAAATTTAATATAATAAAAAGTTCATTAAGGGAGCTTATTAGTTGGATTTTAGAAGCCCGGTAGTGTAGCGGTCAAGCATAGGGGCCTTTGGAGCCCTTGACCCCAGTTCGAGTCTGGGCCGGGCTACTCAAAATTATCAAAAATCTAACTTTGTAAGAAGTTTCGTTGCAATTATGAAAAGTATGGTTGCAATCGAGGCTAAAATTCCCATTTCTATTATTACAAGCTGTGTAATTTCTCCAAAGATTCCTGCTCTAATAACATCCACCAAATAGGTAAGAGGATTAAAGAAAAATACAGTCCTTAAGGGTTCTGGAGCACCTACTGCGGGATAAAAGGCAGTGCTAACAAAAGCAAAGAAAAGAAATGCAGTGTTTAGAATTACATTAAAACCTTCACTAGACTTTAATTTTGTTGCAATAATGGATGCGATTGATCCAAACAAAACTGAACCAGTAACAGCTGCAAAAACTATCAATGGAATTGTGATTAGAGAAAATTCAATTGAATCAAAAAATACTGGATAGCCAATTACTGCAATCAAAGTTGCACTAACTAACCCAATAATTCCAATAGTGCAAATGTTACTTAAAATATAATTCGTTCTGGTAAATGGTCCAGACATAATTTGTTCAAACATTCCATATTTTCTATCATTCCAAATAATAATTCCTGAAACTAAAGTACTATTCATAATATTGAATCCAATCATTCCAGATGCAAGGAATGCTGGATATCCCAAATTTTTAACACCGTATGGAACTTCTTGAATTAATGATGTATATGCAAAACCTGCAATAAAGATGTAAATCACTGGAAAAATTATTTGCCAGAGCAAAAAAGCTGGGTTAATTGATATGGTTAAATTTCTATTTACTAACCTAATGATTGGAAACATTTTCACTCACCATTTTTAGGAAAATTTCTTCAAGATTTGTAGGAACTGCCGAGAGATCATCAATTTCTTTTCCATTTTCATTTAAAATTCTTAATACTTTCATTAATACCACTTCTGATTGTTCTGAATGAATAGTAATGTTTGTTCCAGAACTAAAATCAATTGTACAATCTGGAATTCCCGAAAGAAGTGAAATGATATCTTCTTGATTCTTTAGAAGATGAATCTTAATTGTTTTTTTGTTCCCAAATCTTTTTTTTAATGCCTCTGGTGTATCAACCGCAATAATTTTTCCCTGGTCAATAATTGCTATTTCATCACAAAGATATTCCGCTTCAGTTAGGATATGTGTTGTAAAAAATATAGTCAAGCCAGTTTTCACCTTTTTTTTCAAATAATCTAAAAGGTTTCTTCTTGCGCTAGGGTCTAAACCCACGGTTGGTTCATCTAAAAACAATAGATCCATTTCATGCATAAATTCCCTAGCAACTTGGACTCTTCTTCTTTGACCAATAGATAGGTCTTCATTTCTTTTTTTACGAATCTCTACTAATTCGAAATCGCGGAGAAGTTTTTCCATTCTTATTTTACGCTCAGTTTTAGGCACGTTCCACATCATTCCGTATTTTTCGAGAGATTTTTCCACAGATAAGGTAGGTTCAAAACTTGGTTGTTGTAAAACGGCCCCAATTTTATGACGGACTTTAAGGGGATTTTTTATTGCATTTATTCCTAAAATAGAAAGGTTACCACTTGATGGTTGGATAAGAGTAGTTAGAAGTTTGATTGTTGTAGATTTTCCAGCTCCGTTTGGCCCTAAAAAACCAAAAACCTGTCCTTTCTTAATAGACATTGAAATATCATTTACTGCAATTACTGATCCATAAGATTTCGATAAATGCTCAACGTTAACACAAGACATGTACGTTTTCCGATCTTCTTATTAATTTAGGTAATGAAATTTTTATTAATAGACTCTGTTTACAACCAGTAAATTGTCTGAATCTGAAAATCTTCTAAATAAACTTCTAGAACAAAAGCCCGAATTAACTAAAACCGATGTTGAAGAATTGATAAAGCAAAAAAAGGAGAAAATAGGTGCGGGGTATCTTACAGATCAAGGAGCAATTTTTCTAATAGCATCTGATTTTGGGATTTCATTGTCGGAACCACAAAAAATTGAGATGAAATTAAAAGATCTTTATGCTGGCGCAAAAGAGATTTCCCTTGAAACTAGAGTTTTAAACATGTCACCTGCAAAACAATTTTCAAGAAAAGATGGTAGTCCATTTTTCCTTAGGACAATGACAGTATATGACAATAATTCAACAGCTAGTGTGAAACTTTGGGACGAAAAAGCAAATATTCCTGGAATTGAAAAAATTAAACCAGGAGATCTAGTTAAAATTATCAAGGCATATGTAAAATCAGACCTCAATGGAGAACCAACAATTAACATTGGTTCTAATTCAAATTTAGAAGCTGTTGATATTGAAAGTGACATTCCAAATATTGACAACATTACAAAAGATGTTAGTGAATTAAAAGATGGTGAAAAAAACTTGGTGATATCCGGTACAATTGATGGAATGATTTCAAGTATGGAATTTACTAATTCCCGCGGTCAGCCTGGAAAAGCCCTTAGAATGAGGGTAAAAGGGAAGGATGGTAATTCAATGAGAGTGGTTCTGTGGGGGCAAGATGAATCAACAATTCCAAATATGATATCTCAAGAGGCAAAAATAAGATTGCTTGGAGTAAAAGTTAGGTCAGGGAATCAGGGTATGGAAATTCATGGCAATGAATCTACAATAATTGAAATAGAAGGTGGTAAAGAAGCAGAGCCTGTTATTGCAAGAATTCTTTCGATGTCTACGGGCGAAAATGAAAAGAAACTTATCTTAGGAGTTGACAAAAACAAAAATTTTTTCAACATTAATGATCTATCAAATTCTACGAATGTTTTCAACGAAGGAGATGTGATTGAATTAATGCCCTCAAAAGCCTATGGCAGTTCAATAACATTGGATAGTAATTCTTTTGTTAGAAAATTAGAAGATGATAATTCTATACTAACTCTTTCAAAACTGCGAACAAAAATAAGTGATGTAAAGGTTGGTGAGAATTGTTGTATTGAAGCAATTGTTTTAAAAATTCCTGAGAGAAGAGAGGTTCAAACAAAATCTGGTGAATCTATTGCATTGTCTGAAATGTTTGTAGAAGACGATACAAATCAAATTTGGGTAAAAGGCTGGCGGAACCAAGCTAGATTAATTGAAAAATGTGAAATTGGAGAAATAATTTCAATAACTGGGCTTAATGCAAAGGCAGGATTGGAAGGAAGAATAGAATTGTTCTTAACACCATTTTCAAAGATCACAAAGAAAAATTAAGAATCCCAAAACCCTCTTGTAATAACAAATTGTCTTTCCGCTTCATAGATTTGTTTGAATAAAATTTCCTCATCAACCATATTTCTTAAGATTCTAGCAGCAGTGTCCGCACCAACTCCATAACCCGACATTACAGTTAGCGCTAGTTTTCCAAAATTTTCTACCAAGGACGCTACTTTCCATGCTCTTTTGAATTTGTGTAATTCATCTTTGGATAATTTTTTTCCTTCATGTTTTTTACGAATGATTTTAGGTAGGTCGTAATCTGAGTAAAAAGTGGAAGTAATTTGTCTTGATTTGCAATAGGGGCAAGTAAGATGGTTTTTTGCCTCTCTAGTTTCAATTACTCTTTCCCATTGTCCACAGCGAGCACATACTAATCGATGTTTGGTTTTTGCTAGTCTGGACTTAACAAGATCAAGAATTCCTTGATCTAGATTTACTGGAGATGAATAGTATTTTGTAGTATGGTCCAAAATTGGTTCAGCGAGTTTAGAGAATTTGTCAACCTCTATCCATTTAATTGAAATAGTATTTTCTCTAATTTTCTGCAAAATTTTTGCTGTATTTTTTAAATCATATTTATCATGAAATAATTCCCTAATTGCTTCCTTGGTAAGAGGGGTTTTGGAAAATCTTTCATATAGAAATCGGGCAGATTTTTTTTCATAAACTGCGCCTCGTCTAACAACCCCAAACTTTTTTGCTACACACCATGTTCGCCAATTCAAATTATGAGTGCCCTTCAATGAAGCCGTTACCATCGAATAAAGATCATAATTATCATTTATTATTTCTCTAAACAGCTTTTCTGAAATCCTTGCACGTGAAGATAAAATTATTCTATAGCCATCAGATTGGGTATCAACTAAAAATCCAAGAATTGAGGAGAGCATAGAAGAAAATAGAGTTGATAAGGTAGAATTAATTTTTGTTCCAAAACATGAATGTACAACAATTGAGCCTTGAGACTTGCTGGATTCTATTACAATACTATCAAAACTTGGAATAGTTTCAAAAGATAAATTTTCAATAGTATGATTAATTAAATTTAAAGAACCATTCTTTACTTTAGTTCTAAAAGCACCCACCTTTTTTGCAGTTTTAAAATCTATTGGAATACTTTCACCTTCCCAATAAGGAACAGTTATTCCTCCTCCCCTGAATGGTTCTACGTTTACACTAAAGGATTTTTCATCAACATTTAGGATCTTCCATTGCGAACCCTTTAAGATGAAAATATTTCCTGGGTCACCAAAATCCCCAACAAATCTCTGATCTAAAGAACCAATAATTTTTTTTTCAACAACATTAAAAACTTTGAATTTGAGAATATCTGGAATTGTAGAAAGATTTTCAAAATAATACTTGAAGGAACTGCCCTTTTTTCTAAAAATCATTTTTTCCTTATCAAAAAATATCAAATAATTCGAATCAAGTAAATCTAAAACACCTACTAAATCTTCTAATTTTATATTTCTAAAAGGAAATGCTTTTGATATGATTTCCATTGTTTTATCAACAGAAATTTCTCCCATTTGCATTGTCAATCCAACTAAATGATGAGCAAGTACATCAAGGGAGCCTTCGTGAATTTGTTGGGATTCAATTGAACCTTCTTTTATTCGTTCAAGAATAGCTCTAGTTTCAAATTCATCATCTGAGTTGTTTGTAATGATTAATCCTTTGGCGGATTCGCTTCTATTGTGTTTACTCCTACCAATTCTTTGTACTAATTTTGAAACTTGTCTTGGAGAACCATAATGGATAACTAATTCAACCGATCCAATATCTAATCCTAATTCCAAAGAAGAGGTACAAACTACAATACTTTTTTTACCCTCTCGAAGTGATGCTTCTGTATCCTCGCGTACCTCCCTAGATAAGGAACCATGATGTAATTCCACCTTAATTGAAGTTTTTTCTTTCAAGATAGAGGCTAAAAATTCTGCTTCCCCCCTGGTATTTGTAAAAAGGAGTACGGGTGAATTTAGTTTTAATTCAAGGACATAATCAATAATTTTTTCTGCTACATCTGAAATTGTTCCTTCAACATATTTTACCTCTACATCATATTCTCTTATGGAAAAATCTCTTTTTATTTCACATTTTCTTTTAGTTCCCACAACAAATTTTGCAGCTTCCTCAAAATTTCCTATGGTTGCTGATAATCCAATTCTGGTTATAGGAAATTTTGAATTAACTTGTAATCTTTCTAAGCTTAACGATAGTTGAGAACCTCTTTCATTTCCTAAAAGTTCATGAACTTCATCAATAACAATCCATTCTAGTGACGATAATGCATTTAGCATCTTAATTTGAGTAAGCAAAATTACCAAAGTTTCAGGAGTGGTTATTAAAATATCAGGTGGATTCTCTGTAATTTTTCTTCTGACTTTTTGAGTGGTGTCACCATGTCTAATCTCTATTGAAAGATCATTGTTGTGTGCATATTGTGTAATTCTTCTAAAAACATCTCTATTAAGAGCACGTAAAGGAGTAATGTAAAGAACTTTAATTTTGCCAACACTTTTAGAATTTTTTATCAATGAAAAAATTGGGATTACAGAGCACTCAGTTTTACCAGAACCTGTTGGAGCAATAACCAAACAATCTTTTTTTTGTAGAATAGTGGGTGATGCTTTTTTTTGAATTTCTGTTATAGTGCTAAATCCCTGTTGGAAAAACAAAGAATCTAGGTTTGATTTAGGAACTTGATTCTTTGAAAGATTTTGATTTTTCATAAACCATCACACCAACTATTCCAATTACAAATAAAATTACCGTAATTGTTGGAATTGCTTCAAAGAAACTGGCCATGTCTTAACTACTATTGTGATCATTAAAAATCTTCAGAATTTTCAGAAAGCCCAGAAGAGTCAATTAGATATGAAAAATCTTGACGATTTAATAACCAGTTTACTTCTCCTTGATACTTTGTTCCTTTTTTCGATAACTTTATTTTAATATGAGTAAAAAAGTCTATTGCTTTTTTCATATTTTCCACATCGTTATTATCAATACTTCTGATCATATTTGTAATTACAATAGGAATATTTTCCTTAATTGCCGTTGAAGATAAATCATGCATATGTTTCATAAATATAGAATTTTTTTTGAATGCTGAACCTTCACTTTTGTATTCATAAGAAAATAAATCAGTTATGTTATCAATTGCTACAAGTGAAAAATTTCCTGATTTAATATTTTTAATTGAACTAATTTGCTCGGATGTATTTGTTATTCTTGAAACCATTATTTTATCTAAAATTTCACTTGGTAAATTCTGATTTTTTTTCATTTCTAGAATTCGTTCTGGTCTGAATCCTCCTGTAGTGTCAAGGTAAAGGACTTGTCCTCCATTTTTTATTACATTAAGTGAGATCTGTAAAAGTAATTGTGTTTTACCAGTTCCATTGGCACCATAAATATCAGTTATTGAGCTTGATGGAATGCCGCCCAAAAGAAAATCATCTAATTTCGGTAAACCTGTGGAGATCATTTAGTTAATTATTGAAAAACAGAGAAAAAATTTAAGGAATTTCAAAAATTTGCAAAGAGGCAAGGCTTTTATTCAAGAAAACAACGATGCCAAATTAAGTGAATAATTAGTGTCACAAAGTACAGCAAAAAGACCTTTAACCATGCTTCAAAAAAGCACAAAAAAGAAAGTTGTTGTTAGGTTAAAAAATGAAGTTGAGTATAAAGGAAAAATGGATAATGTTGACTCTTACATGAATCTGATAATGACCGATGCCGAAGAACATCACGATGGTAAAGTAATTGCAAATTATGGTAGGGTAATTGTCAGGGGTAATAATGTCCTGTTTATCAAAATTGAAAATGAACTATAAAATTTAGTGGTTCCTATGACTGATAATTTTCTGTTTACCTCAGAATCAGTAACTGAAGGACATCCTGATAAAATATGTGATCAAATCTCAGATGCTTTTTTAGATGAATATCTAAGACAAGATCCTGAATCAAGAGTAGCAATTGAAACTTTAGTTACTACAGATTTTGTTGCAGTGGTAGGGGAAGTAACTTCAAAAGCAAATTTTGATAAAAAAGCACAAGAAGAATTAGTTAGAAAAACAATTAGAGATATAGGTTATAATCATAAAGATTTACTTTTTGATACAGATTCATGTGAGATTACTCTAAGACTTCACTCTCAAAGTCCTGATATTAGTCAAGGTGTTACTGCCACAAATGAAAAAGAACAAGGAGCAGGGGATCAGGGATTAATGTTTGGATATGCAACAAACGAAACGGAAGAACTAATGCCTATGCCAATTCTTCTCTCTCAAAAACTTGCAAAAGAATTAGCAAGATTAAGAAAAAATAATACATTACCTTGGGCAAGACCTGATGGAAAAACCCAGGTTTCAGTTAGATATGAAAATTATAAACCAACCAAAATTGAAACCATAGTTATTTCAACACAGCATTCACCTGAAGTTTCTCAAGAAGAAATTTCAAAAGAATTGATAGAGAAGGTAATCAAACCAATTTTGGGAAACTTATGGAATGATGAAATTACTATTCACGTAAATCCAACTGGAAAGTTTGTGATAGGAGGTCCACATGGAGATGCTGGTTTAACTGGAAGAAAAATAATTGTTGATACCTATGGGGGATTTGGTAGACATGGTGGAGGAGCTTTTTCAGGAAAAGATCCATCTAAAGTTGATAGATCAGCATGTTACATGTGTCGGTACATTGCAAAAAATATTGTAGCTGCTGAATTAGCTGAAAGATGTGAAGTACAATTAGCCTATGCAATAGGAGTAGCAAATCCAGTTTCTCTTTATGTTAATACATTTGGAACAAACAAAATTCCTGAAAAAGATATTGAAGAATTAGTCAGAAAAAATTTTGATATGAAACCTTCAGGAATAATTTCGCACCTAAACTTGAAAAGACCAATTTATAGAAAAACTGCTGCATACGGTCATTTTGGAAGAGATGAGCCTGAATTTAGTTGGGAAAAAACGGACAAAGTAGATGCATTAAAGCAATCTTCCTGAGTCTAAAAGTTCTTTTATAGATTGAAAAGAAATTTTTGAAATTTTTTGTAATTTTTTATGGTTTCCATTGAAATTTCCAATTAAGATATTTAGATCATCAACACCAAAATCTTGTTTGGGTTTTGTGATAGCATTTTGATAAGCAGTTTCAAGATTAATTTTCTTAATTCTAGCTTGTGTGGTGCCTGAAAACCATTTTACATAATTTTGATAAGAAATAGATTTAGATCCCACAAGATCAAGAATTTTGTTACTGAACTTCTTATCGGTTAATGATTGTGATATCAATTTGCAAGCATCATTAATGTATATTGGTTGAATCGAATAATTTCCGCTGCCCGGAATTTGTATTTCACCTTTTTTTATTTGCTTTTTTAGAATTTTGGTCAAAGAATCATTTTTTCCAACAATATACGAGGGTCTGAAAATGGTATAATCTAAATTAGATTCTATTATCAATTTTTCGGCATGGTATTTGGAAATAAAATATCCCAAGGAACTTGATTCGGATACGCCTAAACCACTTGTATAAACAATTTTTTTTATTTTGGATTTTTGACAAAAATCTATAATTTTTTTTGTAAAACCTACGTTTACTAGGTTATAATTATTTTTCACGGATTGTTTGCCTATTCCAACTAAATGTATCAGGCCATTAGAATTTTTGATTTTTGGAAGAATTTTTTTTTCTTCATAAGTTTTAGAGATAATTTTTGTTTCATTTTTTAGTTTTTTAAAATTCTTCCTAGATATTGAAATTAATTTAACATTTTTTTCCGAAAGGTATTTTCTAACATTTCTAGCCACAAATCCACTTGCACCAGTAACAACTATTTCATAATTTTTCATCTTATTTTTAATTGAATGATTTTGATTTTAAATATATTTCAAAAAAATGGAAACAAGAATTAATACATCAAAATAAAATGATAATTGTGGAAAAAAATTATAAAAAATTAAGAACCGGGTTTACCACTGGAACTTCAGCTACCGCTGCTGCCAAAGCTGCTTTATTATCAATTATTAATCAAAAAAAAATAAAAAATGTTGAAGTAAAATTACCAAAAGGAAAGTTAATTAAAATTCCAATAAATTTGTGTGAATTTGGAAAAACCAAAGCTCGTTGTTCGGTAATAAAGGATGGAGGAGATGATCCAGACGTAACCCATGGAGCAGAAATTGTTGTTGATCTTTCTTTAACTAAAAATAAAAATGAAATTGAAGTAGATGGTGGTGATGGAGTTGGAATTGTTACAAAGCCAGGATTGGGCCTTGAAATCAACAAAGCTGCCATAAATCCAGTTCCAAAAAAAATGATTAATGAGAATTTAAACGAGACCGCACCTCAGCTTTTGCTGGAAAAAGGAATTAAAGTCATAATTTCCGTTCCAAAAGGAAAAGAATTAGCACCTAAAACAGATAATCCTCGACTAGGAATTTTACATGGAATTTCCATTTTAGGTACTAGTGGTATTGTTATTCCATTTTCTACGGCCTCATTTGCAGCCTCAATTAGACAAAATCTGGATGTTGCAATTGCTATGGGAAATGATACCGTTGTACTCACAACTGGTGGAAGGAGCGAAGACTTTGCAAAAAAAATAATAGATTTACCAGAACATTGTTTTGTTCAAATGGGTGATTTTTCTGGATATACAATCAAACAATGCTCAATAAAAAATATCAAAAAAGCATATGTTGTTGGATTTATTGGAAAATTAGCTAAAATGGCCACTGGAGTAAAGCAAACTCATGTAAAAGGATCAAAGGTAGATATGAAATTTTTGTCAAATTTGGCAAAAAACTGCGGAGCAAACGAAAAAAATATTGAAGAAATCGAAAAAGCAAATACTGCAAGACATGTTTCAGAAATTATAATCATGAACAAAATAGATGGATTTTTCCAGCAAATTTGCGAAAAAACACATCAACATATGAAAAACCATTCGGATGGAAAAATTGCTTTAGAAGTAATTTTGTTTGATTTTGAAGGAAATATTTTAGCCAAAAAATCTGAGTAGTAAGGTATTTTATTAATTTTGTAAATCTCAGAGTGTGGAAAAGGTTTCAGTCCTTGCAATCACTAAAAATGGAATAAGTATAGGTGTAAAACTAAAAGAGATTTTTCCAAATTGGAATATTTACGCTCCAAAAAAATTATTCCAGGAGAAAGAAATTATTTGGTATTCAGAATCTACGTCAGAAAAAATTGTTGAATTATTTAAAAACAGTAATGCCTTGGTTTGTCTATTTTCGTTAGGTGCTGTGATAAGGCTTATTGCCCCCCATTTAAAAGATAAAAAAACTGATCCCGCCGTTATCGTTATTGATGATAAAATTAATTTTGTAATCAGTGTTTTATCAGGTCATTTAGGGGGAGCAAATGAACTAACCCAAACCATCGCTGAAAAATTAAATTCAATTCCAGTAGTAACAACGGCTGCAGATGTTAATAAAACCATAGCAGTCGATTTGTTAGGAAGAAATTTGGGATGGAAAATTGAAGATGATTCTACAATTACCAAAATAAGTGCCCATATGGTTAATGAAGAACCAATAGGAGTTTATCAAGATGTAGGAAGTTCTAGTTGGTGTAAAGAACTTCCAAAAAATGTAACAATTTATCTCAGTCTAAACGAATTGAAAAATTCCAAATCAAAAGGAAATTTAATAATTACTGATCAGATAATTGAAAGTGAATTTCTGGAGAGTTCTGTTATTTATCGACCCCCAAGTTTAGTCGTAGGAGTAGGTTTACACTGGGACACACCAAAAGAAATAATCAAGAGTGGGATTGACTTTTGTCTAAAAAAATACAATTTAAGTCCAAAATCAATAGCAAAACTAGCCTCAATAAAAAAACCAAAAAATGTTCAAGGTTTAGTTGATTTTGGAAAAGAGCTAGGGGTTCCAGTTGAGTATTTAGAAAAAGAAGTGTTGGCAGAAATTTCTACACCAAATCCTTCAAAAACAGTAAAATCCTATGAGGGGACTCCAAGTGTTTCAGAGGCAGCAGCAATTAAGATCGCAGCAGGTAAATTAATTGTAGAAAAGCAGAAATTCCCTCCTAATTTGACAATAGCAATAGCGAGGATTTTAGATTGAAACGAGGTTTATTACTAATTGATAGGGGAAGCAGAGAAAGAGAAGCATCAGAAGAATTGGAATTCATTTGCTCCAAAGTAAAGGATAATGGAGATTATGTTTTTACAGATTTTTGTTTTCTTGAGGTTGAACCTCCTTATATTGAAGATGGAATACAAAAATCTCTAAAACAGAAAATTGAATCACTCACTATAGTCCCATATTTCCTTTATCCAGGAAAAAAAGTGAAACTTGCTGTTTCAAATGTTATGAAATTTCAAAAAGACACTGACGTAAAATTTCTTGTGACTAAACCAATGAGTATGCATAAAATTTTAGTCAGTTTAGTAGAAAATAGAATAGCAGCTTCATTAAAGAAAAATGGGATTTCAACTTCAAAAAAAAATATAGATGTTTTAATTATTGGTCATGGGAGCAAAGATCCAAATGCACAAATGTCATTAAATTATGTGATAAATGGATTACAAGAAACATATAGAAATGTAAGTAGATGTTTTTTGGAGATTGAAAAACCAGATATTTTCGAAGGGATAAAAAATTGTGAAAGAGATGATCCTGAGGTTCTTGTTATTGTTTTTTATTTTTTACATGAGGGGGCTCATGTTAAAACGGATATTAATAATGATCTCAAACCTGCACTTGAAAATTCAAATTTAAACAAAGTGTGTATTACAAAACATTTAGGAACCGATGAGAAAATGATTGATTTGATAATAGAAAGAGCCAAGGAGGTTGAAAATGCAAACTGAAAAAGGACAATCGATTGAAGATGCAAGTATGCAAATGATTGAAAATGAAATAGGGGATCATAATTTTAAAGAACAAGAATGGAAAATAGTTAGACGTATAATTCATTCAACGGCAGACTTTGATTTTGCTAGTAAAAACAAAATTGTTTTTTCCGAAAAGGCCATTGAAAGTGGGATTAATGCTCTTCAAAATGGTTGCAATATAGTAGTGGATGTTAATGGAGTGATTGGCGGTTTAAATAAACAAAATCCTAAAGATTTTAAAAATAAAATAATTTGCAATATTTCAAGCCCAGAAATTATGGAATTGGCAAAAAAACAAGGAAAAACCCGATCTCAGATTTCAATGAGAGTTGCAGCATCAGAAATTGAAGGAGGTATTGTTGTGATTGGAAATGCCCCAACAGCTCTGTTGGAAGTTATAAAGATGGTAAGAGAAGGTTTGGTAAACCCAGCTTTAATAATTGGTATTCCCGTGGGGTTCATTTCTGCTGCTGAATCCAAAGAAGAATTATCTCAGATTACAGAGGCTCCTTTTATTACAAATGTTGGAAGAAAAGGAGGGAGTGCTTCAGCTTCTGCTATAGTAAATGCTCTCTATAAACTTCTACGCTCAAATTTAGCGTCTTGAGTATTTGATACAATTTTTTACAAAAATTTTTGCATAATCCGAACTATCAAAATACAAATGTCCATAAGAGGCTAAAGAATTATTTTGAATCATTCCGTCTAAATGATTTTTTATTCCATCTCCAATTTTCAATTCAAAAGCAAATTTTGAATCGGGAGATGTATTTTCAAGTTTAGAATAATGAAATTCATGACCTTGAAAAAAATGCTTTTTATCAGAAATAATATTTTTTGAAATTATTTTTCCTTTAGTATAATTTAATTTCATTTTTTTGGTCATAGTGGTTTCTGCATCAAAAATACCAATCATTTTCCTTGTTTTCTTTTCATAATTAATCGATTTTGTTAGATACATTAACCCTCCACATTCAGCATAAATTGGAATATTATCCTCTGATAATCGCTTAATTTTTTTCTGCATGGTTTGATTCTTTTCTAATTCCTCTCCAAGAATTTCAGGAAATCCTCCACCAATGTATAATCCATCAGATTCTGGTAAATTTTTATCTTTAATGGGACTAAAAAATTTTATATCTGCTCCTTCTCTTTTTAGGGCAGTTAAATTATCATGGTAATAGAAATTAAAAGAGCTGTCAAGTGCAACGGCAATTGTAATTTTAGATTTTTTATGAAATTTTTTGCTATTAATTTTTAGAGGAATTGGATTTTGAAGAATTTGAAGAATTTTTTCAACATCTAGTTGATTAGAAATAATTTTTGAAGTCTGCTCAATTTTTTGTTTTAATGACAAATTTTCCTTTACGGGTATTAACCCTAAATGTCTAGAATCAAACTCAAGATTAGAATTTTTTTGAATTGCTCCAATTACTGGTAAATCTACCTTTTCAAGTGCCTTTCTACAAAGGCTTTCATGTTTTTTACTACCAATTTTATTTAGAATTATTCCTTTTATTCTAGAATTTGGATGAAATTTTTGAAATCCTAAGGCAGTAGCTGCTACTGAGCGGGCTGCTTTACTTGCATCTATAATTAAAATGGTGGGAGATTTTGTTATTGAAGCCACATGATGAGTACTGGCTAAATTTGAATCTGCTCCAAATCCATCATAATATCCCATTACACCCTCAATAATTGAAATGTCAGATTTTGAATTGGAAACAAAACTTTCAAGAAGTCGATTTTTTCCCATTAACCACACATCAAGGTTAAAGGCATCCTTTTTTGCTGAAGTAGATAAATAAGAAGGATCAATATAATCCGGACCAACTTTAAAGGGTTGGACTGAAAATCCTCTTTTTTGTAAGGCATGGATAATTGCACATGTAATTGATGTTTTTCCCACACCACTTGAGGTTCCTCCTAAAACAAGTCTGGGAATTTTCAATTTGAATGATCAAGTATATTTTTTTATTTAAATGATGCATTTAAAAAAACTGAATGTTTTTACTATGAAAAAAAAATTATTGGTATGAATAATTCGGGTTTAACAATTGTTTATACTGGAAATGGAAAAGGAAAAACTACAGCTGCTTTAGGAATTGTGTTAAGGGCAATAGGCTATGATAAAAAAATTTGTATGATTCAATTCATTAAAGGTTCCTGGCATTATGGAGAGATGAATTCCTCAAAAAAATTAGAACCCAATTTTGAAATGATTTCAGTTGGAAAAGGATTTGTAGGAATTATTGATGATAAAAGTCCTTTAGAAGAACATAAAAAAATAGCAAAAGAAGCAATTAAAATTAGTTCAAACAAAATTCAGTCTGGTAAATACGATATTGTAATTTTAGATGAAGTAAATTATGCCATTAATTTGAATTTAATTACACTTGAGGAAGTATTGAATTTAATTAAAAGTAAACCTTCTTCATTAGATCTTATTTTAACGGGAAATTATGCAAAAAAGGAAATAATAGATTTAGCTGATTTAGTAACAGAAATGAAAGAAATCAAGCATCCATTTCAGGAAGGAAAAAAAGCCAAAAAAGGCATCGATTTTTAACTAGCAACATTAATTTACACAAAATAGAGTGCAAGAAGAAATGTCTACAGAAATTCAAGAGATGCCAGAACAAGGTGAGATAGTTATTGCTACAGTCACTAAAATAATGGATCATGGAGCATATGTTTCATTAGATGAATATGATGGAATTCAAGGATTTTTACATATTTCAGAAATAGCTCCTGGTTGGATACGATCAGTAAATAGATTTGTAAAAGAAAATGAAAAAAAAGTTCTACTTGTAAAAAAAATAAACCCACAAAGAGGAGACATTGATCTTTCTTTAAAACAGGTATCAAAGGACCAAAAAAAACACAAACTAAAAGAAGTAAAAAAATTTGAAAAAGGAAAAACGTTGTTAAAAAACGTTCAAGAAAAAGCCAAACTTTCAGATAGTGAGGTTGAAAAATTAGAAGATGATATCTATTCTAATTTTGATTCAGTTTATGATGCTTTTATTGAAATAGGAAGAAATGGAATAGACTCAATTAAAGACCTTAAATTTTCGAAAAAAACAAAAAGTGTCATTGAAGAAATTTGTTCAAAAATTAAACTTCCTTCAGTGGAAATAAGAGGGATTATGGAAATTACAAATAATTCATCAAATGGGATAGAAATTATTAAAAAAACACTTCTTGATGTTATTAAAAAAGATCCATCAATTGATATTACATATTTAGGAGCGCCAAAATATCGACTATCAATAACTTCGGAGGATTTTAAATCTGCAGAAAAAAAAATGAAACCAATATTGGAAGAAATTCAAGGAAATATAGAAAAAAAGAAAGGCCAGTTTATTTTTACAAGAGAAGACTCTAAAAAAACAAGAGAGAATTAATTTGCGATTTCAATTAAGAAAATGCCCAAAAGATTATCGTTACACATTAAAAAAAAGATGTCCCGTTTGTAATGAAGAAACTATTTCTGCTCATCCAGCTAAATATTCACCTGATGATAAGTATATGAAATATAGATTAGCTGAGCGTTATAACAATTAAAAAAAATTTTTCCTATGGAGAATATCTTCCTTCTAACTTTGATTGAGAAATAATATGATTTTCCATTGCCTGTTCTACTTGTTGTTTTGTTGATCCTTCGGCAAGATTTAATCTATCATCTAGTGCATATAATTTGAAAATATACGTATGTTCTTTATCTGGAGGAGCTGGCCCCCCATAGGCAATTTCTCCAAAATCTGTCTTTCCCAGAACTGAATTTGGTGGGATTGAATCTTCAGCGATTTCTTTTGTGTTAGGGTCTATATTCCAAATTACCCAATGAACCCAAATTTTTCCTACAGCTCCCATTGCGTCAGGATCATCCATAATGATAACTAGTGATTTGGTATTGGGAGGAGTATCTGAAATAATAAGATCTGGATTTATGTTATCTTGTTTATAACCAAATTTTCTAGGAATTTCTCCTCCATTTTTAAAAGAGTTACTTTCAATTCTCATGATTATCTCTATAAAACAAAATGTTCCAGTTAAATTTTTCTAAGATTCCAAAACTAACCTATTATTGGAAAATGAAATTATGGATCCTCCATTCTTTTTAATTTCCTTTTTTAATTCCTTATCCATTGTTCCAATTATTCCCCTGGTATTTTTAACATAATTAATTAACTCTTCATCTGCAAATTTGCCATCAATTGGAATGGTTTTAAAATTTTTTATAAAATTCAAGGTTGTAACTATGTCGTTCTTTTTTTTTAAATCATTTTTTAATCCAAGTAATTCTTTTTGAACTACTTTGGGAACCACGAAAGTTATTGAACCAACCTCAACTCCGATATTATCAATATTTTTGATTCTTTTGGTAGCCAGATGAATTAAAAAGCTTGTATCAGTAACGACTTCAACCAATTACCCCTGCTCCAATTAATCTCCATCTATCAGAAATTCTCCTGCTAATAGCCACATTTTCATCTTTAAAAATACAAGCAGGTCTTCTAAGTTCAATTTCGATGTTTTTTGATTTTATTTTAGATACTTTTCCTAGTATTGGAGCAGTTCCAATGTTTAATCGCAGAAGCTCATCTTTTTGTATTGGAAGAACTTTGGTATCTCCAGTAATTCCAACTGCAGAGTCAAAAAGATTTACTTGAATTTTGAGACTATTCGTATTTTCTGGAAGAGTTCCAGGTTTTCCAATTACAGAGCCAATAAAAGAATCGCTTCTTGTCATGGCTGGATCTAATTTAGTACCAATAGCTACCAAGCCTCCAGGTTTTACTGAATCCACAATACCCGCTGCAGTTCCTAAGGAAGTTATTTCGGTATGCAAGGGCTCATAAGTCTTCTTTTTATCTTTGATTATTCCAGGTTTAATTTCAATTTCATCACCAACCTTAAAAATCCCCTGAGTTAAACTTCCACCTAAAATTCCCCCTTTGATGTTTTTCAATTTACTGCCTGGTTTGTTGACATCAAAGGACCTTAGTACATGCATTACTGCATCTTGAGATTCATCTCTGTCTGGAGTTTTAATGGTAGATTCGATAGATCCAATTAAAGCGTCAATGTTCAATCCTGATTGAGCTGAAATGGGTATAATTGGAGCCTTTGCGGCATGTGTACCCTTAACAAATTTTGTAATATCTTGATAATTGGAAACAGCTTCCTTGTATGAGATTAAATCTACTTTGTTTTGAACGATAACAATTTGTTGGATGTTGAGGGTTTGAAGGGCTAAAAGATGTTCTTTGGTTTGTGGTTTTGGTACTTTTTCATTTGCAGCTACTAATAACAAAGCTCCATCCATTAGAGCAGAACCGGAGAGCATATTTGCCATCAGACTTTCGTGACCTGGACTATCAACGAAACTTACCACTCTAGATAATTCGCTTTCCTTTCCACAATTGTTACATTTAGGAGTTGTAGAATAACCTAAAGGTTCTTCACAGGAGTTACATTTGTAAAATGCTGCATCAGAATATCCAACTCGAATAGTTATTCCTCGTTTTAATTCTTGACTATGAACACTAGTCCATGACCCAGTTAAGGCTTGAATAAGAGTTGTTTTACCATGATCTACATGACCAGCAGTACCAATATTTACACAAGGTTGGTAGCCGTATTTTTTAATATACCAATCAGGAAGTGTCTCTCTCCAATGCATGAGTCAAAATGTAGAATCGGTATATGTTAAGTTATTCTTTTTTTTCTTCAGTTTTTTCGGCTGGCTCTTCTGCAGCTTCTGCTGGAAGTTCTCCATCATATTTACAATTTAATTGATAAATTTCTTCAGAGATTGTATTTCCTCTCATAAGTTTTCTTACCCGTTGTCCAATTTCCGCATCTTGTAATCCAACTCCTTTAGTGAGAAGAACTCTTTTTCTTGCTGCACCATGAACATCGCTTCTCATGGGAACACCAGATTTATCGCTGCCTCCAGTTACCTTTAATTTTCCTTTTAATCCAACAACTGCCGCATCAGTTTCATTTCCAATTTGTAAACCTAAAAACTGATTGCCATCATTATCTTTCAGTTCTTTGGTAACAGATTTTCCTTTAATATCAGATACTGTAAGTTTGAAATTTGTCAATTATTCAAAAAAAACCCGGAGGTCTAATTAACCTTTGGACATTTTTTTAAATTATGATTCCTTTTCTTGTGTATGGATAAAAAAATGAAATGCCCTAAATGTAATGCAAAAATGATAGATATTCAAGCATGTCACCTTTTTTGTCCAAATTGTGGATCTCATTTAGATTGTTCTGATAAAGGAAATTTTTGGTAATTACAAACCTGGTCTATCTGGAATATAATCGGATGCCATGTTTATTGCATGCTCCTTCATAATTTCAAGATAGGTATCATAATCTGCTTCAAAATTGCAATGAGGACACTTTACTTTGGTTACTTCATCATTCAGTATTGCTACCTTTTCGCATTCAGGACAACGAGCATCCATGAAATTATTTGTTGGTCAAGATATTTAATTATAATTAGATATTTCATTTGTGCGTGCGGAGTTAGTTTAGTCTGGTATGACGTCAGCTTCCCAAGCTGAAGGCCGCGGGTTCAAATCCCGCACTCCGCATTCATTATAATTCCCTTATTGCTTGCTCGATAACTCCCCTATCTTCTGCTTTAGGGGAAAATTTTAGGTAATTTTTTAGATCATCTTTTGCTTCTAAATTCTTTTTTTGTTTTTCTCTAATATATGCACGATTTTTATAAATTCTAGCTGATCTTTTTGGATTAATTTCAATTGCTTTAGAATAACAAGATTCAGCCTTTTCAAATTGATTTGATTTCAAATAAAAATTACCAAGACCATTAAAAGAAAGAAAAAATTGTTTATTGAGATCTATGCTTTTTTGATAATATTTAATACAGTCCTCCAAATTTTGAGCATTTAAAATTCCAGCTAACAAATGTAAAGCTGTAAAA
>JANQNN010000019.1 GCA_028279545.1 Nitrosopumilaceae archaeon
ACTTTAATTCTACTCCCTCTGGTGCAGGTATTTCGGTTATGTCATTTTCTGGTGTGGAACAACAACCAGAAGAAGCAGAAAATTCTAATTCTGTTTATAATGACACGACAATTACTACGGGAATTACTACACTTACAGATGGTTCATTAATTGTATCAGTAGTTGGAAATGGAAGAACTGGAGGAAGCTATACTTCACATGGTTCTGGTCAAGTAGAAAGGCAAGATTTTCAAATAACTAGTGCCTGGCATAGCGTTACTTCTGAAATTAAAATAACTGCTGGGTACGATGATCAATCGCACACATATTCTACATCTTCAAATCGTCAAGCACAATATGTTGCATCATTTGCACCTGCTTCTTTTAATTCTCGTTTACCATATGATATTAAGGCAATTTCATCTTTAGGGACAACCGTTGTGGATAAACTATATGTCGGTGATTCAGGGCCTCCATACAAATTACGGACAGAAATGTTTGCAATTCCACCTGATGTCAAATCTGGTCAAAATGTAACATTAGCAATGTTTGTTACCAACATTTCAAATGACCCTTTGGTTTCAGTAATGCCGGCATTTTCTACTCCAAATACTAGTCATCCTACAAACATTAATGCAATTACATCGTCTTTTCCTAGTAGTGTAGATTTATCTCCTAGCGAAACTGCAATTTTCAAATGGCATGCAACAGTTTCAAGCATAAACAAAACCAAAATTAGTTTTACAAATTATGTTACAGGAATTGATGCTATTTCAAATTCCTATGAGCAAGGAAATCCAAGTAATGACTACATGAATATTTTGGGAATACAAGGAAATACAACCTCAGGAAAAGCATATTCTGTTATTTTAAATCCAGATCTTTTTGCTGAAGCACAACTATTTTCAATAATTCCATCACCTTTTGGTAATTCAAACCAAAAGGGTTTGTGGGGAGTCAACATTGCAAATCCCACAGAAAATGACATTAATGTAAATAAAATAGTCGTTGCTGTCAAAAGCCCAAGAGATGGAATTTCAACAGGTTCGGATTTGCTTTTTAAAACCTCATGTAATCCCACAACAGTTGCACCAACTCCATCAAATTGGAGTTGTCCAGTTGAAAATCAATTAGTATGGGAAGATTTTGGTTCACCTATTACAATTGACCCCAAATCAGCATATTCATTTTTGGCTTTTATTGAACCTGGAGAATTACTGAACTCTTCAAATGTAAATTCCTTTATGGTTCACATTACAGCATATACGGATGTTGGAATTGTCACAAAAACTACCTCTTCTTCTATGCAATACAATGGTGGCAGTGTGTTTCCAATAGTAAACACCTACTTAACTACGGATAAAGATGATGCTGTAAATCCATCAAATATTCATACAGTTTTTACAGGAATTCAATCAAATTCAACACAGATTTTTAATGCCACATTGGCTGATTTTGACACAATTGCCTCAAATTACATAGATGCTGCTAGCTCATCTACAAAATTTGTCATAAATGTTCCCCCAGGATGGTCGGATGTTAATATTATTGATGCGTTTGGGTTTGCTGTAAATACAGTAACGCAGCCCAATAATTCAGTTCAAATCGTTGGAAATTTAACAAACAACATCACCGGTGAAGGAAGTAATCAGGCAAGAGTTATTCAATTTTCGGCTAATGCTCCACAAGTACTTGAAGAAAAATTATACGTAATGTATCTCAAAGCCAGTGGAAATACCAAACCTTCCCCATTTTCTATTAACCCTGCCTCTGAAATTATTTTACAAGTAAAACCCTAAAAAAATTTCATAGGATAATTTTTTCAAAGGATAGATATTTTATGCCTATTTTTGAAAAATTGTAGTTCATTTTGCACAAAGATCTCTTTAACCTCATTTCCATACTTGCTATAATTAATAATGACAAGACTACACACAAAGCAAAAACTAGCTTCAAGAAGGGCAGTTGCTCCTATCATTGCAACACTTCTTTTAGTAGCTATTGCAGTCGTTGGTGGAAGTATAATCTTCGTGTTCTCTCAGGGATTCTTTAGTTCAGCCCAAGTTAGTGGTGCACCAAACATTGAATCAATGAAGTTCGTAGGTTATGATGCAACTGACGGTACTACAATACTCGTACATGACGGAACAGTATTTGCAGCAGGCAACACAGCAGGGGATGGACTACAAGTCGGAGAAAAAATTGCAATTAATGTGCAAAACAATGGTGTAAGTAAAGTTACACTAAGTGAAGTTCGATTTGGTGGAAATGTTTATGCATATTCATCTTCAGCATTTGCAGGTGCAGGTAATGTATATCATGTAATGACAGATAATACAACCTATACTACAGCCAATGCTTCAGAAGTTCAACCTGGACAACAGGTTTCATTAGTTCTGGAACTAGGTGAAGTAATTAAAAATGGAAGAGATGCACAAGCTAAATTGTCAACCTCTTCTGGTTCAGTATTTGTAGGTACAGTAATAGCTGGTCAACAAAGTGGTTAAACCCACACTTTTTTCTTTTTATAAAATTTTTGAAAAATATTTGTATATTATTTTCAAATCTTGAAAAACACAACAAATTCAAAAAAAATCAAATAGAGCGTGGTGTTCTATTGTAGTTCATTTTGGACAATGATCTCTTTAACCTTGTTTAGTTGATTTTATTAATTTGTAATGAGAGATATATTTTCAGTTAAAAACTCATCAAAAATTGCTATTTTCTTGTTCTCTTTAACTATTCTATTAATTGGAAACCTACCAAATATTTCTGCTGAAAATCTGGATAATCTTTCAAATTACTCAGTAAATCTATCAATTTCACCATCTTTGATAGAAGAGGGCCCAAACACTCATGAGATTGGCTATGTTTATCTTGAAAATGCAAAAGGAATTCCTATCACAACTGATAATGATATTAAAATAAAATTAAAGTCAGATGACCCATCAATTGCATCTGTTCCAAGTGAGGTAATTTTTCCGGCCAATTCTGAATTTGTGAAATTTGAAATCACCTCTGGCAATAACGGAAATACAGTAATTACAGCATCATATAAAGAAAAATTTGATTTTACTCACATTCAAGTTGGTACAAGTAAAGCATTGCTTCCTGATGACATAAGTTTGGAATTAAATATCCCTACTGACCAAATGCATGTTTTTTCAAGCATGCCACTTTCGGTTTATCTAAAGACTTCTGATGGAAATGTAGTTCGAGCTCCATATGACATTATTGTAGATTTGGAGTATGAAGAATCGTTAGCAGTTCCAAGTTCTGATAAACTAGTCATTAAAACTGGTGAATATTTTGCATGGGGTACAATAACTACAAATGATAAAGTTGGAAATTCTTTTATTCGTGCGGTACAGAATGAAACACAGCTGGATACTGCAAAAAGTATTCAGATTTCTTCAACCTTCCCATCTTCGCTTTCTTTGATGGTTTATCCTGAAATGATTAATGGTGATGTCAATAGAAAATTAAGTATATTTGTAAGTCTTCTTGACTCTTCAGGAAATCCTACAATAGCAACTAAAGATATTCCCTTAAAGTTTTTTTCAAATGATCAAAACTTTATTGGAGAAGGATTAGATAGGTCAATGAAGGAACTAAACCCTATAATCAAAAAAGGGGAATTTGGTTATTTATTTGAACCAACTTTTAATCTTGTAGGTTTTCTTGCTAATGATGTAATTATTGGAGTTAGTGCAGAAGGTTATGGAATTGCACAAGATACTGTTTCAGTTGTCGGAGAATCCATTAGTACCTCAGATGAGAGAGTTTTAACATCATCAATAATTTCGCAAGACAATAACTTAGAACCAATAGATAATAAAATGCTACAAATATTTGGACCCTTAAAAATTCCAAGTAATTCAACTGCTGTATTTTCATATCAGATGGCAATAGAAGAAACTGACGATGATGATCCTGAACAATTGGAAGAATCTCTTGAGGAACTTGATAAAAATGAAATTTTGGTATATGATATTGATTATCTTGAAGAGGGCGAATTTTACCCAATTCGATCCAATCAAGAGTATAGGGCAAACGGAGCCATTCAACTTTTAGATGTGGTGTCAAGTGACAATTCCTTGATAACAATAAAAGATACGGGCATAATTGAAACCTCGTCCTCATATGGATCCGCCATTGTTTCTACGGGTCAAAAAAGTGGAGAAGTTGCAATTTCAGTAAATGTAAAGGGAGTTGGTTCTAATTCTTTTGCAACTGAGGTGGTAAATTCTCTGGAACAAGAAGAAATTCGAATTTTCTCCCCAACTGGTGAAGATTCAATCTTATTTAATCGAGATGGTTCCTTTGATATCTTTTTGATTGCAATTGATGGTGAAAGCAGACCAAAAATGTTGGATACTGACTTAAAGTATTTGATTACTCCAACAAATGAAATTGTAGAGCTTAAAAAAGAAACTTCCTTTTCATTCTCATCACTTGATAGTGAGTCCTTCTCCTTAGTAGATGGAGACCTTGTTGAGCTAAATGTTTCACCAATTGGAGAAAATACCAACATTTCTATGGAATCTTTTAACAACTTTGAGACACAGTTATCTTCACAAATTTTAGTTGAGTTTCCAATAGATAATCCAAATGTAAAATATGAAAATCACGTAGGAATAGCTCAAATCACTGATCTTCAAGGTATTCCAATTTTACCAACAAAAGACATAAAGACTAAGATCTACTCAGAGGATCCTTCAATTTTTCAACCTCATGATATCGTCATAAAGAAAGGAACATCCTATGCAGAATTTCCCATTGAGACTACAGGAACATTGGGTCAATCAACAATTACAGTTAATGCAAAAGGAGTAGTTGGAACCAATTCGACTTTATCCTCTACTTCCTCTTCAACAGAACTTAAAATTTCAACCAGTGGATTAATTCAACCATTTTCCATTAACAAATCAAACCAAATAAAATTATTTGTAGATGATGAAAATAATGAATCAGTTGAAGGTGCAGAAATAAGAATTGTTTCCAATGAAAATGCTACCTCATCAAATGATTTAGTTAGAACAGATAAAGATGGCAGCGCTACGGTTAGCTTGACTGCACTAAAAGGACCAGAAATTTCTTTTGAGCTTTTTGCAGCTGCTGAGGGATTCGTTGATGGTGAAAAAACTCTCACAATACAGGTTGATTCACAATCCAATCCAGGAATTTCAGAAAATAATTTTGGATTATTTGCAATTATTCCTGTAATTATTGGAGGAGCTGCGGCTGGAGTCTACTTTGTAATTATTAAGCCTAAAAAATTAGAAGCCCCAATCGAAGAAGAATGGGAAGATGATGATATCTAGTTTTTAATGATTTTTTAAAATTAAGAATATTCTAAAAAATTAGAAAAAATTCTTAAATCCTTAAAAGAACATGCTTACCAGTCATTATTTTGTTCATTTTGAACGCGCTTTTCCTTAAGTATTTTTTCGATTGAAAAAGATAGGCATGGGGGAAAAAAACATCATTGGTTTTATTCTTGTAGGAATTATTGCCATTCTATCATTTGACATTTCTAATGCTTTTGGAGATGTTTTTGTTTTGAACGGTGTAGTTAGAGACTTTCAAGATACTCATAGAGATTTTGAATATATCATTCAATCCGATCCCGGAATAGTAGAACCAATACTAGGAGGGGATGGAAAGCCTGTTTATGCAGGATTGCCTGGAAATCCAACCACACATAGTGAAGCCGAATTTGATCAATGGTATAATGATGATCCAGTAAATCTTTCTGTTCCTTTGTCAATAACCTTGGATAATACTATTACACCTGACCCATTAGTATACACATTTGATGATCAGGCCTTTTTTCCAATAGATAATGATCTCTTTGGTAACCAGGGTCGAAATCACAATTTCCATTTTACTTATCACATACATAGTGATTTTACTTATTCTGGCGGTGAATCATTTTCTTTTACAGGTGATGATGATGTCTTTGTTTTCATTGAAGATCAATTAGTAATTGATCTTGGTGGAGTTCATTCGGCTCAACATGGAAGTGTTGATTTAGATGATTTGGGTTTAACAGTTGGAAATGTGTATACTTTTGATTTGTTTTTTGCTGAACGTCATACAACACAATCACACTTTCGTATAGACACTAGTATTGACTTAACTGAACCCCAAATAGTAAACCAAACAATAGGTGGAACCTATGTTCCCATTGATACCACATCTCTTTTAATTTCTGGGGCCACCACGAATTCAGAATGGTTATTACCAATTTCATTATTTTTTGTAGGAGCGGGTTCGATAATTTTTACGGTTAAGAAAAAAAATATCCCTTAAAGATTAAGTTATAAAAATTAATTTTTAATAATCAATTATTTTCTTGATTTCTTTCTAAAAATCTCATATTTTTTCAGGAATTAGAGAAATATTCTAAGGTAGTTTTGTATTTCAAATTTGATTCATATTTTTCCATAACAGAATCAATAGAATTTTGAATTTGAGAATTGTTAACTAGAATATCTTCAAATAAACTGAGCATTGCTCTGTCATTTTCACCTGCTAAAATAGGACTATTCCACCCAATAAATGAGGATGCCCCTCGTGAAAAAAACGAACTTGCTATATCTTCATTTTTTGCAGATTCACATCCTCCTATTATAATGACAGAGTTTGGAAAAGCCCCTAACATCGTTTGTTCGACAAATCTTGAACTAACCATGAAATACATTCCCTCGTTGTTATTTTGAGAACCTTCTCCCAATTCAGTAGGAATTTCATTAGAAGAAGGAATTCCCTTACCAAGCTGACCTGTTATCTGTTCTGAAAAATATTTTTCAACGGAATATTCCTCACCAGTAAATAAAAAGGTGGTATTGTTTAATTCAGGAACTTCTAAACTATGAGTTCTAATGTAAATAAAATTATAATTCAATGAAGGTAATTTCTTATAAAATTCAACAGTTGTGTCTTTCGAGGTAAAAACATCTACTTCATAACCTGCATGTTCTAATAATTTTTGAATTTTCTGTTGGGCTGATTGGTTGGGAATACTTTGATCAAGCACATCAATAATTGCAGCAGATAGTCGAGGCGGATTTGAATCAAATTTGTTTATTATTCCTTTACTGTTTAGATTCGAAATTGTTTGTATAATTTTTTGATCTAAAATCAAATCTTTTTCCCATGACTCAAATTCCTTTTTTAAATCTAAAATTGTTTTGTTGTATTCTTCGATTGAAAAATTTTTAGAGTAAAATTCTAAATCCGTATCATTTGGCTCAAACTGAATAATTTCTTTATGCCAAAAAAATTCTAATGCATTAATTACTTCGCTAGACGTGATTTTGTTTTCTTCCCACCATAATACATTATTTTTAAACCATTTGGGAATTACTTTTTCTTCACTATCATTTTGGCCCCAAGAATATTCTAAATATGCAGTATTTAATAAAACAATTATTGACATACATAAAACATGAGTTTTTAAATTTTTCAAATGATTCATGGTTTTAATTGAAACTAATTTAGTTAAAATAATTTCTATTTCTTATTAAATTTTCATTTAAAGACACTGTAAATTTTTAAAATTGAAATTTGATAAATTTAGAAGTAAAAAAAGTGTATTTTATTAAAATTTTCACGAAATTTTGAATTCCAAAATTGAAATAATGAAAATAAATTTTTTAAAATATTTTAAAATTAAATTTACATTTTAAATTGATAATTTTCGGAATCATTTCCAAAAACCTAAATCGCTTAAAATGGTTTTAAATTACAGACAAAAAATGCAAACTAAAAAAAACCTAAGATTCTATATTTCAACCTGGCTTAGAGTCGTACGTGTTCGATTTCTTCTAGCCTCAGTTATTGCTGTTTCTGTGGGTCTAGCAATAAATTGGCACCTTTTTAATTCCATTGAGCCCGTTTCTGCATTTTTGACTTACGCAGGTGTGATTGCCCTCCATGCTAGTGTAGATTTGTTAAATGATTATTGGGACTTTAAGCGGGGAATTGACACCCTTACTAAAAGGACAAAAATGAGTGGTGGAACGGGAGTTTTACCAGAGGGTTTATTGAAACCTTCCTCAGTTTATCGAGCAGGAATCATTTTTTTAATTATAGGAGGGGCTATTGGAACTTATTTTATTTTTACACATGGAATAATAATTGCAGCAATACTTGCTTTTGCAATTTTATCTATTTACTTTTATTCAACAAAAATTGTAAATTTTGGCCTAGGTGAAATTTTTGTATCAATAAAAGGAACAATGATTGTTTTAGGCACTTTTTTTATTCAGACAAATCAATTATCCATTGAAGCTGCATTAGGGGGAATAACAGTAGGAGTATTGTCCTCTTTTGTTCTTTTTATTGCATCCTTTCCAGATTTTAATGCAGATAAATCAAAAGGTCGAAAGACTTTGGTAATTGCAATAGGGAAAAAAACATCTACAAAAATTTATTGGGTTTTTCCAATTGTTTCTTTGGGGACAATAATTTTAGGAGTTTTAACAGGGTTATTTCCAATTATTTCCCTTATCGCATTAATTCCAATACCTTTAGTTATTCAGGCAGGAATTAATCTTGCAAAAAATTATGAAGATCAAGAAAAATTGTTTCCATCGATGTCCAAAACCTTAATGTATAGTAGATTAACTGGTACCTTGTTTGTTATTGGAATAATATTGGGTTTTTAAAAAATATTTTATTAATTAATAACTTTAGTAATTTGCAAACATAGGAAAAGTGTTGTTCAAATTTTTAAACACATTCTTTTATTTTTAAAAACAACGAAAAATTAACCTTGAAAGTTGCTATTCATCAACCCCAGTTTTTTCCTTATCCAGGATTTTTCCATAAATTAACCTTGGCAGATTATTTTGTTATTATGGATGATGTACAATATGATAAAAGATTTACAAATAGAAATAGAATAGATGCACCAAATGGATGGATATGGATAACTGTACCAATAAATAAATCTCATAAATTTTCTCCAAACAATGAAGTAGAAATTAATAACAAAATTTCTTGGAAAAATGATCATATAAAAAAAATTTTTGGCTCTTATGGTAAAGCTCCTTATTTTAATAACTATAAACAATATTTTGAGGAATTATATCAAAAAGAATGGAAAAATTTATTTGATTTTAATTTTGAAACTCTAAAAAAAACTATTGAATGGCTTGGAATCAAGACTAAAATCATTAAAGAATCTGAGCTAAATGTAACCGACACGTCTTCAGAACGTCTATTAAAAGTCTGCAAAGCAGTAGGTGCTGAGACCTATATTTCAGGCATAGGAGGAAAAAATTATTTGAATGAAAAATTGTTTGAGAAAAACGGTGTGGAATTATTATACCAAAATTATCATTTTAACGAATATCCTCAAAGATTTTCAAAACCATTCTTTCCAAATCTTTCCATTCTAGATTTATTATTTAATATGGGTCCTAATAGTACTAAATTAATCAAGGCCAATAACCTTGAAAAGCCATTTGAAACAATTGAAAGAAAATTGACCGTAGCAAACTAAAAAATATCAATGAAAACTTTTGAAAATCAATTCCAAGTGATCATATTTCAGGTAAAATGAAAGGTTTGCGATAAATAACCAAAATCTTTCTAATTATTCCTAAATTTTTCAAAATTCTTTCTGATGCTTTATTGTACAAATAAATTCAACATCAAATGAAATCCTTTATGATTTCTGGTTTTGCAACATCTGAGGGAACTGAAAAATTTGCAAATAATTCAAATGCAAATCAAATGAATTTTAAAAAAATTCAAAATCTTACTTTATCCAATGTAGGAATTGGAACTTATCTAGGTGAAACAAATGAGGAGACCGATCTTGCAGTAAAAAACGCAGTAAAACAATCAATTCTTTCAGGAGTAAATGTAATAGATACTGCCATCAATTATAGAGCCCAAAAGGCAGAACGCTCAGTTGGACGGGCAATATCAGAGTTAATTCAAGAACAAAAAATTTTTCGAGGTCAAGTTTTTCTTTGTACCAAAAATGGGTATGTTACAAATGATGCAGATATCAATCAAGATTTTTGGGAATATGTTAAAAATGAATATGCTAACAAAGGCGTAATTAAAGAAGGAGATGTCACATCTGGGTATCATTGTATGACCATCCCTTATCTCAATGATCAGCTAGACCGAAGTTTAAAAAATTTAGGGGTTGACTGTGTGGATTTATTATATTTACATAATGCAGTTGAAGGACAAATAAGAGACGTTTCAAAAGATCAATTTTTAAAAAATCTTAAACTTGTTTTTGAGTTTTACGAAAAAAAAAGAAAAGAAGGAAAAATCAAATTTTATGGAATGGCAACTTGGGAGTGTTTTAGAGTAACAAACGATAACCCACAATACCTATCTCTTGAAGAAACCTTAGATATGGCAAAGGAAGTTGGAGGAGAAAATCACGGGTTTAGATTCATCCAATTGCCATTTAACATGCATTTTGATCAAGCCTTATTAAAAAAGAACCAACAAATTGAAAAATCTAAACTGTCTATTTTAGAAGCAGCTTTAAAACTCGGGATTGGAGTTTTTACAAGCGTGCCATTTATGCAGGGCAGGCTTTTAGCGCCTGGAGCAATTCCAGAATTTTTAAACTTAAAAGCCTCTCTAAGATCCTTACAATTTATCAGGTCAACTCCCGGGGTTTTAGCACCTTTAGTGGGTCAAAAATCTAATGAACATGTGTTAGAAAATTTAGAGATAATGAAGATTCCACCTATGACAGAAGAAGAATATCTCTCATTGGTAAAAAAACTCACAGCCTAAATTATTGATTCTAAATTTCATTCTAACGTCATTTGTATAAAGCTAATAAGAGGGATTGAAAAAGAAATCTCGATAAATTTGTCGAGTAAGATTTTTGATTATACAAAAATTTGTAAATCAATTATGGAAATGGATACCAAAATAAGGTTTGCAGGAGTAATAAATGAGCGAGGTAGGTTAGTAGCAGGAGGAATGAAAGAAAACGTAGAACCGCTTGAAAATCAAAAAGACGATGAAATGCTATTCATGGAGTTAGCCTTAAGAGTAAAAATGAGAAGGGAGTTTGATAAACAATTAGGTTCGGTAAATTTTGCAATGGCTTCGCGTGAAAGAGCTCTTGCAATGAGTTTTATTTTGGGTGAAGATATTTTGTATGTTGTTGCAGAACCTGATGCAGATTATGGTATTTTACCTAAGAAAATCCTAGATATAGCTCATGTTTAGGTTATGGCCTAGAAAATAAATTTTTTTAATTAATTTTTTAACAACTACATTTTTTATATAAAAAAATACTTTCTGCCTGATTTATCTGTAATATAGTGTGACAGACATGACCTTAAGTTCAGACCCATGTATAAAAAAAACATGACAATGGAAGAAGCACTAATAGAAAATCTGGTTTTAGGAAATGATCATAAAGAATCAATGAAAACAATCAATAAAAATTTGTTACAATATGGACTTACTCCTAACCAATCAAAAGTTTATCTTTATCTTACTAAAACTGGTGAAAAAACAGCATCAACTCTTTCAAAAAGTCTAAACATTCCAAGAACAGAATCATATCATTTGTTAAATTCATTAGAACAAAAGGGAATTATTTTCTCTATTTTTGGCAAGCCTACTAGATTTAATTCAGTTCCAATTAAAGATGCATTAAATATTATTATTGATAATGAAAAAAATAGAATTACAGACCTTGAACTTAAAAAAGAAAAAATACTGACTCTATGGGAAACTATTCCAAAATATGTTGATGAATCAGAAAAAGTTGATGGTAATAAATTCCAAATTCTTCAAGGAAAGAATTCAATTTTAGTTAAAATTGAAAGAATGGTTAAAAATTCCGAAAAAGACTTGATGGTGTTAGGGTCAGATACTAATTTTATTAAATTTTATCACACGGAATTTGTAAACTTACTAAAAAAGACAAAGTCAGAACTACAAGTGCTAACAACATACTCTAAGAAAGGATTATTCCCATTAGAAGGATTGCCAATGAATAATATTAAAAAATTAGATGAAAGTAACCGACATAATTTCTCATTTATTATAAAAGATGACAATGAAGTAGTATTTTTCATTAACAGTGGAAGTCCAGAATTAATGGCAATTTGGACTGATTCTAAATCTTTTGTTGCCACACTCAAATCTTTATTCAAATTAATCTGGAGAAAGTCACCTTATGTTTTGGAAAAACACAACAAATCCAATAAGAATATGACCGGAGACTACGAACACAGAAGAAGAGAAATTGAGCAAGAAAAGGTGATTTTAGATTATTTACAGCAAAACTTGATGGTAAATAAGGATGAAAAAAATGAGTAAGACAATTTCAAAATCAACAAAGCAAAAATCTCGATTAAGTGTCTTGATTGTAGATGATAATGAGCAGATAACTAAATTAATTTCATCATTTCTTGATTATAGTAATCACGATTGTACGGTTGTAAATGATGGAAAAGAAGGGTTGGAGTTAATTAAAACAAACCAATATGATTCCATTGTTCTTGATCTTGCAATGCCTGAGTGTGACGGACATCAAATTATTAAAACACTTCAAAAAGATGATCCTGACCAATTAAAGAAAATTACAATATTAACTGCTTCAAACATTAATGACGATGCTGTGAAAAAATTCAAAGAGTTGGGAATTTCTGGATGCCTGCAAAAGCCAGTAGATATTGATCAACTTTTATCCAATATTACTAAAGCTTCAAGTTAAACAATATTGAAAAATAATGATAAGAATTAAGCAAGCGCTTTTCCTAATTTTTGGGATTACTAGTTTTATAATATTTTATATCGGATTTTTAAATTTTTTAACTACGCAAGATAATGAAATGGGTTTGATAATTTTAATTTTCTCTGGGATAGTTTCTTCAGGTACATTTTTTGCAACTTTTTACATTGCAAATCATCTTACAAAACCAATTGAATCGTTAGCCAAACGTATGAAAGAATTTTCAGAAAATAATTTTATTTCAAAAAATTCACTAGACGATAAAGGAATTAGTGAATTAACAGCTCTTCATAAAAATTTTGAGGATATGGCACAAAAGGTTGGTAACACCTTAGAAAAAGAAAAACAACTTAATCTTAAATTAAAAGAAATGGATAAAAGAAAAACTGAATTTATGTCAATGATATCTCATGAATTAAAAACACCAATTATGCCCATAATGGGATATATTCAATTATTAAAAAAACAAGAATTAATGGGAAATTTAAATGAAAAACAACTTGATGCATTAAATGAGATATCAATTGCCTCCGAAAAATTACAAAAACTAATTCAAGATGTATTAATGGCTCAAAAAATTGACCTCGGAAAATTATCCATTAATAAGGAGATAGTTGATTCTAAGGATTTGTTAGAAAAAACGTTTAAAGCATTTAATCCAATTTGTGAGAGTAAAAATATAGATTTGAAAATGTCTTTGGGGCAAACATCATCAGTTTATTCTGATAGTGATAGAATATCTCAAATTTTCTCCAATTTAATTTCGAATGCAATGTCATTTGTACCAAAACAAAAGGGGATTATTGAACTAGGAACAAAAGATGACAATGAACACATTACTTTTTTTGTTCGAGATAATGGAGTAGGAATAGCAAAAGAACAACAGAAGAATATTTTTAAAAAATTCTATCAAGTAGATACGTCATCAACTCGAAAAAAAGAAGGGAGTGGATTAGGCTTAACAATTTGTGAAGGAATCGTAAAAACGTTAGGTGGAAAAATTTGGCTTAAAAGTTCAGAGAATAAAGGAACAACCTTTTTCTTTAATTTACCCAAAGCAAAAATCCAAGTAGATAAAATACATCCTTAGAAACTTAATAAAATCTAATCTTGTTTTTGATTTTGAATTTTTGAAAAATTTTAAAAAATATAGTGCGGTTTTTTAAAAGCGGTATTTCCACTCACAAAATTTCAATTTTGAATTGTCTATCTATAAATAGAAAAGATCAATTGAAAAATTAATGCCAGTTGATCCAGTTTGTGGAATTGAGCTTGATGAAAATTTAGCAGTAGCTCATGATTTCGAGGGTAAAAAAATATTTTTCTGTTGTAATGGTTGTAGAAGAATTTTTCTTAAAAAACCAAGAAAATGGAAAAAAAATATTTAGATTGGAAAAGCACCACACATCCGGCAAAATTTTGAATTTTCAGAATTAGAATGACAAAAAGGACATGAACTGTTTGTGTTTGTTGATTTTTTTGGCAAACCAAAATTTTCTATGAAAATTTCAAAATAATATAACGATTCCTTTGTTCTAATTTTTATTCCAGTTTCCTGTTCAATTTTTTTCTTTTTTTCCACAAAATTTTGATTGGTAATTACAGTGTCAAAAAAATTGGTCAATCCCTTGGTTCCAGATCCTTCCTGCATTGGAGATTTTTTTCTCCAAGCAATTTGCGAGGGTATTTTTTTCTCAAAGGTTTTTCTTAGTATCCACTTTCCATATTTTACATTATTTTCATTTTTAATCTTTAAATTGGCGGCTAGATTTTTTGCAAATTCGATTATTTTTTTATCTAAAAAAGGAGATTCGATTTTTACTCCAAGATGGTCTCCGATTTTTTGGGTTGGAAAATGCATTATAGAGCAAATTCTTTTAATTTCATTTTCAATTTCATTCTCATCTTTGTTTAAAAGAAAATCATATCCAGCAAAAAGTTCGTCCGCACCATCACCTGTAACCATACTCTTGAAATTTTGATCTTTTGCCCAATTTATAGCAAGATACATTACCACATTATTTCTGATTTCAATATCGTTAAAATTTTTTAAAATTTCTATTGTTGCTTTAATTGATTCTAAAATCTCAGAAGTATTTACTTTGTTGATAACTAAAGATAAACCAAATTCTTTTGATGCTAATTGGGAAAAAGTAAGATCAGTTGATAAAAAATCATCTGCAATAATAGTAACCGCCTTGGGTTTTTTTTCTTTAAGAAAATATGCTAAAATTGTACTATCTAACCCTCCTGATAATGAGATGGAATCAGCAATACAAGAGGAACATACGTCTTTTAATTCATTAAACAAATTTTTGGAAATATCTTCCAATAAAGGAAATAAGTTTTGAAAGTATAATAGCTTAGCCTTATTGTGTGGTTTGGTGATCTTATGAAATTTTTATTTTTTTAATGCAAACTTTAAATCCAGTATGCACTATTTTGGAAATAATGTTACTCCCAGCAGAAATTGAATCAAAAACTTTGATACCTGCCTTGAGAGCAATTCTAGCTAAAAAATTAGCTGAAGATCATAATGTTAGAGAAGAAGAAATCTCAAAAATGCTAGGAGTGACCCAAGCTGCTGTTAGCAACTATATTCGTGGAACGCGCGGGGATCCTGCCTTAATTTCCAAATTGCTTTCTGAATCACAAGTTTCAAATTTAATTAATGAACTAACTGAGAGTTTATCGTCTGATATGGCATATACTCCCTCGAGTCTTTCAAAATTTATTGGTCTATGTAATTATATTAAATCAAGCCTCTTGATTTGTGAAATACATCATAATTTAGAATCAGATATAGATGAAAAAATTTGTAAAGAATGTGAAAATATGCTTCTAAAAGGTCCAGGAAGTGTTTACTAAATTTTATTGATAATTATTTCAATGTTTGAAAGAGTACGTCCCAATTCATGAATGGGTTCGCTATCTACACTAATTTTGTGAATTTTTGAATTTCCTTTTAAGATATTTTCTGTGATAATATTTGCGACTGCTACTGCATTTGGAATTGAATTACCCTTTGATCTGATTGTTATTTGCCCATTTTTTGTCAAAATAGGAATTGCGTCCAAAGCAGATTGCATTACTGGATCATTATAAATCACAATAACAGAATCATCAGATGTTTTGATCTGCTCGTGACCATTTTCGTCCTTTATCTCCTCCATGAGCATTGTTCAACTTCTCAGATTTTTTGAGATCTTTTAAGTTTTATCGACGATTGGTCCACTTATTCAAAAAAACCAATGGGAATATTTTGATAATCGCCATTGGGGAGCACTCTTCTGATTGTAATGGGTATTACTAATCTCTCCAATTCTTCCATTGCAATATCTAATGAAATTCTTGCAGTTTTTGGAATTGAGATAAATGGTGGGGCTCCTAGTGAAAGTTGCAAGGCTCTTGCACCCATAATTCTTGCCTTTTCAAATCTTGTAAGTGTTGGTGGACCTATAGTGATTTTTCCTTTCTCACAAGGCAATTCAACTGGTTCATGATCTTCAACTGTGTCCACAACATCTCTTTTTTCAATTTCGCTCAATTTTTTTTCAAGTTCAGCTTCTTGTTCTTCTGTTAATGGTTCTGCGTCTTTCCCACCTTCAGTTAATTTTCGATAAGTAGCTAAAGCTTTGTTCAAACCTGTATTAACCTCAGGTACAGATTCATCGATTTCTATAGATTCTGTTTCCACAATTTGGGGGTTTTCAGATTCAGACAAGTACCAAAATTTTCTTTAAGCGTTATATATTCCAATAATCTCAATACCGCTTATTTTGTTAAAAAAAGACCTAATGTTATGGTAAAAAATATTTTTTTGAAGTTATGTTCTAGAATTAAAGGCATTAAAGAACTTAGTTAGATTACAAATAACTAGAGATCATCCTTTTTAATTTGAATTGTTGGTAGACTATCTAAATTGTGATAAAAAAATTGAGTATTCAACCTTCCAGTTATTTTTAAAAATCCATTTTTTTTAATTTTAAAAAAATATTTTTTCAATGTTGTCATACTAGGTCATAACACATCCCAAATTTGTAGCCACAGAATTTTTAAAATTGTACAAATTTTCTTAGACACAAAAGTAGTCTTATTACTATTTGGATGTATTATCGAATTACAGATGAAAAAGACTAGCACCGGAATAAAATTTACTGTTACATTTTTTGTTATTACTACAATGTTTTTTCTAGGTTCAATTTCAGATGTACATGCTGTTTTCATAACAGAGGGAATGAAAAATGAACTTTATGGTACAATGGAATTAAATCAAGAGCAAAGAAACTTTGTGCCAGAAGAAAACATCGATTTGGTAGGAACTGTAAGAGACTTTTGTGATCCAGAAATATCGGACACTTGTATTGATCATCCTGATTTTGAAGACCCACCAGTTGCTACCGATAAAGGAATCGTAAAAAATACAATTGGCACAGATAAAAAACCTGTTTATGCAGGTAGTTCAGGAAATCCAACTACCACAAATGAAGTAAACTTTAACCAATGGTATAATGACGTGGAAGGAGTAAATAGTTCTGGAAATTGTACTTTAACATTAACTAAAATTTCTAATTCACCCTTAATTTATCAATTTGCGGATAGTTCATTTTTTCCAATAGATGAAATAGGAACAGAATGTGAATCAGGTTTCCATTTTGGAAATCAAGGTAATTCCCATAATTATCATTTTACTTTTGAGACACATACTTCATTTACTTATCAAGGAGGAGAAATTTTTGAATTTACAGGAGACGATGATATTTTTGTGTTTATAGATGATGAATTAGTAATTGATTTAGGAGGAATTCATCCAGCTCAGTCAGCTTCAATTGATTTAGACACATTAGGTCTTACTCAAGGAGAGACATATACCTTTGATTTCTTTTTTGCTGAACGTCACCTTACACAATCTAATTTTGTTTTAACTACTTCAATTGAATTTGAAAAGCAATGTCCAGAAGGTCAGGAACTAGTTGGCAATGAGTGTGTAGATATTGAATGTCCAGAAGGTCAGGAACTAGTTGGCAATGAGTGTGTAGATATTGAAGTGGGAGTAATTCAAGGGAAAAAATACGAAGACATTAACGGAAACAATCAACATGATGAAGGAGAACCATACCTTAATGGTTGGACAATTTTCATAGATGAAAATAACAATCAAATTTTGGATGATGGAGAACAATCAATCATCACTTCATTTGATACCACTTTAGAAGCTGGGTCTTATCAATTTACAAATCTTCCTTTAGGTGAGTATGTCATCTGTGAAGTTTTACAAGATGGTTGGATACAAACACAACCAGGAACTCCTCAAAATCCTGAATGTCATTATGTAACTATTGATTACGCAGGAGAGGTATGCAATGGATTCGACTTTGGAAATTTCAAACTTGGTAAAATTCATGGACAAAAATACGAGGATATCAATAAAAATGGTCAACGTGATGAAGTAGAACCCTATCTAAATGGTTGGACCATATTCTTCGACGAAAATGGAAATAAAACCTTGGATTCAGGAGAAAATGATAGAATAACTCATGATGATCCTTATGGTAACCCGGGACATTACTGGTTTACAAAATTGCTACCAGGAGAATATACTGTCTGTGAAGTTTTACAAGATGGTTGGATACAAACACAACCAGGAACTCTTCAAAATCCTGAATGCTATGATGTAACTTTAGAAACTTCAGGTCAGAAATTTGAAGACATAGACTTTGGTAATTTTGAAATTATTGAATGTCCAGAAGGTCAGGAACTAGTTGGCAATGAGTGTGTAGATATTGAATGTCCAGAAGGTCAGGAACTAGTTGGCAATGAGTGTGTA
>JANQNN010000033.1 GCA_028279545.1 Nitrosopumilaceae archaeon
AGAATCGGGTACTCCGTCATTGTCAGTATCAGTTACAGGATCCTCACAGACGTCTCCAACTCCATTGTTGTTTGCATCTGCTTGGTCTGCATTAGCATCAACAGGACAATTATCTTCAGAATCGGGTACTCCGTCATTATCAGTATCAGTATCTGAGTCTTCACAGACATCACCTATGCCATTGTTGTTAGCATCTGCTTGGTCTGGGTTTGCATCGGTTGGACAGTTATCTTCAGAATCGGGTACACCATCGTTATCAGTATCAGTTGCAGGATCCTCACAGACGTCTCCAACTCCATTGTTGTTTGCATCTGCTTGGTCTGCATTTGGAGTGAGGGGGCAATTATCATTACTATCGGGTATACCGTCATTGTCAGTATCATTATCAACAGTTTCATCACAAACATCTCCTACTCCATCATTGTCTACATCAGATTGGTCTGGATTGGCATCTACAGGACAATTGTCTTCAGTGTCAGGTACACCATCATTGTCTGTATCAGTATCATCAACATCATCGCAAGCATCACCTAAACCGTCATTGTCTGTATCAACTTGATCAGGATTTGAAATATCAGGACAATTGTCTAAGTCATTATCCCATTCATCGCCATCATCGTCATTTTCATCATTACATGCATCCCCAACACCATCACCATCCCGATCTTCTTGGTTTGGATTTTTTACATGCGGACAATTATCTTCATGATCTTTAATTCCATCCTTATCTTTATCATGCTTGTTTTTATCCCGATCTTGTTCATTGTGATCCCATTGATGATCATTTTCTGCATAAGCAAAATGATCGAATCCAACTAATGCAAAAATTGACATTAGGAGAAATACAAACGATACTAATTCCTTATTGTGTATAGTCCTCTACCCCCAAATTATCTCCTAAAATGGTGGTATTAAGAATATTCTTTTTGCTAAATAATTTTGTTTTTTGATTTTATGTAGATTTTTTTTGTTTTTTTATAAAATTTTATAAAAATGATTAAAATAATTTCGCAAACTAGAAGGTAATCTTTTTGAAAAAATATCTAAAATTCTATAACCATGCGTATTTGTAATATTAAAAAAAGACAAAAAGTGATCGTAAATTATTTTTTTGAAGCACTAATCAAAGAAACAACATCGCGATCTCTAAGCTGGTAGTCGGTAGGTAATCTCAAATTATATCTTAGATCTTTTGCATAAAGAAGTCCTTTAGTGAGATTGGAGTGAATTTCTTTTGCTAAATCGTAAACGGTTGCGCCATCTTTGAGTAAAATCAGATCAGGTAAAATTCGACCTTTTTTATCAGAAAATGTTTTATCATCTGCAACCGGATAGATTGAATTCATTTTTAGTAATTTAAAGACGGCAATGTTTATGGCAAATTGTACCCCAGTTCTCATATATTCTCCCATAATGCCTTTTTTAATAAAATCAAGGGCGTCGATTTGTTTTTCATTTAATTCCTCTGATTTGATTATTTCAAATTGTTCAGAACCAGGAGAATATTTTATCAATCCTTTTTGTTCGGCTCGTCTTAAGCTATACTCACTATCTCCACTTGCAGGGATAACTATGGTATCATTGTAACGTTCTCGAAGCCTATCAAAATTTTTATCAGCACCTTCAACATCTACTTTATTTGCAACAATTAAGGTTGGCTTTGAAATTCTCCTAAGATGTGAGGCTAATTTTTTACTTTCAATCCCATTTATGTCATCAAAAGATTTTTCAGTTAATCCTGCAGAAATTAAGGCTTCTTTTACATGAATTTTCGTTACACCGATGCTTTGATATAAATCAGTAATGGCTTCAATAACTTCGCTTCCAGATTTTATTGACTTGGATACTTTTTCTCTATTTCCTTCTAAAATTTTATGGTACCACATAGTAAGTTCTTCTTCAATGTCAGCAAAATCAGCTATTGGATCACCTGTTCCAACTTCACTTATTTGCCCAGAAGAATCTATTCCTCCTGATGCATCAACAATATGTAATAGTGCATCTGATTGAGCTGCTATTGATAGAAATTGGTTTCCTAAACCCTTCCCTTTCCAAGCATCTTTGATAAGTCCAGGCAAATCAATTAGCTCAATAGGTATGTATCTCCATCCATCGACACATTTGGAGTTATTTGGGTTGTCTTGCAAATTAAATTCAGGGTGAACACATAAAGTTATTGCATGTGAAATTCCAGTTGTTGGTTTTTTGGTTGTGAAAGGATAAGAAGAAATTTCTTTAGAAGATAAAGTAGCTGCATTAAAGAAGGTTGTTTTTCCTGTATTTGTTTTGCCTATAAGTCCGAGCTTTAAAGTCATGAATGTATTATTGTTTTAGAATATTTATCTCTGCCTAGAAAATTTTGATTAATTTGTATTTTTTATTTTTTGTAAGGCTTGATTTATTTCTTTAATTGCCCATTCAATTTCTTTTAGATTTTCGTTAGTTAGTTTATCTTGCCATTTTTCTAAAACAAGATTTGCTATTTCAGAACTATTGTAAAGTAAGTTCCAATAAGGATGATGCTCAGCAGTGGTAATTGAAAGTTCAGAAACATCATTTAATCCATTTTTTGCTCTTGCTAAAGCAGTTATTTTTTCTCCAAAAATTTTTATTATTTCATTATCCAAATCATTTTCAATTTTTATGGGATTATTTTTCTTCTCATGGTTTTGAGCAAGAGATAACAAATCATTATAAAAATTCTCAAAATTAGTCATTTACCATAAAGTCTCTGATGTTCAGCCAACATGCATCGATTAAAAACTACTTTAATCCCTGCTTTTCTAGCCATTTCTTCTGCTTCGGCATTGTGAATTCCTTCTTGTAACCAAATTACCTTTGGTTTTTTCTGTATTGCGTCTTTAATAATTGGAATTAGTTTCTCAGAGGGTCTAAAGACATCAACAATATCGATTTCTTCTTCAATTTCATTTACATTGGAAAAAGATTTTTTTCCTAAAATTTCCTTAGCGTTTGGATTAACAGGTATAATCTCAAATCCTTGTTCGGATAAATACTTGGGTACAAATTGTGCTGCTTTATGAGAATGTTTAGACATTCCAATTACAGCAATTTTCTTTAGCGAAAAAATTTCCTTAATATCTTCATCATTATATGAATCTCGTTCCATAAAAGAATAAAATTATAGAATAATATAATTTTTGAAAGTAATTTACGAAGAAATTGACCAAATAATATTTTAATCCCAAGGAGAATCTTGTTTTGTGGATTCTGAATCAAAAGAAATTATTGTTCTCGGATCAATAATGAGAGGAGATAAAAAGTTTGATAAAATAAAAAAAAATACAAAAATCGAAGCTGAAGAATTAAACTCAATTCTTGAAAAATTAGAAGAGAAGGGTTTAATCACTGTAAAAGAATCAAAAGGATTTTTTGGGCCCAAAGTAGAACTTTTTGTTACTGAAAAAGGATCCAGAGAGGTTGACGAACGGGTTCATGAATTAAACGAAAAATGGAATCAAATGTCTGTTTTATACAAGACCGGTGATAAACAGAAATTAAAACAATACATGGATGACAATAAATCATTTCTTCCCACAATGATGTTTTTTGGAATTATGGATATTATGATGTTTTCAATGATGTTTAGTATGATGGGAATGATGATGTCAGACTATGTTCCTCAAGAAGATATTCCTCCTGGAGTAGATGATATGCAAGGGGATTCTGATATGGGTAATGGAGACTTTGACTTTGATGTTGGATTTTAATTTTTAATTTACAAATCACCTATCCAAATCATTTTGGAAAATTCATTGATTTTCTGTTAAAACATCTTTGTATTCTTTTATCAAGGCATCGGTTATTTTTAATACGTATATTGATTCTGCATCACTTAGATAGTCTCGTCCATCTCCTACTGCGTTTTTAATTACGGTGTTTATTTTATTAATTAAATTAGGATTTGGTTCTGATTCCAACTTACACTATCGCCAATAATAAATTCATTTTAAATTACTTAAAGTGAGAGGTCCGTAACATGTGTTTTTAACAGATTATTTTGCAAATTTGAGGCTAGTGTTTCCACTCATCTGAAAAACCATTCCATAGAGGTTTAAAGATTGACGGGTCTTTTCCTATTTCCTCAGATATTCTATTTTTTAGCACAAAAAAGAAATTTTCCATGGCATCAATCCCCCCATCCATAAAAATTTCACCGCCTATTTCAGTAATTCTTTTTTTCTTTTCTTCAATATCAGGAGACTGGGGGTTTTGTAGACAAAAGGTCATTAAATCTATTAGTTCTTCTTCTAATAGCATATCCATGAATTAAATAAAAATAATCTAGAGTAAAAATCTTATCTGTTTCACAAAAAATCTTCGAAAAAATTTTAGAATGTAAATTTAAACGATAAAAAATTTTATTGCCCTTTTTATTAAATAGATGTATTGGTTTATAGCTCAATCGAAAATCCTGGTTTGTTAAAGGTGTTATCTTTTTTAAAATCCCATAACACCGAATATTTATCAGGTCAAGACTTGAGTGATGTCTTAAAAATAAGCAGGGTTGCTGTTTGGAAACATATTAAAAAAATAAAGGAACTTGGATATTCAATTGAATCCAAACAAAAATTGGGTTACAAATTAACATCTAACACTGACTTACCATTACCATGGGAAATTACCCAAGGACTAAAAACAAAATTAATTGGAAAACAAATGTTTTATTTTGACAAGGTAGATTCAACTCAAAATCAAGCAATTAAGATGGCTGAGAATACCCAAAACAATGGAACTGTAGTAATTGCTAAAAAACAAACAAGTGGAAAAGGTAGAATGAATCGAAAATGGGTTTCTCCGGAAGGAGGTATTTGGTTATCGGTAATTTTTCATCCCAAATTTAATATTTCAATGGTAACTCTTTTTCCAATAGCATCAGCTACAGCGCTTTGTCATGCTATTGAAAACACTTCAAAGATTAAACCTGAAGTTAAATGGCCTAATGATGTTACAATAAATGGCAAAAAAGTTGCAGGAATTCTAGTTGATGCCACGTTGGAAAGTAACAAAATTGAAAGCATCGTTCTTGGCGTAGGAATAAATTATAATGTTGACACTAATGAAATTAAAAAAAAAATTGACAGTACTGGTAACTTTTATGGAATTGAATCATTAAAAAATTTTCAAAAAGACTTGTCTCTGGTAAATTTTATTCAAGAATTTTTAATACAATTAGAAGAAATGTTTAATTTATTAAATGAAGGTAATATAAAAAAAATAATCAAAGATTGGACCAAACGATCCTCTACGTTAGGAAAAAATGTTGAATTAAAAACTCATCAAGGAATAATCAAGGGAAAAGCAGTTAAAATTGATAATGATGGTGCTTTAGTTATTTTTAATAAAAAGAATTTTCGAGTTTTAGCAGGTGATATTTTTCACCTTACAAATTAATTTTTTAAATTACAAATTTTATTTTTTTGATTTCTTGCTCTTTGTAGTGGTTTTTCTTTTTTTAGATGGTTTTGATAAAAGAGATGACTGGGTTTTTAGGATCTCCTTAAGATCCTCTTGAATATCAAAAACCGTAGAGATCATTTTTTCTAATTCCTTAGAATATTGTTCATAAGCAGAAGTTAATTCTATTCTTTTTTTATTAACTTCTAAAAGGTGATCGTTTAGTCGTAAAAGATTTGTTGATTGTATTAATTCAGGAATATTTTTAGAATCGTTTTCTAATTTTTGTAATTCAGAAGTTAAATTTTGGATTTGTTTTCGTAATTCAAAAATAACTTTGCCTGCTCCTACTTCCATCAATCTACCAGATATGGTGATTATTAATTAAAGAATTTTGCTAAAAAGAGACAATCTATTTAATAAATTTAAAATTTTAAATGTGTCGTTCGAAAAATTTTTTTAAAATAGAAAAATCAAATACTAATTTTTGGGTTGAAAATTAAAAAAATTGAAAATATGTTTGGTATATCCTTCCAAAAAAAATTTAAATTTTTTAAAGGAATTTGATAAAATTTTCAAATGGCACAAATCCAAGATAAATTAGCTCGACCTACACACCAATAACCCGTAGAAACTATGTAAAACTGATAATAACCAAATTTCGGATTTTAAACTTGGTATGCTCAAAAGTGCCGCCGTTTCCGGACAAAAATGTCCTTCATGTGGACACAAAAAAATGGTAACCGATCAAAATACTGGAGAATTATTTTGTGGAAAATGCGGGCTGGTAATAAATGAAAAAATTTCAGATACTGGAGCAGAATGGCGTTCATTTACAAATGATGAAACAAATCGAGCCAGAGTTGGTGCTGGTACTTCTTTAACCATGCATGATATGGGACTTTCCACCGTAATTGGGGCCCAGAATAAAGATTCTACAGGAAAGCCATTAACATCTGCAATGAAAAGTTCCATAGAAAGATTAAGGACTTGGGACAGTAGAACACAAGCTCATTCCTCCGCTGATAGAAACTTAAGACAAGCATTAAACGAGATGGATAAATTAAAAGACAAATTAGCTTTAACCGATGCAGTTATTGAAAAAGCTGCATACATTTATCGAAAAGCTATGGAAAAAAAATTAGTTAGAGGTAGGTCTATTCACGGATTAGTAGCTGCTTGTCTATATGCATCCTGTAGAAATACCGAAACACCAAGAACATTAGATGATATTGCAAAAGGTATCAATGTACGCAGAAAAGATGTAGCAAGGTGTTACAGATTAATTTATAGAGAATTAGAATTGAAAATGCCAGTTGTAGATCCAGTAAAAGGAATATCACGTATTGCAAGTATTGCAAAACTTACCGAAAAAAGTAAAAGAAAAGCAACCTTAATTCTAGAAAGAGCAAAAAAATTAGGAATTGTTGCAGGAAAAGATCCAATGGGAATTGCAGCAGCTGCACTTTATTTGGCCTGTATCAGTACAGGTGAAGTAAAATCACAAAAAGATATCTCGATTGCTTCTGGAGTTACTGAAGTAACAATTAGAAATAGATGTGCAGGATTGAGAAAAATGATTCAATCTGAAAATCAATTTTAATCCTAAAGATTTTTGATTTAATATCTGAATAATTTTTGATGTTTGAATTTAAAATTAATTAATTCATGTTTTTCACAAACTTTAATCACATAACCATAGAAAAAATTTGAAGGGGCATATTTTTGATTCTTTAAAAATGAAATCATCACAATTAATTGTATTTTGCTAACTTATTTAATTCAAAGAAATTTATTAAAAAATAATTTTAAAAAGTGCTCATTTTACTTTTCAATGACGAGATGATTTTTAAAATTTCAAAAGGAACCTTACCAAAATCCAAGTTCTTTTCACCTGAAACTAAAAGTACATCATCTTTTGCCAAAGGAAAACTCATCACAATTACTTTTTCTCTATAAGACATTGAAAAATGAACTTCTCCAAATTCATGATCAAATTCATGTCTCATACGTACACGTAAGGCCAATTCCATAAACATCATCTCATCTTGTTTTTGTGCTTCAAGGGACATTAGCCCTTTTTTCATTCCCCCAGCAATAAGATGCCCCCTACTATTGATGATTCTTGCGGACCTCATATCGGGGTCTAAATTAATGATTTTTTGACAGATTTTTTCGAGTTCTTCAACGTTGTCCATTTGTCTAATTTAACAATCGATCTATTTATTGCGAGCTGTGTAAATAGTAATTTGTGAAGCCTCAACCTACTGAAGATACGATAGAATATTACAAACATTTGTCCTTATTTTGGACTGATTTAATCCATCTAATGTCAAGCAAACCGCAAGCTTTGGGGTCTACGGGACCTATGAGGGCTTTTGCTGCAAATGCAAAAAAAGTATCAACAGAATTAATTGAAATAAATCAAAATCTTATTGGGTTTAATGAATATCTCACAGAATACTATAAACAGCTAGCTGAGACCTGGAAGGAAGCACAAAAGAAGGTAAATTTGAAAGCACCCGAGGTTCCTCAGGATGTAGAGCAATTAGATGCCTTCAAAAGAATTTGGATAGATATTTTTGATAATGACTTTACTGAATTGTTTGATTCAAAGAAATTTGGGGAAAATTACGGAAAATTAGTTTCAAAAGAATTGGACCTTACCCGACATTGGAATAATATAACAAATATTATTCTTCAATCAGTAAATTTACCTAGTAAAGAAGAAATTGATGAAATGTATAAAGAAATGCATTCGCTTAAAAAAAGAGTTATGAAATTAGAACTTGAAATGAAAAAGAAAAAAACAGGAGAACAAAATGGCCAGTGAAACCAAAATAGACCCAAAAATAATGGATGAAATTATTAAATTTAATAAAAATGTCATCGATGCTCCAAAATTAGTTCCAGCTCCTGATGAAATTACCTTAGAGGTTACTCCACATGATGTTGTTCAAAAAATCGATAAGACAAGATTGTTACACTACAAACCCTTAACCGATAAGCAACACAAAACTCCTTTATTAATTGCGTATGCATTAATCAATAGATATCATATTTTAGATTTACAGCCCCAAAAAAGTTGGGTAAGGAATTTGTTACAACAAGGTTTTGATGTATACATGTTGGATTGGGGAGCTCCTACTGCCATGGACAAGTACCTTGACTTTGATGATTATATCAATGGGTATTTGGATGGTGCTGTAGAATATATTAAAAATGAATCGTCTTCGGAAAAAATATCATTGCAAGGATATTGTACGGGTGCAACCCTAGCAACTACATATACCACTTTACACCCAGAAAGTATCAAAAACTACATTGCCACTGCTCCTGTAATTGATGGGTGGAGAGATACAACAGTCATCAGTAATCTTGCTAAAAACATGGATGTTGAAAAAATGGTTGAAATAATTGGAAATATGCCTCCCGAATTTATGTACTATTGCTTCTCAGTATTGAAACCATTTGAACAAGGAATTGAAAAATATGTGAATTTTTTTAAAAATATTGATAATCAAAAATTTGTTGATAATTTCCTAAGAGTTGAAAAATGGCTTAGTGATACACCTCCCATTCCCGGAGAACTTTTCAAACAATGGATTAAGGATATTTATCAAGAAAATTTATTGATTCAAAATAAAATGTATGTAAATAGCAATCATGTAGATTTGAAGAAAATTGATATGCCAATTTTTACCCAAGTCGCAGTAGGTGATCATTTAGTTTCGCCTGAATGTAGTATGCCACTTCATTATGCTGTAGGAAGTGAGGATAAAACCCTTCGAATGTACCCAACTGGGCACGTAGGAATGATTGCAAGTTCATTATCTCAGAAAAAAGTTCTTCCAGAACTTGGACAATGGTTATTAGAAAGATCGTAAAAAAATAAAATAAAAATTTACCACTAATTTTTATTTGTGGTAAAAGTTGAAATCCAAGATTGCAAGATGTTTTTGTTTAGATTTGCAAAGGATTTTGCATTGTCATTAAAAGTTTTGATATTTTGTTGAGTTGCGTCGATGGATGCAAGTGCAATTTGGTTTTGAATAGAAGTTACTTTTGAAAATTCTTCAACAGAATCATGAATAGCTTTTATTGCTGTTTCAGGAATATTTGCTGCCATGCCAAATTTTTTTGCATATTCTTTTTGTAAGGTGATAGATGAATCTACCAAATTTTCATATGCTTGTAAATATTCTTGTTGTACGTTTGTAATTGATTGATGATATTGTGGTACTGATTGTTTGATAGTGGTGAAGATTTTATCTACGTTTTGTTGACATACTGAAAAAGCATCTTTTGGATTTCCTGGTTTTTGTTCGTTCTTACTCATTGTTTCACCTCCTTATTCTCAGATTTTTTCCCTATTGGAAGGATAATGACTTGAACCAAATCACCTTCTCCCAAACCAAGAGCATTTCTTTCAGCCTCTGGTATGGAAATTCTGCCAGCACTGCCAACAGTAGTTTTGTATGCACCCCAATTCATGAAGGATGGGAGCATTTGACCTATGTTGAACATTGTATCCATGCTGTTGCTTTGGAGATTTCTTACATTTTCCATTAAATCGGCTTGAGTAGTTCTGGTTGAATCCGATATTTTCTTTAAGGTCTCAAGTGGGTTGAAGGTGTTAGAACTTTGATTGTTCATCAAAGACCCAAAATTTTTCATAAATTCTGCCTGTGCACGCCCACTTTTTTGGATCCAATCTTTAAACATAGTTGAAGGATCATATTGGCCATAATTACCGCTCATTGGTTTTACTTGGTATTCTCTGTATTTAACTATATCTGAGTATTTTCTAAAAAATCAAGCGTGGCTTGGGAAAATAATCTAGGGCTTTGAACATATGGAGTGTGGCCACACTTTTCCATCTTGAAGAATTTACAGTCCCTGATTGAGGAGATGAATCCATCAGCATGTTGAATAGGGATTACTGGATCTGAAGTACCCCAAATAAGCAAAGTTTTTGCCTCTATAGATTTTAGCTTATTGGTAATTATCTCAGAATTTTTTAAACCAAGAATTGTAGACATGAAAGCCATTTTTGCATTTGGCAGTTTCATTCTCTCTATAAACCCATTTACAATAGAAGGATCAACATCAACTCCTGATCCCTCCATCATTTCAAAAGCATTTTTTGCATTAGTTTCATTTGGGTATAATGCCGCCATGATATAGGCATCTAATGCAGGGGTGGATTGTTTCATTATTCCTGAGGGGGAAGAAAGGATTAATTTTTCAATATTTTCGTTAGAAGATGTATATTCTGCCGCGATTTGACCACCAAGAGAAGAACCAATGATATCAGGGTTGTCTATTCCTGCAGTTTCAAAAAATTTTCTAACAAAATCTGAAAAAAAATCAATGGTATAATCGACTAAGGGTTTATCACTGTAACCAAACCCAATAAGATCGGGAATTATTAGACGGTATTTCTTTGCAAAAAAAGGAATGACATTACTCCATCTTTCCGCAGAAGCTCCTAACCCATGAACAAACACCAAAATTTTTCTGGAGTCTCCAATCTCTAAATATCGGATTTTATTTCCCTCAACTTTAATGAAATTTTCTTGCACTGTTTTAGCGTCAATAATTATCAATAGATAAACATTAACGTGTATTATCGATCGGTGTATTTTTAAAAATTTTTGAAATAATTCTCAAAAATTTCTCACCTATGTTTTTTAACATCAAATTTAGGGAAAAATATGATAAAAAGGGGAAAATTCAGTTTAATTGTAATTGGAAGTAGAGGAGGAGGATCAAAAAAGGAGATGTTTTTTGCAAGTGTATTTAATTATGTAATTCATACCGTAGATATCCCAGTAATTGTAAAATAATCTATTACCACCCATGCTTTTGGAAATATTTTTGATGGTACTCCTCAGCTTTGTAAAAAGTGGGAGAGGGAACAATCTCAGTCACAATGGGTTTTGAAAATTTTCCTGAAGAATCTAAACCTTCTTTTGATTTTTGTGCCATCTCTTTTTGCGATTCATCATGGAAAAAAATTGCTGATCTGTATTGCTTTCCAACATCAGGACCTTGTCGGTTAAGGGTTGTAGGATCATGATTATTCCAAAAAACATTTAGTAATTCTTCATACGAAATTTCATTTGGGTCATACTCTATCTCAACTGCTTCTGCATGCCCTGTTTGATCAGAACAAACTTCTTCATATGTTGGATTTGCTAAGTTTCCTCCAATGTAACCTACCTTGGTTGATTTTACACCTTTGGTTTTACGAAATAAATCCTCTACATGCCAAAAACAACCTGCACCAAATGTTGCTTTCAATAAAAATAATAGAGTATAATCTAAATTAAAACCATTCTAATTCAATAATAAATTAAAAAATTTCAAAGACAGTATGGTGAAAATTTTAATTTATAAAAAATTATTTTACATTTGTAAAAATTTTTACCACTTTTTGGGCTAAATTTTCTATATTTACATTGGGTTCCGCAGAAATTAATAGAAGAATTTTTGATAATGGAAAGGGAAAACTAATCAAAACAGCTTTATCCCGTCTTGCTGCGATATAATTAATAGGTCCTAAACTTTCATCAAATTCCTTTCTAATAGAAGCCTTTGATACAAAATTATAAAATGCCTGAAGTTTTGTTTCGTCGTTTTCGTAAGGGGTTAAGCCTTCTTTGAATCCTCCTAAAACTAATTTACCATTTGCATCCACAATGCCGGCAAATCTAATCTCAGGCTCTTTTGTAAGCGCATTACATTTTTCATTGTATAATTGATAACTAGAAACATTTTGTTCTGACATTTAAAAAACAATTCATGATTTCAAAAATAAAAACTTTGTCCAAAACCCCATAAAGCCCATAAAAAAGTGATTGCTGATTTACAGTTTACATTTAAGGACTAGATAATCAATAATTTTTTCTTCTGAAGCTTTTTTCATTTTTATTAATGATTTGAAAAGAATTTTTTCAATTATGTCTGGGTAATTTTTTTTTATAGATTTTTTTAAATTTTCCCGATTTTTAATATAATAATCAGTTAGGGGTTCATACACCTTTTCTCCAATTAGCTGTTTGTGAGTTATTTTAAACCCATTTTCAAGAATAATTTTTTCAACATAATCTGTGGCATAGTGTTCTGATGACCAAGTGAATTTTAAAATTCCCAAGTCTCTCATAGATGCACTAGAAAATAAAACCGGCAAAGCCAAAGTCAATATTCCAGATTTCTTTAAAACTCTCTTTGATTCTGAAATAAAATCATTTAGTGGTTTAAAATGCTGAGGAGATTCTAAGGCTAAAACACGGTCTAAGGAATTTTTCACAAATGGAAGTTTGGTGGAAGTTGAATTTATAAAATTAATTTTTCCTTGAGGCCCTGAGAAACTTAATTGGTTGTAATTTATGTTAACACAGTACAAGTTTAGTTTCTCATAGCAATTTCTCCAAAAAATTGCTGGTGCTGAAAGCCCGCTCCCTATATCTGCAGCTGTTTGGGCTGTTTGCAACTCAGAAAGTTTCCCAAAAAACTCACACAAATTTTTTTGTGCTAAAACAGGATCATCTATTTGTTCTGTCCAATAACCAAAATTCAACATCGTTCCTCCCGTAGAGATTTGCATAACAGGTGAAAGAGAATCATAAAGTTTCATTACATCTTTTTCATTTCGACGTATTGTCCAAAGAAGAATATCAAGGGGATTTATTGTGACCAAAAAGAATCTCATATTATGATTAAGTTGATCCTATTAAATTCTAAGGTATTAAAGAAAATTAAAAATTAATGAATACGTTTTATTAGTTAAAAATAAAAAATAAAAATGTGTCAGATTCTAATTCTGAGATTTTTAAAGAATTGCTGCTTGCTAAATGGTCAGAAAGATTTGTTGCTTGGTTAATTGATTTTATTATAATATCTTCAATTTTTTTCATAATAGTTGCATCTATTTTTGGGACATGGGGAATGGAATGGGACGCTGCTGCAGAAGTTCACGACGAAATTAGTTTCCTTCCCTCAAGTATTGTTTTTTTCTCTTATTGGATAATTTTAGAATATAAAAAAGGATATTCAATTGGGAAGAAAATATTTCATCTAAAGGTAGTAAATATTGCTGGAAAACATCCAACCCTAATAGGTACGATTCTTAGCAGTTTTGGAAAATCTTTTCTTTTACCTATTGATTTTGTTTTAGGTTTAATTTTTACCAATCAAAAAAGACAAAGAATTTTCAACAAACTTGGAAACACAATTGTAATAAAAATAGAAGAATCTGAAAACCAATCAGAAAATATCAGATACGTCAAAGACTAATTTTTTGTCATTTTTTCTTATGTCATAACTTTATAGATTTAACCAACAGATCTATTAGCAACTTGAGTCTTGTTCTTATAAGTAATGTCAAATACTCAAACAAAAGAATGGTGGGTGGGACTTCCTGATGAACTTCAAGACGATATTGAGACCGTAATAAATTGATGGCTAACGATCCTCTACATTTCAAAAAAATGGTCGACGAGGTGATTTTAATTAGTGAGTTAGACCCTGACTTGGCAGAGAATTTAAGGTGGGTAAATTCCCAGGCAAATCAAAATAATATCTCGTTTTATCAAATGATTTTTTATATTCTTCATAGAAACAAAAAGAATATTCACTTATTAGATTAGAAAAAAACCATCAAATTTTATTTAATTATTCTTTTTTTACAAGAGTAAGAGTTGACCTTATCTTTTCAAGTTTTTTGATATTCCAAGAAATAATTTCTCTAATTTTTTCAATATGTTCAGCTTCCATCTTTATTACAATATCATAATCACCAAATGTTCTTTCTGCTTTAATTACCTGTTCAATTCCTGATAAACCCTCAAGAACTTTTTCTTCTGAACCTAATTCACTTTTTATCAAAACATATGCAATAGTCACAAATTCTTAATGAAAATATAATATTTCAAAGTTGGTATTTGATTTTGTTTTGGAGAAATTCTCTCAATAGCTAACGCTAGGTGAAAATAAAAATAATTCATCTTGCAGTCGTGTAATTAAATTTGAATTCAAAAATGAATTCATCATGCATAGTCTCTATGTAAGTGGCTGAACCGATGTGTTGGTCTATTAGTAAAGGCTGGCTCACCACTCGCCGAAGCTTGTGATCTACACCACCTTCCTATCAACGCAGTCTTCTGCTGCCGACCTTCATCTTACGAAAGAATATCTTGTCTCGGGATAGGATTCGTGCTTAGATGCTTTCAGCACTTAGCCTAAACGGCTTAGCTGCCCGGCCTGCCTTATCAGACAACCGGTAAACCAGTGGCCACGCTGCTCTGTTCCTCTCGTACTGGGAGCAACTTCCCCTCAGATATTCACGCTTCCATCAGGCAGAGACCGACCTGTCTCACGACGGTCTAAACCCAGCTCATGTTCCCTTTTAATAGGCGAGCAGCCTCACCCTTGGCCCCTGCTGC
>JANQNN010000001.1 GCA_028279545.1 Nitrosopumilaceae archaeon
TTTTTGTGTGGGGCGACGCCCCACACCTGTTCTATGATCAGTTTGCATTTCTCCGTATCTCTGTTTGTTGGTTGGTCGCCAAAACCTTGTCCGGGGGTAAACTGAAGAACCAAAAGTGATAAAATGATGAAAATAATGGCAATATATCAAGGATGTGGTGCAGTGTGTCATAGGCATATTTTAATTTTTGGCAGCCTTCTGTAGCTATTGTAATTAATTTATTAATAAAACCCTTTTTTGAATGACGTTATCTGATGGATAGTATCTTCTCCATACTTAATCTTTCCTGTTCATAAATGACACCAATGACTTTTTCATGGTTTTTAATGATCTTGGTATCAAATAAAAGCTCTTATCATGAGGAGTCAAGATCCATAATTAGATTTTTGATTACTGACCTCCAGTAGTGACCGATGGTTATTTTATGTATTTGGCCATAGTTTTTAATGATCTTTGCATCAAATGAGAGCTCTTAACATGCAGGAGCCAAAGTATAATCAGTTTCTTGAATAGTGGCCTCTCAAGTTGACCACTGGTCATTTTATGCAGTTCTCCATTGTTTTTAATGATCTTGGTACTAAATGAAAGCTGTTGAAATACAGGAGTAAATAGTTAGTTAGTTTTTTGATAAGTGTCTTCTAAGGTTGACCAGTGGTCATTTTATGTAATTAGTCATGGTTTTTAATGATCTTGGTATCATATAAAAACTCTTTAGACGTAACAGTCAAGATGTAATTAAATTTTTGAATAGTGACCTCTAATAGTGACCAGTGGTCATTTTACAAAGATTTTCATAGTTTTTAATGATATTTGTATCAAATAAAAGTTATTAACATGCAAAAGTCAAGAAGCAATTAGATTTTTGAATATTGAATTTCAACATTGACCAGTGGTCATTTTATTAATTTTTCTTAGTTTTTAATGATCTTGGCATCAATTTTTCAAGAAGCATTATAAGAAATGTTTTTTAAATGTTTTTTAATTTTAAAAAATGTTGCACAAGATGAACATGTAGTCAGATTATGATGTTCCAGGAGTATGTATTTAGATTGTCAGACATGTTGATTGTCAGACATGTTGATCCTGATTGTCAGACATGTTGAGCAGGTATTATTATTATTGGATAGAATATCTTTACAATACCTATGAAAATTACTCGCCCCACACACATACAGTATGGAAGCTTGTTAAAACACCGCTTCACCCAGCAGTTGTTGTTGCTTTGTTGTTTGAAAC
>JANQNN010000015.1 GCA_028279545.1 Nitrosopumilaceae archaeon
ACTAACAATGGTAGTATTGACAACAATGCTACCCTCACAAATGATGGCACCTTTACAATAAATGGTGATTTTGATAACACTGGAGGTCTTGTGAATGGAGCCAATCCCGCTGTTTTAGCTACCACAACAACAAATGACGCCACACTGACTAATGCAGGTACCATCAACGTTACTGGGTCTACTTCAGTTGGGGTTGGAACTACCTTAACTATTGAGGCTGGGACTACATTAGAAGTTGACCCAGCTGTTACTCTTACGAATAATGGAACCATTGTAAACAACAGTTTCACTACGATAACAAACAACGGAATTATCATAAACAATGGTACCATTACCAATAATGGGACTCTTACTAACAACAGTACTCTCATTAATCTTGACACTCTAACTAACAATGATATCTTTACACTAAATGGTAATTTTGATAACTCTGGTGGGACTTTGAATGGAACCACTGCACCTGTTCTTCCTAGTACTATTTCAAATGATACTACCATAATTAATGGAGCAACAATTAATGTAGTAGAGGATACTACAGTTGAGGCTGGAAAAACTCTAACAATAGAGACTGGAACTACATTAGAAGTTGATCCTACTTTTACTCTTACAATTAATGGTACAGTAGTTAACAACAGTTCTACAACTCTTATCATAAATGGTAGCCTTGATAACAACGGTACACTCACCAACAATGGCACTCTTACAATTAATGGTGACTTTGATAATACGGGAGGAACGGTAAATGGAGCTACAGATCCTCTTTTGGCTGCTCTTCTCACAAATGATGCAACCTTAACTAATATTGGTTTAATTCGGATTGCAGAAGACACTACTATTGACACTGGAAAAACTCTCACCATTGCTACTGGTACAACCCTCGATGTTAGACCAGGTTTCACTCTTACAAATAATGGAAATATCATAAATAACAGCATAACTACTCTAGTTATTCTAGGAACCTTGGATAATCAAGGAACTCTAACCAACAATGGCGTTTTGGGGATAACTGGAACCCTTACCAACGATGGGACCTTCACAATTAACGGAGACGTTGATAATACTGGTGGTACTTTGAACGGTGCTAATCCACCCGTACTTGCAACGTCTTTGACCAACGATGCTACTATAACTAATGCTGGAACAGTAAATACCTCAGGGGACACTCAAGTTGAAACCGGTACTAATTTAGTAATTGACGCTGGCACTACATTAGATATTGATGGAGGAGATACTCTAACCATCGCTACTGGGGCTACCCTTACCAACAATGGAACACTTGCAAATAATGCTACTCTTACCAACAACGGCACCCTAAAACTTAATGGTGGTTTTACTGACAACGGTACTTTCACTGGAACTCAGCCAGAGTTAGCGACCTCGATTTCAAACAGTTTTGGGTTAAATGATATTGGTATTGTTAACGTAACAGAGGATACAATAATTGAACCTGGAGTGACCCTAACCATTGGTACTGGAACCACGCTTGTTATTAACACCGGTGCCACCCTTACAAACAATAGCAATGAAACCCTTGTCAATGATGGTACAATAACTAATAATGATACCATAACCAATGTTGGAACTATTACTAACAACGGTATTTTCACAAATCTAGGTACAATAAACAACAAAGACACCATTACCAATACAGGTACTTTGAGTAATTTTGGGGATATTGAAAATGATTGCTCTGCCACAGTTAATGGAACAGTTGTTGGAACTCAACCAGTAGATATCTGTGTAACATGTTCACCCCCAGGTTCTGGAGATTGGTTAATTACTTCTAGTTGCACCATGATTTTAAATGGAACCGCTGATGGTAATGTGACAGTCCAAAACAACTCTGTTCTAACCATCACAAATGGCGTTACACTTACTATTCCAGCTGGATCAAATCTAACTGTAGTTTCAGGAAGCGGTGTCCTAATTCAATTAGGCGGATCTGTCGTAATCATTTCTGCACCCTAAAAGTTTTAAATTTTTTTAAAATTTTTCTAATGAAATTGTTCAGCTAATTCTCAGATTAAATATAATTTTTTAAATTATCCCAAAAAACCAGTTAATTGCAAATATTATTCCATTAATTTTATCAATGTAAGGTAACTGTCAAATATTGAGAATTTTGAATAAAAATTTATCAAACTTTGTAAAGACAGCTGGACCAGGAATATTATTTGCAAGTACTGCTATTGGAGTATCTCACCTCATACAATCAACAAGAGCTGGCGCTGAATATGGGTTATTTTTGATTGGCTTTGTAATTATTGTAAGTTTATTAAAATATCCATTTTTTGAATTTGGTTCTCGATATGCTAATGTAACTCAAACAAGTATAATTGATGGTTACAAAAAACTTGGAAAGCCCGTATTGTGGACCTATTTTCTAATAACTATAGCCTCAATGTTTTTTGTAACAGGAGCTGTAGGTTTTGTAACGGCTGGATTTTTTGAAAATTTATTTGGACTTGATTTTCTTGGACAATGGACAATCATTCTTTTATTTGGAATTTGTGTATTAATTCTTGCAATCGGTAAATACCATATTTTGGATAGTTTGATAAAATTTGTAGCAATTGTTCTTTTAATTTCAACGGTTTGTGCATTTTTGTTAGTTTTAGGGACGGGGCCAATTGAACCAAAAGAGAATTTTATTTCAAAAGATTTGTGGACAGGTTCTGGTATTCTCTTTTTACTAGCTTTAATGGGTTGGATGCCTACGGCACTTGATTTATCTGCTTGGAATAGTTTGTGGACACTTGAGAGAATAAAACAAACAAACTATCTCCCAAAATTAAAAGAAACATTATTTGAGTCTAGATTGGCCTACACCGTAACTGTAATTTTAGCCGTAATGTTTGTGACTCTTGGTTATTTCATATTTTTTGGTTCAGGAGAAGAATTACCCAATAATAATGCCGATTTTGCTCACAAGGTTATCACTTTGTATACTCTTACTATAGGTGATTGGAGCAATCTGATCATTTCAGCTTCTGCTTTTGCAGTAATGTTTGGGACCATAATAGCAGTTTTTGATGGATATTCTAGATCATTGCAGAGAACTGTGGAGCTTCTTTCTACTAAAAGAGAAGAAAAAATACCTAAAAAATTTCGTACATTTTACCATCTGTTTTTGTTTGTTCTCTTGATTGGCGCTTTAATCGTTGTTTTACAATTTGCAGGAAATCTTAGAGATTTAGTTGATTTTGCCACGGTTCTCTCATTTTTAATAGCACCAGTTATTGCAATTTTTAATTTCAGATTAGTTACAGGAAAATTTCTCAAAAAAAATATGCATCCATCCATGTGGTTAAAGATCCTAAGTTTTTCTGGAATCATATTTTTAACAGGATTTGCAGTTTATTTTTTGATTACAAGGTTTTAATTTTTTTCACTAAATAACTATTAAACTACAAAAAAAATAATTTAGTAATTGAAATATGCCTCTCCAAGTTTCGTGATCGTTTTATTTCTAATGATCATTGGTTTTTCAACGATATATTCTATAGAACCCGCTTTTTCAATTGGTGATTTGGATCGAGATAATGATGGTATTTTGGATGAATTTGATAAGTGCCTTCTCACACTTGAAACATACAATAAATTCCAAGATGATGATGGTTGTCCTGATACCGTTCCTGAAGAAGAAAAGACATACCAATTTCCAGATGCTGACGGAGATGGGATAGAAGATAGGTTAGATTCTTGTCTATATCTTCCTGAAACAATAAATGACTATCTTGATTTTGATGGATGTCCAGAAATTGTACCTAATACTTCTGACAAAGAAGTTGATTCAGATTCTGATTCAATCGTAGATTCTATTGACTCCTGCCCTCTTGAAAAAGAGACAGTTAATGGATTTAGAGACGAAGATGGGTGTCCTGATTCTTGGAGTGTACCAATTGAAGAAAAAACTCCCTCAATTTCAATCGATAATCAATGTAGAGCAGGACAAATTTTGGTTTTAAGAATAAATGCAAATGATTCAATTTGCATATCACATGATACTGCTAAAAAGTGGGAATCTTATGGGATTGCAAAAATAATTGGTGATACCTCTGTAGAAGAAAAAACCCCTGAAATAATTGAATCTCCAATTATCCAAGAGGATGTAATTCAAGAAATTGAAGAAATACCTCCATCATCTTCAGATTCAATAATTGAACAAACTGATTACTCTTTTTCAAATCGCCCTGCAAAAGAACAACGGAATATAGAAACAATTGTTGAATTTTTTGAGGCCTTTTCACCTTGGGATAAAAATAGCATTTCTGAACTTTTAGCTGATGAATATGTTGAGCATAATCCAACATTACCAGGAGATAAAGAAGGATTTTTAGAAACACTAGATGAAATGTTCTCAATAATACCTCCTGAGATGATAAAATACGACCTTAAACGGATTTATGCTGATGACGATTATGTTATAACTCATAGTTACTTTCAAGGTGAAACTGGAACAGAGTCATCGATAATTGATATTTTCAGGATTAATGAGCCAGGAAAAATCATTGAGCATTGGGATATTATCCAAGAAATTCCCGAAACTTCAATGAATAATAACACCATGTTTTATTTGGATTAATTAGTGCAAAATATTTTTAATACCTTTGATTCTCTAATATTACATAAAAATGAAATTATCTTCCAAATTAAAAAAACTACTAAATGATCAAGTTGGACTTGAAGCTAATGCATCACACAAATATTTAGCTATGGCTTCTTGGTGTGCAGTAACAGGTTATGAGGGCGCAGCAGGTTTCTTTTTTGCTCAATCAGATGAAGAAAGAACCCACATGTTAAAAATAATTCATTACCTCAATGACATGGGTGTTCCAGCTGCTATTCCAACTACAAAAGATTCAACAACATCATTTAGATCCTTAGAAACTATAATTAAAACTGCATTAAAAAATGAACAAGAAGTAACCAAAGCCATTCATAAAATGGTGGAGATATCTCAAACAGAAAAAGATCATTCAACATATGCTTTTTTGGAGTGGTTTGTAAATGAACAAGTCCAAGAGGAGACCAAATTTGAAACTCTATTGCAGAAATTTGACCTTATAGGAAGAGACAAAATTGCAATCAATGAAATTGATAAAATTCTTGCCTCTCAGACCACAGCAGCAGAACCCGCAGCTTAATCTTATTTGAAAAATAATTAATACTTCGTATTAGCTTCTAATCACATGACAGTAATTGTAACCAAAATGGCAGGTGGAATCACCCAACTTTTTAACACAAAAACAGGAAAAGTCACCTACAAATGTAAAGCAGACTCTGCTTTTATGTTAAGTGAACCCTTTGGTGGAATTGTAAAATTTAGTCAAAAAGGTGCAATGGCTATCGTTACCGGAGATGCTAAGACTTTAGATTCTTGTGAGATAATAAAATTAAATGATGAAGGTTACAAGGAAGCATTGTCAAAAATTATTGAAGCAAAAAAGACCTTTGTGAACGGAAAACTAGAGAATGCTCAAAAAGAAATCCAAGAATTAGAAAATCAACTATCTTCCCTCTAGATGTATTAGAAATTCCTTACTGAAATTTTTCACACTTACAGTTTTTTACAAGACATCTACCTTTTGCTTCAAAATGAATTGAATTGTCATGATAACATCCAATCTTTTTATTTTTACAATTCACTACTAAGATGCTGTGCCCAGACTATAATTTTTTTCCGACAATTATTATTACAAGTAAGTGGAATATATCCTATGAAGATAATCCGAAGCATTGGTGGATTTTTTATGTTCATTTTAGGAGGGATTATCGCAATTATTGTAGGTTCATTTATGATACGTGGAACCATGCATCTTTGGGATAAACCCCAATCAAAAAAAGACAAGGAAAAGTAAGATTTCTTTAAATTTTAATGAATTTGTATTCTAGTGAAGTAGAAATACTGCTTTGTTATTAAAAAAATATGGTTGGTCCTCAAGATGGTGGTTTTGGTTTTGACCAGTCAAAAAAATACACAAGTGTAGAAAATTTGGATGAAATTTGTGTTCAATGTCAGGCAGGTCAGCACAAAAAATGCCTTGCAAAAACAAAACAACAGAAAAATTGTGAGTGTGAGCACTGCATGATTTTTGGTTAGGGATTTAATCGCTTTTTGAACTGGGTTAGATTCAATAATACAATTAATGAAGGAATTATCATGTCTAGATTCCAACAAATTGGTGCCTGGGTAGCCATTATTGGCGGAGGTATTGGTTTCTTTTTCTTTTCAATGTATGCTGAAGATTTTTTTAGATGACCTAAAATATTAAATAATTTTCTTATTGGTTGTTGTGAAGAAAATCTCAAGTAAGGTAAAAAATTTTTTGAATTCTCAAAAATTAGGTTATGTGGCAACGGTTTCCCCTCAAGGAGGGCCAAATCTCTCGCCTAAAGGCACTATAATAGCTTGGGATGATGAAACAATTGTTTTTGCAGATATCCGCTCACCCAACACAATTCAAAACTTAGAAAAAAATCCTGGTCTTGAAATTAATGTTGTTGATCCGATTTTAAGAAAGGGGTATAGAGTTAAAGGCCAAGGAACAATAATAAAAGATGGGAAAATCTATGAGAATGTTTTAAAACACTATAGAAAAATTGGTGTAAAAAGTCCTATTGGCGCAATTGTTCTTGTTAAGATAGATGAAATTTTGGAAGTTACATCTCCATTATATGATCTAGGAATCTCAGAAGATGAAATGAAAAAAAAGTGGAAAAAATATTTTATGGATTCATAATTTTTTTTTAATATCTTTATTTTGAAAACTTTTTAATTTTTCCTTGGTCTCTTCATGTTCCTTTCGTTCTTTTTGTAATAATTTTTGAATGGTTTCAATTTCTTTTTGTGTTTGATTTAATTTTGATTTCAATGAAGCAGTAACTACACCTGCAGCTTCAATAATTCCTTTTACATCTGGTTTAATTTCAATTTGTTCTTTGATAAATTTTTCTTCTTTTTCAGAATAAATTTTAGATTTGTTTAGGTTTTCAACTTCCTGGTTTATTTTTGACAATTCAGAACTTTTATTTTCAGATTCTTTGGCTTTTTGAGTTTCCTGTATTTTTATTTCCTGAAGTCTTTTCTCTCCGTTTGAGATTTTTTCATTAATTTGCTTTTCTTTTTTAACTAATTCCTCTAATTCTTGTTTTACGTTTTTGAGAATTTTTTCATTTCTTTCTAATTCAAGCATTAATTTTTTATTTTCTTTGTCTTTTTCGCTTTCGTCTTCAATATTTTGTTTAATATCTCTAATCTCTCTTTTTACTGCATCAAGATCCATTTTTTTTAAATTAGTTTCTTTTTTAATTTCCATAAGATTTGTAACAGTAAAGTCGTACTCATCTTTTACCGATTGTAATTTTTTTTCATTTTCTTTTATTTGGTCAATTGTTGCTCTAAACTCTTTTTGTAGTTTTTCTACCTCTCCTTCTAATTCTTCTTTTAAAATGACTTCATCACTTTTTTTTGGTTTAACTTCTTCATTAATAGAATCATCTTTTTTACTAAAAAAATCCATTTTTATTTCTCCTTTTTTCTAAAAGAGGAACGCTCCTTTAGATTTTTCTTTCCCTACCACGAATAAATTTTAGATAAAATCCAATTCCTCCAATAATTATTCCTCCTATGAGGGCTAAAATACCAAGTTCTGGACTAGTAGGATGAATATTTGGAGCCAAGAACAGCAAGAGGGCACCTAAGATAATTAATGCAAATCCTCCACTGTTTCTTGATTTGTTGTGTTGATTATGTGCCATTTTTCTTTAAAGGTACTCTGAAATCATTTTTGCAACCTTCTTTTGGCCAATATCTAAAATAAACGGTCCAATTTTGGGTCCTCTTGAGGTTCCTAAAATAACTTGGTAAAGAATTTTGAAGAAATCTTTTGGTTGAAGATTATTAGATTTGGCAATTTGATATATTGTATTTTGCATATCATCTAATTCTTCAGAATTTAAGGCTACCACCAACTCTTTGAGACATTTTTTTTCTAATTCATTTAAGTTAATTTCTGATTTTTCATGTTCATCAAACTCATCAGAAAAATTTCCCGCCAATTTAATTAGATTTTCAATCTTTAAATTTTCACTTTTTATTATTCCGTATTCAATTAATTTTTTCATTACTCGCTGAATACGATCCTCTTTGAATATTTTTACCAGTTCTATTAACAACCTGTAGTTAACATGTATGCTAGATTCTTTTGGAGGATTTAGCAAATTAACATATTCAAACAATCCTTTTGATTTTGTTAGCTTGGCTGGATTATCTACTTTGATTTTTCCAAAGTAAGTGTCTTCTAATTCGTTATATTCATTCATTAGATCTGGTATGTCTTCAAACCCAAGTTCTCTTGCTCCTGTAATTCTCTTGTACAATAAGAGAAGAATAGACTCTTTTGTTCCAAACTCTAACCATTTTTGGGCAGTGATTACATTACCTAAAGATTTTGAGATTTTTTTCCCACCTTTATCTAAGAACATTTCATATTTTACATGATAAGGGTGAGGATAATTTAGAATTTCATCAGAAACCCAGTCATTTACTTTTACTGAATCCATGATATCCTTACCAAAGGCTTCAAACCGAACGTCAAAGGCTGCCCATCTTGCAGCGAATTCAACCTTCCAAGCTAGTTTACCTAAATCTTTTGTAATATCAGCTTCACCTTTATGATTACATCCTTTTACTATTTGTGAACCAATTTGGGCATCTTTGCATTGGTATATTATTTTCATTTCTGATGAAAGATATTCTGTTGCTTCGGCAGTGTATAATCTGCTACAATTTGAACAAACAGGAAAATAAGGCAAGAATTTTTTAAATTTCTCTTGTCCCACCAAATCCGAAATTTTGTCACCTATTTTAGAACTATTTTGCAGAATTGTGTCTATTTGATTTTTTAACAATCCTTTTTTGTATGTATCAATGGCTCGTCTAAATTCATACTGTATTCCTAATTGGTCTAATCCATCCAAAAGAATACTGCTCATGTGCATCCCATAGGAATCATGACACCCAAAAGGATCCGGAATTAATGAAACAGGTTTTGCAATATGATCTTCTAACGATTCCGGAAAACCTTCCGGAATTTTTCTCAAACCATCAAGATCATCTGAATATGCAATTAATTGTGATTTGAAACCAAAGTTTTCCAAAGCAAGTTTTACTCCATATGCTCTTACTGCATCGCCTAAACTACCAATATGGGGAATCCCAGAAGCTCCAAGACCACTTTCAACATTAATCAAGTCTAAATTCCTTCCTAGGGACTTCTCTCTGTCTAGTAATTCTTGAGCAAGCTTATCAATCCAAATGCCTTTTCCAATCGTTTTTGTTTCTGACATCTCCTTTCCTAAACCAATGGTTTACTCATATATGGTCCATATAACGAATACCCTAATTTTTGATAGTATTCTCGGGTACCTATTGCACTAATGACAAGAAGTTGGTTTGCATCAAATTCCTCTCGAGATATTTTTTCAGCCTCTTTCATTAGATTTTTACCTAATCCTGAATGCTGAATTTCATAATCTCCTTTTTGACCCAGTTTCAAAGATTTTCCATATACGTGTAATTCTCTAACGATGCAAGATTTTTCATCGATTTCTTTTCTATGCGCCATTTCACTTGGTTTTCTCAGTCGTAGAAATCCGTAAATTGAATCATTTTTGTCTTCGTACGACAAGAAAACCTCTTCTCCATTAGATGATTCATAATTGATTCGATTTAGATTCAAGGACTCTACGTTAGGATTTTTCTTTAATCCTATCTCGCGACAACGTATACATTTACAAAACTTTCCTTGCTTTTTCAGATTTTGATGAACAATTTGTCTCAAGTTTCCAGATTTGGGACCTGCAATTATCTCATCTGGGCCAATCTCTCTCATAACTCTCATTATTCTAACCCATTTGGGAACATTTTTTTTCACTTCAGTAAGAACGTTAATCAAATCTAAATCGGAGTATGGAGAATACTTTCCATGAACATAATCCTCATATAGTGGAGTATTTTCTAAAACCAAAGAAGGATAAATTTTTAGCATATCTGGTTTAAGAAGAGGATCTTCAAACAATTTTTTAAAATCAGAGATATCTTCTTCAGGAGTAAGAGTTGGAAGTCCTGGCATCATATGTGCAACTATTTTGTAACCTGCATCTTTAGAAAATTGAAAAGAGTCAACAACATCTTGATATGTGTGTCCTCTATTAACAATTTCATAAACTCTTTCATGTAATGTTTGAACTCCAATTTCAATTCTTGTAATTCCATAGTCTAACATCCAATCAATATGTTCTTTTTTACAATAATCTGGTTTGGTTTCTAAAGTAAATCCAACATTACGAATTTTTGCATGTTCGTTATTGGATTTTGCTTCTTGAAGATTTTTTGAATCAAATCCATTTAAAGCATCAAAACAAGTTTTGATAAAATTTTCCTGATAATCTTTTGGCATGAAAAGAAATGTTCCTCCTACAATTACAATTTCCATTTTAGTTGGATCATGTCCATATGCAATTAGCTTTTCAATTTTGGTTGTAATTTGTAATTTGGGATCATAATCGTTTTCTATTGCATTTAACGTAGATGGTTCTTTTCCAGTGTAACTGTTGGGAGAATTAAATTCTATTCCTCCTGGACAGTATGAGCATCTTCCATGGGGGCATGCATAGGGTTTGGGCATCAGAGCTATCACTGCCACCCCTGAAGCAGTTTTGATTGGCTTTTTGATTAGCACTTTTTTTAATTTTGAAAAATCTTCTCCATTTACTGAGGAGAGGATTTCATGACTTTTTGGCATCCTGCTTAGAGAATATTTTCTACAAATCGTTCTAATTTCTTCTTTAACTTGCTGTTTGGATGGCTCCTCAATTAGGAGTAAATTGCGAGAAATTTCAGCACATGCTTTTGAAAGAGTTCCATCAAAGCTATTCATGTAATGACTAAATTTTTAAGCCATAAATTCTTTAAATTATAAAAATTTTAACACTACTTTCTTCTAGTTGTAGTCTTTCTCTTTACAGTTCGCCTCTTTACAGGTTTTCTTCTAGTTGTAGTCTTTCTCTTTGCTTTGGGCTTTGATCGACTTGATTTGCTCTTTAAGTCTTTTAGTTGGTTTAACTCTTCTCTAATCTTTGCAATTTCTTCTAGCATTTCTTTTTCAGTAAGATTATACTCATTTTCAGATCTAACGTTTTCAGACATCATTGGTGCTTCAAATTATTGATAATTTAAGACTTTATGATTTTGTTTTTGCTTTTATTCTAATTAGTTAAGCAGCATTTTCTTCTGGTGTACTATCTTTTCCTTGCCGTTGTTCTTTTCTATATTCAAGTTTTAACCAAATAGGTGTAATTATCGTTGTAACAGCTACCATGATTACAATTGTAGAATAAACATTTGGTGCTAAAATTCCGTAAGAGACACCTACACCTGCTACAATCAAACCTACTTCTCCTCGCGAGATCATACCAATTCCAACTCTCAAACCACGAACCTTGTCTCTCAAAAGCATCATTGCTGGCAATCCACAACCAAAAAGCTTTGTTGCTATAGCAATTGCAATTACAATTCCACTCAAGAAAAGTATCTCCCAATTTACTGTCCTAAGATCTACTTGAGCTCCAATTATTGCAAAGAACAGCGGTGCAAAAATTAATCCTATTTTCCCAATATAATTTTCAATTTTTTCAAAAACTTTACTTGTAGATAATGCCATACCTACTGCAAAAGCTCCAACAATCGGAGACAATCCAACGATCCCAGCTACCGCTGCCGCTCCAAAAAACGATGCAGTTGCAATTCCTTCGACGCTTCCTTTGGCTTTCCATAATCTTGGGGTAACGACCTTTGGAATTACAATTACGGCAACAATTAACATTATTCCAAAGAAGGCAAGAACCTGCAGTATTGTAAACACTACATCAGAAATCTCTAAAGTCTCTACTCCTCCTTCTCCAATGGCAATCGAGGAAACTACAGACAAAACAGCTATAGCTAAAATATCATCAACGACTGCAGCTCCAATAATTAGACGAGCTTCAGGCGTTTTTAATTTACCAAATTCACTTAATACTTGAATTGAAATAGCAATACTAGTTGCAGTAAGCGCAGTGGCAATTAACATCGATTGTAATGCATCAAAACCGAACACCTGAAATACCATATATCCTGCAAAAAACGGGACAACCACTCCAAGTGTACCTACGATAAAGGAGTTTTTTCCTCCTCTCAAGAATTCTTTCGGGGTCATTTCAAGTCCTGCCATAAATAGAATTACTATTGCCCCAATTTCTCCAAGAATTTTGATTTCGTCGTTTATTTTTAATACCTGATGCCCATCAATAACAAAAAATGCCCCTAGGGCAAAGGGCCCAATAATAATTCCAGCTAATAATTCTCCCAAAACAATAGGAAGTTTTAATCTAAGGAAAAGTTCGGCCATTAATTTGGCTGCAAAAAGGAGAATTCCTACTCCGATAATAGTTTCTATAAATTGTTCTTCTGCCATCTCTTTACATATCGATAATTTGTTCCCTATATGGTAATTACGGGTTAAATTTAATTTGGAAATTACCTAATTATGCGATTTTTATTGAGTTTACAGTCACTCCTTTTTTAGATGTGATTTGGCCAATCTCTTGACTTTGAATTTGGTGTTTTTTGAAAATTGACTTTATAAGCCCTGTTTGGTCTTTTGATGCGATTACACAGAATCCCACTCCCATGTTGAAAGTTTTGTACATTTCTTCTTGTTTTACCCCCTGCTCCTCAATAAGACCCATTATTGGAGGAATTTTGGGTAACGAATCAATACTATATCCAATTTTTTTAAGTCTAAGTAGCTTGGTAAATGATCCACCTGTAATATGGGCTAATCCATTAATTTTACATTTTTGAACCATTTCTAATACTGGTTTTACATAAATCTCAGTTGGGGTCAGTAAGGTATTTCCCAAAACACCTACTCCTTTAATTTTATCTTTAACAGAATATTTTGTCAAAAGGGCTTTTCTTGCAAGAGAATATCCATTTGAATGAATTCCACTACTTTTCGCTCCAATGATTATATCGCCTTCTTTAATTTTATTTCCAATAACCATTTCTTTTTTGGATGCAATTCCCACAACCATTCCAGCTAAATCAAAAGAAAACCCTTTACCTGCAATAACATCTGGCATTATTGCAGTCTCTCCACCTACAATAGGCATTGCTGATTTTTTAGCTCCTTTAACTAGACCTTCTACAATTTTTTTAAAAATTGTTTGATCATTTTTGTTAGCAGCAATATAATCAACAAATGAAATTGGAGTGGCACCAATACAAATTATGTCATTTACATTCATCGCCACACAATCAATTCCAATTGTATTGTATTTTTTCATTAAATTTGCAATTACTACTTTGGTTCCTACCCCATCTGTATGTGTGGCTAACAATTTTCCGCCTGGAATTTCTACAATTCCTGCGTAGTGTCCAAAACCATGTGTTATTTTTGCTAATTTTTGAAGTTTATGAGTTGATTTAATTAACTTGCCAATAGCCTCTTGACTTTTTTTAATTTTAGAAATGTCTACTCCTGCTTTTTTGTAAGTTAGTGCCATGATTTGATGCGCATTATTTGTGAATAAAAGAATTTGCCCTCCTATTAGATCACATATACATACCAGATATTTCTTCTCGGTGTTCTACGTATTTCTGGGATAATTCAGTAAACTGCTCATGAAGCCTATCTTTTTCCTTTTGTAGATCTTCAATATCAATTTCGATGCCATAAAATCGATTTATTGCTTCAATTAGAGTAGAGGCAGCAGCAGGATCAGGATCTATTTTATTTGCCTTTGCAAGAAGAGTCAAACCTTGAATTTCACGCACTAAACATTCATTTAAAATTCCTCCTGGGATTCCGGTGATGAAACCTTGTGGGATTAAGTTAATGTCAGCATCTGCCATTAGCCTTACTAAATCTTCTTCTGCTGCACAATATGCTTTGTCATCATGTTCCTCACTTGCGACTCCATCTAAAATTACAATCTCTTTTGATCCCTTTTCTTCGGCCCAATCTAAAATTGATGAAATAATAGAGTAAACTCCTTCCATTCTTAGTGTAATTTCACAAATTATTGCGCAAATTGTTCCTTCTTTATTCGCATAAAATCTAAATGGATGACGTAGTCTTCCTCTCATAAAAACAGTTGATGGTGGCAGATACTTTGATCTTATTACTGCAATCTCTTTCATTTCTAATTTTTCAATCATGTGATTAATAGCAAGTGGTCCCACAAGACCCGCCCCAACAAATCCTGCAAATATAATTGGGCTTTTTAATTCAATTTTTTGTATTTCAAATACTTCTGCTTCAGGGAATTTCTTTTGCACTTCCTTACGTCGATTTGCCCTGTCTAATTACTTTTATGAATAAACAGATTGAGCATCACTCTTCCTTTGTCTGTTATGGAATAAATGACGTTTGCTCCGACCGTCTTTTTTTGAATAAAATTGTACTCTACACATAGGTGTAAATAATTTAGAAATGATCTTTTCATTCTAATTTTCGATTTCGTATACAATTCTGAAAATGTCATAGGGTTTCCTTTCAGTTGGTATAGCAATTTTAGAAGTGATAATGTGCTGTAGTCCTTAGTTCTTGCTTTTACTGCATCTAATACCTGCTCATCCCTTTTGATGATAAAGTCCTCAAACTGATCTGCAACCTCGATTGGGACATATGTTAATCTCGCTCGCATCATACCGTATGGTACGGTACATTACTTTATTAATGTTAACATGGTATATTGATTGTCTATCTGGATGGTTTTTTTACACTATTTTGGAGCCTGGGAATCTAATTTGCTTGTTAGAATAGTGAATTAATGGTAAATCACCCAAT
>JANQNN010000039.1 GCA_028279545.1 Nitrosopumilaceae archaeon
TCTATACTATTCATTCTCACCAACAATTGCAGATATGGAAAGAGAAAATCCTGTATTCCAAGAAGCAGTTAGATTGTTTATCACTCCAATGATTTCAACATTGTCAATAATGACACTTGCTGAAAATGGAAATGAACCACAAGTTATTGGATTAGGAATTTCCATTCTGACTTTGAATTTGGGCTTATACCTTGCAGCACCTGCAACCATTGGATTTGTTGCCCACAAACATTTTAAGAGATAATAGGACTTTTCAAAAAACCCTTTTTTGGAGGGAATAAAATTGGTCGTTTTTTGAAGCTATTCTTCATCTAAAATGGTCCAAGCTAATCCCATGAGTTGTTCCCAAGCAGGAGCAGATTCAGTACTATTTGACATATAATCTCTTTACAAAATTTATTTAAAACCTTCACGAACAATTCATTCATAGAATTTGTCAGTGATAAAATTAGGACTTTATAATATTAAAAATTAAATTTTTTAGGCTTTCTAAAATTTTTAAAATAGATGTTTATCTTTATGCAGTGGAACCTACGTTTTCAAGATGCATAACTGTTGAAGGTTTTTCTTGTATGGAAGTTATTCCAAATTTTTCTAATTTTTCCTTTAAATTCTCGTCTTGGGAACGTCTACTGATTACAGTAATTTTTTTAATTTCTGATGATTTTTCTTTTTTCAAATCTTCAAGAAATTGAATGCCACTGTAGTCAGGCATACACATGTCAAGTAAAATTAAATCATAATCATTCTTTGCCACAAGATTGAGTCCTTCCCTTCCCCCGTTGACGCTAGTTACAGAATCTCCTTGAGATTCTAGTAAATCAGTATACAAATCACAGATTATTTTTGAATCATCAATGACTAGAACTTTCATCGATTTTTTTTATCATTATTTTATTTATAGTCAGTTATCTGTTAGAAATCCTCCAGACAGAATAAAACTTGTTTTAGGCGTGAAATTATTGCTAAAAACCTCTAAAACAAAAAACAGGACCAAATGTAAAATGATAGAAAACTTTTCTGAAATTCAAAAAAGCTACTCTAAAGCCAAAAAAAATTAAGGGTTTAAATAATAAACGATTGGAGTTTGGGTTATGGGTGGATACTTTTGGAAATACTCCTACGCAAATTGTACCTTTAGATTTAACTGATAATCAATTTCAAATTTATAATAAAATATCAAGAAATTATTCTCACTCTTTTCTCTTTGAGTCTTTAACCGGGCCAGAAATTTTAGCTGAAACCTCTGTAATGGGTTTTGATCCACAAATTATTTTCAAGGGATATTCAGACAGAGTTGAGATAATTAAAAAAGATAAACCCATTCAAATTATTGAAACAAACGAACCATTCAAAGAATTAAAGAAATTATTAAAAAAATCAAATAATAGAGAATATCGATTTTTAGGTGGAGCCGTAGGTCAAATTAATTATGATGCAATTAGATTAGTGGAAAAAATTCCCAATAGTCATAATGCTCCTGAACCTTTAATGGAATTTGGAGTTTATGATGACGGTTTATTATATGATAATTTACACAAAAAATTATTTTATTTTTACACTGATGAAAATAGATTTAATGATTTCAAGATTTCAGACAATGTTTTTGAGTCCTTTGAAGCAACAAAGGCAATTCCAAACATGGATGAAGAATATTTTTCAAAAATTGTCAATAAAGCAAAACAATACATCTATGATGGAGATGTTTTCCAAGTGGTTTTATCAAGGAAATTTGAATTCGATTCCCAAGGTGACACCCTTACACTTTACAAAGCCCTAAGAAATCTTAATCCTTCCCCTTACATGTATCATTTGAAACAAAATGATAAAGATCTTGTCGGAGCTTCTCCTGAAATGTTGGTAAGAATCACCAACGATAAAGTCGAAACATTCCCCATAGCAGGGACTCGAAAAATCACTGAAGATGAAGCTGAAAACCAAAGGCTTTCTGAAGAACTACTTCAGGATGAAAAAGAGATTGCCGAACATACTATGCTTGTGGATTTGGGTAGAAATGATATTGGCAAAGTATGCAAATATGGAACCGTACATCCTGAGTCTTTAATGAAAATAAAAAAGTTTAGTCATGTTCAACATATTGTTACCCATGTTGTTGGAAATTTAGATCCCGACAAAGATATGTTTGATGCTTTTCAAGCAGTTTTTCCCGCGGGAACCGTTTCAGGTGCACCAAAAGTAAGAGCAATGGAGATAATTGATGAGTTAGAGCCAGAAGCAAGAGGCCCATATGCCGGGGCAGTAGGTTATTTTTCTTATAATGGATGCTGTGATTTTGCTATTGCAATTAGAAGTATTTTCATTAAAGGGAATAAAGGGTTTATTCAATCTGGAGCAGGAATTGTTTCGGATTCAATTCCCGAAAATGAATTCAATGAAACAGAACACAAGGCTGGTGCAATGCTTCAGGCATTAAAGGAGGCATCAAAATGAATTTTCTAATTATCGATAATTATGATTCATTTGTATACAATATTGCACAATATCTTGGAGAACTAGGAGTAGATTGTCAAGTTGTTCGAAATGATAAGATAACAATCGAAGAAATAAAACAAAAAAATTATGATGGCATAATAATATCTCCCGGCCCTGGAACCCCCGAGGAGGAAAAATATTTTGGAATATGTAGCAATGTTATAAAAAATATTGGAAGTAAAATTCCAATATTAGGAATTTGTTTAGGGCACCAAGGAATAATTTCTTCATTTGGAGGAAAAGTTACAAATGCTGGTTGCGTAAGGCACGGAAAAACTAGTTTAGTTAATCACACCAATTCAGAATTGTTCAAAGATGTAAAAAACCCTTTTAGAGCAACTAGATATCATTCATTAGTTGGAGATAAAACTATAATTCCAGACGTTTTGGAAGTTACTGCTTCTGCAGAAGACGATGGAGAAATAATGGCAATAAAACATAAAGAATATCTTATTGAAGGTGTACAATTTCATCCCGAATCGATAATGACTGAAGAAGGGAAAAAAATTTTGGGAAATTTCATAAAACAGGTAAGAGAACGAAAATGATTCAAGAAATTAATAGAAAATTAAAAGAAAAATCCAATCTTTCATATGAACAAATTTCTGAAACTATGACAGAAATTTTATCAGGAAATACTACTGACTTAGAAAATAAAGTATTTCTTTCTAGTTTAACTGAAAAGGGAGAAACAGACGATGAATTGTTAGGAATGTTAGAAACGATGAACAAGTTTTCTCTCAAGGTTTCAACCAAAAATAACGAAAATCTAATTGATATGTGTGGCACCGGAGGAGATTATCTTCAAACTTTTAACATTTCAACAACTGCATCTTTTGTAGTAGCAGCTGCAGGAGGCGTTGTGGCAAAACACGGAAACCGGTCAAGTTCAGGAGTATCTGGAAGTGCAGATATTTTCGAATATTTCGGATATGATTTAAACCAAAGTCCATCTCAAATCTCAAACATTATTGAAAAACACAGAATTGGTTTCATGTTTGCTCAAAAATTTCATCCTGCGATGAAATTTGTTTCGGCTGCTCGAAAACAAATAGGCAAAAGAACTGCCTTTAATCTTCTAGGACCCTTATCCAATCCTGCAGGAGTAAAAAATCAATTAATTGGAGTTTTTTCGTTAGAATTTCTTGAAAGATTACCTCTAATAATGAAAAGAAAAGGTGTAGAAAATATCATGACTGTCCGTTCTAATGATGGAATGGATGAGTTTTCCACAAGTTCAACGAACCAAATTTGTATTTTAAAAAATGATAAAATTTTAATGAACGTAATTGATCCGGAGATTCTTGGACTTCATAGATCCTCATTGAATGAAATCCAGATAAAAACAAAAGAAGATGCAATCAAATCTTTTGTGAGTGTTTTGAATAATACTGCAAATCAAGCAATGATTGAAACTACTGCATTAAACGCAGCAGGTGGATTGATTGTTGCAAATATCGCAAAAAATTTTGAGGATGGAATTGAAATTGCATTAAAGACAATTAAAGATGGTAAAGCTTTTGCTTTGTTTGAAAATTTTGTTAGAGATACTGGCGACATTTCAAAATTAAAGGAGATTGTTAATGGCTAAAAATATTTTAAAAAAATTGGTAAATAATTCTCAAATGGCAATTGATGATGGAATTTATGATGTAGATTGTAATTTAGAAAAATCATCTAAGGATTTTTTACAAATAATTAAAACAAATCCACATGCAACTCTTCTAACGGAGATAAAATTTTCATCACCTTCCCTTGGAAAGATTCGAACGACAGGTGACCCAGTAAACATTGCAAAAAAAATGATTAACGGTGGTTCAAAGGCTCTTTCTATTTTAACCCAACCTCATTTGTTTAATGGTTCACCTCAAATCTTTATGAAAGTTAGAAAAGAAGTGAATGTCCCCCTATTGATGAAAGATATTATTGTAGATGAAATTCAAATCGAGACTGCAAACAAAATGGGAGCAGACTATATTTTACTTATTCAATCACTTTTTGACAAGGGATATCTTAGCGAAATTGAAAAATTCATTGGTTTTGCGCATAAGAAAGATTTACAGGTTTTATTAGAAGTGCACACAAAAAGTGAATTTGAAAATGCATTAAAAACTAATGCAGATTTAATTGGTATTAACAATAGAAATTTAGATACGTTAGAAATTGATTTGAAAACCACCGAAATTATTTTACAAAAATTTGATAAAAATAGACCTATTTTATCTGAAAGTGGAATTGAGACCCCTGAGGATATCAAATATTTAAAAAAATGTGGTGCTGATGCATTTTTAATTGGCTCAAGCATTATGAAGAGTAATAATATTGAAGAACACGTGCAAAAATTGGTGAATGCATATTGAGATACCCTAAAAATGGAAAATTTGGAGACTTTGGCGGAAGCTATATTCCGGAAACTTTAGTCCCAGCAGTACAAGAGTTAGAAGAAAATTATCTAAAATTTAAAAACGATAAAAAATTCAAAATGGAATTAGATTATTTTCTTAAAGAATATGCAGGTAGACCCACACCACTTTATTTTGCAAAAAATTTAACTGAGAAAATAGGTGGAGCAAAAATTTTCCTAAAAAGAGAAGACTTGCTTCATGGAGGTGCACACAAAATCAATAATACTCTAGGTCAAGCTTTGCTTGCAAAAAAAATGAACAAAAAAAGGATCATAGCCGAAACAGGGGCAGGTCAACATGGTGTTGCAACTGCTATGGCCTGTGCAGCATTAGGGCTTCAGGCTGAGGTATACATGGGATACAAAGATACCATCAGACAAAAACTCAATGTTTTTAGAATGAATATGTTGGGAGCAAAAGTTCATCCTGTAAGATCTGGTTCAAAAACTCTAAAAGATGCAATTAATGAAGCAATTCGAGATTGGATAACAAATGTAGAGAATACTTACTATCTTCTTGGTTCAGCAGTTGGACCTCATCCTTATCCAATAATGGTTAGAGACTTTCAAAGCGTAATTGGTAGAGAAATTAAATCTCAAATGAAAAAATTACAAAATAAAAACCCTGATTGTGTTATTGCCTGTGTTGGTGGGGGTTCAAACGCGATTGGAACATTTTATCCCTTGGTTGACACTAATACAGAAATTATTGGAGTTGAAGCTGCAGGTAAAGGACTAAAATCTGGATTTCATTCAGCCACTCTATCAGCTGGAAAAAAGGGGGTTTTACATGGAATGATGACGTATCTACTGCAAGATAAAGAAGGTCAAATCACTGAAACCCATAGTATTTCAGCTGGGCTTGATTATCCAGGAGTTGGACCTGAACACTCCTATCTAAAGGATAACAAAAGAGTAAGTTATCGTTCCGCAACTGATTCTGAGGTAATCGATGCATTTTTACTATTAACAAGAACCGAGGGAATTATCCCAGCATTAGAATCTGCTCATGCTATTGCCGAAGCAATAAAAGTTGCTCGAAGAAATAAAAAATCAGATTCAGTTGTTGTTACCTTATCAGGAAGAGGAGACAAAGACGTAGAAGAAGTACAAAACTATTTGGAAAAAAATGTCAAGAATTAAAAAAAAATTTTCAGAGTTAGACACAAAAAACGAAAAAGCATTAATAGCTTACATTATGGCTGGATATCCAAATGAACGAGCAACTTTATCCGCAGTAAAGGGTTTGATTAAAGGAGGAGCTGACATAATTGAATTAGGGTTTCCTTTTTCCGATCCTTTAGCCGACGGCCCTGTAATTCAGAATGCTAGTACTATATCCTTAAAAAAAGGAACAAAAATTACAAAATTTTTTGAGCTGGTTAAAAAAATTAGAAGTTTTTCTGACATCCCACTTGTTTTAATGACTTATACCAATATTTTGTTTAATCAAGGATATTCAAAATTCATTTCAGATGCAACTAGAGCGGGAATTGATGGCTTTATTCTACCTGATATGTCAGTTGAGGATTCTGAAGAATATTTGAATGCAGCAAAAGGAAAAACAGATACAATTTTTTTGGTTTCACCAAATACTGAAAAAGACCGGGTTAAAAAAATTATAAACTCTACTTCTGGATTTTTGTATCTTGTTGCAGTATATGGTACAACAGGAGTAAAAACTGAAATAAAAAATTATACTCTAAAAGCAATAAAAAATATAAAAAATCACACAAAGGGAACAATTCCTGTCGGGGTGGGATTTGGTGTGTCAAAACCTTCGGATGTAAAAAAATACATTTCAGTTGGCGCCGATGCGGTAATTGTAGGAAGTGCATTTTTAAAAATAATTGAAAAAACACCTCCCAATCAAATTGAAAAAAAAATTGCGTCATTTACAAAATCATTAAAAAAACAAACTCTGGTAAATTAAACCTCCAAAAAAATGCTTCACAAGTTTTCTCCAATATCTAGAAAAATCAAAAAACAAATCTAACTTCAAAATTAATCTGATCGGCAAAACATACAAAAGTCGGGTCATTTTTTCATATATGTGCAGACAAAGTTCATTTTCGTAACAGGGGGGGTTATGTCAGGCCTAGGAAAGGGAGTTATGACCTCATCAGTTGCAAAATTATTACAATTAGCCAATCAAAAAGTATCTTGTGTAAAAATTGATCCCTACTTGAATTTTGATGCTGGGACAATGAATCCTGTAGCACATGGGGAAGTTTTTGTCACCGAAGATGGCGGGGAATGTGATATGGATATTGGAAATTATGAGCGTTTTTTAAATCAAAATATTCCAAAAAATCACAATATTACTACAGCTCAAGTTTATTCCTCAGTTATTGAATCAGAAAGAAAAGGTGAGTATTTAGGAGCATGTGTTCAAATTATTCCTCATATTACTGATGAAATAAAAAATAGAATTAGAACAATTGCAAAAGATGAAAATTTGGATTTTTTGGTTGTAGAATGCGGTGGAACTGTTGGCGATATTGAATCACTTCCATTTTTAGAAGCTCTTAGACAAATGAGAGTAGAAGAAGGACCTAAAAATGTCCTTTTTGTACATGTTACTCTTGCACCTTCTTTGGATGTTGTTGGTGAGCAAAAAACAAAACCAACTCAACATAGTGTACAAGAATTACGAAGAATAGGTATCCAACCTGACTTTTTGGCTGTAAGATGCACTCAACCCTTGGAGGAAAAAACCAAGAAAAAAATTGCATTATTTACAAATGTAACTTCAGAAGATGTTCTTTCTTGTCATGATGCTAAAACCATTTTTGAAGTACCTCAAATTCTATATGACCAAGGTATTTTGGATTTTATTTTTACAAAATTTGGCAAAGTTGGAATGGTAAATGCCTCTGCAAATTGGGATGATTGGAATCGGATAGCTGAATCCATGGTTAATCATAAAGACCAAAAAATAAAAATTGCCATGGTAGGAAAATATGTTACTTTAGCAGATAGTTATGTTAGCGTAAACCAGGCACTAAAGCACGCAGGAGCCAAACTTGGGAAATCTGTGATTATTGACTGGATTGATTCAGAATCTATTAATGATTATAACCAACTTTCAGATTTTGATGGCATTCTTGTTCCTGGAGGATTTGGCACAAGAGGCTCAGAAGGAATAATAAAAACTGCAAATTTTGCAAGAGAAAACAACATCCCATATCTTGGAATTTGTTTTGGATTTCAACTAGCAGCAATTGCATTCGGACGAGAAATTTTAAAATTAGAAGACGCAAATTCAACTGAAATTAAAAAAGATGCAAAAAACCCCGTTGTAGATTTACTTCCAGAGCAAAAGAAAATATCAGATATGGGTGGGTCCTTAAGACTTGGAGGGCATCAAATTACAATAAAACCAAATACTATATCTCAAGTAATTTACGAGTCAAATTCAATTAAAAAAAGACATCGACATCGTTATGAAATAAATTCCAATTACATTGAAGAATTTGAAAAAAATGGAATGATCTTTTCTGCAGAAAGTGATGATGGAAAGAGAATGGAAATTTTAGAAATACCTAGTCATAAATTCTATTTGGGAGTACAATTTCACCCAGAATTTAATAGCAGACCAGGATTTCCTGAAAAAGCTTTTCTTTCTTTTATAGAGGCAGCTTCAAAATAGTTTATTCAATTTTAGAAATTTCATAAATTTTTTGTCGCGCATCTCTTACAGAAACTTTCTTTTTTACATAGCCTTTATCTAATAAATGACTAAGAGCTAACCGAACAGTTCTGTCTGGCAACAGAGTTTTATTTGATAGATCCTTTTGGGTTAACGCTCCTTCATACTCCAAAGTTTTTAAAAGTAATTTAGAACTTGGAGGCATACTCAATAATTCTTCTGCCAAATGTGCTTTTTTTGCCAAAGCGGAAATCGCAGTAGAATCTTTTTTGAGACGAATAATTTTTGCTGGGGGAAGAAATTGGGTGCATTCTACTATTTTGTTAACTTTGTATCTTTCAAGACCATCTAAAACCACTTCACAGTGCAAACGTGCAGAAATATCATCTATTTCAATTGAACTCTGGTTAGAAACAATTATTGGCCGTCTATTCACGTTCAATGAGTTTACTGAAATTATTTCAAAAACCTCTGAATCCTCGAAAATAACCGGGCCTCCCGCAGACATTGAATAGGCAGAAGAACCAATTGGTGTGGAAATAATTATTCCATCACTACTATCATGCCACACCTCTTCACCATTTAGACTAAGTGTATGCTCCATTAACATTGCACTTTTTGAGGGAAAAATTGCAACGTCATTTAAAACTGGAAATACATTTTTTCCATCAATTTTTACTCCTAATCGTGGGATTTCCTCAATTGAATAATTTTGTTTTTTTAATCTATTAACATATGATGAGAATTCTTTAAGGTCAATTTGAGCTAAAAAACCGCCATATTCACCTTCATTAATTCCTAAAACAGGTGAAGTAGAATCAAATTCCCTGTGAAAATAATTTCTAATCCCTTTATCTCCTCCTAGAACTATAATGCAATCAAATTCTTTTTTTTTTGACTTTGGTGTTATGATAAAGGGTTTGATATTTTTCTCAACAAGTATTTTTTTAATTATTTTTTGAGATGAGGTTGAACCTGATCCGTAAATTCCAATCTGCACAGAGGACTTCATATTTACATGTAATAAAAGGATAAAGCTAAATGGACCTGTATTTTATTAAATTGTAAAAATACGAGGCATTATTTTCTATAGTTCTCTTTTTGGGTATTTTCAAAAGACCCACATTTTTTGAATCAAGAGCCGCTTGAGCCGCTCCTCCTGCAAAGCATAAAGCCCAAAGAAAATCATTTTCTTTTATCATGGTGCAGCAAAAGGATGAACAAAAAATGTCACCTATTCCTGTGGTATCATAAATTTTTTTATTAGGTAGTGAAATGGAGTAAATTCTATTTTTTGTCAACATTGAGATTTCAGTTTTGTTGGTAAAGATAACATGTTCTACGCCTTTTTTTTGTAGCAGTCCTAATGCACTATCATTTGAAGTTCCAACTAATTGCAAGGCTTCTTCTGGATTTACTTTAATTGCATTTACATTTGACAATTCAAGGTTTGTTTTTTCTAAAAAAATTTCTTTTTTAGGATTTACTCTTCTTAAAAATCCCTGAGGATCTAAAAATAAAAATTTAGAATCTTTTTTTATTTTTTGAAAGTTTTCTTCTGAAATTTCGTGAAAAATTGGACTTACTAAAAAAGCATCAGCATTTATCTTTACATAATCAATTGGTTCACATTGGTGTTCTAATGTTAAATTTCTATCAGAACCTTGTATAGTAATAGAAAATTTTGTTGTGTTTTTTTCACTTAGAGCATTTTCAAAATTTATTTTATTTTTAGAAAGATATTGTTGGTATGGAAAGTCAGGACCAAATTTGGTTACAAGTTCAACATCGAAATTAAAATTTTTTGCAGTTATTCCCCCATAACATGCAGCTCCTCCAATTTGTTCAAATTCTGAATCTTCAATTGAGATCTTATCAATTGCACAATGGGAAAATACACTGATTTTCAATATTTGAAATGGAAATTATGATGATTTAGTTTTTTGCATTCTTTTTTCTAAACAGCTTTTACAAATTATTTCGCCCTTAGAAACTAGTAAATCTACGTTTGAGGTATAGCAATTATGACATAGTCCTTTCATTTCCAAACAAAATGTAATAATTTTTCACAAATTAAAACTTATGAGATTTTATCCAAAAATATATCTGAATTTACAAGCTTTGTCAATATTATTTCAAAATTAATCCAAATTGATTGGTGAATAAATTGAATTTCTCCCGTTTTTTTGAAACAAAATATTATTTTTAATTTTAAAATTGAATTTGGAATTATTTAATAAAAAAATATTTTGCAAAGATTTAACCAATAAAATTTAAAATTTCATTTTGTCATAAAATTTTAAGACAATTTTACCACAAAAGAAAATTTTGTGTTTTTTTTTCTACGCAAGCTTTAAGATTAATGTTCAAGTCGATTTATTGAAATTAAACAATGAGTACTTTAAAAAATAAAAATTTTCAAATGTTTACAATTGTTTTTGCCACAATTCTTGTTTTAACTTTTTCTTTTGGGGGAATTATTCATGCTGCAGATTTTGAGAATACAAATTCTGGCACAAACAGAAACCCTCCAATTATCACTTCTCTTTCAGAAGGAGGACGAGTAATTTGGATGCAACTTGGTGAAATTGCCCCAAGTTTTGATATAATTATTGATGGGGTAAATACAACTACACAATACAGAACATCATCATTAATACAAACAGTTGAAGGGGGAACATGTTTCATTATTCAAGCAATATATGATGATGAGCTATTGAATTCAAACGAAGTGTGTTTTGATCCTGAACCAACAACGGAGTCAGAACCAACAACTGAGTCAGAACCAACAACTAAGCCTGAACAAACAACTGAATCTGAACCAGCACCTGAATCTGAGATTAAATTTATTCCAGTAAGAGAGCCCCCTGTAATAACATCAATAACAGAAGGAAAACAAATTTCTTGGATGCAAGAAGGTGAAATTGCAGAAAGTTTTGATATTATTGTTGATGGTGAGGACACAGATGTGCAATATAGGACTTCATCGTTTACACAAAAAGTAGAAAGTGGAAATTGTTTTATTGTACAAGCTGTATATGATGATGAACTATTGAATTCAAATGAAGTGTGTTTTGACCCGGAACCAGAACAAAACTTACTTCTTAATCCATGTCCTCCAGGTAAAACTCTAATTGCCGTGTTTCCTTTTTGCGTAACTGAACCAGGGTTAGAAGAAATTGAATCTCCTCAAAATGAATTTGATAGATTCGGAATAATTCACTTGTATCCAACAGAGGGACGAATTTTTGAAAGTCATTGGGATGAAGGGGGTCCCAGAACACTTCATTTCCAAGATAGAGATCCTATTGACAGCGAATTGGTTATTCAGGGTCGAAATCCAGAGGTGGTAATTGATGGAAAAGGAATTGCAACAATGCAGGGTGAAATTAAAGGTCATGTAGCCAATCCAAGAATACATGTTTTTGATGAAGAACGAGAAAAAACTTGGGAAAATACCGAAATTACGGTTTATTTAAAGAGAGGACATGAATTCCAACCATTATCCTATGCAGGATTAAATCTTAATTCAAGAAGCGAACACCAAGATGCACACCTTGACCCAGAAAATGGGCAATCTTACAGTGGGCGTTTTACCTATTTTGGTAAAACCGAATTTGTAAAAGAAGTTATTCACGGAGGTCTTTATGCAAATGCAGATACCCAACGGTATTCGTGGAATACTTCAAATGGACAAATGCCATTTAACCAGTGGGTAGGTATAAAATTAATCACATATGACTTACCAAATGGCAATGTAAAATTGGAATTGTACATGGATTTAACTGATGGATTAGAAGGTGGAGACTGGAAAAAGACCAATGAATTTATCGATGATGGCAATTGGGAAGGTAGAATTTTTGAAGATCCTGCAACCTCCGTTTGGATAAAAAATGATGGATTGGGAGCTGCAAAATACAAGAATTTTAGTGTTAGAGAAATTATTCCACCACAATAAATTATTAGAAATTAAAGCTTAATCAAAAATTTTTTTAATGTAAGTTTTCTTTTTCAATTATCAAAAAATAAATTTCGCTAGATACATTAAACCAATATCTTATTACACATCATTGGTAAAATCAATTAATTTTGTAGTATTAGGAAAACAAGATATCGCGTCTGACTTTGGTAAAAAAGGAACTGTAACTGATATTTCTCTTTTTGACCGTAAAGAGTCAGGAATCATTAAAACTTGGGTGACTCCAAATGGATTTCCAGAAAAAATCCAGCCATTAATACAAGCCATTAATTTAGCTGAATATGTAATTTTTTTTGTAGATGTCCTTGACCGTTTTACTGGGGAACAAATAATTGCCTTAGATTATTTGAAAAAAGAAAAAGGTGTTTTAGTTCATTCCTTTGAAGTAGACGAATCAAAATTAAATTCAATGATAAAGGGAACGGTAATTGAAAATTACGTAAAGGTTAGTCCTGATGAATTAAAAAAAACCATAGATGAAATTGAGCCTATCATAGATGAAGGAACTCCAGAAATTATTGTAGATCACTGTTTTGATGTTAAAGGAGTAGGAACTGTAATTTTAGGTAAAATTACTCGGGGAAAAATCAATCAGTATGATAACCTCACCTTATTTCCACATGAGAAAGAAGTTTTGATAAAATCAATACAAATGCATGATGATCCAGTGGAAGAATCAATTTGCCCCGCTAGAGTGGGCCTTGCAATAAAGGGAGTAAAACCTGATGAAGTTGAACGAGGAAACATAATGTGCCCAAAAGATGAAGTACAAGTCAATTCAAATTTAGAATTAGATTTTACAAAAAGCCCTTATTTCAAGGGAGATTTAGAAAAGGGGCAGATGTGTTTGGTAGGAGTTGGATTGCAAATTAAAGCTGCAAAATTTTCTTCAATAAATCCGCTTAAACTAGATTTTGATAAACCAATTGCTTATCATGTAGGGGGTATTGCTTTAATTTTAAAGCCAGAATCTTCTTTACGAATTCTTGGATTTGGCGTGATTAAATAGACTGGTTTAATTAAATCTAAAATCTCTTTAAAGTATGCGTGGAATGATGATGGGTCGTTTCCAACCTTTTCATTTAGGTCATCTGGATTTGGTTCAACAAATTCTACAAGAATGTGATGAGGTTATAATTACTGTTACTAGTTCCCAATTTAATTATCTAAAAAAAGATCCATTCACTGCTGGAGAAAGAATAGAAATGATTAGAAATTCAATCAAAGAATCCAATCTTGATTTAGCTAAATGTATTATCCTTCCAATTGAAAATCAATTTAATATTGCCACTTGGGCATCTTACCTAAAATCCATGTTACCACATTTTGATAGGGTGTATAGTGGAAACATCTATGTGCAAATGTTATTAAAAAATTCTCAAATTGAAGTGGTTCCTCCAAAATTTTTAGAAAAAGAAAAGTATAATGCAACTCAAATACGGTCCAAAATTATTTTAAATGAAGATTGGGAATATCTTGTTCCTCACGCAGTTTCAGAATTTATTAAAAAAATTAATGGGAAAAATAGAATAGAAATTATAAACACTTCTGATACTAAACCAACTGAATACTAATGAAACCTCAAAGATCTTGCCCAATTTGCCCAGAATGTGGCTCAAAAAAATTTACGAGATTAGAAAAAAATTCAATAAAATTAAAATGTCGAGTTTGTGAAAACATAATTGTTCTATAAGATTTTTTAAGTTTTTTTATTCACAATTTTTAAAAAAAAAATTTTCCTCAAATGAAACTTAGTATAGGAATAACCGTCTTGAGTGAACTTCGATGCATTCTTGCGAACAAAAACTTGAATTTTTAGGTATAAAATCGGTTTTACAATTTCTACATTTTGGCATGGAATTGATTTAGGCTTTTGATTATTAGAAATAAGTATGTAATAAGAAATTCATACAAAAAGAAAATTTATTTTATTAAAAAATATGCAAATGAAATTGGTTTATTTTATTCAGAATTTAATAATTACAACCTTTTTGATTGAATCAAAAAATATTAAAATTATTTTTTTAACTTTTTACAAAGGGGGCAAATCAAATCATCGTTGATTTCGGATAATGCAATCCTTAACCCTTCTTTTTGGCAATTTGGACAATCAAGAAGACTTGTTTCTTCCATGAAAAAAACCATTTTACCCATGATTTATGTTTTTTAAAATAGCTAGGCTCAAACTCATCAATTTATCATTTTTTTGCAATTCTAGTTTTAACGCCATTTTCTTTAGCATTTCAATATCTTGTGTTGGTTAATATTTGCAATAAATCGAGGAAAAATATGGCAAAAACATGGAAAGATAACCAAATTAGTTTGGATCCAATACAAAATCAAACAATTGCAGTAATTGGCTATGGAATTCAAGGTGATGCCCAAGCCAATAACATGAAAGACTCTGGCCTAAATGTTGTAGTGGGACTTAGAGAAGGAAAAAGTTGGAACAAGGCTGTTGAAGATGGCCATAAAGTTCTTTCAGTAAGTGAAGCCTGCAAACAAGCAGACATTATTCATATTTTGATACCTGATATGCTTCAATCTCAAGTTTACAAAAATGAAATTGAACCAAATCTTTCCGAAGGAAATGCCCTCTCGTTTTCACATGCAGCTGCCATTCATTGGAATTGGATTAATGCTCCTGATAATGTGGATATTATTATGGTTGCACCTAAAGGCCCGGGTTCTAAAGTACGAGAGACTTTCTTAGAAAATTTTGGAACACCAGCTATTGTTGCAGTCCACAAAGATTTTACTGGTAATGCTTGGGATCGAACTCTTGGAATTGGCAAGTCCATAGGAAGTGCACGAGCTGGACTGATTCAGACAACTTTCAAAGAAGAAGTTGAAACAGATTGGTTTGGTGAGCAAGCAGATTTGTGTGGGGGTTCTGCTTCAATGGTTAAAATTGCTTTTGAAACCTTAGTAGAGGCAGGGTATCAACCAGAAATAGCATACTTTGAGGTCTTACATGAATTAAAGTTGATTGTAGATATGATTCAAAGATATGGAATTAATGGAATGTGGCGACGAGTGAGCGAAACTGCAAGATATGGAGGTTTAACACGAGGCCCAATGGTTATGACAAATGAAACTAAAGACCATATGAAAAAGGTTCTTGAAATGATTCAAGATGGAACCTTTAACCAAGAATGGGTAAATGAGTATCAAAAAAGTGGCCAAGAGTCTTTTGTAAAATATATGAAAGAAACAGAGGAACATCAAATAGAAAAAGTCGGAAAAGAAATGCGAAAAATGATGTGGCCTGATTCTACCGAATAATCTTAGATTTTTCTTAGCTTTGAAACTCCTAGTGTTATATGATCAATAATTGTTGGTAACGGGGTTCCTGGTCCAAATACATGATCTACTCCGCTTTTTATCAAATCTTTATGATCAACATCAGGAATAACTCCTCCCCCAACTATTAGCACGTCTTTTATCCCCTTCTTTTTTATTGCTTTAACTACTCGAGGAAAAAGGGTTCCATGTGCTCCGTTGAGCAGACTCATAGCAATAGCATCAACATCTTCATCTTCCGCTATTTGGGCTACTCTTTCAGGCGTTGCAAACAATCCTGAATAAATTACTTCCATACCTGCATCCCTAAAGGCACGACAAAGAACAAGTGCACCTCTATCATGTCCATCTAGGCCAAGTTTAGCAACAAGAATTTTGATGCTTCTTGAGGCAGTTTTTTGTTTCATGCTGATTATCATTATCTAGTAAAGCATTCATGTTTATTTGATTTTCGTCTATAAAGCAAAATTTCAATTTTTCAGAATTTTTTGAAAATAATGTTAAAAATTTTGCAATTTTTTATTTTTTACTTCATATTGAAAAACCCCATAAAATAATGATTTTTTGATAGTAATTTTAAAAATTAAAAACTACCAACAGTTTATTTACAGTACAAATTTAACCAAAATAAGATAGAAATGCCATTTGAACAGGAGAGGGAAATGTTTACTGTAACGTGTGCTGATTGCAACACTGAATGCCAAGTACCCTTTAAGCCAAAAGAAGATAGGCCCGTTTATTGCAATGAATGCTTTCCAAATCATAAACCTGCCTTTACTAAAGGGGGACCTAGGTTTGGAAGAAGGTCCAGATTTGGAAGAGGCTCAAGAGATGGAAGACCAAGAGAAATGTTTCCTGCGACTTGTGGCGATTGTGGCAATGAATGCAAAGTACCCTTTAAGCCTAAAGAAGACAGACCCGTTTATTGTAACGAATGCTTTCCAAACCACAAATAATTTTACTCGTTTTAAAAAAAGATACTTAAACCCTATCAAATTTAATTGAATGATGTCGATTAATTCTATAAATTACCAACTTGTTTTTGAACCTAATTTTAAACGATTTTCTTTTTCAGGAAAAGAAAAGATAATGGCTAATTTTACTGACCATGTAACCACTATCTCTTTAAACTGCGCTGAAATCCAAATTAAATCATGTCAAATAAAAATTAAAGAAAAAATTATTTTATCAAGTTTTAAAATAGATGAAAAAAAAGAAGAACTTAACATTAAACTCAATGAAAAAATTAAAGGTCAAATCTCAATTTTTATTGAATTTCAAGGAAATCTAAATGACCGTTTATTGGGTTTTTATCGTAGTGAATATAAACAAAAAGGAAAAACAAAATACCTTGCTACCTCTCAATTTGAGGCAGCAGATGCTAGAAGAGCTTTTCCATGTTGGGATAATCCTGAATCTAAAGCAACTTTTGATATTTCAATTATAACTGACGTTAAATTATCTGCAATCTCCAACATGCCGGTAAAAACTAAATCTAGAATTGGTACAAAGACAATTTATAAATTTGAAAAAACACCAATCATGTCAACGTATTTGGTTTATCTTGGAGTCGGTGAATTTGAATACTTGACAAGTAAAATAAACAAAATTCAAGTCCGCGTAATAACAACCAAAGGAAACAAATCAAAAGGAAAGTTTGCTTTAGACCTTGCAAAAAATTTACTTGTTTCTTACGAAAAATATTTTGGAATTAAATATCCCTTACCTAAACTAGATTTGATTGCAGTTCCGGATTTTGCTGCAGGAGCCATGGAAAATTGGGGTGCAATAACTTTCAGAGAAACTATATTACTCTATGATCCAAAAACATCATCTACAAAGACTAAACAATTCATCGCTGAGGTAATTTCCCATGAAATTGCTCATCAATGGTTTGGTAATCTTGTTACAATGAAATGGTGGAATGACCTTTGGCTAAATGAAAGCTTTGCGACTTTTATGGCTACAAAATTCGTTGATAAATTTTATCCAGAATGGGATTTGTGGAATCAATTTGTTGAGGACTCGATGAATGCAGCAATGGGGCTTGATTCTCTTAAAACAACTCATCCAATTGATGTAACAGTAAACTCCCCATCAGAAATTCGAGAAATTTTTGACGCAATTTCATATGACAAAGGAGGATGCATTTTACGAATGTTAGAAGATTATGTGGGAGAACCCAATTTTAGGAAAGGTTTAATGAATTATCTAAAGAAATTCAAGTACAAAAATGCTAAGGGACAAGATTTATGGAAGGCAATTGAAAAAGCGTCCAAGTTACCTGTTACCTCAATGGTAAATAGCTGGCTAAACCAATCTGGATTTCCTCTAGTAGAAATTAATCAAGACGGTAATAGTTTACACCTTAAACAAAATCGCTACTTATTAGAACAAAGTAACAAATCTCTTGAAGGTCTTTGGCATATTCCTCTTACAATAGATTTTGGTGATAAAAAAATTAAAAAATTATTTTCTAAAAGATCAACTAAATTCAAAATCCCCAAATCTATAGGATTTGTAATTAACGCTGGAAGAAAAGGATTCTACCGAGTAAAATATGATGAAGGAATTTTACTTGATCAAAAAATGCTAGTGGATCAAAAAAAAATTAATGGGATTGACAGATGGGCCATACAAAATGATTTGTTTTCGTTATGCGTTTCTGGAAGAGAACAAGTGAGAAATTATCTTGATTTTTCAGATGCATATTATGACGAGGATAGTTACCTTGCATCAATTAATGTAGCACATAATTTAGCATCACTTTATTTTCGCTCGGTTAATGAGCCTTTTAATGAGGAGATTAAAGGTTACACGATTAACTATTTTAAAAAAATTCTATCTGCTTTGGGTTGGGAGGTAAAAAAGTTTGAAAAACATACTGATGCGTTACTTCGCTCTTTTGTGATAACTACCTTGGGAAAAATGAATGATAATGGTGTTGCCAGGGAAGCTAAAAAAAGGTATGAAAAATTCCTAAAAAATCCCAAATCTCTTTCACCTGATTTGATAGAGCCCGTTTGTTCTACAGTTGCCTGGAATGGTGGTTTGAAAATTCAAAATGAACTTTTTAAATTATATAAAAACGCAAAAACTATGGAAGAAAAACTTCGTTTTCTTGGGGCATTATATGGATTCAAGGATCAAAAATTACTTAAAAAATCTTTGGACTTTTCTCAAACATCCCAAGTTCGATCCCAAAATATGCAACTCCCAATTATGAAAGTAGCTGCCAATCCAAATGGAAAAGAAATTTTGTGGCCTTGGCTTAAAAAGAATTGGACAAAAATGAATAAAAAAGTTGGTCATGGTAATCCTTTATTCAACAGAATCGTAGCAAGCATATCTCTAGTAGCTGATGATTCTATGGAAAAAGAAATCAAAGAATTTTTCAAAAAACATCCAACTCCTGGAACAGAAAGAACTCAAGCTCAAACTTTGGAAAGAATAAGGATAAACTCAAAGTTTCTAAGGTCCATGAAAAAAGAATTTAGAGATGGCTAAAAAATTAGGAGCACCAATCATGCTTGGTGTAGTTACAGTTTTGGCAATTTTGTTTTTAACGGATACGGGAAATGATGAAAAAGAAGTCTTAAAATCTACTTTTTCTGTTGAAGCTGTGTATTTTAATACAACAAATAGTAATGAAATTGAAAACTCTAGTAATTTTATCCAAATTACTTTTAAAGACAATTCTAAAAAATCTAATGCCATAGTTTTAGAAGTTTTAGGTATGGAAGAATCCTTTCAAAAAACTTTTGTAGATACATCAGAATTTGTAGAAAAAATTCCCTTCTCAAATCCTCCAAAATATGGTTGGGAAATTCATCCAGTAACTTTTCTTATTGATCATGAAGAATTGGGAAAAGTTTCTCTGAAGACTGAAATCCGTCCTTTGGGAGAAGCTAAGGTGCCCATAATATATGGAAATCCCTAACCAACACACAAGAATTTATTGTAGTTCTGAAATTTAATTTTTAATGGATTTACTTTCTGATTTAAAAAAAGGTAAACGTGGGGCCATTGCCAAGGCCATAACAATGATTGAAAATGATCAAAATGAAGCAAGAAACCTTTTAAAAAAAATTTTTAAAAAAACTGGCAAATCAATTGTAATTGGAATTACAGGACCTGCAGGTGCAGGAAAAAGTTCTTTGATAAATAAAACCTCAGTCGCATTAAAAAAATTACATACAAAACCTGCAGTTTTGGCTATTGATCCAACAAGTCACGTCACAGGGGGAGCAATTTTAGGAGATAGAGTTAGAATGAGCGAATCAACGGATTCGGGAACATACATTCGTAGTATTGCCTCAAGGGGTGCTAAAGGAGCAGTTTCAAGATCACTTAGAAATAGTATTAGAATTTTAGAATATGCTGGATTTAACCCAATTATTATTGAAAGCGTAGGTGCTGGACAAACCGAAGTAGAAATTTCAAACATTGCAGACATTACTGTGGTAGTTTTTAATCCAAATACTGGGGATAGCATCCAAACTATAAAAGCCGGCCTAACAGAAATTGGTGATATTTATCTTGTAAACAAGAGTGATTTGGATGGAACCAATCAACTTTTTGATGCAGTGCGAGATTTTATTGGAGAATCTGAAAAAAACCCAATTATATTAAAAACCTCAGTAAAGAAGAATACTGGAATAGGCCCATTCGCAAAAACCCTTAAAAACATGATGCTTGAGAAGGGAAAAATCAAAAAGAAAAAGGAGGGTGAGAGGTTAGAAGTGGAACTCAAGGATATTGTTTTAAATAACTTAAGCCAACGAATGGGTGAATTGCTAGAATCTGATAAAACATTTTCAAAATACCTAAAAAGACTCCTGGCAAAAGATATTGATCCCTTCGAAGCAGCAGATAAAATTTCAAAATCTTTGATAAAGTGATAAAATGGCGAAAAAATTACCCAAACCAAAAAAAGTTGAAAAAAAGATTTTTACTGACTCCAATTTTGTCGTAAAGCGTATTTATCAAAAATCTTCCAAGAAGAGACCTAGTGAGGATTCTGGAAAATATCCTTACACTAGAGGCATTCATCCGGGAATGTTTAGGGAAAGATTTTGGACAATGCGACAATATTCTGGATTTGGTGATGCCAAGCTTACAAATGAGAGATTCAAATTCATGCTTGACAAGGGGCAAACCGGTCTAAGTATGGCTTTTGATTTACCTACACAAATTGGGCATGACCCTGATTCTTCCCCTGCAGAAGGAGAAGTTGGAAAAGTTGGAGTTTCTATTGCTTCACTTAACGATATGATGACTGCTTTTAACGGCATTCCACTTGGAAAAGTAAGTTCTTCAATGACAATCAATTCCACTGCATCAACATTACTTTCTTATTATATTGTGGTGGGAGAATCTCAAGGTTTTAAAAGTAAAGAACTCCGAGGAACCACCCAAAATGATATTTTAAAAGAATACATTGCCAGAAATACCTACATCTATCCCCCTCAACCCTCAATGCGATTAATTGGAGATATGATTAGTTTTTGTGCAGATAATGTTCCACAATGGTATCCTGTCTCTATTTCAGGTTACCATATGAGAGAAGCAGGTTGTACTGCAACCCAAGAGGTGGCTTTTACCCTAGCAAATGCCATTGAATATATTCAAACATGCATTGATCGAGGATTAAAAATTGATGATTTTGCTCCACGACTTTCTTTCTTTTTTTGTTGCACTATTGAATTCTTTGAGGAGGTTGCCAAATTTAGAGTGGCAAGAAAAGTTTATGCTAAAATTCTAAAAGAGATGTTTCATGCTAAAAATCCAAAATCTATGCAATTAAAATTTCACACCCAAACAAGTGGTGAGTCCTTAACTGCTCAGCAGCCAGATAATAACATTATTCGTGTTGCCATTCAAACTATGGCCGCCGTTATGGGAGGTACTCAATCACTTCATACAAATTCCCGTGATGAAGCTCTTGCACTTCCTACTCAAGAGTCTGCAAAAATTGCTCTTAGGACTCAACAAATTGTAGCCCATGAAAGTGGTGTAACAAAAACTGCCGACCCCATGGCTGGTTCATATTATTTAGAAGAACTTTGTGATCAAATTGAAGATGGGGTTTGGAAATATTTGAAAAAAATTAAAAAATTAGGAGGATCTGTAAAAGCAATTGAAAAAGGATTTTTCCAATCCGAAATAAGGCAAAATGCTTATCGTCTAAAAAAAGAGACTGATGAAGGAGATAGGATATTGGTAGGAGTAAACAAATATTTTGAAAAAGAAGAACAACCCGAACTTTTAAGAGTCGACGATAGAATTGAAATTCAACAGAAAAAAGCTCTCAAAAAGTTACGAGCATCAAGAGATAATAAAAAGTTAGAAAAAGCATTATCTGGATTAAAGAGTGCAGCAGATACTGATGAAAATCTAATGCCATACATTATCACCGCAGCAAGGGCAAAAGCCACCACGGGAGAAATTAGTAATACTTTCAGAGAAGTATTTGGTCAATATAGGCCGAAAGAAATTTTTTAGTCATTATTTAATCAAAAAAATTTTATGGTGTCCATAGTGCAGGAGAGGAAGAAACTTGTTTAAAATCATTCAACCTTATTTCATTTGAGCATTTTTTCATATTTTTATTGATTAAACAATCGCTTAAGGCTTCATTGAATAATTGTTCTTGCTTAATTTTAAAAGCAGTTTCTTTTTCAATTAGTCTATTTGGATTTGAACCCATCAAGTAAAATTTTTGTTCAGTAGTTTCAATATCTAAAAGCTCATCAGAAAACAAAGCCTTTTTGACAGTTAAAACATCCTTCAAAAACCATTGCTTCTCAAATCCACCTACATCATGAGTAATTACTATCATATCCGCATTTTCAAATTCTTTTATTACTTTAAATTGAATGGATAAAACCTTCGCTGAAGATCCCCAATGTGCCATAATTGAATTAACCTCCTTTAAGTGGTCACTGTTATTGACAAGTTGTTTTTGTCCAGGAATATCAATTATTTTTATGGGTGCCCGTTCTGTTTTTAAAGATGAAGTACCTTCAGGAAAAATTAGCACTTCAATTCCTGCAGGAGGTAATTTCCCTTCTTGTTTAGGAATTTCAATTGTTAAATTAACAGTTTCACCTAGAGTTAGAATTTTTTTATTATAATTCCCATCCAATTTGATAGATTCTGAATTTGAAACCTTAGCAAATCCATTTGGATATGCTTTTACAATATTTAGTACTTCATCTGTATCTATGTGATTATATGTCATGTTATAACCCATTATTCCAGGAGCTTTTCTCAAGTCCCCATCAGTAGGATTTGGGTGATTCAAACTTAAAGAGTGGCCAATTTCGTGTAATGTCACCCTCTTAATTGTATCCAAATCATATTGCTCATGTTTTGTATTTTTAATAATGGCTTGAAATTCTTCAAGAGTTATGTTTTCCCAAAATTTTTCATTATTTTGTGACATTTCTCGAAGGGTTTTTTGATAATTATCCGTGTAAATTGTCACATTTGCAACGGGAGTTTGTGGATGACTAAATCCTGCAACACCCGTTAATTGAAAGAATGCAGGATCTGGTGTATCAAAGAAATTCACATAACCATCACAAATTGATTCATTTTTTGGAAAAATATGCATAGTCATATCCCAAACTTCTGAGTTTTTAGTTACCTCAACTATTCTATCATGCCATGTTTTTAGGGCTTCAATTGCAATGTCGTTAAATTTTGGATTCTGATCATTTTTTGTTACACAATAATCTACTCTTGTATCATTAAACACAAGTAATCTATTTCCAGTATATTTTTGGAAATCCATATATTCATTTTTTTCATTTGTATGATTGTTATGAGCAAAAGCTTTTTGTTCAGAAAGATTTTCATTTGTATGATTGTTATGAGCAAAAGCTTTTTGTTCAGAAAGATTTCCAAATGATAATAAAAACAATGTTAAAATTATTGGTAACAAACTAATTTTTATTCCATTTTGAATTTTCTTGAATTTATTCAATTAAAAATTTTGAAATAAAAATAGTGTTAAACTAACGTGTGTACCTTGTCGGACACACAAAAAATTTGAAAAATTTTTAAAAAAATAAAAAATAAAAAATTTAAAAAATTTTTTAAAAAGTTTTTTAAAATTTAAGTATTTTTTTGCTGTCAAAAATTTTTAATACCCTAAATTCATATTTACTTAAAATATTAGAAATAATTGGAACAAAAAATTATGACGATTAAAATTTAGTAATAAATTTTCAAAAATAGTGTAACAAATTTTGATAACAGGAAATTGGTCATATAAGAACAGAGATGTAATTTAAAATTACACATGTTTATGATTTTTAGAATTCAAATTATTTGTAAAAAATATTACATACATTCTAAACCCGTAAAATCTTTTGAAAATAGGCATAATTTAGCCAAGAAAAAACGGAGAAAATGAAGATTTTTAAGATTATAAAAAAATTTTATTTGTTTTTACCAATACATAGAAGGAAATTTTAAAAAACTGGGTATTTTTTCTCTTCAATTCTAGAAATTTGAATAAGGGCACTTTTTCATAGATCTCCATAGTTGCTATTAGAAACCTTGCTTAATTCTAATTTATCCGATTTAATGATTTTCAACCTAAAAATTTTTTAGATCTATTATCTATGTAGTTAGAAAACTATATCATGGAAAAAATTATTTAAAAATCATGCAAAAAATAAAGTGTTCTCATATTCTTGTTTCTAAACAAAGTGAAGCTTTGGCAATATTGGCTCGAATTAAAACTGGTGAAAAATTTGGGAAACTTGCAAGAGAACATTCTATAGACTCTGGTAGCGCGAAAAGAGATGGAAATCTTGGATATTTTTCAAAAGGAAAAATGGTTAAACCATTTGAAGATGCGGCGTTTAAATTACAAATTGGTCAAATATCTGAACCAGTAAAATCTGATTTTGGGTATCACTTAATTAAAAGACTAGGATAAATTATGACTCTAACGGAAAAAATTCTTGATGAAATTCTAAATTATTTAGACAATTCAATTTCCAATTTGGCAAAACTTTCTGTAAATTCGCCTGAATTTCAACAAGATTTAAAATCACTAAATCATTTTCTTTCTAGTCAGTATGAAATAAGATTAGAAAACCTACTTCAAAAAAAGAATATTGACATTCACCATTTAGAATCTGGAATAAAAAATAAGATAATTCAAAGAAAACAAAAACAAATTGAACTTATCATAAATGAAATTCAAAACTAGATAAAAGCATCTAGCCCATTTTTTTTATTATTATTTTTTTGTAACGTTTGAGATATTTTTTCTCCCATAAATTTTGCAGTATTCATTTTTCTTTTACCTATCCAATAATATCTTTCATCTATGGTATCTTTAGTTATCAACACAGTTAAGTTTCCTGAATTTTTTCTACCAGTTCTTCCTCTTCTTTGAATAAAACGAATTGAACTGGGAATATTATCATAAAAAATAACTTGATTTACTTCAGAAATGTCTAATCCTTCTTCCCCTACTCTTGTTGCAACAAGAACTTGGTATTCTCCATCTCTAAATTTTTGAACAGTTTCTATCTGTTTTTTTTGTTTTAATCCAGTTTCTCCTGACTTTCCAATTAAAATCCCTGATTTAATCCCCATTTGATTTAGGTTTTTGAAAATAACATCTACTGAATCTCTGTAGCTTGAGAAAATCAGAGCCTTACCAGGCACGGATTTGAGAATTTCTTCAAGTTTTTGTATTTTTGGGTGCTCTATTCCTTTTAGCTCTGCTTCTTTTGCCAAATGAACAGCTTTTGTAAAATTTGGGTCTACCTCAAACAATTCTTTAATGCCCACTCCTTTTTTTGATTGGGTTCGTTTACAAAATTTCAAGAACGTGGTAATGCCATGAGCCTCTAACATTGTTAAGGCATAATGAATTCGAATAGCAGTAAAAAGTGGCTTGGCACATCGCTTATTGTGGTGAAGTACGAATTGTCTAGCTCTAAGCAAAGCAGATAAGGATTGTTGACCATTTAACTGAAGTCCATATTTTTTCATTGTATCGTAGCGTTCATCCAAAGAGTCTTTCAAAAGTTGTTGAATTATTTTCATTTCAGGTGTTAATTCTACATTAACCCATTTGGTATCGGTTTCTTGAGTGTACGGTTTAACATCAGAACTATTTTCATTTCTTTCTGCAACTGATGAAATGTTTAATCTAGTAATAATCTCAGTTGCTTTTTCTTTCTCACTTGGTAAGGTAGCTGTCATTCCAAGGATTCTAACATCCAAATTTGTAAATTTTTCTGCTATTGTTGAATATGCATAATCTCCAATAGTTCGATGAGCTTCATCAAATATTATTAAACCAAATTGAGTAGGATCAACAATTTGCCTTTCTAAATCATTTCTAGTAATCTCTGGAGTTGCGCAGATAATGCTATTCATCCACAGTTTTGTTCTTTTTTGAACAGTATCTTCTCCAGTAATAATTGAAATGTCTTCAATTGTAAGGTTTTGTTTTAAAAATTCAAAATGTTGGTTTACAAGAACTCTTGTTGGAGCTAAAAAAAGAATTCCTTTTCCCTTAGAAAGATATTCTGAAATTACCTGTAAAGCTATTGTTGTTTTGCCCAAACCGGTGGGTAATACTATCATGCAATTCTCAGTTATAGCTTGTTCTGCAAGATTTACTTGATAATCTCTTTTCTCAATAGAATTTTTCTTTATGTATTTTTTTTCGATATGAACTAATGTCATTTTATATAATTTTGAATTATTGGGTATTGATTTTATGTTTTCGTGTAGTAAAGTATTCACAAACACATACCTTCTTTTTTCTATTAATCTAAAATTCGTGCGTGTTGGTATGAGTTACATTATCTATGAGGCCCCAAATGAAAGTTTCCTTTACAGACTAACCTAAAAAATGCACGTGACCAATATTGTCTAAAAACAATTCTCTTCTTTTACTATACAGGCGTAAAAAGCGCATTTTATGAGACCTTTTTTTCTTAAATCTAGCCAAAAAAGGTCAAATTAAGATAAAAAGAGGTTGTTAAAATTTATCAAATTTTTTTGAAAAACAAAATCAAATTTCCTCATTTTAAATATAAAAAAAGAAAAAAATAATCAGTCTAACTTTTTCTTTAGTTTGTTTATTAATGCAGTTTCCTCTCTGAGATGTTTTTTTAATAATCGTTCATGAGCTTTTTTATGTACACTATATGCTTTGTTTAAACTAGACTTTCTTTTTGCTCTTTTTATGGAAGCTTGAAATTTTTTGTGAATTGCATTAACTTCGGCGGTATAGCTTGCCATAACTTAGTAAATTTGAGCCTCATTAAAGAACATTGTGTAGAAAATAACCTTAAAAAAAAAGATCGCAAAAATATGAAAAAAAGATAATATGCATTTTTAAAATTTAACTAATTCATATATTGCTTAACCATTTTCTTCAAGTATGAGTAAATCTTTTGCAAGACCAGATTGGGATGAATATTTTATGCTTCAAGCTGAACTTGCCAAGCTCCGTTCAAATTGTTTGACTAGAAAAGTAGGCGCTGTAATTGTACGAAATCACAGACAGCTAGCTACAGGCTATAACGGAACTCCTCCCGGAATAAAAAATTGTTTTGATGGTGGTTGTAAAAGATGTCAATTGAGAATGGAAGGGAAAATTGAACCCGGAGTATCCTTGGATAGGTGTCTTTGCAATCATGCTGAGGCAAATGCTATAATGCATTGTGCAATTTTGGGAATTGAGGCAGGAATTGAAGGAGCTGTTTTGTATACTACTTTTGTTCCTTGTTTAGAATGTACCAAAATGGCAATAACTATTGGAATTAAAAAATTTGTTTGTTTGGATTCTTATCCTGAAACTGATTTTGAATTATTAAAAGAAGCAGGAGTGGAAGTAGTCCAATTAAAAAAAGACACAATACAAAATTGGGCACAAGAATTGGTAAAACAATATGATAATTTTTCTTAAGTGATAATATGTCAATTGAAGAAGAAACAGAAAAAATTTTATCAATGCCCCCCTCTATGCTGGTTTCTGCAGCCTATGATAACATTAAAAGATCTGCAATTTTAAAATTCTATGAACCAAAATCTCAAAAATTGTTTTTGTGGGAAGATGAAACTAATCATAAACCTTATTGTTATTCTAAATTAAGTTCCGAAGAACTAGATTTTCTTAAAGAAAGAGAAGATATACTAAAAATTGAAAAAACAAACCGTCAAGATCTAATTAATGATAATACAATTCAAGTTTCAAAAATCCTTGTTTCAGATCCACTTGCAATTGGGGGCACAACTGGTGAAAAAAGTGTTAGAAACATAATTGAAACATGGGAATCTGACATTAAATATTACGAGACATATTTGTATGACCGAGGCTTGATTGTTGGAAAATATTATGAAATTGCCGATGGAAAAATAGCACCACATAATTTAGAAATTTCAGATGAAGTAAAAATAGCTTTGAAGAGTCTGCTTTGGGATAAAGTTGACAGTGAAAACATGGTAGACTCTAAGGAATTTAAGGAATGCATTACTGATTGGGCAGATTTACTAAACCAACCTATCCCAAAAATAAAACGATTAAGTGTTGATATTGAAGTTGAAGCTGAAATAGGTAGAATTCCAGATCCAAAAATTGCTGAAAAAAGGGTAACAGCAATTGGATTTAAGGGAACTGATGGTTTTGACAAAATTTTTGTTTTGAGAACAGAAGATACAGAAGAAGGAAAAAATGAATTAGATGAAAACATTGAGGTTGTATTTTATGAAAAAGATCAAGAAAAACAAATGATTTTAGATGGATTTAAAATTATGAAAGATTTTCCATTTGTTCTTACGTATAATGGTGATGAATTTGATTTACCATATCTTTACAACAGGGCAGAAAGACTTGGGATTAAAAAAAATGAAAATCCTCTATACATGATGAGAGATTCTGCTACTTTAAAACATGGAGTACATTTGGATTTGTATCGAACTCTTTCAAATCGTTCTTTTCAAATTTATGCATTTAGTCAGTCGTATACTGATTTTAGATTAAACAGTGTGTCAAAAGCTCTCTTGGGCAAAGAAAAAATTGATTATGGAATTGAGCTAGGTGATCTTAACCTATACCAAACAGCCAATTATTGTTATAATGATGCTCTGATTACCTACGAACTTACAAGCTTTAATCATGATCTTTTAATGAATTTACTCGTAATTATTGCCCGAATAGGTCGAATGCCAATTGATGATATAGCTAGGCTTGGTGTGTCCCAGTGGATTCGAAGTCTCTTATATTATGAACATAGACAGAGAAATGCTTTAATTCCAAAAAGAGACGACTTGCAAAAACGTTCTGAGGGAGTAATTTCTGAAGCCGTAATTAAGGATAAAAAATATCGAGGTGGTTTGGTTATTGATCCCAAAGAAGGAATCCATTTTGATGTTGTTGTAATGGATTTTGCTAGTCTATATCCAAGCATAATTAAGGTAAAAAATCTATCATATGAAACTGTAAGATGCTCACATGAAGAGTGTAAAAAAAACCCAGTTCCTCAAACTAATCACTGGACATGTACAAAAAGAAATGGACTAACTTCGATAATAATTGGTTCTCTACGAGACTTGAGAGTAAATTACTACAAAAGTTTATCAAAAAAAGATACTTTGACTCAAGAACAAAGACAACAATACACAGTTGTCAGTCAAGCACTTAAGGTTATTTTAAACGCAAGTTATGGTGTAATGGGAGCTGAAATCTTTCCATTATATTTTCTACCTGCAGCCGAAGCTACTACTGCTATAGGAAGATACACAATTCTTGAAACTATTAAAAAATGTGAAAGTATGGGAATCGAAGTTCTTTATGGAGATACAGATTCAATTTTTATCAAGAATCCATCAGATGAACAAATAAAAAAAGTAATAGATCAAGCAAAGACTGATCATGGTGTAGATTTAGAAATTGATAAAATATATCGATATTGTGTCTTGAGTAGTAGAAAAAAAAATTATTTGGGAGTTACAAAAAGTGGAAAGGTAGACGTAAAGGGATTAACTGGGAAAAAATCACACACGCCAGAATTTATTAAAAAATTGTTTAACGAATTACTTGATATTTTATCTGAAGTAAAAACCATTGATGATTTTGAACGAGCCAAATTAGAAATCTCAACAACTATTGCAACCTGTGCAAAAAAAGTTCAAGATAAAGAAATTCCATTAAAGGATTTAACTTTCAATGTTATGGTTAGTAAACCTCCTTCTGAATATGTAAAAACAATACCCCAGCACATAAGAGCTGCAAAACAATTAGAATCAATCAGAGAAATAAAAAAAGGAGATAAAATTTCTTTTGTAAAAATTTTGAACAAACCTGGCGTTAGGCCAATCGAATTAGCAAAAAAAGAAGAGATTGACTCTAAAAAATATATGGAATTTATGGAATCAACCTTAGACCAGATAACTTCCTCAATGGATATGGATTTTGATACTATTCTTGGAAAACCAAAACAAACTGGTTTAGACGAATTTTTTTGGAGCTGACAAAATAAATTGGAAGTTGATAGTACCTTTCTTACAATTTTAGGAACATTGGCAGGAATTTTAATCCTATCTGGTTGGGCTGAGCAAATAATTAAGGGCTATAAAACCAAAAGTCTCAAAGACGTATCAAAATACTTAATGATACTAATTTCTGCAGGAGCTGCCCTTTGGCTTCTTTATGGAATAATTGTAGATGATATTTTTATTATTGGGACAAACCTTGCAGCAATAGCTTTAATGATAACTGTATTAGTTATGAAAAAACGATATGAGAGACCGGTAAAAAACGATTTTTAATCAAGGGTTAAATATAAAAAAAATTTTCAAAAAATAATGTTCATAATTAATTGTAAAAACTATGAAGAAATTTCTGGAGATAAAATTATAAAATTTGTAAAAATAGTGGAAAGAATTTCAAAAAAACATAAAATAAAAATTGCAGTAGCACCTCCCCAACACCTAATTGGATTAGTTGCAAAAAGTTCTATACCAATTTTAGCACAACATGTTGATACTTCAAAAATTGGAAGCACAACAGGATTTATAGTTCCTGAACTTTTAAAGAAATCAAAAATAAAAGGCTCTTTAATTAATCATAGCGAGCATCGAATTCCAAATAAAAAAATTGTTCAACTTGTTTCAAAATTACATGACTTAAACATGATTTCTGTTTTATGTGTGAAAAATGTAAGTGAAGTAAAAAAGTATGTAAAATTAAACCCTGATTTTATTGCAATAGAGCCACCTGAATTAATTGGATCGGGCAAGGCAGTTTCAAAAGAAAAACCTGATTTAATTATTAAAGCAGCCACTGCAGTAAAAAACGAAAACAATAAAACAAAACTTCTATGTGGAGCTGGAATTATTTCAGGAGAAGATGTATCTAAAGCATCAGAACTTGGTGCTAAAGGAATTTTAGTTGCAAGTGGAATAATAAAAGCAAAAAACTGGAAGAAAATTATAAATGATTTTGCAAAATCAATGTCGTGATTTTTTAAATTAATTGAATTTTTATAAACTAATACTTGACGTAATTTCAATAAAACAATTAAAATGAATTATAATTTTTATGGAAATTATGAGAAATAGAATCATTTGTAAAGAATGTAAAATTGAACTAGAAACCAGATCTGAAAGAAGTATTCAGAAATGTGATGATTGTCAATTAGCTTAGTGAATTATTAAAATTCATGAGTAAATTGGCATTATCATGAAATATTTCTATAACTATAGGCAATTTACAAAAAAAGATAGCAAACAGACCAAATTTTTCTGATTTCTAAATTAACCTCTATTTTCGCTAAAAACTTAAACTGGCAACTTAGTTTAAATTCCTCTAATTTCGATTGGTTTACCTAGACAAGACAATGAAACAAGTTTATTTTTATGATGAGGGAGATGGGAAAAACAAAAAACTCCTAGGTGGAAAAGGTGCTGGTTTGTGCGAGATGACCAGACTGAAACTTCCAGTTCCCCCAGGTTTTGTAATTACTACTGAAGTTTGTAAAAATTACTATGAAAATAACAAAAAATTACCAAAATCCTTGATTTCTGAAATTAAAAAAAATATATCGAAAATTGAAAAAAAGACCGGAAAAAAATGGAACTCTGAATCAAATCCTCTCTTAGTTTCAGTTAGATCCGGAGCTGCTATTTCAATGCCCGGAATGATGGATACAATATTGAATTTAGGTCTTAATGATAGAACTGTAGAAGGTCTTGCAAAAAAAAGCAACAATTCACAATTTGCCTGGGATTCGTATAGGCGTTTTATTCAATTATTTGGAAAAGTTGTTTTTGGGGTAGATGATAAAAATTTTGATAATGTTTTAAACAAAGCCAAAAAAAATCAAGGTGTAACTGAGGATAGTGCGTTAAACGTAAAATCATTAAAGTCTATTGTTTCTGAATACAAAAGTATTTGTGAAAAATTCACACGAAAAAAATTTCCCACAGATCCTTATGACCAACTTGAGTTAGCAATAAAAGCAGTTTTTGGAAGTTGGATGGGAGAAAGAGCTATCGTATACCGAGAAAAAAACAATATCACTAAAGACATTGCAGATGGAACTGCCGTCAATGTAGTGTCTATGGCATTTGGAAATATGGGAAACGATAGTGCAACTGGAGTGGTATTTACAAGAAATCCAGGCGATGGAACAAAAAAAATTTACGGAGAATATTTAACTAATGCACAAGGTGAAGATGTAGTTGCAGGTGTTAGAACAGGAAAACAAGTACAAGAACTAAAAAAAGAAATGCCTAACTCATTTAATCAATTAAAAAATACATGTGAAAAATTAGAAAAACACTACAAGGAACCTCAAGATATTGAATTTACAATTGAACAAGGAAAATTTTACCTTTTACAAACAAGAAACGCAAAAATGAATGCAGTAGGTATGATTAAAACTTCGGTAGATATGGTAAACGAAAAATTAATTGGTAAAAATAGAGCTTTAGTGCGTCTCCAAGCTGAACAACTAGAACAGCTTCTTCATAAAACACTTGACCCAAAAACAATCAAAAACTATAATTCCCTAGTAAAAGGAATAGCTGCTTCTCCAGGAGCTGCAAGCGGAATTGCTGTATTTGATGTAAAAAGAGCAACAGAGATGGGAGAAAGTGGCACTAAAGTAATCCTAATTCGAGAAGAAACAAAGCCCGAAGACGTTCCTGCTTTTTTTGAATCAGTTGGAATTTTAACAAGTAGAGGAGGAAAAACATCCCATGCAGCAGTAGTTGCAAGAGGGATGGGAAAACCTTGTGTTGTGGGATGTTCTGAAATGAAAATTGATAACGATAATCAAATTGCTACGGTAGGAAGTAAAAACTTCAAAGAAGGAGACATTATAACCATTGATGGCAGCAGCGGAAAAGTTTACCTTGGAGAAATTCCAGTAATAGAACCAAAAATGACCCAAGACTTTAAGACTATTTTGGATTGGGCCCAAAAAGCCAAAAAAATCGGTATTAGGGGAAATGCTGATACTCCAGAAGGAGCAAAACTTGCAAGACAATATGGGGGAAAAGGAATAGGACTTTGTAGAACTGAAAGAATGTTCAATGGCCGAGACAGAATTGGCTTATTTGTAGATATGATAATGGCAAAGACAATTGAGGAGAGAAAAAAGGTACTAAAAAAATTAGGAGCATTGCAAAAAAGTGATTTTATCAAAATTTTAAAAGAAATGGAAGGTTATCAGGTTACAATTCGACTATTAGATCCTCCACTACATGAATTTTTACCAAATCCCGAAGAACTTGCTGAAAAAATCCACAGGTTGGAAGATAAGAATTCTAAAAAAGAATTAGACGATTTAAGAGTCGTCTTTAACAGAGCCAGAGATTTAGCAGAAATAAATCCAATGATGGGTCATAGAGGTGTTAGAGTTGGAGTAACCTATCCAGAAATCTACGAAATGCAAATCCGTGCTGTTTTTGAAGCAGCAGCATTTTTAGCCAAAAGAAAAGTCAATGCACACCCTCAAATTATGATTCCTCAGGTTAGCAGTATTGAAGAATTAAATCATATCAAGGAAATTTACGATGAAATTAAAAAAGAAATTGAAAAAAAATACAGTATGAAAATAAAAATTAATTTTGGCACAATGATTGAAGTAGTTCGTGCAGCTCTTACAGCAAATGAACTTGCAGATACAGCAGAATTTTTTAGTTTTGGAACAAATGATTTGACTCAAGCAACGTTTAGTTTTAGCAGAGAAGATGCCGAAGGAAAATTCCTTCCTGAGTATCTAGAAAAAGAATTACTTGAGCGTAATCCATTTCAATCAATTGATGTAAATGGTGTAGGTAGTCTCATGGAAATAGGAATCTCCAAAGGTAGAAAATTACGTCCTCAAATGGAGATTGGAATTTGTGGAGAACATGGAGGTGATCCAAGTTCTATTAAGTTCTGCCATGGTGCAAATTTGAGCTATGTTAGCGCTTCTCCACATCGAATTCCAATAGCCATAGTTGCTGCTGCTCAGGCAGCAATTGAACAACCAAAATCAAGATAGTCATACCTACATTTTAAATTCTTGAGGAAAACAAAAAAGAGTATGTTACCAAGAGTAGATTCAATTAAACAGATGAGACTTAAAATCGGAATTACTCAAAAAAAACTTGCTTCATTAACTGGAGTTAGTACCTCTATGATAAATCAAATTGAATCAGGAAGAAGTCAGCCAAGTTATAATACAGCTAAAAAAATTTTTGAAGTTTTAGGGGATATGGAAGGAAAATCATCAACTTACAAAGCTGGTGATTTTTGTAGTAAGGATATTGTAAAACTAAAGCCTTCTAATACTCTTCATGAAGCTATAAAAAAAATGCATGAACTCTCTATTAGTCAAATTCCAGTATTTGAAAAAGATGAATTGGTTGGAATGATTTCTGAAGAAGGAATTGTAAAACATATAGCCGATATTGGAGAGACTGAATTAAAAAACACAAAAATTTTTGATGCTATGGATTCTGTTCCACCTATCGTTGATTTTGATACCCCAGCAAATGTTTTAGTTCCTTTGATTAGATACTCAAAATGCATTTTAGTTTCAAAAAAATCAAAAATAATGGGAATAATTACCGCATCAGATACTCTGAAAATGATGGAATAGAATTTCTATTTTGGATGAGAACAAAGTTCGGCCAAAACACCATCTAGTGATTTTGGATGGATAAAAGTAACTTTAGTTCCAGCAGATCCTGGACGAATTTTTCCCAGAAATTGAATGCCGCAATTTTCCATTCTTGATACCTCTCCATCTATATTGTCAGTTTCCAAAGCCATGTGATGGAGACCTTGCCCTTTTTTTTCTAAAAATTTTTTAATTGGACTATTTTCATTTGTGGGCTGCATTAATTCTATTCTTCCATTTTCTAAATGAATTATGGCTACTTTGACCCCTTCAGTTTCGACAGTTTCAAACTCAACATTGTTAATTCCCAAAGCCTCTTGATAGGTTTTGGCAGATTCTTCTACATCATTAACTGCAATTGCAATGTGATCAATTTTCATATATCTCACTTATTATGTGACTTTATTTTTATTTATTTTTTATTTGTGTATTTGGAAAGTTTGAAAATTAATTGGTAGAAATTAGACGTTTAATTAATATACGATTATTATTGAGGAAAATCGTGCAAGCGACCCTCTTCTTAGTATTTACCTTAGGTCTTGCAAGTCTCTTAATTTTAGGTTCCTTTGGGACCAGTTATGCCCAAACAATAGAAACGGTGGATGTTGTTGAAAATAAAGTAGTCACCTTAATTGGTGAAGGTTTTGATCCTGATGCAGAAGACCTTACTTATTTCTGGGAGCAGCTTGATGGTGAGCCTGTTGAACTATCATCGAATATGGCAAAAACTCCGCAATTTATGGCCCCTGAAGTTGAAAATGGAACTATTAAGGCTCTAACCTTTCAACTCACTGTAACTGACCCATCTGGGGCTGAAAGTTCAGACATTGTTGAAATTATTGTCAACCCAGTTAATCATTTACCAGTTGTGAATGCAGGTCGTGATCAAATAATTTTTCCATCAATTAATGTAATAACTTTAGTTGGAAGTGCAGTGGACCCTGATGATGATGAATTAACATATTCTTGGACACAAACAAGTGGACCTCAAATAAGCTTGGGTAATACTGATTTAAGATATCTTACAATTATTTCTCCATCTATTGACTTTACAGACTTTACTCCAATGACTTTCGAATTTACAGTAGATGACGGATTTGGAGGAGTTGTTAGTGATTCAGCTACAGTTTATCCTTACAATCCACTATTACAAAATCGATTAATCTCAATTGATGCAGGTCCTATTCAAACAATAAGAGAAGGACAATCAGTTACAATGGATGTAACTGGTGAAACCTCCAATGGAGCTCCAATAAGATATTCTTGGGCTCAATTAATTGGCCCCTCTGTTTCGTTAAGCACGTATGTAGGGGATGAGGTCATGTTTGTAGCTCCTGAAATTGGTGATGTTAGTTCAGAATTATTATCATTTCAAGTAACTGGTTACTCCGAAGGAAATGGTTGGGCTTCTGATATTGCAATGGTTAAGGTTCTTCCCTACAACGGACCTCCTACAGCTGATGCAGGACCAGACCAAGTAGTAAGTCAAAATGTATTTGTAAATCTAGTTGGTAGCGGAACAGATCCGGAGGGAACAAAACTGAAGTTTCAATGGTCTAAAGTTTCTGGTATTGATGTGATATTATATCAAAGATCCACCGATGAGGTATATTTCGTATCTCCATATATTGAAGGAACTTCTGAAGACCTTGTCTTCCAGCTAAAGGTAACTGATGCAGATGGTAATTTTGATACTGATGAAGTTACCGTAACAGTATCTAAACAAAACCATCCTCCAAATGCAAACGCTGGACCAGATAGAAAGATTTTCAGTGAATCTGACACTGTAATAACTGGAATAGGTGTGGATCCCGATGGTGACGAAATTACCTATAATTGGAAACAGGTTTCTGGAGATTTAATAGAATTCGATGAAACTCAGGCTATTATTTCCTTTAAAGCCCCATATGTTGCACCTGGAGACACCAAACGTATTATTTTACAATTCAAGGTAACTGATACCCAGGACCAAAGTGATACAGATAGATTAACTCTCATTATTGTTCCAGAAAATAACAAGCCATCGGTTGATGCAGGACCTGATCAAACTCTTAATGAAAATACGGTTGGAAGTGTATTTTGTACTGCCTTTGATATAGAAGGTGATGAACTTATTTTCAATTGGACCTCATCTGATAGTGAATTGGTAGTTCACAATCCATCAAACCCAGGCACAACTTTCACATCACCTAATGTAGTTGAATCAATGCAAGTTGAATTGACTTGTAACGTGTCTGATGGTTCATTAACTGCCTCTGACAGCCTGATTGTTACGGTTCAAAATACCTTAACCTTGCCAATTATTGCTAATGCAGGACCTGACCAAATAGTAAATGAAAATGTTGGCGTAACATTAGATGGAAGCAATAGCCTTGACCCAGAAAATCAAGAAATATCTTACCTATGGACTCAAATCTCCGGTGAGAGCATTGTAATTGATTCTGAGACCAGCAACGTTGCATCCTTTATGAGCCCAACTGTTGCAAACAATGAAGTCAAAGTATTAGAATTTGAGCTAAAGGTATTTGATAACTATGGAAGAGAATCAGTTGATACTGTAATTATCACAGTAGATCCTGTTAACGCACCACCAACAGCCGATGCTACCGCCATTCAAGAATAGCCATTCAGATTTAAAAAATACATCTAAGTGTTAATCAAATAATAAAAATAGTTACATTTCTTTATTGGAAAATTTGTTTTATTTTTGTCAGAGTTTGGTAAAACAAGTTGATAAAAACAACAAACAAGTGGTCGAATATAATTTATGTATTCCCAAATAAAAAATACCTCATTGCAAGGTACTAGTATAATTGTGGGACTAATTGCAATTTTTGTTTTGGGACTCTTTGAGGTAAATGAGGTTTTGGGCGAAGTAATATTTGATGAAAACTTTGATGGTGGAATTTCAGGATGGTCTCAAAATTTAGAATTGTCAGACACGACCAATATAGGTGCAACCTTTGATCCTTGCCCTGGAACTTCACAGACCCTGCCATCTATACCCAACGAACCTTCTCCAAGTTCTCCCAATTGGGGATTTGTCCAAGCAACGATTGTTGGCGGTGATGGTACCCCTGTAAACGTTGTATGTGAAAAAAGCTTTACTGTAGTAGAAACTGGTGCTTATTCGCTAAAGGCAATTTTAGGGGCAACTGATTGTGATGGATGTGTTATCTCATCAAATTTGTACATTGATGAGGTTTTTGCATTTGGAGTAAATGGTGAGGGGCCCACCCCTCCATTTTCGCAAACCAATATTCATCCAGAAGCTCAATCCCAATTTCTTTCAGCTGGTGCACATACCCTGCAAATTGAGATGGCAACAACAACTGATTCAGGTGGACCATTTAGAGCAAGTTTCGACAATATTAAAATTAAAAAAGAAACTCCCATTGAATTTATTTTAGAAGTTAATCCTGCAATTTCATTAACAAGCGTTGCAGATGTTACAATTGATTCATCGGAAAACGTTTTTGCTTTAGCGTCGGATAAAGTTAAAAAAATATCTCCCACTGGAATTTTACTCTTGGAGTTTGGCGAACAAGGTTCAGGTGATGGACAGTTTATTAATTCACAAGGAATCTCCTTAGATTCAATCGGAAACATCTATGTTGCAGATTCTAGCAACCACAGAATTCAAAAGTTTGATTCTACAGGAACATATGTTTCTCAATTTGGAACTGAAGGTTCAGGTGATGGACAGTTTAATTTTCCTCGAGGAATAATTCTGGATGAATCTGGAAACATCTATGTAGCTGATGGGAGTAATCACAGAATTCAAAAGTTTGATTCTAGTGGCACATATGTTTCTCAATTTGGAACACAAGGTTCAGGTGATGGCCAATTTAATAGTCCCGCAGGGATTGCAATTGATGAAGAAGGAAATATTTTCGTTGCTGATATTGGAAACCACAGAATTCAAAAGTTTGATTCTAGTGGCACATATGTTTCTCAATTTGGAACACAAGGCTCTGAAGATGGCGAGCTTGATTTTCCGCAGGGAGTGACTTTTGATTCATTAGGAAACATCTATGTTGCAGATTCTGTTAATAACCGAGTTCAAAAGTTCAACTCTAATGGTACATACGTATCACAATTTGGAACACAGGGTTCAGGTGATGGTCAGTTTACTAGTCCCCAAAGACTTGCCTTAGATAGCAGGGATAACATCTATGTTGCAGATACTTTTAATGACCGTATTCAAAAGTTTGGTATACCTTGTAATATTCCAGGAGTTGGGGACATGACAATAATTTTGGATTGTATCTTGGTTGCAAATGAAACCGCCCCGGAAAGTGTTTTTGTTCAAGAAGGGGCATTACTAACTATTCCAAACGGATTAACATTAAGTATTCCTTCAGGAAATAAAATTACCGTTGAACAGGGAAGTGGAGTTTTAATAAAAGATGGGGGAACTCTTGAAGTAATTTCATAATTAATTTAATAATAATTTATTAAAAAATAATTTCTAAATTAAATTCATTTACCTTACTTATTCAATTATTAATTTTAGTTATTAAATATCCTCTCTCTGATTTGTGGAATATTTTCATAAACTATATTTCTAATTTTTAATTGATCTTCTTCAGTAGGTGCTTCTTTTTGTGAACTTAAAATTGCTCCTCCTATTCCAAGAGCCATACCAATAACCATTCCATATACAAATTCTTGCGGATTTTCAACCTTGAAGGTTTCTTTATTTTCTTTTATTTCTTCTATATAAGCTGGAATTGTTAAAACGGCTCCGTTAATGGTTTGTTCAATTATCGTTTTTAATTCATCGTCATTCATAATAAAAAATTTAAATTATTATTAATAAATCTGCACCTAAGATTTTTAATCTTCAAAATAATGGACTATACATGAATTATTTTACCCTAAATGAAGCAAATCAAATTTTACCTGAGGTTATTAAAAAATTTGAACTTGCCTTGGCAAAAAAGAGGGAAGTTTCTAAATTAGAACACCATTTACAGATGATTTTAAGCACAAAAAACAACTTTGAAGAATATGTTCCAATGAAACAAAAGCTCAATTCTGCAATTACGCAATTTTATGAAGCCTCAGAACAATTAGAAAAAACCGGAGTTATGATAAAAAGTATTGATCAAGGTCTTCTTGATTTTCCATCAAAACGATTTGATGAGGATGTTTGGTTATGCTGGAAACATGGCGAAACAGAAATAAAGTTTTGGCATGAAAAAGATTCTGGTTATATGGGCAGAAAACCCATCGAAGTCAGTGATGAATCTTTAGTTTAGATAAATCTATTTTTTCTTTTCTTTTTTAGAATTAATTTTATCTAATGGTTTTGCAGATTTCCACAAAAGTTGACACAAGTTGTCTAGATTCTTTATCATGTCTTTTGCATTTGTGGATAAAGAAAAATCAAGTTCAGAGTTTGAGGATGTTTGATTTGAATCAGACATTATCATCTGTTTATCTTTTTGTACCACTATTCTTCCTTTTGATGGAAGTTTACACATTTTAGTTTCTGTTGCATCAAATCTTTTAACAAAAGAAATCATTTCAGGATCTTCAACTTCTACTAATAATCTTACCTTTCCGCCATTTTTTTCACAGACCTTAATTTTTTCAGGAATTATACTGTGATACATTTTTGAAATGTCTTCTAGAGTTGTTGCGATGTATACAGTTCCAGAGGATTTTTCAATTAATTGACCAATGTCGGAGTAGATATTGGTTCTTCCTTGAACAATTTTTAGAGTTGGTATACTTGTTCCAAGATTGGTAGCAATTTCACTATTTATTTTATCAACAATTGCTTCCCCCGATTGTTTAATTTTCTTTAGTTCAGATTCTTTTCTTTCCAAAGCAATTTTTAATGCTTGTTGAGGTTCTACTGCAATACATAATTTTGGACTTGATAAAGTAGTTGAAATAATATTTCTATCAACCAACTTATCTACAGTTCTATACATTCGTGCTCTATCAATATTGAGATCTTTTGCTAAAGCACTTGCAGTAATTGGACCTGTTCTTAAAAGACTCAAATAGATTTTAGATTCCAAATCTTCAAGATCTAATGTCCCTTTTAATTCAACGGCAAGTTTTTCAACTTGTTCTTGGGCTGACATCAATTTTTTTTACCTCCAATTGATTCATTATGATTTTCTGAAAAAAGATACATTTCGTCAATCTTACTTTGGATTGTTTTTATGTTCCGTGCTGTCATTTTTGTCATGATTTACAGAATAAAATTTAGAACAAAAGGATCTGTGTGTAATTTTTAATTACGAACAAAATTCTAGGAATAATTAAAAATATCACTGATTTTGGACTTGGGAGTATTTAAAGGCCTAAATTACATTGAAAGAAATTACTGCAATTACAATCATAGCAACCACATGTTTTATTCCAGCTACGTAGGATCCCGCACCAATTTTTCCTGCAGCCAAACCTCCAAAAACAGCTTCTATTATAGCCATATTAAACAAAGCAGTTTCCATCAAACCAATGTCCATATTTGTGAGAGATGAGAATAATCCTCCTTCAGGTGCTCCTCCAGTGGCAATCATGCTTTCTTGAACTTTTTCAATTTCTGTGAAAAAGCTAGTTACCAATAAAACTGAAACTGCTAAAAATACCACATAAGAGATGTAAATTGTATAGGTATAAGGTGCTAGTTGAGATTTTCTATTTTTTTCAATATTTTGCATTTCGGTAACATGTTTTTGAATCATCTCTAAATTTGCATCAATATCTCCACCAATTTTAATAGCCATTTCTAAAAGTAATGTAACTCGTCTTGAAATTTTTGTATTGGTTGAATTTGCAAAATGTTCTAGGGCTTCATTCATTGGCATTCCCCAGCTAATGTTTGCTCTGAGATTTTTTAATGGATTACTTAGTGCACCAAGATTTCTATTTGCAGTTTCCTCAAGAGCTTTTATTAAATTGGAACCACTCTGAACTGAACTCAATAATGCCAAAAGAAAAACTGGCATGTGCTTATCTACACTATCTTTGCGTTGAACCTCTTTTAATTGGTATAATGTAAGTGGAACTATTCCTGCAATCACTCCAAAAATTAAACCAACTTCCTTAACTGATTCAGATACTGATCCTAATAGTTGTGAAATTCCGATTACAATAATTGCTCCAGCAATTGAAACTAAAACTAGTCTAAAGACGGTATTATTAAAAATTGATTTATTAGGAGTTAGTCCCTTCATAGATTTTTCATTTATTTTTTTAGGATCAATAATTTTCCTTTTAGATAATTTTCTTTCTATTTTTTTTGATTTATTTTCAAGTGCCATTGTTTTACCTCTTTGGTACCATACCATCCATCATAATTAACATCATTACTCCACATAATGGTATAATTGCAAAAGTTAGAATGTTGATCAAAGTTACCAAATCAAATCCTCCTAAACTTGGACTCATTATTCCCATAATTGATAACATTATTACTGCAAGCAATGGGAATACGATTAAAAGAATTGTGTAAATTTCTGCCACCGCTCCAAGTGAATCGGAGCTTCTTGCCATTAGTTGTTTTTTTTCTTCTAATTGCACCTTTGCTGTGGCATTAAAGTACTCTTTTAAATCCCCTCCTGCTTGGGCGGTATTTATTGCTCCTTCTAATAATTCTGAATAGGGACCTGTGGGTGTTCTTTGAATAAGGTCGTTAATCGCAGTAATCAAGTCCATTCCCATAATATCCAAATTTCTTACAATAAGCCGTGCATCCTTCACCATTTCTTCGTCAGAATCTTCTTTGGCTATGGCTTTGAATATCCCCTCTAAAGTTAATCCACTGGTAGCTAGGGTTGACATGTATCCAATAAAATGTGGGATTTCCTCCATTAGTTTTGAGGATCTGGTCTTTACTCGGAATGAGGGAACCATAAAAAGAATACCAAAAGTCATAGCTCCAAAGCCTAAAGCAGTGCCGAGAGGAATAATGTATTCAATTGTTGGCGGTTGAAAATCCACAATCAATGAAACTGGAATTCCAATAATTGCTCCCATAATGGTTGATAGCATGGTGAAAAAAACCATACTTGAAATATACACCTCATACGGAATTGGCATCATTGATTCTTTGATGGCTTTTTCTAATTGGTTGAACTTAGGATAAAGAAATTTGCATCGTTGACCAAGTAATTTGTAAGCGTAAATCTGAATTTTACTAGCTTTTTTTGTTTCTATTTTTTTTCTTTTTTGAGAAACACTCATGTTAAACCATTACCCTCTTTCTTTCATAGAATCTTTCAGGATCTTCATAATACTCCATGATTATTTCGCTAACCTTTTTGTGCTCTCTAATGTCTTTTTTAACCATCCATTCTAAGGCAACTCTTCTTTTTGTTAATTCATAATCAATTTTTTCTTGTGTATCGCCATCTCTTTCTTTTATTTTTTCAAACACAACACTTTTTCCACTAAAATCATGTTTGTCTGTTTTTGGATTCCATTTGAATACAGTGTTTGTTTTTAGTTGCCCCGTTTTTTCATCAACACCATCTATTTCCGCAATTTGAATTATTCTTCGAGCAGATTTATTTCCAATTCGAATTTTTAGTTGAAGAGAAACTAAATCTAGACTGTTTGCAATCAAAGTCTTTGGCACATCCATGGGTGCAGATACCAATCTAGTCAATGTGGCATCTATCGAATCAGCGTGAATTGATGAAAAACCACCATGACCTGTAGCCATTGCCTGAAATAATGTATAGGCTTCCTTTCCTCTAGTTTCTCCAACGATTATAATATCAGGTCTTTGTCTTAATGCCGCTCTTAGTAAATCAAATTGATTAATTTCACCTATCTGAGTATCTGTAAAAGTTTGTCTTGATACTGCAGGAACCCAATTTTCATGAGGAAGATTCAACTCTTGAGTATCTTCGATACTAACTACTTTTTGACCAGGTTTAATAAAGGTCGATAAAGCATTCAAAGCTGTAGTTTTTCCACTTGCAGTTCCTCCGGCAATTAGCATTGTTGATTTTTTTTCTGCTAAAAACCACAAAAAGGCTGCAATGTCTATAGAGCAAGTTCCAAATTTGATTAAGTCAATTATGGTAATTGGATCTGCTCTAAATCTTCTTATGGTAAAGGTACTTCCTCTTTTGGTAATTTCCTGCCCTAGAGTAAGATTAATTCTGCTTCCATCTGGTAAAGTTGCATCGACTATTGGGTCTGCCATTGACACATGTTTTCCACAAATATATGCCAGTTTTCTTGTAAAATTATTCAGATCTTCCTCATTTTGATAAATAATATTTGTTGGAATTGACTCGAGTTCTCTATGCCAAACATATAATGGAATATTTGTTCCATCACAACTGATTTCCTCAATCATGTGATCTCGCATAAGGGGTTCTATTTTTCCAAGGTGAACAAAATCTCGTATCGCATAATATTTTATTCTTGCAATATTTTTTGTAGGAATTTTGAGACGATATGTCTTTATCATTTTATCAATTTTCCTCCCAAGTCTAATTCGAGCTTCTTCTTTGGATTTAATGGAATTCATAGAAACTGAGAGCTCAGTCATGAGTAGTTTTTTTATTATTTCTAATGCCTTTGCATCTCTTTCAGAAAGAATTGGTTCTATTACTTGATATCTAATCCCCCCTCGTGCTGTAGGATCTTTAATTAAGCCGGCTCTAACATCATGCATATCAAAGTCGATTTTTGATAATGTCATAAATTGAGGAATAGATTGTGGTTTTGGTTTGGAATCTAATTCATTAATATTATTTATTTTTGAGTTATTTTTTGTTTTTACATCTTTTTTGGGTGATTGAGAAAATTTAGGAGTTTTTGGTAATTTAGGTAATTTAGGTAAATTTGGTATATTTTGTAATTTTTTTTTAAAAATTGTCAGGTTCAAATTGTTAAAATTTAAGCACTGATTGTGTTTTAACGGTTGTTCGTTCAATTGAACAACATCCTTCTTTTACTTTTGAAACGGCCCAAAAAAATCAATGACTTTTGTATTGGAATGGCATTTAGGAGCTAATTTGTAATGTTAGATAAATTAAAGAAAAAAAAATTAGATAAGTTGGCCTTTCAGCCTAAATCTATTTCAAAAAAGAATCTTTCTGAATTTATTAAAGAGCCTGCCAAGGGCATCGAAAAAGACAACAAAATTCAAATCGCAAAAAAAACCCAATCGATAGTAGAAGAACCAATTGGTCAAATAAATGAAAAAGAAAATGAACCAATTAATTCAGACTCTTTAGAATCTCTAAAAGATCCCAAAAATTTAATGAGTAGTGTTGAAGTTGACAAGTCTCAACACCTCTTTTTTGAAATTGAAAAAATCCCTGAAAAAACTATAAAGCCTATAATTGATTTTAATGAAAATTCCATTTCATACCCAATTTTAACCAAAATTGGGAAAGAGCCTAATGACGTTCAATTTCTTGACGGACTTGTAACTGATGGAATTTTAAGGAAAAAAATTCATGAGAAATTAATAATATGTCCTCATCATCGTGATGAATTTTCTTCCTCGGTAAAATTGTATTGCCCAAAATGCAATTCTGTAAATGTAAAAAAACTAAATTTATTTGAACATGTAAAGTGTGGATTTATTACAGAAAATTCCAATTATGACTTTTCAAATCCCGAAAATTCAAAGTGCCCATCTTGTAAAAGAGATATTGTTGATTTTAAAAAAGAAATTAAAATACCTGCAATGTGGCACCAATGTGCAGAATGTAACGAAAAATTTGATAATGCAATAATCAAAATGTTTTGTAGACGTCATGAACATGATTTTGATATTAATTCTGGTCATTTTGTAACCACATATTCCTATCAAGTAATTGATCAAGATGATCCTATCTCAGCTGTTGATGGGCAAACTAGAGATGACTTGATTTCCTTGTTTAAGGATTTAGATTTTTCAGCAGAATTTAAAGCGCTAATTAAAGGCAAAAGCGGAAATCATCACAAGGTTCCTATTTTTGCAAAAAATAATTCCAATAGAAATTCAATTGCTGTCTTTTTTGATTATGGCCCAAAGAAAATATCAAAATCCGATATCAATTCACTTTTGATTCCTACATTAGATATTGGTCCAAATTATAGCCTATTAATTTCATCCAAAGGAGCAACTGAAGAGGTAAGATCTATTGCAAAACAATATGGAATAGAAATTATTTCAGATTCTAACCCTTCAAACATTATTGAAAAAGTAGATGAATTCATTACAAACCGATTTTCTCAAGCAGGTGAAAATTAGTGAAAAATAATTTTAAAAAAATTTCATCCAAATCTCGGAGAGGCATTAGTAATATCATTGGAAGTATTTTGGTTCTAGCCTTGGTTGCATCTATTGGTTCAGTGATTTTATTTCAAGGACTAAATCAAATAAACGCATTTTCTTATGATTTATCAAATTTTGATAATACCAAAAATCTTGCATTGCAAGAGGATTTATTATTTGAAAATATTAGATTTGATCCAAATACCAATCACCTACTTTTGCATATCGGCAATATTGGCACAACTGAAACAACCATTACCAGTATAACTGCAGTAAAGATTGATACTCAAGAATTAATACTTGATTGGGACGAGGTTGATTCTATAGTACAAATTGAAGATTATGTATTTTTAAATCAAACCGCAAATCTTTCACAAACTCCCTTTATCTGGAATTCAACTGAATATTCAAATTCTGATTATAAAATTTCCTTAACTACTGCAAAAGGAAATTTCTTTTCAACTATTGCGAGGCCATTTAACACTTAGATTGTCATGAACCAAAAAAAAATATTCCGTAATTTGTCAAAATACGAACTCCGAAAAAGACGAGGAGTTTCAGAAATAATTGGTTCAATTATGTTAGTTGCTATTACAGTTGTTGGCGCAGCAGTTTTAACAACTTTTTTGAGTGATTCTTTTGCTGAAGGAGGATTAACATCAGCTTCCAATGAAAGAGTAGGGGCAGTTACAGTAAATTTGATGGGATATGATTCTCGTGATTCCACTAATTTAATGAATTTAGCAAATTTGGACAATCAGTTTGATGGAAAACTATGCGGTAATTGTACAAATGTAAATCCTAACAAAATACCTGAGGACGGAGGTTCTGAATTTCTTGTAATGCAAATTCAAAATAAAGGTATTAATTCACTATTTTTAAGAAATGTATTTCTAAATAATGTTGATCATGTTTGGGACCCAAACACATCTGGAGTTGCTCTTGATGCGGAGTTTACAGATAATTCAGGAAAATATCCCCGCGATGGAATGTTTTCGGTTATTTCTCTTTCAAATCCCCCAATTCAAAATGTTGATAATCAAATTCAAAGTGGCCAAATTGTAAATCTATTAGTCAAACTTGGAGTAAATGAGGATATAGACCTTAACAAGAGTATTAGAGTACTTTTGAATGTTGGAGAAATGTCCAACGTTGATTTTGTTATTGAAAGCGGGGATGCTAGATGAATTTTTATGATTTCCAATACTTTTCAAAAAAAAGACGTGGAATTTCCTCAATTGTTGGAGCTCTGCTTTTTACAATTTTAATGGTGGCGACATTTACTGTATTTGGTCAATTTTTAGATGCTCAAATTGATATTGTTGATACTCAAAAAGAAGTTTCTGACATTGGATTAAAAAAACTAAATGAAGAATTTTCTGTTTCAGCACATACTGATGCAAGTAATGAATTAACTCTTTGGGTGCATAATTCAGGACAAAATCCTGTTGAAATTTCTACGGTTTGGATAATGAACAAAACAATGCCTGACCAACCTACAAAAAGAATTTCAATCGATGCTAAAGACTCTTTTATTCCAAATGGAGTAGACAGTACTAAGAATATTTTAGCTTCTCAAGATTTGTACTTGAATCCTGATTCTTATGATTTTAAAGTCATTTCATCTTTAGGAACATTGGAATATGTTAATGATCTTATCGTAGAAGGTGGGGTTTCAGGGGAATTTTTGAGAAATGAATTAGTTGCAATTCCTCCAGATGTGCTATCCGGACAAAACATGACCCTGGCCATGTTTGTTACCAATGTGTCACAATTACCCCTTGCTTCTGTATCTCCATTCTACAATCCTCCTCTAACAAATTATCCATCAAATATTGATGAAATTACTCTAACAACTCCAAGTTTGTACGATATAGATCCTTACGAAACTGTTCTATTCAAGTGGCAAGCGCAAATTTCAGGCACAAATGGAACAAGTATGAATTTTACAAATTATGCAACAGGGATGGAACCTGTTTCAACCTTGGACATTCAAAGTAACATTAGTAGCGAATTTGTAACCATTCATGAAAATCCAGACCAATTTGATGATCTTGATGATATAATTCTAAATCGTGAGTTATTTACAAAACCAGAATTCTTTTTTGTTATACCCGCACCTTTTGGTGATTCTTCTGATAAGGGGTTATGGGGGATAAATGTCGCCAATCCCACAGGGGTGGATATGTACGTAAACAAGGTTGTAATTAGTTTGTTTAGTCCCAATGATCAATTTACTGATGATGTAGACAAAATTTTTGCTGAAGGGGCTTGTAATCCCACAACAGTTGCACCAACTCCATCAAATTGGAGTTGTCCAGTTGAAAATCAATTAGTTTGGCAAAATCTATCCACACCCATTAAAATTGATCCAAAATCAGCATATTCATTTTTAGCCCTTGTTGAACCTGGAGATTTATCCACTGGTACTTTTGACTTGGATTCAATAATGGTTGATGGGTTTGTATCTTCTGATATTGGTTCTTTTGGAAAAACTGGATATCATTCTTCAATGCAATGGAATAATGCTACTGACTTTCCACTTGCAAATGTCTTTTTGACAACTGATAAGGATGATGCTGTAAACCCTGCCAAAATGCGTTCAATAATAACAGGAATTACCTCTGATACTGTTCAAACTTTTAATGTTGTCTTAGCGGATTTGGATACTGATAGTGCAAATTACATTGAACCATCAGGGACAAATACCAAATTAGTGATTGATGTTCCTCCAAATTGGGAAGATGTAACGATTCTTAGTGCCCCGGGTTTTTCAACCAGCTCTGTTTCACACGGCGATGGTTCTGTACAAATAATTGGTGATCTTACTACTATAATCCACGGTGATGGTACACGTAAATCGAGAGTTCTTGAATTTTCAGCAAAAGCTCCTATTGTAACTGATGAAAAAATGTATGTTTTGCGTGTTTATGCTCCAGGTATAGTTGAGGCTCCACAATTTGCCATGGGACCCACTGCAGAAATAATCCTTCAAGTGGTGCCTTAATCTTTAGGTAAGGGGAAAATGATTCTAAGAAATAAACGACATAATAAAAAACGACGTGGAATTGCCACAATAATTGGGGCACTAATTTTTACCGCACTCATGGTTACTGCTTTTTCTGTTTTATCTCCCACATTAAATGCTCAATCAAATATTGCTGAAACTGGAAAATTGATGTTTGATACCGAAGTAAAAAAACAAAAAGAAAAGTTCACCATGGTTTCATCGATAGACGAAAATAGCAATTTAAAAATTGACATTCATAATACTGGTCAAAACCCACTTGAGATTCCAACTGTTTGGATTACCAATAACACATTAACAGATAACCCATCAAAACGAATCTCAATAGAATCGCCTCATTCTATTATTCCAAGTGGAGCAAGTTCAAATATTTTATCTTCAAAAAATTTGTACATGCATCCTGGCCCTGTTCTTGGGGGAACCACACCAATTATTTCTACAATTGAATTTGATAATTCAAATAATAACGATGGCTCCTTATGCAGTTCTAGTTCATGTGCAATTGATCTTACTGTAGCCTCTGGAACAAATCGTATGA
>JANQNN010000014.1 GCA_028279545.1 Nitrosopumilaceae archaeon
ACCATTCTTTTCACAATTGGGACAACTAAATTTAGACATTTTTCAGCTGAAATACTTCCGAACTAGATCGTTTAAGACTCTAGAATAACTATAGTTAGATTGATTTTTTTGAATTAATTTCGCTTGATATAATCTAATTTTTTTATCTACATCATCATCTATAATTACACAAATTCTCTTATTCACAAAAAAATACTGTTTTGTTTTAATATTTAAACAAGACCCACTGAATTTTGCACAAACAATTTATGAAAAAGAATTATTGCTGGTAAACCATTTAGCTTTTTCTAATTAATTTTAAAATTTTTTATTCAAAGATCATTACTGTCAAAAAGGTTAGTTACCTAGAAATTTTTGCAGTATCATTAATTTTTTTGTATTTTTTGAATTGAAGTACTTTGTTCAATAATTTTTTTTGGAACGGTTATTTTGAGAATAGATTGATTTTGGTTTAACTCTAAAACTAATTTTTCAAAAATAGGAATTAGTCTATTTACACTTCTTCGTTTATTAGTATACTCTTTTTTTACTCCCATTAAAAATCCATTTCTTATCAAATAATTGATTTTTCTATATCCCGAAGTCTTTGGTAATTTTTTTTGTTCAATAATTTCTGAAATAAGTAAGGGCTTTGAAATGGTAGATTCTATAATCTTTCTGTATTCTTTATCTCCTAAAATTTCAAAAAATGTACCTATTAGATTTTGATTTTTTATTGTAACAAGGCACAAATTTTTACTATATTTTATGGAAATTACATCCATAAGGCACTTTTTTTCGAAATTGAGAGTCTCGGTTTTTAGAAATTCGGTTAAAACATTATCTAACTTTGAAAAATCTTTGATAGCTTGTTGTATGGATAGACCATATTTTTTGAATAACTTCATTTTTACCTTTTTTTCTATGTGGGGTTCTAGGTTTTTCTTAATTACATCAGAAAGAGATTTAGAAATAAGTTCATCTACCCCCGGCATAAATATATTCAAAAAAAAGTTCTTTATTAAAGTAGGATTGATTTAATTTGATAAATGAACAAAACAGCTATTGTTATTGACGATGACCTTGATTCTGTAGAAATTTTTTCTGAAATACTAGAAGATCAAAATATCTCTGTTATAGGTAAAGGACACAATGGAAGAGAAGCAATTGATTTGTATTCTGAAAAACGGCCAGATCTTGTGTTTTTAGATTTGAATATGCCAGATGGAACTGGTTTTCATGCAATAAGAAAAATTATTAAAATTAATGATTCAGCCAAAATTATCCCAGTTACTGCTAATGATGATTATTTGACATTGGAAAAATTAAAAGAGCTAAAGATTTCGGATGTAATTTTTAAACCTGTAGATATGGATAAAGTAATTAATTTAATTTCAGATTAATTTAACGGGGATAATTACATAGAGAACAAACAAGTCCGCTAGAATCTTCTGATAAGGGAACAGATAAGCCACTTTTTGCACAATTTGGACATTTTGTAAATTCGGTCATCTCAGTTCTCCAAAAAATTTCTAACAGCTTGATTAACCAGTTTTGTGTAAGTACAGGAATCATTACTTTGAACTAATTTTTCCATATGTAGTTTTAGACCTTCAACAAGATCATCATCTAGCATTAAGGTGATTTTTTCACTCATTTCCAATCCTTAAAAAAATTTGGATTTAAGGAAATCGATAAAGTTCCAAAATTGGGAATTTAATCAACTTCATCTTTATTCTAATTAACTTTAATCTGTAATTTTGATGAATTACTATGAAATTTTTTATTTTCCTAAAATACCTTAAAAAAATTCCAATTATTTAATAACAAAATTTACCTAGCTCTAAATTTTTTTAAACTAAATTAGGTAAGTGTTATCTCAATCACCTTTTTTCTGTGAATAAATTATTTTATTTTACAGCTGGTGCCGGTTCTGCTGTTTTAATTATTTGGATGTTTGTTGTGACACCTATTATCATTAACAATGATGATTTTTTTGAAATAACTGCTCAAAATATTGGAGAAGTAAGATTTGCAGAAATAGGTGAAGAACTTTCTGACCCTAGAAAAATGGTTTTCGATTGGCAGAGAAATGTTTTAGAAAAGAATGGAAATGAGGCCTTAATCAGGACATCCTATGACTATAAGGACATTATAACCGAAGAAAGTTTTTGGAAGTTCCAAATGGATGAAAAAATTGACATATTTTCTAGGGGTTATATCAAAAAGGCGGGTTTCTTTATGTTTCCCATTCATTTAGAGAAAAAAGATTATCAGGTTTATGATGTTGGTGGAGAGGTACTTTCTTACAAATTCGAAGGAGAAGAGAAAATTAATGGCCTTAATGTTTACAAATTTGCGGGTCAAACAACCTTTGATGTTTCTGAAATGCATCCTGATTTGTCACAAACTGTTTATGAAGATTATTCTGCAGTAAATTACATTGAACCAGAAACAGGTTTAGAAATTTCTTTTGTTGAAAAATTTTCTGATTACATACTAGTTGAAGGAGAAAAGGTGTATGTTCTTAGTGCTTGGAGTAAATCTACTCCTTTTTCAGAGAATATCTTAACAAAGAAAGCAAATCAATTAATAACTTTTCATGAAATTTATGAAGTTTTTATTCCAATCCTAATGATAGTTTTTATAATAAATTCATGTCTTGCAATTGTAGTCCATTCGTTTTACAAGAAAAAACATTTGAGTTTACAAGAAGAAATTCAAAAAGCAGAAAAGTTTGCATCTTTTGGACAGCTTTCTGCGCAATTAGCTCACAATATTCGGAACCCACTTAATGTGATAAAATTAACAAATGAGTTGTTATTGAAACATGCTGATGTTTCTGAAAAAGACAAAGAACGACTAAACAGAATCGCTACGGCCACAAAAAGAATTTCAAACCAAGTAGATGAAATGATGAATTTTGTTCGAAACCCCAAGGCAAAAAAACAAAATCAGCAATTAGATAAAATTATTCAACAAGTAATTTCAGACATCGTTGTTCCTGAAGGAATAAAAATTGTGAATAAAACAAATGAAAATTATCTTTTTGCCAACGAAGAGGAAATTTATTCGCTGTTCCATAATCTTATTCAAAATGCAATAGAGGCAATTGGAGAAACCAAAGGAACAATTAGCATATCTCAACAAGTGCAAAAGGGGAATATAGAAATTAAGATAGAAGATTCAGGTCCTGGAATTAAGAAAGCTGATATTTCGAGAATTTTTGATCCGCTATTTACCACCAAACAAAATGGAACAGGATTAGGCTTGGTAAGCTGTAAAAAAATAGTGGAAAACCATGGAGGAAAAATTACTTTTTCAAATAATCCTTCTACTTTTACTATTGCTTTGCCGCTACAGACTCAAAAAATTTCAAATAGTGTAGCCCAATAATTTTACTAATTCAGAATTAATTAATCTTGAAAAATTTAGAACGAATTAATTTTTTATTTCAGAAAGATTATAGCTAAACATATTTTCTTTTACTTCTAACTCCTCAACTCTAAAACCTAGACTTTCCCAAACCTTGCGGATTACACTAAATGTGATTTTGGAATAAGGATATCCCCAAGAGTGACTGATTACATGTTTTGTTGGGTGGGTTCCAAGAATTGAAATCCTTTGATTTGTAATATTAATCCAAAATTCCAAATTTTGGAGATAATCTGCATATTGGGGATTCTTCACCATTGATTTCATAGAGTCATGCCAATATTCAGCTATTAAATTGGCAATAGTCTCATAGTCATCCTCTTTTACAAAATTGTAAAATATTTTCAGTAAAGGAATAGGAAAAAGAATGCTTCCTCCATCTAACATTGGTTTGTAGGTGTTAAGCCACTCACACAGAATTTTGTTTGCATAAGTAGATATTGCAATTCCTGATCTTTTAGCTTCGTTTTCAAGTTGTGTTTTTGTCTCTTCGTCTAATCTTACGCCTATTGGGTTTGTCACTCTATTAAAAATCAAAATATCCTATTTATTTTGCTTGCATAATTTTCATCAAAGTATCTATTGTTTACAAAAGATAACAATGAAAACACCAATCCTAAGTATCAAAATATGAAAATATCCTAATATGAAATATGGATGTTGTAAAAGCTGTTTTTGTATTTCAAAAAAACTAAGAGATCCGGGCTGTAATTGTAGCAATCACGAACCTGGATCTTAGTTTAAGAAAAATTATCAAATTTTTATTTGCGGTATTTTTAGTATAACTTTTGAAGTTTGCTCTAAACTCTTGTTAAAAAATAATTGCTTAGATTTTATCTATTAATACTAAGGCACGTTCAGGTGAATTCCTACACAACTAAAATTGGTTCTATCTCGAATTTCAGAATCTTGGACTCCAGAAAATTGGTACAAGAAAACAGTATCCTGAAGATAAGTCCCATAGCTGGTAATTTCACAATCGTTAAACTCCCAAATTTGAATTACAGAGCCTGTTCCATCTAAAACCGCTACCTCTACATCAAATTCATTAAGATTTTCTCCTCTATCCATCCAATCTCCAATAAATTCATAGAATTGTTTTTTGTCGGCACTGGGCAAAGATTCCAAAAAGAATTTGGGACTAACATCCCTAAATTCATACATTCTACCTCTTGGATCATCAGCTGTTCCTGGTTGTGAACTAGTCAATTCGAACTTTTCAAAATAACTAACTGAGATTGGAGCTACAATATTTGAAATTATTACTCTAAATGATTGGGCTCGTTCTTCATCAGTTAATGAAGTCTGAGCTGCAGTTACCTCAGTTATAGGAATTGGGATGTTGATTATTCGATTAGTAATTAGATATTCTAAAGATTTTATGTAATTCGTTTCACTTATTGAACCTTCAGACCACCATTTAGCATTATTTTTTATCCATTCTGGTATAACAGATTTTGCAGATGATGTTGTTATTGAAAAACAAAAAATTCCAAGTACTACAATTGAAAAAATAAGCGTTCTTTTCATTAAGATTTTTTAATTTTTCTGGTATTTATTATCATTTGAGAAACTGAGAAATTCTATCATTACTTAAAAGAAATGTGCGGGTTATTTGTGAAAATTAATCTTATTCTAATTTTTTAGATCTTAGATGACTGTGAACTTTGATTCCAATCAACGCAGGCGCTGCAAAATACATTCCCAAGTTAAGTGCAATAACTGAAATTCCCAATCCTAATACTTCAGCTTCTGAACCTTGGTCAGCCAAAGTCATAATTGATAGAGTTG
>JANQNN010000017.1 GCA_028279545.1 Nitrosopumilaceae archaeon
ATATTGAATGTCCAGAAGGTCAGGAACTAGTTGGCAATGAGTGTGTAGATATTGAATGTCCAGAAGGTCAGGAACTAGTTGGCAATGAGTGTGTCGCATTTAATAAAGGAGGAGATCATCAATGGGATACTAGACCAACTTTTGGAGTAAGCCATGAAACACGAGAAACCAAAATGGTAGATAATGGATTTATCTTTAATGAAAACACTTTTACAATAACTGATAACCATCACACACCATTTGATCAACAAATTATTGAAATAGGTGCTGTAAACACATTTGCTGCTACTGTTTATGCAGATAAAGATCTGAAGGTTCAAGAATTCCTATTTGGAGTTCCACAAATAGGACTAGGACACTTAGCAGAAATGAGAGTTGAAGTGTGGTATAATTTGGACGGTCAAATTCAAGATGTAAAAGTTATTCAAGATACTGAAGTAATAGACAGAACAACATTAAGCATTACACATCAAAAATCAAAGTGCTTAGATTCTGATGAAGAATTTAATTGTGATACTACAACAATGTCTGCAGTATTCTTAGAACCACTTCAGGATAATGTAATGGCCATAAAAGCTATGGACTTTAAACTCAGAGACCAAACCACCTATCTAAACGATGGATTTGATATCTCAGGAGATTCTCTAAATCCAATGCCAACTATGAAAATTCCATCACCAACCAAAGGAGAGGGTCTAATTGAAGTTACTCAAAACGAAAAGTATAGTGATTATTGGAGCACCGAAGATGGAAGAATATTTGAAAGAAATATTTTTGGATCCTTTAAACAGATTAACCAAATCTTTGAACGATTCCAAGATTCCGGAATTCCCTTAACTAGACAACACTCAGAATTTGGAAAAATTGTAGAATTTGAGAAAAACAGAGCATCTATGATTTTTGATTCAGCCTCATTAGAATCAGAGTTGAAAAATAGTTTTTCATACGATTTCTCAGTAACTGAAAGGTTATCTGATGAAGTAATTCAGGAGATGATAATTCAAGAACATATTGCACAAAAAGTTCTTGATGAATTAAATATACAAGCAAGATATTCCAAGCACAGCAGGCCTGGATAAATTTTTAAAAAAAGTATAGCATCTTTTATTTCTGAAATAAGAATTAAAAATACCAAAATATACCAATAATTTTTGAGTCATTCTAGATTTAGTGAAAACCCTTAGATTAAATTATCATTATTCTTTCAAACTGACATTGCAAGGTGACGCCTTTCTCAAATGTATAGATCCCAATTGTGGTTTAGAATACCCAATTAATAGTACCAATGTTCAATGCGAAAAAGGACATCTTTTAGATGTAAAATACAAAAGAACCCCAAATGAAAAATTAAAAGAAATTTTTGCTCATAGAGGGATGATGGATGAGGGAGTTATCTTTAATGAAAGTGGTGTTTGGAGATTTAGAGAATTACTGAACTTTTGTGAGATAGATACGGAAAATATTGAGCAATGTTCAAAATTTTTGGTGTCCTTAGATGGTGCAGAGGGTAGACAATCCAAACCTTACCATATGACCAAAGTTTCTGCCTTTACCGAAATTTCAAATGATAATTTGTGGTTGCAGCCAGAAGGATACAATCCAAGTGGATCTTTCAAAGATAATGGGATGGCTAGTGCAGTAACTCATGCAAAAATGATAGGAGCAGAAAAAATTGTTTGTGCTTCAACAGGAAATACTTCAGCCTCAGCTGGTATGTTTGCGGCAAATGAAGGAATTCAATGTGATGTCTATATTCCATCAGGCCAAATTGCACCTGGCAAACTTAGTCAAGCATACCAATTTGGAGCACAAATTGTAGAAATAAATGGAAATTTTGATGATGCTCTCAAACAATCATTGGATGATGCAAAAAATCATAATGGTTATACGGTTAATTCTATCAATCCTTTTAGAATTGAAGGCCAAAAAACTATACCATATCGAGCTTTAGAATATCTAAAATGGGAAGCTCCAGATTGGATTGTTTATCCTGGGGGGGCTTTAGGAAATACTTCAAGTTGTGGAAAGGCTTTAATGGAATTATATGAATGGGGTTGGATTAAAAAAATTCCAAGGATTGCCGTTATTAATTCAGAAGGTGCAAGTACATTATCTGATTTGTATAATGGAAAATTCCAAGAAGAAGAGTTACGTTGGAATAAAGGAAAACCAAACACAGATTTAATAAAACAATATTATGATCATTTAGACCAAGAAGGAATTAAACCAAAAACAAAAGCTACTGCCATTCAAATTGGTAGGCCAGCAAATATTCTAAAAGGACTAAGAGCTTTGGAATTTACTAATGGTATTGTTACAACAGCTTCTGATTCAGAAATGCTAGATGGTATGTCAGTTGTAGGATTAAACGGATTTGACTGTGAAATGGCATCGGGTGCATCAGTAGCTGGAATTAAAAAATTACTTGAGCAAGAAATTATCAAAAGAGATGATGTTGTTGTAGGAATACTTACGGGTCGTCAAAAAGACGCAATGCTTCCGGTGGATTACCACAATAATCCAAAAAATAGGTTTGCCATTCCACCTAAAATTTAGGCTCGAAATATTTCCATAAAATAAAAAATTTTCTTTATCAATCTTAAGCCTTAATAATGTGTTTTACCAGATTTATAACAACCAAAAGATGGGGAATAAAAAATAAAATGAATAACAAATGTTGTTGTTCTAAAATTTTTCGGAGGAAATTATGGTAGAGCTTTGGATGGAGTTAGTTGCTCTTGGGGCACTAATTGGATTATCTGGTTTTTTTAGTGGTTTAGAGGTAGCCTTAGTGGGTGTAAGAAAATCCAAAGTAATTCAATTATTAAATGAGGGCAAAAAAGGCGCCAAAGCATTACACAAGTTAAAAACTAATCCTAGCTGGATGATGGCCAGTGTAAATCTTGGAAACAATCTCGTAAATGTTGGGGCGTCTGCGCTTGCAACAAGTGTCTCCATTCGCCTTTTTGGTAATGATGGGCTAGGTATCGCAATTGGTATTATGACATTTTTGATTTTAGTATTTGGAGAAATTACACCAAAAACGTATTGTAACGCAAATGCGACTAAAATTGCATTAAGGTACGCACCAGTACTGCTAGGATTTAGTTATGTATTTTATCCCGTCGTAAAATTTTTTGAAATCATTACAAAAGGTGTAGTAAAAATTACTGGAAGTAGTTATGTCCCACCACCGATTACGGAAGAAGAAATCAAAGGAGTAATCGATCAAGGACTTGCAGAGAAAGCCATTGAAAAAGATGAAATGGAATTAGTTCATGGAGCTTTGAAATTTGATGATACTGTAATCCGTTCGGTAATGACTCCTAGAACCAAAATGTTTACCCTAAATTCCAAAACTTTACTTTTTGAGGCTTTACCTGAAATTAACCAAAATGGTTATTCTAGAATTCCAATTTATGGTCAAAGTAAAGATGACATTGTGGGATTTGTTCATGTAAGAGACGTATTAAAAGAATTAGAGGCAGAAAACAAAATGAAGAGCTTGGAGCAAATTGCAAGAAAACCTGTATTTGTTTCTCAAGAAAAAATGGTGAGTTCTTTACTAAAAGAAATGAAAGGAAGAAAAACACACATGGCAATTGTAGTTGATGAGCATGGAGGAGTAGAAGGTTTAGTTACCTTAGAAGATTTGATTGAAGAAATTGTAGGAGAGATTGAAGATGAAACGGATGTTTCAAAACCCAAAGAGTATGATAGAATTGATCAAGACACAGTAATTACTCATGGCGATATAGATATTGATGAAATAAATAAAATTTTTAAAACTCAGGTTCCCCAAGGAGATGACTACGCAACGCTAAATGGATTATTACACGAAAAATTACAAGATATTCCTCAAGCAGGTGATAAGATTGAAATTGATGATCTAAGAATAGTTGTAGAAAAAGTCTTCAAAAATGTTCCTCAAAAAATTAGAATAGAAAAAATTAGAACCTAATCTTTTTTAGCAAAATGTTCTTCTAGTTTTTGTTTTTTCTCTTGCATATGAAAAATAGATTCTGTATGAGTAAATGCTTCTTGGTATGATTTTCCAAAAAGCATTGATTGCAATAACATATGATTTTCTGGAATTACTATTCCTGTTTGATCATCAGAATACATTAATTGAACGGTATCACCTATTGATGCCGTCATGTTTGCATGAATGTGAATCATATTAGTATCAGTAAAATTAAAGCCCATGGTTTCAGCGAAATCTCTTACATCTTTAGTTCCTTTGGCAGTCCATAAAGTCGCAACACCAAATTCATTTACAAAAATATTATGAATTTCTGAGGGTTTAGGAGATTTGTCTTTAAATCTAATATCCATAATATGCAAATGCATTTGTCTTGTAGGTACTTTAATTGCTCTTACAAACAAAGGAGAATCTTTACCAAAGTAAGTTTTTACATCATCTCCATGATGGGGACTTTCTGTCATTTCAATAGTATCTTTTAATTTTTTGTCTGTTTGTTCAATATCTGCCCATCTTCTCACTAAAGTGACATCAAACCTCAAAAGTTTTTCCCCAAATTTTTCTCTAAGAGGCTCTAAAATTCGTCCCATTCCAGTGACATTACAACTACCTTGCATAACATGTCTTTTTCCTAATGAGAGTTCATAATTTGCACGAGAATTAAATAACAAATCTGAAACTGCTTTATCTCCTACGACAGATTCTCCTCCTTGATAAATTGCCATAACACTTTTTGGTTCATACAAGTTTTTTTTGTTTAAAAACCCATGACCACCAGGAGCCGCATCTACTACTAAATCACAATCATCTAAGGCAGATTCAATACTGCCAGCAATTTCAAAATCCTTAAACTCGTTTAATTTTCTTTCAGGAGCAAAAACCTTCAGTCCCCTCGAAATTGCTAGATTTACCTTTTCATCAGGAGAATATTTACCAACCCCAATTATTGAAATTTCAGGATCGTCTTTTAGAAAAGCAGTAATCCTACTTCCAATTGAACCATAACCGTTTATGAATATCTTCTTCATAATTTTTCACCAATTATTGGGTTATTTAGATTAGTCTAAACCTAAATATCAATTACAACGATCTCCTGATTCACTAAATACGTCAGACCAAAAATAAAATCATCATCTGAAATTTTACTTTCAGCCCATAAACCTGCATTTTCTTTAATCCAACTTGGAATTTCTTTGTTGCCTGAGCTTTCAATGTTTGCGGTTACCTGGATTACATCCTTGTTAATCAAATATTGAACCCCTTGAACAAAAGTAGTGTCGCTAATTTGTCCATCTCTCCACCAACCGGCATTATTTTTTATCCATTTTGGAATTACTTGCGGAAAAATGGAATCAGACTCCTCTTCAACAATAAGTACTTTAGAGATATTCTGTTCAATTTCACTCATGAAAACTGTTTTTAGGTTTTCAGATTTGATTTTTTCAATTAATTTTTCAAGTTCTTTTAATTGATCCAAATCTACTTCATTATAATGTACACCATCTTCAAGTATTGAGAATTCTTGTGGATGAAGGGTTACAACAGCAAAACCATAGTCTTCCAAGGATTTCAAGGTATTTGCAAACGTCACTTTATAAGGCAATCCTACAAATGAACCAAGAGATTCATCATATTCTCCAGTAGTGGCGCCTTGTGGGAATCTATAAAGAGATTCATTTTCTAATGAATATGGCGGAGTATCAATTTGATCCATAGAGCTGATGACGGTAAATCCATTAACACGTAATAATGGCATAGTGTCTTTGCTGATTATGTTTTGAGGAGGAATAAACGCCGTAGGAGTAACACTAAGTTTTTCTTTAAATTGCCTAGTAGATTCTTTTAACATTTTATCAAGTTGTTCTGCATTAAAATCCGTAAGAGGTTGTTCAGAAATGAAGTGATTTACAATTTCTAAATCACCATTATTAATTCCATTTTTTACCACATCAACTATGGTAGAATCTTCTCCAAAAGTATCAATAATTACTCCTGTGGAAAGTGGAATATCGTGTTTTGAAAACATCTCAATAATTGCGATTTGTGAATTAGAAATCCAATAATCCTGAATGTCATCCATTCTAAATGCAACACAATTACAGGATAATGTGTACTCGTTTATTGTTGATTCATAAACTATGGGCTCAGGTAGGGGGTTTGATTGAGGCTCCTCAATTATTACTGAAATAGCTTCACCAGAAATGGAAGATTCTGAGTTTGCAAAAGGAACAACTATTGGTTCAAAGTCACTGTTTTGTATTAACTCAAAGTCATTTTGATTACCAGTAATTGGAACTTGAGTATCGGCCCAAGTGATATCTTTTTGTCCATCTTTTAAAACAGTAACTGAATATAATGCCGAAGGAATGTTAGAAAAATAAATCAATCCTTTAGAGTTCATAGTAGACTCTACTGAAAATTCATTTCTCTGGTCTTCTAACAAAATTGAATAATAGCCATCCTTTTTGAATAGTTTTTGAGAATCAATATTATACAATTCAAACGTAATTAGATCTTCTACAACTTCAGGTATTGGCACAACAATTTTTTGATTTTGTTGAATCCCTTTTGTTACTGAAATATTTGAAACGCTTGTTGCTAAATATTCTCCTAGATAAACATCAGCTACATAATAATCTCCTTCAACTATAGTTGGAGCTATCCAAAACCTCAAAGTGTCTCCATCTTCATTTGTATTTCCTACTTGTTGCTCTTCACCATATTGATTTTTTATTTTTATGACAGCGTTTTCAATTGGAGTTTCTCCATCCTCAAAAAATACATTAAATTTTAAACCGCCAGATAAAGGAAGAGTGATTTCTAATTTCTCTGGCGAATCAGCCAATTTTACATACCCTACCTCTGAAAAAAGACCATTTGCAAAAACTTCTACTCTATATTGATGATTCTGGGGCAAAAGTACAGATTCGGGATTCCCTTCAAATTTCTTTTCTAAGTAAGGAGTTGGATTATGGTCTTGATAGACTACAAAGTGTTTTTGAAAACCACTTGCTCTATCTCCATTTGTAAATTTTAACTCTATTTGCAAATCTGTTAATTCCTCAGAATATGCGGTACCAATAGGCAGTACCAATGATAAAATTACCGTAAAGGCCAAAACAAAAAAGATTTTTGAGTTCATTCTATCCACCTATCCTCTTTGCACTTGTCCATACTGCCTTTTTACCTGATGCGTGTTCAAATAGAGCTCTTACCAACAAGGTATCAACAATTTGTTTAAATCCAAACAAAAGCAATGGAGAGTAAATTAACAGCCTGTAGTCTTCCTTATCAATTCTTAATGCTAAAGTAGTCATTAAAATATGAACAGCAAAAAATATGGAAACAGCCTCTAAAACCCATTGTAGATCGCCGGTAAATACACCAAAAATTACATTGGCAAAAGATGCAAATCCAATAATTGGGGTAACTACCATTCCCAACATTAAAAATGGGAACGAGAGTTTTTGTAAATATCCAAATCTAGGATTTATCAATGCATCTGAATGTCTTGTTAATACCTGAATATTCCCACGATACCATCTTTTTCGTTGTTTAACAAAATCATCCATGGTGTCAGGAGATTCTGAATATGCTACTGCTTGTATGCTTCCTTGCGTTACCATTCCTGCTTTAAGTAATTTAATGGTCTGATCAAAGTCTTCTACGATTGTATCTTTATCATAAGTTCCTGCATCTTGGACAAATTCTTTTCTGAAAGCACCTAATGCTCCAGGAACAATGGATATTGAACCAAATACATCAAAAGCCCTTCTAATAATTTGAATTCCTATAATATATTCAAGTGCTTGACATTTTGTAAGCCAATTTGTTCTGTTTTTTACTTTTATATTTCCCGCAACTGCTGCAACGTTTTCATCGCTCTGAAAACCTTTAACAATTTCTGTGATAGCTCGTCTTCCAATAATTGTATCGGCATCTAAGATAACAATGATTTCTCCTTTAGAATAAACAATTCCATAGTTTATTGCAGAAGCTTTGCCACCATTTTCTTTATGTAAAACTTTGATTTGATTTTTAAATTGAGATGCGATTTTTAAAGTATTATCGGAGCTTCCGTCATCAACAAAGATTACTTCTTTTTTTGGATATTGTGTTTCAATAGCAGCCTCAATGGTCTTTAGAACTACTTTTTCTTCATTATATGCTGGAATAATTATTGAAACTGGAGGATAAGTGTTAGGTTCAGGCTGTCGCTCTTCTCTACTTCTACTCATTACTGCCATGGGAACAAATAACATTGTAGTCCAAAAAGAAATAGTCATTCCAAATAGCAAAATAATTCTAGAGGGAGATTCCAATAGTGAAATTCCTTCAAAGGCAACCAAACCTCCCAATAAAAATGGAGTTCCCATTAACACCAACAATAAAAAAGAAGGCCCGCGTCTTCCCTTTCTGATTTTAGTAAAATCTGTTCTTCTAGAACCCAAAAGGTGGTAAAATGATAAGACACCGCCAATGGCCATGGCAACCATACTTATAGGCCCCATTAGATAATACACTCCAATAGCAAGAACCGCAAAAATTACTATAGTAAGTAAAATTTGAACAGGATCGGTTCGGTTTTCCTTTTGATTTCTAAAACTTTGGATTTTTGCTGAATTCTGATTTGGAATTTTTGTGGAATCAGAAAAATTTTCAGATTCTATTTTTTGCTGATTAGAATTTATCATGGTTTCAGTATATCCCAAAATTATTTTGCTGCAATTTTATAACAACAACTACTTTGCCAGTTTACTTCATCAAGACCAAATCTATGATCACATTTCAAACAAAGATATTCAGTATTAAACTCTGAAAAGAAGTTAGTGCAACTATTACAGATGAAGTGATTATTCATTGCTCTATAATCTACACCTAAAGCTTTAATTTCCTTACCGCAATCAGGACACTTGTCATTTTCATAAGTGTGTTCTTCGGAAATATTTCCACAAGAATAGTGTTCTATTAATTTTCCAACATGAAAATCAGAACTATTGCAAGAGGGGCATGTAAATACTTGAGTAGTATTTACACTAGCACATTCGTTGCAGGCAACTTCCTTTTTCTCTCCTAGATTTATAATATTACCATCTCTTTCTAATTTCTTCAAATGTAAACGAATATTTTCGTCAGAAAATCCAATCATTTGTTCAATGGAGTTAAGACTGACTTGTTTTGAAGCCTTTAGAATAAAATTTACCCTATCAATAATTTGAGTTTTAATTTCTGTTTCAACTTCCTGAATTTTTGCTGAATTTTTTGAGAAAAAAATATCTTCCTTTTCAATTGTTTCAAATACTTTTTTTATTTTTTCAAACCTAATTGGTTTTTCCAAATATTGATAAATTCCATGTCTAATTAGCTCCTTAACCCCTTCATCTTGCTGGTCAGTTGCAGTTTCCAAAATTACTCGGGTTTTGGGTTGGACATCTAGAATTTGGGTTAAAACTGAACGGCTGTCCATATCTGGAAGCATAAAATCTAAAAGAACAATGGGGGTTTTTTTGGCTTTAACTAACTTTTTAAATTCTTGAATTGCATCATTCCCAGTATCAGTTGAATGGACATCAGAATAACCTAGTTTCTTCAAAAATTGCTTTAACATCATAGTGACAGATTTACTATCTTCTACAATGAGAACTGAGGCCTTATGTATAGTCATGATTATGCCTAACAATATTTTGCATAAAAAGAGGTGTTTGGTTAAAATGAACAAATTTTATCCTAAAACCATTTATCGAATTAAAAATCCACCAAATTTCAAAAATATACATATGAATGGTTTTTTAACGGATTAAACGAAATGTGGGAAATGTATATCTCACAAAATTCATCAATAAAAAAGTATGAAGAAAATAGCCCTAATTTTGTATAAAAAAAATTTAAAAAAATCCAAATTTTATCAAGAATAAAAACTAAAATGACACACGTAAATCAAAAAAATCATTGATTCATTTACAATCGTTGGTTTTAGGTGCAACGATTGCAGCAGTAGCATTTGTAATATCATTTCTAGTCTTTAATTCTACAAATAATGAACCAGAATTAGTGCTTGTAACAAATCAAAAAACCCAAGAATCAATATTATCAGATTCCATATCGCCAACATTTTTTGCAAACGGGTCTCCAATACTTGGAAACCCTGATGCTCCAGTAACTTTAATTGAATTTGGGGATTATCAATGTCATTTTTGCAATGTACATTTCCATAATACAGAACATAGTCTGGTAGAAAATTATATCATGACTGGAAAAGTAAAGATGATCTTCAAAGACTTTACTATTATTGGTCCAGATTCAGTCAATGCTGCACACGGGGCTCATTGTGCAACCGATCAAGGGAAGTTCTGGGAGTATCACGATATTTTATACAATAATTGGACTGGAGAAAATAATGGATGGGCATCATCAGACAATCTATTGCAATTTGCCCAAGAAATTGATTTAGATATTGATGAATGGTCTAATTGTATGCTTGATTCAAAATATTCTCAAATCATAATTGATAGCAGTAATGACGCAAGAAATTTAGGGATAACTGGAACTCCGGCATTTTTCGTAATTGGTCCTGATAATAAAATCACAAAAATTAATGGAGCAAAACCTTATGAAAATTTCAAGGAAATTCTTGATTTTGAATTAAACAAACTAACCTGAACCTAGATAAGCGATCATTTTTATAGTAAAAAAAATTTTTTTTTGTGACTAAAATTGTATTTTTTTGATCGGTCAAAATCAACCAACCTTTTTAACTATTTACGCATAAAATGAAAATTATAAAACATTTTTGAAGCAATTTTTATCATAGTTAATCCTTATATGAGAATTCAAGTTTGCTAGCACATGGCTGCAGGTATTGACGACATTGCAATGTATATTCCACGTCTCTATGTAGACGCAGGAGATTTTGCCGAAGCAAGAGGTCTGGACCCAGATAAATTACAAAAGGGTTTAGGAGTTTCCCAAATGGCAATTGTAGATACAAATCAGGACCCTGCCTGTTTAGCTGCCAATGCATGTTTGAAAATAATGCAAAACAACAAACTATCGCCTGAAGACATTGGAAGACTTTATGTTTCAACTGAATCCTCCTTTGACGAATCAAAGGCAATGAATTCTTATGTTATTGGAATGCTTGAGCAAATTTACGGGCAAGGAGCTTTTGAACATTGTGGAGGGATTGAAACTAAATTTGCATGTGTAAGTGGTTCTTATGCATTATATGATAACACAAATTGGATTCGAGCAGGAGAAGCAGAAGGAAAAGCTGCTCTAGTCGTTGTTTCAGACATTGCAAAATATGACATGGGAAGTAGTGGAGAAATGACTCAAGGTGCAGGTTCAATTGCAATGCTTCTTAATGATCAACCAAGATTATTGGCATTTGATCCTAAGGTTACTGCAACATCAATAAAAGATGAATATGATTTTTACAGACCTTTTGGAAAAGAGACTCCTATTGTTCATGGGCAATATTCAAATTTGTTGTATATGATTCAGGTAAAAAAAGCATTAGAGAACTATAAGAAAAAATCCATTTCTACTGGATTAATAAAATTAGAAAGTGGAGAGACAATTTTAGATCATATGGATTACATTAACATGCATTTGCCCTATAGCAATATGGGCAAAAAAGCATTAGCCTATTTAGTCAGACATGAATGGCGACAGCTTCCACGATGGAAACAAATAATTCAAGAAATAGGAATGGAAGAACCGATACCAAAAGATCCTAGAGGTACTATAGAATCAGTTTTAGGAGACCAAGAGTATATGACCAAAGATCATGAGTTTACAAAACTATTTACAAAATCTCCTGAATTCCAAGAAATTTATGAAGCAAAACTATCAAGCTCACTTATTGCCTCAAAGATGATTGGTAATTTGTATACTGCTTCACTTTATTTGGGATTTCGTAGTAGTCTTGAATTCGAATATCAAAAAGGAATTAATCTCGAAGGCAAAAGAATAGGATTTGGTTCTTATGGTAGTGGAGCAAGTGCGATGGTGTTTAGCGGTGTAATTCAACCAGAATATGAAGAAATTGTAAAAGCAATGAACCTAGAAGCTGAATTAGGCCCTAGAAGAAAATTATCTTTGAATGAATATGAAAGAATACACGAAAGTAAATTGAGCCCAGAAGAATCCATGTTAAAACCAAAACAAGAATTTTTACTCGTAGATGTTAACAAAACGACTGAATCCAAAGGGGAAAGAAGGTATATTTTCAGCGAATAATTCATGGAAGAAAAAACTAATCCCGTTAAAGAATTTCTTTTTAATCATATAAAAAAATCTGAGAAAAAATACCATAAATTATTTTCAGAAACAAAATTGGAAGAAATAATAAATGATATTTTAAAAAATTGTTTTAGTAAAATTTCATCAACCAAAGATAAGGAGGAAAAAATAGCAACTCTAGCAACAGGAATACTACATTATATGCTTACAAATTCTTTGATTACAAGCCAAAGGAAAATTATTCATAAAGATATAGAAATGGATATTGTAATACCAGATTTAAAAACTTTAGAAAATGATCCAAAAAGAACATTAATAATTTACATTTCAAACACTCTTGATAAAACCAAAATAAAAGAAAAGTTAATTCAACTTCAAAAAATTCAACCAGAGACAAAAAATATTTGGATTGTTTTAGCAAAAAATCTTGGATTTAAAAATACCTATGTTATTCAACAAAATAATTCTAATTTTTCAAAAATTATATTTGACATTGGTCAATTTGTCAATGTTCAGGGACAAAACAAATTAAAAATTTTACGTGCTTAGGTTTAAAGATAAACAAAGTTTTTTTGAGATATAAATTTAAAAAACAATTTTACAAAATCAAAAGTTAAAGAAAAGCAAATTAAACAAAAATTTTAGTTCTTATTTTAACAATAAATTTATTTTTAAATTTTTTTTAAAATTCCTATACAAAGATTCATCACTAAGGTTTTCAATATACGGAATTACACCTAAAATGGGAACTCCTGTTAAAATTTTTAAATCCCGTTCAAGTACTTTTAATGGATAACCATTTGATTCAAAATTATTTAAAATAATTCCCTTTATTGGAATTTTATATTTTTCACACATTTTGCAAGTCATAATGGTATGGTTTATTGTTCCAACTCTTGTTCTAGCAACAATAACAGCTGGAATTTTCATATCTTTAATTAAATTTGCAACAAAGTAATTTTTTAAAATAGGAGCCATTATTCCTCCAATACCTTCAATCAACAAAATTGAATGTAATTTCGATAATTTATGAAAATTAGACATTACCGAATCAAGTCTGACCTTTACTTTCAAATTTTTTGAAGCCGTGTATGGTGCTGCCGGCATTTTAAAAAATTGAGGGTTCAATAATTTTTCAGGATCTTTTACTTGAGCAGCCCGAGCCAAAATTTCTACATCTTCAGAATTATACCCCTTTTTTTGGGCAGTGCCGGCCGCAAACGGCTTCATAATACCCACATCAAGGCCCATTTTTCTTAGGGAAACTGCCAAACCTGCTGTAACATAGGTTTTTCCTACATCAGTATCTGTCCCAGTTACAAAAATGGATTTCACTGATTTTTCCTTGGGATTATTATGGATTTATCCATCATCGTTTAATTATTAAGATGAAATAATCTAAAAAAACACTTGAAAGAAAAAAGTTCTGTTTGGCATCCTAATACCCAAATGAAAGAGTGGGAAACTTTTGATAAAATTTCACATGCAAAAGGAATGTGGCTTTTTGATTCTCAGGGAAATAAAATGCTTGATGCTGTAGCATCAATGTGGAGTAATGTTTGGGGACATTCAAACCCGCAATTAATTAAGGCAATTATCAAACAAAGTAAAAAACTTCAACACTCTTCAATGTTTAATCTTACAAATCCTCCTGCAGAAAAATTAGCTAAGCAACTTGTAGAAATTTCACCCAAAATGCATAAGGTGTTTTTTTCTGATAATGGGTCATCGGCAATGGAAATTGCACTAAAGATTGCTTTACAATATTGGCTTAATTTAGGAGAAAAACAAAAATCAAAAATTATTACGCTTGAAAACGGATATCATGGAGATACTTTTGGAGCAATGTCTGTAGGATATGTGCCTCAATTTTTTGGTAAATTTAAAAAACAATTATTTTCAGTAACACAATTACCAGTTCCAATATCATATAGAATTCCAAAAGGTTTTACATTTCATGATTATCAACATTATTGTTTAGATAAAATTGAAAAAAGAATTTCTAATGATAATAAAATTGCAGCATTTGTAATGGAAAGTGGTGCACAAGTTGCAGGAGGAGTTAGAATATATCCAAAAGATTTTCAAAAAAAAATCAGTGCAATCTGCCGAAAAAATGATATTTTACTAATTCTTGATGAAATTGCAACCGGATTTGGACGTATGGGTTCAATGGTTCAATATACCGAACAAAAAAGTTTTCCAGATATCGTAGCTTATGGAAAAATGCTTACAGGAGGATATCTTACAATGGCAGCAACTCTAACAAATAAAAAAATTTACAACTCATTTTTAGGAGACTATAATGAAAGCAAACATCTTTTCCATGGACACACATACACCGGAAATCCAATTGCAGCAGCAGTTTCATTGGAAAATTTAAAACTTTATAAAAAAAATAACTTGATAAAAAAAATTCAAAAAAACTCTAGAAATTTCATAAAGTATTATGATGAAATTTTAAATTTAGAGATTGTTGGCGATGTACGTTATAAGGGCATGCTTATGGGAATAGAACTTGTAAATGACAAGAAGAAAAAAACCCCCATAAACCCAAAAAAATCTATAAATAAAATATTCTTTGAATTAGGCAAAAAAAATGGCATTTACCTACGGACACTTGGGAATATAGTAATGCTCGTGCCTCCTTTAGCAATATCAGAAAAGGAGCTTGATATCCTCATCATGAGAGCCATTAAAACCATAAAAGATGCAAAAATCCATGTTCTTTAAAATGGTTAACCATGAATCCTGCATTAGTTAACCTTTCTAGTAATATTATTTAATGTAAATTTTCTCATAAAATCAATGGATCCAAGAGAGTTTATTCAGGAGTGTAAAGAAAATGTTCTTTCTGGAGTAGGGATTAATTCAAAGGATGCAAATGAATTATTCCAAATACCTGAAGAGTACATCAAGGAACTTGCAGATGCCGCCAACGAAATTACTTTGGAGGTTAATGGGAATAAAGTCGATGTAGAACAGCTAAATAATATTAAAAAGAATTCTTGCAGTGAAGACTGTTCTTTTTGTGGCCAATCTGCATTTTTTGATACAGGAATTGAAACATACCAATTACCAACACCTTCTGAAGTTGTTAACAAGGCTCAAAAAGCAAAAGATGAAGGAGCAAAATCTTATTGTCTTGTTGCTGCATGGAGAGAGCCATCAAATGAAAATTTCGATGAAGTATGTAATATTATCGAACAAGTAAATAAAAAAGTTGGAATCAGTATAGAATGTAGTTTAGGATTTTTGAAAAAAGAACAAGCAGAAAAACTCAAAGAACTAAATGTGAAACGTTATAATCACAATCTAGAGACTTCCAAATCAAAGTTTTCTGAGATTTGTACAACTCATACCTATGAAGATAGAGTGAAAACTTTACAAATTGCAAGAGAAGCTGGATTAGAACTCTGCACAGGAGGAATTATTGGTTTAGGAGAGACCCAAAAACAAAGATTAGAATTATCATTAGAGATTGCAAAATTTTATCCAGAAGAAGTTACAATAAACATACTTGTTCCGATTCCTGGAACTCCATTAGATTTACAAACACCATTAAATGAAAACGAAATAACAAAAATGTTTTGTGTTACAAGGTTTCTATTGCCCGAATCAATCATAAAAATTTCAGGTGGGCGAGAAACCAAATTAGATGACTCGGGAGAAAATCTTCTACAAAGTGGGGCAAACGGCATCATTACATCAGGATACCTTACAATGGGAGGAAACAAAGCTACAAAAGACATCAAGATGATTAAAAAAATAGGTCTTGAAGTCTAAATTTGGATTTATTGATTCCGAACTTGATGAATTAAAGAAAAATCATCTTTTAAGGGAATTGAAATTTGGTTTGATTAATGGTTCTAAAATAACTATTAATGAAAAAAAATGCATAAATCTTTGCTCAAATGATTACCTTGGAATTCCGTCGGAAGGCTTGAAAATTAAACAAATGCAATCAAGTTCTCGATTGGTATCTGGGAATGATGAAATATTTCATGAATTCGAAAAAAAGCTTGCAAAGCACAAATCCCAAGAAGCAAGTTTAATTTATCCTAGCGGCTATATGGCTAATTTAGGAGCAATATCATGTGTTATAAAAAAAGGTGATTTAGTTTTAAGTGACGAGTTAAATCATGCAAGTATTATTGAGGCATGTAGGTTATCTGGAGGAAAAATCTCAATTTACAAGCATAATGATACAGACGATTTAAAAAATAAATTAAAACAAAAATCAAAAAAAAAAATTGTAATAACTGAAGGGATTTTCAGCATGGATGGAGATTTTGCAAATTTAAAAGAAATAACAGAAATTGCGGAAAAAAATAATTCAATAGTTATTCTTGATGATGCCCATGGAGATTTTGTTGTTGGCGAAGATGGAAAGGGAACTAGTAATTATTTTGAGGTAGATAAGAAAATTGATTTGTATATCAGCAGTTTAAGTAAGGGCCTTGGGTCTTTTGGAGGATACATAGCTTCAAGAAAAAAGATAATTGATTTGAACATAAATAAATCGAAATCCTTCATCTACACTTCTGCTCTTCCGTCAATTTTAGTAAAACATTCCTTAAGACGCTTTGAATCGAATCGAGAAAAACATCGAAAAAAATTACAAAGAAATATTGGTTTATTTTTAAAAGGTTTTCAGGAAATTGGTTTTGAGATAAGATCTAAAACACACATCATGCCAATTTTGATTGGAAAAGAAAAAACTGCAATGGAGTTTGGAAAATATTTATTTAAAAATGGAATTTATGCCCAACCAATAAGATACCCAACTGTTCCAAAAAATAAGTCACGGTTAAGAATTTCGGTAACGGGTTTGCTTTCTAAAAATGACATTGAAAATTCGTTATTAGTTTTTGAACGTGCCTATGAGAAATACAAGAAAAAATAAAACAAAAATTGTGGAAAAAGACAGATTAAAAGTTTAGATTAAAAATAATCCTAGAGAATTAGAAGGTCGATAATAGAAATGAAAATAAAATAAAATTTTTAGATCATCTCAAAGCATCAAATCCCCCTAAAGCAGGAGACCCAATTATCACCGCAAGAGCTATCACAATTCCTAAGACAACACCCACCAAAATAAAGCGCTTATTCATACTAAAAAAAAATAACACCTATTTAAAAACGAAATGAATTTCTCCAATCTGGAAGAATGCTTTAATGGAAAAATTACACATTTAGAGCATGGTAGAGATAACCCTCACGGTTGCTGTATTAGCAGGATTAGGCTCCTTTGTGGCTCCCTGTATTTTACCAATGATTCCAGCATTTTTAGCCTATATTTCAGGTTCAACACTAAGCGAACTAAATTCAAGAAACGAGACTAAAACATTATCTGTAAACAGAACTAAAATTATTTTAAACACGGTATTTTTTGTACTGGGTTTTTCTATAGTTTTTTCAACCCTTGGCGTTATCATTAACAGCACACTAACAAATTCCACTTATGATATTATCAATGGATTCAATCAAGTAGGAGGAATAATCATTATTGGTTTTGGAATTTTTTTGTTATTATCTTCAAAAATTAACAAGTTAAACATTGAAAAAAAATTCATTCCCAAAAGATCCAAAGCAAGTTATCCTTTATCTTTTGTTTTTGGACTTGCATTTGCGGCAGGATGGACTCCTTGTGTAGGTCCCATTCTTGGAACAATCCTAACTCTTGCAGCTACTACTCCCTCTCTTGCATTCAATCTTTTATTGGCATATTCATTAGGTCTAGGAATACCATTTATTTTGATGGGGGTGTTTTTCTCAAGGGCAAACAAAATTATCAAATCAATGAATAAACACTTAAAATATTATAATTTGGTTCTAGGAGGATTCATTATTGTTCTTGGGGTTTTAGTTTTTACCAACCAATTAGCATATATTGCAAATTTTCCTCTTCTAAATAATTTATTGTTGGGATAAAAAAAATGAAATCAGAAATTAAAATCGCAATTGTTTTGGGAATAGCCATAGTAGTTTCTGTTGGAGCTATTAGCACCTTTTTCTCAACTCTTGATTCAGAATTAGAATCCAAATCAATTTTAGATGATCAAGAAATTTCTTTAACTAATATTGACAAATCAAATTTTAAAAAGGCGCCAGATTTGGTTGGAATTGCCCATTTTCTCAACACAACACCTGAGGAATTAGTTCTAGAAATGAAAGGAAAAGTTATTCTTTATGACATATGGACTTACAGTTGTATTAATTGCATCCGTACCTTGCCATACATTACTGCTTGGGACGATAAATATTCTGATGAGGGGTTACTGATAATAGGAATACATTCTCCTGAGTTTGAATTTGAAAAAGACATTGAGAATGTTAAATTAGCAATTGCAAAACATGGAATAACCTATCCAGTGGTAATGGACAATGATTGGGAAACTTGGAAAGCATTTGAGAACAGGTATTGGCCTAGAAAATACATTGCAGACCATGAGGGATTTATTAGATATGATCATATTGGTGAGGGAGCCTATAAAGAAACTGAAAAAATAATTCAACAGTTATTGAAAGAAAGATCCCAATCTTTGGGATTACAGATTGCATCGGCTGAAACTTTTGTAGATTTAGAGGAGTTTAAACACACAAGTTTTAGAACACCAGAATTATATTTTGGGTATAAACTTGCCCAAGGTCGAAATCAATTGGGAAACGAGGAAGGGTTTAATCCAAACCGAACAATTAGTTACCAAAATCCAGAAAAATTAGACTTGCATAAATTCTACCTTGTAGGTGACTGGAAAAATCTTAAAGATAGTATGAAATTAGAATCTGGTTCAGGATCTATTAAGGTGTTATATCATGCTAAAGAAGTAAACATTGTTACTTCAAATGTAGCAGAGTTGGAGATTTTCCTTGATGGAATGCCTCTTGATGAAAAGTATTCTGGGAAGGATATAAAATCAGAAAATAAAATCACTGTTTCAGAGCCTGATTTGTATAATATTGTAACTAGTGAAAACTCTGCAACGCATGAATTAGAAATTAAAGTTAATCAAAAGGGCTTTGAAATGTATACGTTTACCTTTGGATAGTTTGTAACTCCTGTCCCCTGTAACTAGGGATACAAAGTTCCCAGTTACAAGTTAGTTTAAAACATATTTCCAAATGAAATTTTGGAGAAATTAAAATTTGATTAGTAACTCATGGAATAAAGGAGTAGGAGAAAGCTTATCACAAAAGGTAATGAGTCGAGTAAGACCAGACGAACCTTTAAAAAATAAAATTGAATTTGCACAGAAAAAGTTACAAACCCAAATTTCAAAATTAGAAGGAATTGACAATAAATTACAAAAAAAACACGATATGATTTTTGAAAAAATTGTAAATGCTCAAAAAACTCACAATAATGGATACGCAAAGGCCTATGCAAACGAATTATCTCAGATTAGAAAAATGAAAAACATGGTAAGCGGTGCAAAACTATCCATGGAGCAAGTGCAACTTAGACTTAGTACTGTTTCAGAACTTGGCGATGTTGTAGTGACGCTTAGTCCTGCGATGTCATTGATAAAGGGAATAAGTTCCTCCTTAGGTGGAATTATGCCAGAGGCCAACGCATCAATGCAAGATTTATCATCAATTCTAGGAGATGTTTTAACTGATTCTTCGGTAAATGATTCAAGTTTGCTAAACTCTGGAATTTCTGATAACTCAGATACCTTAGCAATTCTTGAAGAAGCACATTCTGTTATTGAGGGACAAACGAAGGTTTCAATTCCAGAAATTCCAAATAATCTCAAAGATGAAATAATTCAAAAAAAATCAGCAGATATTTTAATGTAAACTAAAATTACTTTGATTTTTTTTTACTTTTTTGAATTAAGATTTTTTTTATTCTAGAAATCGTTGGATAGCTGTATCCACGACGTCTATAGTTAGCGATCATCATTTTCCAGTTTTTTAATCGCCATTGAGCTTGTTCAGTTGTTACAGAATGTACTTCTTTTTGAATAATGCTCTTTCGACCAACCTTTAGAGTTCCCGAATCCTTGGCAGCCCATCTGTTTTTTGCAAATTTTAATCCAGTTAAAATTTCGTCAACTGGCATTTCTTTAAAATACTCTTTTAATTTTTTTAATTCTGCATCAGTTGGTTTTTGAGATAGAGTTAATTCAATTAATGACTTTTGCATGAAATATAATAAAACTAGGTAGTTTAAGAAATTCTTGCTAAACGAGATTTAACCAAATTAAAGAAATTGTACAATCGTGATTTTAATTTAACAACCCAAAAAATCGAGATTAGAGTTTTTGCAAATTGTGTTATACATACCAAATCCTAGAATTAAGGCCGCAAAAATAGATAATGGAATTAGAAGAAAAATTTTTGTTTTTAGACCCATAAAAAATGCTTAATTATTTACTATAAATTTGTCACAATTTTATTCAGCAGTAATAGTAAAAGTTCCTCTCTGACTAGGATCCTGTAATAATTTGATCATTTCCCTTGGAATAAGATCTGATGCCTTATCGCAGTGTACTGCAAGAGTTCTAGGGCATACAAAATTACTTTTTCTGATTACAATATCCTCTTTATGGGCAAAAGTAAGGTCAGGGTGTCCTTTTCCAGCAACATTAAATTCAAAATTTGAAACTTTTATGGAACATTGAATTTTTGACCTTGGATCTTGAAGTTTTTCTTTTAGCCCGCTCGGAAGATCAAAACAACTCGAGGATGCATTAACTCCAATAATGCAGTCTCCTCGGAGTGAAAGGTGTGATTCTTTGGTTATTTCAATTGTTTTTTTATGGGTGGATCTAATATTCTCATGGCCAAAAAATTCAATTTCAAATCTCACGGCAAATTAAATAGGCTAGACTTAAATTAATCTTCCAAAGCATTCAAAATTAAATGCTTCCAGCACAACAAGGTTATGACAGAGCAATTACGGTGTTTTCACCAGATGGAAGATTGTATCAAGTCGAATACGCAATTGAAACCGTTAGAAGAGGAACTATCGCAGTAGGGATTAAAAGTAAAGAAGGAATTGTTATAGCGGTTGAAGAAAAACCTAGAAAATTACAAATTTCAGAAGTTGCTCAAAAAATATTTCAAATAGATGATCATGTAGGTGTTGCTGCAGCAGGATATATCCCAGATGCAAGAAGCCAGGTAGATAATGCACGATTCTTTTCTCAAAGTAACAAATTGATTTACGATGAACCAGTAGAAGTTGAAACTATCGCAAAACATTTAGCTGATCAATCCCAACAATACACCCAATATGCAGGAGTTCGGCCATTTGGTGTTTCTTTAATTTTAGGAGGAGTTGTAAACAAATCTCCCCAACTATATTTAACAGACCCAAGTGGAACCTACATTTCATACGATGCAATTGCAATTGGATCAGGTTCTGATCAAGTTACTGACTTCTTGGAAAAATCATACACTAACGATTTATCTCTTGAGGATGCAACAGCTTTAGCAATAGCATCTATTTACCTTTCAAGTGAAGATAAGGAAGGGACAAGTCACATTAGAATGGCCCAAATCAAAACTGAAACTGGAGTATTTGAATTAATTTCTGAAGAACAAATTAAAAATTCTGCAAAAATGGCTAAAGAGAAATTCCCTCATGGGGATAAATAATTAATTTTATTTTATTGAATGGAATCTTGAATTTATCTATTGCAATTCCAGATTCTGCTTTATCTGATGAGATTTTAAAAATTGATAAAACTAGAAAAATCTCAATAATTGCAAGAGCTTGTGCAATTTTTCGAGTAAATACAATATACATTTATCATGAGGAACACAACAAAGAAGATAGAAATTTAATATTATTGATTTTGAGATACTTGGACACACCACAATTTTTACGTAAACGATTATTTCCAAAAATGAATGAATTAAAATTTGCTGGAGTGCTACATCCTTTGAAAATTCCAAGTCATACCGCATCAATTGATGCAAAAAAAATCAAAAAAGGAGACGTCAGGGATGGAATAACAGTAAATTTTAAAGGAAAAAAATTTGTAGATGTGGGAATTAATCAACTTATACCATATTTTGGAAAAGAGCCTATCGGAAAAAGAATAACTGTGCAATTCAAAAAAGATTACCCTAAATTTGAAGTAAAATCAATTACAAAAGAGCAAACTCCAACATATTGGGGCTTTAATGTTAAAGAGAGAGCTAATCTTTTCTCATTAATTTCAGAATGGAAAGGATTTACTATTGTGACCTCACGAAAGGGGAAAATTGCAAAAAAGGATCAAATTTTAAAATATACAAAATCTTCTGACCCAATTTTACTTGTTTTTGGTTCACCTGAAAAAGGAGTACATCAAATCCTAGGAAAAAAAATGGATAAATTACAAAATTCGAAAATTCTTAACTTTTTTCCCCATCAAGCAACAGAAACAGTAAGACTAGAAGAAGCGCTTCTAGGTTCGTTAGCAATAATTAATGCATATAATGCAGAGTAAACAATGGTAGAAAAAAAGAATTTTCTAATTTTAGCAATTGGAATAGGAATTATGGGAATAATAGTTGGAACAGTCGTGATTTGGAATATGGTAAATGAAATTCTAAAGCCCTAAGTTTGATTTAATTAATTGTTAACCAGTAATTCATTATTGGTTAACGACAATCTCACATGATTTATTAGACGGTTATCGAGGGTTTTTTTATCAATGGGAGCTAGAAAGCACAATCAACCAAGAAGAGGTAGTCTTGCATATTCACCCAGAGGACGAGCTAAAAGTATGGAAGCAAGAATTCGAGCTTGGCCCAAAATTGATTCTGAAGAGCCTAAAATTCTAGCTCATTGTGGTTTTAAAGCAGGTTGCGTACAAATTGTAAGTATAGATGATAGAGAAAAAACTCCAAATGCAGGAAAACAACTTGTGAGTCTGGGGACTGTTCTTGTTACACCACCAATAACCATCTTAGGAATAAGAGGTTATTCAAAAGATGTGGATGGATCACATGCTGAATTTGATGTTTATGCCAAAGATATTCCAAAAGATATTGCAAAGGAAATATCCTTAAAAAATAAAGATGGTGCACTCGAAGAAGCAGAAAAACATCTTAAAAAAATTAAAGAAATATTTGCAGTAGTAGCAGTTTCTCCTCGTGCAGCAGGTTTGGAACAGAAAAAACCATATATTTTTGAGGCCTCAGTTAGTGGTGGAGATATTGAAAAACAATTTTTCCATGTAAAAGAGTTATTAGGTAAAGAAATAAAAATTGATCAAATTTTTGAAACAGGATCAACTGTAGATGTTGCTGCAATTACAAAAGGTAAAGGATGGCAAGGAGTAATTCAAAGATGGGGAGCCAAGAAAAAACAACACAAATCAAGAAAAACCGTTAGAGAATTAGGTTCTCTTGGACCAATTTCCCCACAATATGTAATGTACACTGTTCCAAGAGCAGGCCAAATGGGTTTTCACCAACGTATAGAATATGACAAACGAATTATGATTATGGGCAATACAGAAGAAAATGATTTAAAAATTAATCCAGATGGAGGTTACAAACACTTTGGTTTAGTTAAAGGAGACTTCATTGTTCTTAAAGGATCAGTTCCAGGAACATATAGAAGATTAATCAAACTAAGAAATCAAATTAGAAACACTCCCAGTAAAGTAGTAAAACCAAACATTTTGGAGGTTGTGATATGAGTAAAACAATTTCTTTATCACTAAATGGAACTAAAGAAGAAGAAATAGAATTACCACTAATCTTTTCAACTCCATTTAGAAAAGATTTAATTCATAAAGCTTGGACAAATCTAAACTCACATAAATTTCAAAAACAGGGACGACATCCCACGGCAGGAATGGATGTTGTTGCAGATTCTAACTCTCCACCAACTGGTCAAGGTATTGCACGTATTGCAAGAATGAGAGGTGGTGGCGGAGGCAGACAAGGTCAAGCCGGTGAAGTTGCATCCATTAGAGGAGGTAGACAAGCACATCCTCCAAAAGTAAATAAAAATATTTACAAAAAATTAAACAAAAAAGAAAATAAACTTGCATTGTGTTCTGCCATTGCTGCAACTGCGTCAAAGGAACAAGTCCAATCAAGAGGCCATAAAGTAGATGACATTGATTCATTTCCAATTATTGTGTCAAACGATCTTGAAAATATTTCAAAGGCCAGTGAAATGTCAAAAGTTTTAGAATCTTTAAAACTAGATAAAGATGTAGCAAGATTAGATTCAAGAAAATCAAGAAGTGGGCAGACTGCCCTTAGAGGAAGAAGTAAAAAAATTGGAAAAAGTGTTTTGTTTGTAACAAAAAATTCTGAAAAAATTAACAAAGCATGTGGTGCAATTCCAGGTGTAGATGCAACATCTGTTAAAAATCTAAGTGTGCTTGATTTATCGCCAGGTTCAGATCCAATTAGACTAACTGTATTTTCGAAATCAGCAATTGAGGAGATTGGAAAGATAAAATCAACTCACTTGAAACTAATGGAGAGAAGAAAATGAACGTTGACCAAGCAAGTAAAATAATCTTAAAGCCATACATTACTGAAAAGACTTTTGCTTTGGTAGAAAATGAAAGTAAAATTTGTTTTATTGTAGAAAAAGAGGCTAGTAAACCTCAAATCACTGAAGCAATTTCCACCCTTTACAATCAAAAAGCGATTAAAGTTAACACTGCAAGAACGATTTATGGAAAAAAGGCTTTTGTTCAATTTGAAACTATTGAAAAAGCAAGGGACTTGGCCACCAAGATAGGAATGCTATAATATGGACCATAAAACCTCAAAATCAACAATACAGGTGGAGAAATATGGTTAAAGAGTTTTCATATCGCGGAATATCAAAAGAAGAATTAGAAAATGCTTCTTTAGAAAAATTATTTCAATTATTCAATTCGCGACAAAGAAGATCTTTAACCCGTGGAATTACAGATGGAAAAAGAAAGTTAATTGAAGAAATTAAAGCTGCTAAAGCAGGGAAATTAAAAACTCCAATCAAAACACATCTAAGAGATTTGATTATTCTTCCCTATATGGTAGGGGTAGCAGTAAATGTTTTCTCTGGAAAAGATTTTGTCCCTGTCGTAATAAAACCCGAGATGATTGGGCATTATCTTGGAGAATATGTTGTTACCAATAAACGAGTAAACCATGGTGCTCCTGGAGTAGGAGCATCTCGATCCAGTCTCTATGTACCACTAAAGTGATTATTATGGGAAGATACAGTTACGCATTTCAAAATTATGATTCGACAAAGCATGTACGTTCTTCTCTACGTGAAAAAGATATCTCTCACAAACATGCAAGAGAAATTGCAGTAGCAATTAAAGGATTGTCAATTGAGAAAGCAAGAGATTATCTTCAAGCAGTAGTAAACAAACAAAGAGCGGTTGCTTTTGGAAGATATAAAAATCAAGTAGGGCATAGGTCAGACCCAGGAATGATGTCTGGTAGATATCCCCAAAAATCTGCTAGAGAGTTTATCAAAGTATTAGATAATTTAGAATCAAATGCAGAATACAAAGGAATGGATTTAGATAGATTAAAAATAATTAATGCAACAGTTCACAAAGGTGTTCTAGTAAAACGTTTTATTCCAAGAGCAATGGGAAGAGCAACACCAAAGAATAATGTTTTAACACATGTAGAATTAGTGGCACAGGAGATTTAAAATGTCATCAGTCAAAAATGTAATCAAAGATAACTATAACATGATGCTTCTCAAAGATTACTTACGGGAAGCAATTAAGGATGCTGGTTTTTCCCATGCAGAAATTTCCAAAACCCCAACAGGAACACGTGTATCTCTTCATGTAACCAGACCTGGAATTGTGATTGGAAGAAAAGGTACCGGAATAAGAGAACTTACTGAAAAACTTGCGACAGATTTTGGTTTAAAAAACCCACAAATTTCAGTAAATGAAATAGAAAAACCAGAATTATCTCCAAGTGTTATGTGTAATAGAATGGCATCACATTTGGAAAGGGGAACAGCTTTTAGACGAGCTACCATGTGGACTTTAAAACAAATTATGGAAGGAGGTGCAATGGGAGTCCAAATTACCATATCCGGAAAATTAAGAGGCGATCGTTCAGCCTTTGAAAAACATACTGCTGGCGTGTTACCAAGAGCAGGCCATCATGCTGAAGTCATTGTTAAAGAAGATATTGCTCATGTTACCACGGCAATGGGAACAATTGGAATACGAATTCGAATTGCAATTAAAGAGAATTTTATTCCTGAATTTGAAATAAAGAAAATTAAAGAACAAAAAGAAAAACCAAAGAAAGTTGCTGTGGAAGAGGTACAAATCGAAGATGTTAAAGTAGAAGTTGTAAAAGTAAAGGACAAAAAAGATACCGCTAAATCAGAATCAGAGGTTATTGAAATGGAGGAAAAGAAAATGGAAGAATTGGAAACACTAGAAGATGAAGAGGCGAAAATGAAGTAATGTCAAGAATAACTATGAAAACTGTAAAGGGGCTAAGTGAAAAAGACCTCAAGAATAAAATTCAAGAATCAAGAAGTGAGCTCGCAAAATTAAGGGTTGATGGGTCTAAAGGAACTTTAAGGAAAGAAAGCGGAAAAATAAAGGCAGTAAGACGAGACATAGCAAGAATGTTAACTAGATTAAATGAGATGAAAAATCAATGATAACTTCAAATAATATTTTACAACATGAATTTATTGGTCTAGATACCAAGGTCGTTGACTCGACAAATTCAGAAATTATAGGATTAAATGGAACCATAATCAATGAAACAAAATCAATGTTTACTTTAAAGACAAAAAAAGGAATAAAAATAATTCCAAAAAATCATAATAGTTGGAAATTTACTTTAGAAAATCAAGACGTTACCGTAGAAGGATTAAAAATTATAAAAAGATCATTTGACAGGTTGAGGGTAAAAGCATGAAAAAAAATATAGGTTTGAATGTAAAGTTACCCAAAAAAGAATGCAATGACGTACATTGTCCTTTTTGTGGCAAACTTTCGGTCCGTGGTAAATTATTTGACGGTAAAATTACAGGAGATAAAGCAAAACAAACCATTACATTGCAAAAAGAAGCACCTGTTTACTTTAGTAAATTTAAAAGATATGCCAGAAGTACAAATACAATCCATGCACATGTACCAGAATGCATTGATGTGTCTATAGGTGATCATGTATTAGCTGCTGAATGCAGACCAATTGCAAAATCAGTATCCTATGTTGTAGTGGAGGTTAAAGAATAATGGCAAAACAAGCAGGAAAAGGTGTAGAAGAATTTAGACCATATGTGACAAGAGTAATTCCTGTTGGTGCAAATATTGTCTGTGCTGATAACACAGGTGCCAAAATTTTGGAGGTAATTAATGTAACAAAGTACAAAACCAGAGTCTCTAGACTTCCTGCAGGAGGAGTAGGAGATTTTTGTAATGTTGTAGTAAAAAAAGGCCCAGCAGAGCTTAGAAAGCAAGTTTATGGAGCAGTAATTATTCGACAAAAATATGCTGTTAGAAGATTAAATGGAGTTAGAGTTTGTTTTGAAGATAATGCAGCTGTATTAATTACGCCAGAAGGAGAGGTAAAAGGAACTGACATTAAAGGACCAGTTGCAGCAGAGGCTTCTGAAAAATGGCCAAGAGTAGCTAATTTGGCATCAATGGTGGTATAAAATGAAACCAACAAAAATGAGAAACAAATTGGTTTATCGGGCATCCCATGTTGTTAAGAGTAAACAAATTTCAAGTCCATTATCGAAGGATCTCCAAAAAAAATATGGTAAAAAAAGTGTTCGTGCCATAGAAGGAGATAGTATAAAAATTGTAAGAGGGGAGTTTAAGGGAGTTGATGGAAAAATTTCAAAAGTTTCAACTAAAAATAATAGTCTTGCAATAGACGGTGTAAAAAAAGAAAAAACTAAAGGAGATAAATTTGATGTTTATGTACACTCATCAAATGTTATTGTGACAAGTTTAAACACTGATGATAAATGGAGAATGTCAAAATTAGCAGGAAAGGATTATGTAAAAACAGCAGAAAAACCAACTAAAGAAAAGGAGGAAAAAAATTCCCCAAAAGAAGTTCAAGTGGAAAAACCTGAAGAAAAAATAAAATCAAACAAAACAGAAGTAGAAAAAACTAAAGAAAAGGATGTTAAAGAATAATGGTAAGCATATCTGGAAGTAAAAAACTAAAACGACAAATGGCCCCACAATTTTGGGGAATAAACCGAAAAAATAATCGATTTGTGATTACGGTAAGACCAGGACCTCATAAAAAGGAATCTTCAATTCCAAGTGCAGTTTTTCTTAGAGACACATTAAAAATTGTAAGTTCCTTAAGGGAGGCTAAAACTGCAATTTACAGTGGAAGAGTAAAGATTGATGGAGTTATAAGAAAATCCCTGCACCATGGAATAGGTTTAATGGATGTTGTGGAATTACAAGACGTTCCAGAGATATACCGTTTAGTTCCATATGAAGGTAAAATTTTGAAACCTTTAACAATTAAGGAATCTGAAAAAAACAAAAAAATTGTTAGAGTTAAAAATAAAAATACTATAAAAAATGGTAAAACCCAAATTGGATTTCATGATGGGCGTTCCGTCATTTCTGATGTAAAAGTAAATGTGGATGATAGTTGTTTAATTCAAATTCCTGATATGAAAATTATGGAAGTGCTAAAATTAGAAAAAGGTGCTCAAGTTCTAGTAACACGGGGAGTAAACGCAGGTAAAATTGGTAAAGTAGAAACTATTGAACCAGGTACTTTTATTCTTCCAAAAAGAATTATTTTAGATTTAGAAGAAAGAAAAATCGAAATACCATCTGATGTAGTTATGGTAATAGGAAAAGAGGAACCAATTATTCAAATAAAGTGATATCATGTCTCAAACTCAAGAAAATCCAATGAAAAAAATCTCACTTGACAAAGTGGTCCTAAATATGGGCTTAGGAAAATCAGGAGATGTAATTGAAGTTGCAAAAAAAGCCCTTCAACAAATTTCAGGAAAAATGCCTTCGTCAAGAGAAGCAAAGGAATCCCAAAGGGATTGGGGAGTTAGAAAAGGAGAGCCAATTGGAGTAGCAATCACAGTCAGAGGAGAAGAAGCAAAAGAATTGTTAAAAAGACTATTTGAAGCAAAAGGAAATCAAGTTAAAGGAAAATCATTTGATAATTTTGGAAATTATTCTTTTGGAATAAATGAACATATAGATATTCCTGGTGTGAAATACGATCCAAAGATTGGAATTCTAGGACTTGGTATCTCTGTTACTTTAACTCGACCAGGTTACAACATTAGATTAAGAAGTAAACACAAAGCAAGGATTGGAAAAAATCACGTTATAAAATCTGAGGAAGCAAAAGATTATCTAATCAAAGAGTTTGGGGTGACAGTAGTATAATGGCTAAAGACAGATCATACGAATTTACTGGAAGAAAAAAGCATGATTTTGGACGAGGATCAAGATGGTGTAAAAGATGTGGGGATTATACTGCAGTTATTCAGAAGTATGATCTTTTACTCTGCAGACGATGTTTCAGAGAAGTAGCAGTTTCTTTAGGATTTAGGAAAAATCAGTGATAATAATGCCAGCGACAAATATCTTAGCAAATCTATTTGTAACATTATACAATAATGAAACAAGAAGAAATACTGATTGTACAATTCTTCCAACATCCAAATTAGGAATAGAGGTTTTGAAAACTTTACAAAAAAATGGGTATATTGGAGAGTTTGAACACGTTGATGATAAACGAGGAGGAAAATTCAAAATAAAATTATTAGCAAAAATTACAAAGTGTGGAGCAATTTCCCCAAGATTCAAAGTAAAAAAAGACGCATACAATTCTTGGGAGCAACAATACTTACCAGCGTATAATCGTGGAATGCTAGTTGTTACTACAAATCAAGGAGTAATGTCCCACCATGAAGCTATTTCAAAAGAAATTGGAGGATTTTTGATAGGATATGTCTACTAAACCTGATCAGTTTCAAGAAGTTATTGATATTCCAGAAGGAATTGACATAACAATGAAAAAACACATGATGCAATTTCAAGGACCATTAGGTAAAACCTTCAAAAGTTTTAGAAAAATTCCTGTAAATGTTTCAGTTAATGACGGTAAAGTTACAATAGAAGCTCAAGGAAAAAGAAAAAAAGATTATTCAATTTTACATACCTCACGTTCATTAATCAAAAATATTTTTGAGGGTTTAACAATAGGATACACTATCAAAATGAAAGTTGTTTATGCCCATTTTCCAATTACTGTAAAAGTTAAAGATAAAATAATTTCAATTGAAAATTTTCAGGGAGAGCGGTCACCTAGAACAACAAACATTGTGGGCAATACCAAAGTAAACCCTAAAGGAGAAGATTTAATTTTAACAGGAGAGGTTTTGACTGATATCACTCAAACTGCTGCAAATATTGAATTAACAACCAAAGTTAAAAATAAAGATCATCGGGTATTTTTAGACGGAATTTATATTTATGAAAAAAAGACAGGCATTGAAAAATAATCATAGAAAAATTTGAGAAAAACTTTATGACCTTAGATTCTGAATTTCAAAAACAAACCACAAATTTAATTAAAGAAACTTTAGAATTGTATAAAACATCAGGGGCTTCTCCTCGTGTTGGTCAAGTATGGGAATGCCAAGCTGTTGGAGATTTTTTATGTGGTTTTTTTGTGGGAGAAATGGTAGGATCAGCTTTAAGTGCATTTCAGATTGTGCATAAAAGAGAACCCACAGGTGAGGAACATCTTGAAATAATTGAGCTTGTAGAGAGACATTCCAAGGAAATTAAGGAATTTTTTTCACAATTCAATTAAGAAGAACAAATTTTGTCAATCTAAAAAGAATCGTAGCAAGGATTAAATCACTTTTCCCAAGTTACAAACTTGTTGCCGCCCTAGCTCAGCGTGGTAGAGCATCCGACTGTTAATCGGACGGTCGCCAGTTCAAGTCTGGTGGGCGGCGCCTAATGTTTCAAATTTCGAGTTTTGAAATATAGATCGAATACAACAATTTGGTGCACTCATTTAGACTGGATAGATCTAATAGATGATCGCATATTTGTAATAATGCAGGAGATTTACATTGGCCAGAATAAAAAGGGCTAATCGATATTGTGTCGATTGTGGTGCCCGACTGGTATATTATCCAAGATTATCCAACCCCAAAGCACCAAATGAGCATCGAGTTTTAGTCTATGCTTGCCCTGATTGTACTAAGGATTTTGAAAAACCAAAAATGTTTTCAATAAAAAGAAATCAAGTAGAAGATCCACTTGAAACAGTCGAAATTGAGATTACTCAGATTCAAAAAAAATCAAAATAAAATATGAATACATTTTATTGTCCTAAAAAATAAAAAATATCATGTATCCAGAAAAACGACGAAGTAATTTTTGGTTTCTTTTACCTATATTTGGAGGATTAATTGGTGGTATTATAGCATATTTTGTATTACGACAAGATGATCCACAAAAAGCTAAGAATTGTCTTTATTTAGGGATTGTTTTAGCCATTATAGGATTATTCCTAAATATTTTGATATTAACTCAAATTCCAGAGCTGGAACAGGGTTTTAACATTAATCTATAGATATGTTTTAAATTCATAAAAACAAAGTTTGTTAAATAAAGATATTCCATATTTCCTAATTCGAATTTAGAAATATAAAAAATTGAGTACTGTGATTAAATTATTCATTTAGAATAATATAGAACGAAGTAGAGGAGAAATTGTGAGTAATTCTAAACTAAGAGACAATGTGGAAAGATGGTTAATTCATGAAAGTCATTCCTTTGAATTTGTAAAAAATGAAGAGAATTCTTTTCACATTTTAGTAAAACATGCAGGCAAAGAAGGTTTACCTGTTGAAATTTTTGAACCAAAAAAACAACCAGGAATAATTGTGGTTGGATCCAAAGTAATAATGAAAAATAATCAAATTGCCAGATTTCTAGGATTTAACCCTGAGGAAAAAAAGAGATTTGAGAATAAAGTTGCAGATTACTGTTACTCCATTCAGGCTGTTCATAGAATGATTGAAGAAGACGGTAAACAAAAAATTGGAGTTTTTGTTATTTTAGATGATAAAGGTGACATAAACCAACAAAGTCTGTTTGAAGCTGTGAATAAGGTTACAGAAATGCATGAAAAAACTGCAAGATTTCTCTTAAAGACCTTTTAACAAAAGACTTCAATTAAAAATTTGAATTCGTTAATTTTGTTTCATTTATTACATACAAATTAAAAAATGTAAAAATTACCCAGACCAGAAAATGAGCGATTATTTTCTACCCACTGGAAATTCTAATTTTATTGAAGGAGAGCAGAATATCGTCAATCAAACTCGATTTAATGAAGTTATTGAGCCTATTAGTGGTGTTTTCTCGGGATTAAAAGAGGGTGGTGAATGGGTATTTCTTGCGTTTTCAAATTGGGTTAACCATATGGCTGGAAATGTTATGTAGCTCCTAAATTTTTTCTCGAAACCTTAGAAAAAACCCGATTTTCTTAAAAAATTGCAATTCTGAAAGGGAATTTTTCCAATTCAAAATTTCCTTTGTTTTGACTATATTTTTTGCAAAAAATAGAATTAGGCTTGAAAGCTAAACCCCTACTGAATTTCCTTCATAACAGGCATAATGTGTTTTTATGAAAAATGTTAGTTTTTTGGGGGGGTTTAACACTCACGCCTAAATATTAGAACCAAAGGTAAAACCACCAAGCTAGCTCAGCTATAACCTAGTTGGTTTTTTTACCCAGGCGTAAAAGCTAAACCCCTAATTTTCAATTAAAAAACGAGAAAAAACTCGTGTTTTGGAGTGTTATTTTAAAGATGAAAAAAGATAATTATTGATTGTGTCTTTAGGCTAAAAACAGGATTACGTATAGACTATATACTAAATTTTTTAAAATATATTGTTGGCAGGAATTGGAATTGTCATTGTAATAGCAGCAGTAATTTGTTCTATGGGAGTAGCTTTGTATATGTACACTCAATATCAGACAAACTTCATTTCTGTACAATCTGGAGAAGCAGTTATTGTGGGTCCAGTTGAGTATGTTGTTACTTTTGAGGGAACAAGTATGGGAGATGAAGAAACGCAACCGGAGAATACATTTGTTAAGATCAAAATTATAGCTCATAATATTAGCGAGGAACTCACAAAAATTTCAGGCGGACAATTTTACCTAGTAGATGAATCAGATGTAAAACATGAGGCAGTTTATGGTGGATTTTCTGAAGAAGACTTGTATGTTCATCCTTTGGAACCAGGAAAACCTGAAAGTTGGACAACTCAGTTTGATGTGCCTTATGATGAAAACGAAAATTACAACATAATTATTCGTCCTCAAAAAGAACAATCAACTGTTGATACTGCTCTGATTTGCATTGCCAATTGTTGATCGCAAAAAAACCAATAATTTTTTCAAAAAATATTGTCAATTATTCCTATTTTTGGAACAATAATGTGTGACTCGTACCATATAACCACGATGAATAATCCCGTTTAGTAATGGCATCTACTAAAGCATCACGTGCCGCAGCAGCCAAAAAGGCCGCTCGTACACGAAAAAGAAATGCTGCACTAAAAGCAGCCGCAGCCGCAAAAGCTGCAGCAAAAAGAAAGCGAAGTCGTGCAGCAAAAAAAGCCGCAGCTACAAGAGCAGCTCCTAAAAGAAGGGCAGCTCCAAAGAGAAAAGCAGCTAAAAGAGCAGCTCCTAAAAGAAGAACAACAAGACGAGCAGCTCCAAAGAGAAAAGCAGCAAGACGACGATAGGCTGCTTTTTTCAACTTTTTTCCCTAAAGATACACTAGGGTAAAAATTAAATATTTCTAAATTCGAATTTAGAAATATTTTATTCTCTAGTTATCATTTATTTTTATTTCAGGCATTACAAAAACATGCTCAGGTTTAATTTTTAAAACAATTCTTTTTTCACCTGTTCTCTTAAATGGGTAATGATCAAGGCCCATGTAAATTTGAGTAAGTTTATCGGCATGGTTGTATTCATAATCAGGAATTATTTCAACAACTTTTCCCCTTACAGTTGTCATATCCAAAGGATTGTCTTTTCCAACCACAGAAACGGCAACTCTAGGGTCAAGTAAAACATTTTTGTGTTTTATTCTACCTTCGGCTGTATTTACCAAAATATGATTATCTTCATAGTTTGCCCAAACAGGAGATAATTGTGGAGAACCGTCTCTCATAAGAGTGGCAATAAAAACCAAATTTTTATCCTCGAATAGTTTCTCAGCATTTTTATTCATAATAACTATGAGAGAACAAATCAAATATTTATCTTACAGTTTCTCAAAAAAGATATTAGAATAGGAAAATCATTTTATTGGCTTTTCTAAAATATTTGTCATCGCTCTATTCATAATCTCCATAATTAGATATTGTGAATAATTAAAGTGCTCATTTGTCTTACTCTTTTTTTTCTGTGTGGTTTTAGGGGCTAAACCTTTGAGAATTTTTTCAATTCTTTTTGATGTATGTTCAATTTCTTTAGAATATTTTGAATCAAAATCATCAGGAGCCTGATAGGCTAGTAATTTGGTAGATGTACTATAAAATTTAGTAATAGCACCGCGTGATTCTTCAATCTTTACAATTTCAACTAGTCCAGAATTTTTAAGGATTTCCAAATGGTGTCTAACTGTTGTCAAAGCTTTTTTGTATCCTGTCTTTTTTAATTCAGATGAAATTTGATTTGCAGATAAAGACCGACGGTATAAAAGTTCCAAAATTTTTGCACGAGCAGGGTCTTCAATTGCACGCGCATGTGAAATACTTGTAGTTTCGATTCGATTCACTTTTAGGGGTTTTTCTATTAATGTAGACATACAAATTAAGCCTAAAATTATGATCTAAAAGATCCTTGTATCATATTTTTTTGTCTAATCGCATTAATTTTTGTCCATTTTTATGGTTTTCATACCAGTACAAAACATCTCATTATCACTACTAAATTTTTGATAGTAAAATTATCTTTCTTAATACTGCTACAATGAATTTACTATTGATTGTATATTTTTTGTAATTGATAAAAAAAATCAAAAAAAGGCATATTGAAAAAAAATTGTCCCCAATTAAGTGGATGAGAGAAGATTTAGGAAAATATTGAAATTTCAAATTCGAGTTGAAGGTACAAAAATAGTTCCAGCAGCACCAAATTAAAAATTTTAAAGAGAATTTCCAGTAAAACTGGTAAAAGCTGAAACGTATCGTTTGGTCATTTTTTCAATTATTTCCTCTGGAATATTTGGAGCAATTGGTTCTTTTCCCATATTTCGTTCATTATCAAATTGTTTTTGATACCCTTGGTCGGTTAACCAATCGCGTAGAATTTGCTTATCATAGGAATCTTGAACCTTGCCTACGGAATATGTCTCTTTTAACCATAATCTATATTCATCAGGGCCAATCGAGTCCCCCAGAGTAATTTCTCCATCTAAAACACCAAATTCTAATTTTAAATCGGCTAGAATATAGCCTGCTTCATCTGAAATATCTGCCATGATTTTATAAATTTCAATAGAAGTTTTTTCAAGAAAATTATATTGTTCTTCGGTAACTAAGTTCATTTCAATTGCTTTGTTTTTATCAATAGGGATATCATGTTCAGATTTTGTAGTAGGGTCAAAAATTGGTTCAGGTAATTTTGCAGCTATTATAGTATCTGTGCCCTTTGGGATTTCAACCTCGCCTTTTTCCCATCTTCCTATTAGACTTCCGTAAAAATAACCTCTAACGACACATTCAATGGGTAACATTTTCATTTTTTTTACTACTATTTCTGTAGAAGAGTATCGTTTTACAAAATGATTTGGTACTGGTAAATTGTTAAACCAAAATTCGGCAAACTTGCATAATACTTCACCTTTTTTTGGAATATTTTCTTTGAATTTTACGTCATATGCAGAGACTCGATCAGAAAATTTGAAAAGTAGTTTTTGTTCGTCATATTCATAAAGATCTTTTACTTTTCCCGAGGAAAGAAATCTCAACAAAAAATATCAAAAATAGTACGATTTAACTGCTCGTAAATTTTTAAGAACCCATCATACCCACCATCTTTGGCATTTCCCTATATGCTTTGTTAACAAAAATATCATTATCTGCACTAATCATTACGAATTGCATTGAATTTTCAGATGGGGGTGAAAGTAAAATTTTATCACCTGGTTCTAAAACTTTTAGATCTAATGTGTCACCGTCTCCAAAGTTTACATGAATGTTGGTAATTGGTTTTGAACCAGTATTTTGAATGGTAATTCGTCCTACATCAAACAAATCTTGTTTGTCAATTATAGGATCCACAAAAATTTCATAGTCCTGAATCGGTATTGACATTTTTACAACATCTGAGCCAAAAATGAATCCAACTGCACCAATGCCACCCACCATTAAAATAATTAAAATGGTGTAATTTTTCACAAAATTTACTTAGTAATTCTAATAATTAAGATTGATTATTCAACTTCCACTCCGTTCCAAAAGGCTACCATTCCTTTTATTTTTGCAGCAGCCTCATTTGGTTCGGCATAATACCAAGCACAATCTTTGTTAGTCTTGCCATTTACTGTGACAGAATAATAATTTGCCATTCCTTTCCAACCACAAAAGGTCGTAAAATCTGTTTTTTTAAAATATTCCTTCTTTATAGAATTAATTGGAAAATAATGGTTTCCTTCAACAACAACGGTGTTATCACTCTCTGCGATAATCACATTATTCCAAATCGCCTTCATGTTCTACTCCTTTCAAGTATCTATTTAAAAAAATTTCCAATTAGTTTCTTTCAAGATTTTTTAGCTCTAGAACTTTATTATGCTTAATCTAGATTTTGATGAAACAAAGATTATTGAAAATATTGCAATTCCCAGAACCATTACTGCAATTGTTCCAAATTCTGGAATTATTTTTCCTTCAACAATTTCAACTTCTACAGAATCTTCAAATTCAGAAGATATTCCTTGGTTTGCAGTTACAGTATAAGTTCCATCTTCAGCCCATAAGGGACCGCCTGTTTTAATGGTAACCGTGAAATGTCCCAAAGGATTGGGAGTTACTTGTTCCACAGATACCAAGTTTCCATTTGGAGAATGGATTGAAAAAGTAACATCAGTATCACGAGTAATTGTACTACCAGTCAGTATTATTGTATCTGATCCTTCGACAGCTTCGGCAGAAATTTCTAATCCAGGATAAATGATTTTGTTTCCTTCTCCAGTAGATTGTAGTGCTTGTTCTCTAACTAAAGAACTACCAGCTACTGTGAATTGTATTTCTGCATCTTCTTCCAGATCGTCATGACTTGCGATAACTGAATACTCCCCAACCTTAAAACTTGGAACAGGGGGGTGGATTAAACGCATAAAGTTTCCATCACTATCAAATGAAATTTGTGGTGAAAAAATAATTTCGCCATCAGGAGCTATTACTGATAAAGTCAAAGGAACATAATTGGTAACTCCTGTCACTGAACCATGAATTACAATACTGTCAGTGGGCTGAATAATTTTTTGATCAGAATTTAATTCAATGGAACCCTCACCAAATGCAGAATAAACTGGAATAAAAGAAATAACAAATAACATTAAAACCAAAAACTTTAGCATATCAACAATAAAAAAATCCGAATATATATGAATTAGCTAACAACGATCAATAGTAAACCTCTTAACGGACCAAAATGTAAAAAATTCTTGTAAATTAAAATTAATTGCTCTAAGAAATTTTAAAAAAAACTATTCTCCCTTAATTTGTTCTCTAGTTTTAAAATCTGGCTTAATTCCAAGGGAATCATAATTTCCTGTAGAGCAAGTAAAACACATTGACTCTTGTGAAATTCCCACTGCAGCAGCAAGATTTTCGGCATCATTGTATCCTAAAAAGTCAGCACCGATATCCCGTCTAACCATATCAGTGATTTCCTCAGTTGATAACTGATGTTTATTGGTATAGGTAGCAAGTTCTTCTTGAGATGGAAAATCAATTCCTGCATAACAAGGAAAATTAATTTGAGGATATGTAATTAACATACTAATTTTTTTTGCGCCAGCTCTCCTTAATGCCTTTATGATTGCTTTTGAGCTTGTTCCTCTTACAAGACTATCATCGACAACGACAACGTGTTTTCCTTCAATAATTTCTCTAATTGGAATAATCCATCTATTAATTTCAATTCTATCTGTTTGATGTGGTTCAATGAAACTACGCAATGGGCCTTTTTTACTATACCTGTCTTTAAGTAATCCTTCATCAAAAGAAATTCCTAATTCTTGGGCGAATCCTAGTGCAGCAGGCCTTGCTGAATCAGGAACCGGGATAACTAAATCTGCATCTTTAATTGGAAATTTTTTTGCTAGATATTGCCCAATTCTTTTCCTTGACACATAGACATTTTTTCCTTCCATTTTGCTTGATGGATGGGCAAAATACGTGAATTCAAAGGAGCAATGTGCTCTAGAATTATCTGTCGAAAATCTTTCTGTTTGCAATCCGTCTTTACTTAATTTAATTAATTCTCCTGGAGAAACATCTCTTTGTAATTTTGCTCCTACCGCTGAAAGAGCAGCAGATTCGGAGGCGATGATGTAAGTATCATCTGATTCTTTGTGACCTAAAACAAGAGGTCTGAATCCTTTGGGGTCTCGTGCAGCAAAAACAGAATTATCATCAGAGATAAAAGTAAAACAATAAGATCCGATCATTTCATTTTTTAAAATTGATAACGCCTTGCCCATTTTCCCATTTTCAGAAATTAAAGAAACTAATCTTTGAGCGGCTACCAGTGTATCACTTGCATTTTGAGGAGTAAATGAACAACCCCCTACTAGGTTAGAAAGCTCTTGAGCATTTGCAATCGTTCCATTATGTGCAACGCAGAGATCTTTAACTTTAAGAGGTTGTGCATTTTCAAGAGAACTTCGTCCCATTGTAGAATATCTTACATGCCCTATTACAGATGAAGAGAAATATTCTTCTGAAATTTTTTTAAATTCTGATGAAGCCGAAGAAACTAATCCTAGTTTTTTTAAAGGTGGTTTGTTGGGAATAGCTATTCCCCAAGCCTCCTGTCCTCGATGCTGTAATGCTCGTAATGCATCAATTGCCATTGGGACAACATTAATGTCGCTAAGACTAAAAATTCCCACAACCCCACAATTTTCTTTAACCAACCAATACCATCTCCCTTAGTGAATTTAACCAAATCTTTTCAGCTTTATCAACGCTTACATCAGCTAAAGATTTTTTTTCTTTATTGAATTGAATTTTTTTGCCGGAAAATTTTCCAATTACCCCAAATGATACTTTATTTTTTTTCATTATCGATTTTACTTTACTGAGATTTTTTTGTTTTAATACAAGAAGATATCTTGAATGACTTTCGGAAAACAATACTCTCTCTGGCTCTTGGGTTTTGTGAGGAACTTTATCAAGAGAAATGTTACAGCCAATCTGATTGGTCATACAAATCTCAGATGCTGCAATAGCAAGCCCACCTTTTGCACAATCATGAACCACCTTAAGATATTTTTTATTAATCAATTCTAGGACTGTTTTCATATTTTTTTTGGATTCTGAAAAATCTACTTTAGGACAATTACCTCCAATGAATTTATGGATGTATTCATAATATTCTGAGCCACCTAGTTCATTTTTTGTGGTGCCAATTATTACTAAACAATCACCAGGTTCTACTTTTTGGGAAATTTGAGGGTTTTTTTCTATCAATCCCAAGACACCAATTAGAGGAGTTGGTTTTATGGGACCCTTGGAAGTTTCATTGTACAGACTGACTTTTCCTCCAATACAAGGGATTTGGAAATAATTTGCAAAGTCAGTTAATCCTTTTAGTGTCTCTAAAAAGGTCCAAAAAATTTCTGGATCTTGAGGATTTCCAAATTGTAAATGATCAAGCATTCCTATTGGTTTTGCACCAGTACAAATTACATTTCTACATGCTTCCTCAAAACACCCAATTGCACCTTCCCTAGGATTAATGAAACAATGTTTTGGATTACCATCAATTTTTGCTGATAAAAATTTTCCATTATCTAATCTTAAAACAGAGGCATCTTGCCCAGGCTTAATCACAGTTCTTATCCCAACTTCATGATCAAATTGGCTGTAAATCCAAATTTTACTTGCAATATTTGGAGAAGAAAATAACTTCATTAATGTTTTTGAGATATTTGGAATAGTTGCAATCTTTTTTTCTTTTTGAATGTTTTTAAGATAAGTTGGAATTTTTGAAGGCCTATCTAATAATTTTGCATTTGCAACAATTTCAGTTGAAATATCGGCAAATGTTTTTTTCCCTTTCTTCACATGCATTTTATTCCCAGATGTGACACGGCCAATCACTGAGCAAATAATATTGTATTTTTTACAAATAACTTGAAGTTTTTTTAATTTTTGTTTATTTGTAATTACTAACATTCTTTCTTGAGATTCTGAAATCATTATTTCTTCAGGATTCATTCCTTTTTCTTTTGTGTGAACTTTTTCAACATCCATTTCAATTCCAATGCCTAACGAGTCTGCAGTTTCAGAAACTGCACAGGATAATCCTCCACCCCCAAGATCCTTTAAGGCATTTATCAGTTTATGATTTCTAGCTTCTAGTATTGCTTCAATGATTAATTTTTCAATAAATGGATCAGGAATTTGAACGGCAGACCTATCCTCAGATTCAAGTAAGTCTGATGCAAATTGTGAACCGCCAATACCATCACGTCCAGTTGGCCCTCCCATCAAAATTAAAAGGTCTCCTTTGTTTGCGTGATTTTTAATTAAATTTTCTTTTTTTCCAAATCCAAGAGCTGCAACATCTACCAATGCATAATTTGAATAGCAATCATCAAATTCTACCTCGCCACCTATAGTAGGAATTCCTAAACAGTTCCCATAATCTGCTATACCAGAAACTGCATTTTTAAAAAGCCACCTAGCATGTTTATCCTTTTCAATATTTCCAAACCGCAGTCCATCAAAAATTGCAATAGGTCTTGTACCAGCAGATAATATGTCACGAATTACTCCACCCACACCAGTCGCGGCACCTCCATAGGGTTCAATTGCTGAGGGATGATTATGACTCTCAATATGTGCGGTAATAACATATCCTCCTCCAACATCCAAAACTCCAGAGTCATAACCTTTTTCCGAAATAACTAATGGGCCAGTCATAGGAAGCATTTTTAGATGTTTTTTGGAAGATTTGTAAGAGCAATGTTCGGACCATTCAGCTGCCACTATTTGGAGTTCTGTTGATGATGGTTCTCTTCCAATTTTAGATTTCAAGTACGATAATTCTTGTGGTTCTAAACTCATTGGTATACACCCATATTGTTTAGTAAAGACTCGAAAATCTTTGAAGATGGTTTGTTATCAATTGGATTTATTTCAGATTCAACTGCGCGTTCAGGATGAGGCATCATACCAACTACGTTTCCATTCTCATTGCACACCCCAGCAATTTTATCGGTAGAACCATTTACTACTTCAGCATATTTAAAAACAATTTGATTATTTTTCTTTAAACTTTTCAAAGTGTCTTCATCGACATAATACCTACCCTCACCGTTGGCAATTGGAATTGGGATTTTTTGGTTTATTTTGAGTTGACTTGTAAATGGGGTTTCATTGTTTTTGACAATCAAACTTGTCCATTTGCACATAAAGTTCAATGAATTATTTTTTAGTAATACTCCGGGCAATAATCCTGATTCAACTAGAATTTGAAATCCATTACATACTCCTAAAACTGGAATTCCTTTTTCAGAAATTTTTTGAATGTCATGAATAATTGGACTATGAGCAGCTATTGCACCTGCTCTTAATCTGTCACCATAAGAAAAACCCCCCGGAAGAATTACTGCGTCAATATTTTTTGGAAGACCTTTTTCGTGCCAAAAATATTGAGTGTCAAAGTGAAAAACATCCCTTAAAACATGAAACATATCCCGATCGCAATTACTTCCCGGAAAAACAATGACTCCAACTTTCACATCGTATTTACTTAAAACAGATATTTAATTTGAATCGGGTCGTTTTAAAGAAAATTTACAATTTTTTTGATCGACGTAAAACAAACTAAATTTATAAAAAATCAAATATGCACATTTTAGAAAATTAGAATTACTTCAAATTAATTAAATACATCTATTTCAATCTTGCTTACAACAGGATTGTAAAGGCGCAATTCGTCACAAATTTTTTTAATTTTTATTTCTGCATTCTTTTTATCTTTCTCTTTAATAGTAAATTTTAACATCTTAGCAGTGGTAATTTTTGATATCGTTTTAGAAGTTCCTTTTAGAACTAAATCATTCAAAATGGTTTCTCCCTCTGGGTCGCTAATTCCAGGTTTATTTTCGATAATTACATGAACAGTAAAAATTGCCATGAATATCTTGAAAAATATTTTGAGGTTAATCTATCTTCCGAAGATTCGTGTGTTTTTATACTTATTTTGGAATCATTCACAAGATACAAGGTTTTGAGGATGAGTTGTCAATTATTGCGCCACCCAAGACCTGTATCATTTTTTCCAAAATTAGGAGAAGATAGGAATTTGGTTCAAAAGGGAATTTATACCAGAATATAAAGAAAAAACCATTGTCAAAACAAAGGTATTGGAAATTAACGTCTGAAGAAATTGAAAAATTTACCTATAATGAAAATAAATTATTGAATTGGGAAATAAAGTGTGTAAGAGAACCAGAAGATAAGGCTGCCTTTATAGGAGTATTTCTGTATAAGAATGGTACCCCTTGGGATTATGAATCAATAAAGGGAATTACATATTATCACAATAATATTTCTCGCTCAGAATTACCAACCATAACTAAATTTCTTCAAAATAAATTTGGTGGAAAGGAAATGGAAAAAGGGGAGAGAGTATTTTTAAAAGATTCAAAAGAAATCTACTCTCCCAAAGAAATTGCATCTTTGGCCAAAGAAATGGAATTAAAATTCAACACTAAACCAATCATCACTCTGGAATTTAGAGATCTCAGTCAAGAAGAAATGAAGGAAGGGGGACTTCCAGAATCCAAACTGCTCCCAATTCCGGGAAATTGATAAGTTAATTTAGCATAAAATTACATCAGGTGCCGAGTTGAATGAAATTCGAGAACATCTTGACGAGCTTAGAAAACGTGTTGTACGAATTGTTCTAGTAATTGGAATAATTACAGTTTTTTTATTAACCTTTCATGCGGTCCCTTTTGAATTTGCTGGAATGACCCTTTACTATCCCACACCTCAACCCTTGGACAACATGGCTGCACAAATAACAAATCATATGAAAAATAATTTAGTTCCAGAAAACGTTACTTTAATTCAAACCGCTCCTGGGCAAGCCTTTTTTGCTCAAGTATACATTGCGGCTTTGACTGGCATCGTAATAGGAATGCCTGTAATAATCAAAGAATTAGTAGGCTTCATTAAACCTGCACTAAAGGAAAATGAAATTAATGTTAGTCGCAGTATTTCCATTCCTGCAATAGGGTTGTTTGTAGCAGGGGGCGTATTTTCTTATAACTTTGTAATACCATTCATTTTGGATTTCTTATATCGGTATGGGGAATCAGCAGGTCTTGTTACGTTTCTTAATGTGATGGATTTTGTTACCTTTGTTTTACAATTTTTATTAGCTTTTGGTTTTTCATTTCAACTTCCCCTAGTTATGTATGCAATTACAGCTTCAGGTATGACCGACGCGGATTTTTGGAGAAAAAATATTCGATATGCAATAGTTATTATTGTAATATTTGGAGCAGTAATTACTCCGGATGGAAGTGGGGTAACCATGTGGTTTATTGCAGGCCCTATGATTGCCCTTTACGTTTCAGGAATGATAATAATTGAGCGTAAAGAACGAAATAGATTGAAAGCCCAATAAAAAATCTAAAAAACCTAGTTTTTTCATAAAAAATTATGAATAAAAGTGTAACATTTTCTTGTGACATTTGATAATCGTGTAAACATTTGAACCAAAGAACACTTAAATCTAAAAAATGCTAAAACAAAATCATAATGTTCTTGATGAATATTGCAAATTTTGTTCCTGGGGGTACAGAACTAATAATCTTAGTTGTTGTAATTGGTGTTCTAATTTTTGGCGCAAAGAAAATACCAGAACTTGCAAAAACCTTTGGAAAAGCAAAAGGGGAATTTGAAAAAGGGAAAATGGAAGGAGAAAAAGAGCTTAAAGATTTTAAAGAAAAAACCTCCGAAGACGTTAACGGTAATAAGCCCAAATCAGACTAGATTTCAGCAACTTTTATTAATTTATCCAAAATAATGGGAAATTCATTTTCAATTTGGTTTTTATTAAAAAAATTGGAAAATTTGTGTGAGATTTTTGGTTTTAAATCTAGATTTACTTCTATCCTTACCTTGTCTTCAAGTTGTTCAAATTTTTCTATAATTTTAGATCCTTTCAAATCTCCACCAACAAAATAAACTTCATGACGATATGGCCTTTCAATTACATGCTTTGCCATCACAACAAATTCTTTTTGTGCCAGCTTTAGATGTTGTTCAACAAGAGTGTTATTTGGTCTAGAAGAAATTATTCTCATAGATGGGAAAAATTCTGGAATAAGTGTTTGAAGAGATTCATAATTTGTAACTATATCAAAAATTTTTTCTCTAGATACTTTGGAAAATTTTTCAAACTTTACTTTTGCCAATTGTTGTTTATTATGTTCCCCATCGTGGGTATAAATTATGTTCTAAATCAAATTGATCCAAACATTTGCCAACACCATGATTTACAATGTCGTCTATAGATTTTGGTTTTGTATAAAATTCAGTAACAGGTGGCAGAATAACAACTCCAATTCTAGATAATTTTAACATGTTTTCAAGATGAATTGGAGAAAGAGGAGTTTCTCTAACCATTAAGATTAATTTTCGTGATTCTTTGATTGTAACTCCAGCCGCTCTTGCAACCAGAGTATCATCATATCCATTTGCAATGGCAGAAAGTGTTTTCATACTACATGGCGCCACAATCATCCCATCAACCTTATGGGTTCCACTTGAAACACTTGATGCCATATTTTTTTCATCAGAACAAGTCGTTGCTAAAGATTTTAAATCATCCAATGAGTAATCCGTTTCCATTTTGACACATTTTTCAGCCCATTCAGACATAACAAGATGGGTTTCAATACCTATTTTTTTAAGAATTTCAAGCATTCTAATTCCATAAATTACACCAGTACTTCCAGTTATTCCAATAATTAATTTCATAATTTTCATAATGATTTACAGTATTTTATCTAATTGTTTTAAAGTAGAAATTATCACTAGAAAATTAGTAGTTTTGCGCATCCTCATTTTGGGATTCATTATTATTAGCTTCATCCAATTCTTTTTGGGCCCTCTTTTTCTTAATCCAAAGAGACACACCCCCAGCTGCCATTGCAGTCAATAAAATTACTCCTGCCATCTGTAGCTCAAAGGAATAAAACACAATTCAGGTTAAACGGCTTTAAAAAAAAATCTTTTGATATCTAAAAAGATCAAGAATTTTTTGAAATTAGTTATATTACCTCTATTTTGTACAAAAAATATGATAAAGAGTTCTGAGATCAAAAAAATAGTAAATAATTATTCAGACGTTCGAATAGGCGTGTTAGGAAGCCATTCTGCCCTTGAAGTGATGGATGGTGCCAAGGAAGAAGATTTTCAAACTACAGTATTTTGCCAAAAGGGAAGGGAGGGGCCATATCAAAGGTTTGGAAGAATTGCAGACGAAATAGTGGTTTTAAATAAATTTAAAGATATGGCATCGGCCACAAATCAAAAAAACCTCAGAGAAACAAACACTATAGTTGTGCCACATAGATCACTTACTGTTTATCTTGGCTACAAGATCCTTGAGAATTCATTTAAGGTTCCAATTTTTGGCAATAGAAAATTATTTCAAGCAGAAGAACGTACTGCAAAGAGAAATCAATATTATTTGTTAGAAAAAGCCAGGATCAAATTTCCAAAGTTATTCAAAAATCCCAAGAACATAAACAAACCCTGTATAGTTAAGGTTCAAGAAAAGAATAGACCCCTTGAACGGGCATTTTTTACGGTTTCTTCTTACAAGGATTATTTAGAAAAATCTGAATTGAAAATAAAACAAGGACTAATTTCAAAAAAAGATTTAGAAAAATCAAGCATTGAGGAATTAGCAATTGGCACATACATGAATTTTAACTATTTTCATACTCCAATATCAGACCAGGTGGATTTTATTGGAATTGAGCGTAGACTACAAACAAATCTTCACGATTTTAATGCCCTTCCTGCAAGACAACAATTGGAAATTGACCTAGACCTTCAAAATATAGAAGTAGGCCATACACCAGCAAGTATTAGGGAATCTCTTCTTGAAAAGGTGATAAAGATGGGAGACAAGTTTGTAGCAGCAGTAAAAAAAGAATACGCACCTGGAATAATAGGGCCATTTTCCCTTCAGAGTGTAATTACCAAAGATCTTGAACTAATTGTTTATGATGTTTCACTTCGAGTTCCAGGAAACCCAATAGTTGCTACAACTAGTCCATATACCAAATATCAATATGGTCAGACATTTGGAGTGGGAAGAAGAATAGCTATGGAGATAAAAAGAGCTCAAGAAGAAGGGCGTCTAGATGAAATAGTAACCTGAATAAAATTAAAAATAAATAAAAAAATTTTTAGATAAAATTAAGGGCGTAAACCTCTTTTTTACAGAACTTTGAGAGATTTCCTCCCGTTGTCAGGTCTTTGAATGCCTGATTGCCTTTTTCGTTCTGCGAGGTTACGCGGTTTTAATCGTCAGATTTTTCAACTAACGACATCAATTACTATAAGAATTTCTAGTATTTAACATTCTGTATTAAATTTTTTAATTAATTATAATATTTTATGTAAAATTTTTAGACCATGCCCTTTTTACTAACAATAAATTCAGAGGGATTTAGTTAATTTACAAAAAAAATTTATTCATTTTAAAATTAAATTAAACTGTTAATTGGCCTGATTGGGAAATATGTTGAATACCTAACGTTTTGTTTCAAATAATTAAACGGTTTGATGTTTGAAATAGAACTGCTGGGCGCCAATTAACACCTAAATTTTTCGTAGGAAAAATTCCAAAATTTGTTTTTTTAAAAAAGAGATTTAGATACCAAAAAATTTTAAATCATTGAGATACATGACAAGAAATATTTTCATTCGCGAAATAATTACCATCCTAAAAGAACCAAAATTGTGTCCTACCTGTAAAAAAGAAGACAGATTGGAAAAAGAAATAGTACGTGAAAATAGGTCGGGGGGGAAACTATTTTGTGCTCCCGTTGTGAAGCATTAATTGTTATTACAAATCACAATTTAAAAACCGTGGAACTAGATGCTTTTGATGATTCCATAATTATGTTAAAAGAGCCTCACTTGATACGAAAGGTAACTTATTGATCAACCAATATATTCAAGAAAATGATTATTTTTTTGCTGATGATTAAGAAAGCATAACTGAAAAATGATGATTTTGCCGAATTATGAAGCATTTTATTTTAAAAAGCTGAAAATTGAAAACTCTACATATTATTCAAATTTATTAAAGATATTGGAAAATTCACCAGAAATAATTGTAAAGGCACAAAAGTTTGCACTTGAAAAACACCGAAATCAAAAAAGAAAGGATGGCGTGGTTTTGTTTATAGAACATCTTGTGGAGGTTGTAAATCGATTAAAAAATTTGGGAATTTTTAATCCAAATGTATTATGTGCTGCTTGGTTACATGACACCATAGAACACACTGACACCACCTTTGATGAAATAAACGAAATATTTGGAAATACAATTGCTGTTTTAGTTTTGTCACTGACAAAAGACATGAATCTTCCTAAAAAAGAAAGAGAGTTACAATACGTTAAACAGTTGAGGGAAGCAAGTTGGGAGGCAAAAATAATCAAATTTTGTGATATTTCTACAAACCTAAAAGACATTTCAAATTCTCCAATGTCAAAAAATAAGAAAAATAAAAATGTAAAAAAATTATTCCATTATTTGAGAATTATCAAAAAAGATTTGGCCGAAAATAATTCATCTTATTTGAAAATTCAAGAATTTATAGAAGGAATAAATGTAATTGGAGCCAAATATAGACAAAAACCAATTTTCATTTAGATTTTTTCAAAATTATTAGGCAAAAAGTAATTTATCTTTCTAAATAAAATATGGCAACATATGAGTAAATTGCCGAAAAACTTTCCAGAATATATGATAATGATTAAGAGCTTGAATAGAAGAATTTCTGATTTGCAAATAAAAATTAAAAAAATTAATGAGACAAAAGAAAAAAAGCAAATTCAATCAAATATAGAAAAATACCAAGAGGAAGTACAAAGAATAAAATCTTTATTTCCAAAGGTTTTTTTTTGAGGAAATTACTTGATTTAAACTTCCATGCTTTCTTTAAGTAGATTATTTCTAACAAGAATTGGTATCTTGTAAAAGGCACCTAATGCCAAGGCATCAGAAGCCCTATAATTTCTTAAAACCATGTCCTTTTTGCCGGTAAAATAGAGATTTGCGCGCAAAACGTTTCCACTCTCATAAATTTTTACTTTAACCAAATACAGTTCATTTTCCTCGCAAATATCTTCAATTAATTTGTAAATAGATGGGACAGAATCATCAGGAGTTTCAGAAAAACTTGAAATATGTTTTGCAACTTCGCCAGAAAACGCTCTCATGTGAAATTCTTTTCCATCTGATGCTTTGAGAACCACCATTCCTTCTACAGCATATGGATCTACAAATCCTACATAATCAATTGTTATTGGTTCGTAACCATGATCTAATTTTTGTTTGATATCCATGGATAGGTTATCATACAAATTTTGTGCTTATAAATATATTAATTTTGTAATAAATTTGAAATACGTTTCTGACGATCAGTTTCAAAGACCCCAAATTATTTAACATGAGTAATAAATCAAAGCTTAATGTCAACAAATCCAGAAAAAGCGGTTTCTTACATACTTACAAAATCCGTGTCAGAACACATGAATAAAGATGTATTATTATTAAATCAAAATACCCTTACAAGAGAAGCTGCAAGAATGCTTCAGCATTATGAAACTGATGATATTATTGTAACTGATGAAAAAACAGATCCTATTGGAATTGTTACCGACGAGGATATTTTAAGAAAAGTAAGTGATGTTACTGTTAACGCAGAAGCTACATCATTAAAGGATGTAATGAGTACCCCATTAATTGTAATAAATGAAAAAGCAACTCTGCAGGATGCACTCCATAAAATGAGAGATAACAATATTAGGAAATTACCTGTCATCAATAAAAAAAATCAAGTTATTGGAATTATTTTTCAGGCTACAATTGCAAATGCAATCCGAGAAGCTACTGCCACTCAACCTCGGCTTTTAAGTCCTCCAATTAAAGCAATTTTAGGAAATTTGGGATTTGTTCTGCAATTTGCTGGAGTTTTACTACTAGTTCCCGCTATTGTTGCTACAATCTTAGCTGAGACCGATATTGCCACAGGGATTTATCTCAATACAGTTTTGTTGTTGGTAACTGGATTTTTCCTTAATTCTTACGGGGAAAAAGCAAGCTTAAATTTACAACAAGCTTCGGTTTTGGTGTTTTCTAGTTTGTTCCTATTAACATTATTTGGAACAACACCATACTTGTACATCTCCACTCCAGATTTGACCCCAGTAGAGGCATTTTCTAATGCATTTTTTTCAAGTGCAGCTGGATTTACAACAGGAGGAATATCACTATATGACGAACCCGAAAATTTGCAACAAAGCTTTACTTTCTATCGAAGTTTTACTCAATTGGTTGGAGGAATGAGTTTCATTTATCTGGTTATTACAGCTTTTTATCCAGAGTCTAAGCTAAGATCTATGAGAGGTTTTATTTCAGGTAGAACCCTACACATGAGAGAACTGTTTGGAACAATTACGGTTATTTTTGCCCTTTACATTGTAATTGTCGCTCTTTTATTGTGGATTTTTGGCGAAAATAACCTTATGGATGATTTTTCTTTGGCTATGAGCACGTTAGCTACTGGAGGGTTTGTTCCAGATTCAAAAATTTTACAAGATTTGTTATGGCAAGAACAAATTGTTTTAATGGGTGCAATGATTCTAGGTGCACTACCATTTACTTTTCACTATGCCTTTGTAAGGAAAAAGTTTCTATCTCCAAAACTTGGAAAAGAAGTTCTAACATATTTTGCAATCTTAAGTGGTGCAACATTGCTTTTCATTCTTATTAGTGGTTACAATCCTTTGGACAGTGCTTTTTACACTGTATCTGCCAGTACAACTGCCGGGCTCCAAAATGAAAGCTTGTCAGGGCTAAATCCAACAGGCCATGGGATTTTAATGGTTTTAATGATCATTGGTGGATGTGGTTTTTCCACAGCAGGCGGTTTTAAAATATATCGACTATTACATTTAAAAAATTTTAGAGCGGTATTGGAAAAGGAAAAACGTCTAAAACTTTCAAATGAAACAAAAAAAGAAGTTTACTCTACAATAATAATTCTAACTTTATTTCCAATTATCTCATTAATTACTGCAGCCCACTTGGCATCTATTGAAGATGTAAGTTTTGAGAACGCATTTTTTGAATCAGTTGGAGTAATTACGACCGGAGGACTATCTGCAGGAGTAATTGACATTGATACCGATTCGGCAACAAAAATGGTGTTAGGATTTCTTATGATTTTTGGAAGATTGGAAATTATAGCTATTATCTATATTTTTGTTCCTAAATTAATTTAAAATTTTTAAAAAATAAAGATAAAATTTAATGTTACAAGGACAGAGTTATTTCCATGAATGAAAAATTTTCAAGTAATAGAAAAAGTGGTCAAAAGTTAATCATTCTTGGTTTTGCATCAATTGCCTTTTTGTTTTTAATTTATTCTAGATATCAAAACCCAGAATTATTAACACCTGATGCAATTGACTCAATTCAAAGAATTGCTTATGGATTTTATATTATATTATTAGCATGTTTAGGAGCAATTGCCTATGGATTGTACATTTTCCATAGACAAAAGGTAGAACAAAAAGATAAAGATCTATTTGCAATTATTGCTTTAACCACATGGGATAAAAAATCAAAAAAGGTTTTTTTTGTAACGTTTGTAATTTATGGAGTGTTTTTTTCTTTAGTTTCAGGTACACTAGTTTACCAACCTGAAGTTAATTTTGTAACACATTATGGTGCAGAAATTCCTTCTGGATTTGTGGCACCTTGCTGCGATGACCCAGGGTATATGCCAAAAATTATTGTGTATATAACTGAGCATGTGGGGTTACAAATTATACCAATAAATTTGGTTTTGCAAATTACAGTATCTTATTTGGTTGGACTGAACACTGCTATAGCGGTTAATGCTTTTTCTTTGTCAAAGAAAGGAAGGGGCATTAGCACAATAGGTGCTGCCACTGGTTTGTTTATTGCTTGTCCAACTTGTGCAGGATCATTTTTATCAATTTTTGTGGGGACTGCTAGCGGGATTGCATTAACTATAGCCTTAGTCCAATTACAGACATTATTTATTGCAATCAGTATTCCTATTTTGTTAATTACGCCTTTTTTAATGGCTAAAAAATTAAGAAATGCAGACGGAAGTTGTAAAATAAATCCTAAAGTTTAATTTTTATCGCCATTATTTTCTAAAAAAAATCAGAAAAAATTTGGCAATTAAAACAATTTGGGACTATGTTGATTTTTTTATTAATTTAGAAATGGGAAATAAAGTAACACTCTTGAGTTTTGTAAATAATGAGAAGATAATACTAAAAAATAAATTAAAAAATAAAGAAATTAAAAAAGAAAAAATTCTTAAGGCAATAAAGATTTTAGATGAATTAAACCTGGAAATAAAATTAAATGGTGAAAAACAAATTTTTGAGAAATTTTTTAAAAATAAGGTAGAGTAAATTGTTTTTCAAATTAGGTTAACATGCGAAGTTTTTCTAAAACAATTTTGAAGATCTCTTCATTATCTAGAAGGATAAAAGGCAGATTATTTTCTTCACAAGCTTGACCACTTTCGGTATCTCTGGTTACTAAAATCATATTATTCTCTCTTGCGTAATTAATTACTGAATAATCAGTACGAAGTTTTTTTCCCTTTGTTCGAAGTTTTTTAACACTATATGCATCAAAACCCAATTTTTGAAGTCTTTCATCCCAACCATCATCCATTTCATCAATTAAAATTTTAATTTTAGCCATAAATAACATTAAAAAAAATTCAATATTAGTGTAAAGAATAAACAAAAAAATGTTAAAGATCTTTGGTAATTTTTTTAATTTTTGTTATTAATCTTATCTTTTTATCAATGGGAGTTTCTGGTTCCATCGTAAAATAGACTATATTTCGTTTAGTATAAACAACCATTTGTGTAACTTTTTCTCTTTCTACATGTACATACCTTACTTTTCCAAGAGATTTATTGAATTCTTTTCTCATTGCTCTTCTTTGTGCTACCTGTTGGCAAAAATGTTCTTCCTCTTTTTGGGTTTTAAGCGAGGTTTTACCACTTTTCATTATCGCTTCTCGAATATTCCCTTTTGCATTAATTATTGCTGCAAACCGCATTTTTGGATCTAAATCTATTATATCTTCAACAATTTTTAATAAATCAATATTATTTTTTGCCATTAACCCAATGAAATTTTTACTAAATATAATCTATTGAAAAGGTCTCTAAAATTAAAAATTAATTCATTTTTTAAAAAAATTGGATTTATTAATTATTATCAAAAATGATGTAATATGAAAAGCGAATCAATCATAATTTTTGTTGGTATAATTATGATTATTGTAGGATTGATATTATTTTATTTGATTGAAATATTTATCAACATTGATCCCATTACACAATATCTTAATCACAGTGGCCTGTTTTTGGGACTAATTGGGATAGGAGTCGCCATGGCTGGGGCCTTGCTTCGATTAATGGCAAGAGAAGATGTTCCAATACAAGAAGACTTTGATGTTTAAAATAAAAAAAATATTGCATTTGTGATTTTTTGATTAAAAATATTTTTGTAGTTTGAATTTAAATTTTTAAAAAATATGAAAAAAGGCAAGATATTTACAAAATTATTATAACGCAAAAAAGTGAATAAAAAAATTGTCAAATAAAATTTGGTTAGGAGGGATTTATTTGAAAGATGAAGGGGGTTACGAAATTTTGTTGCGCTCGTTAATCCATTACAAAAAAAGACTAATGGTGGTTGATAAAAGTCCCGAAATTAAAGATTCAGCTGCAATGTTTGGTGAAATTCTAAGATCTGCAGCCAAAAAAACAATTCCTGAAATTGATGAAATCACTCAAAAAATAAAACAAAGCCTCCCTGAATTACATCAGATAAATGACCTAAGTGAAAAAACCCCTATTTTGGAAAAAGCCCTCCTGTCTTATGAATCAGATATTCAAAAAGCTCAAAATTCTGGACATGAGTATTATCTTAGTTTAGTTGGAGATTTACAAAAGGCAGAAGATGACTTGAAGATGATAAAAGTAGCTAAATTAAAAATAAAACAGTTCGAATAAAAGTTCTTTAATTTCCTTGAAGATACCAATCAAAATAGGGTTTTAGATTTTTACAAAGTTTTTTTCTTTCTTGTTCATTAGTAGTATTGGAAATTGTGTCTATTTTCCCCCTCAAATAATCTTGAGTAATCGAGCTTTGAAAATGATTTTGAATTTGGTTTAGGGTTTCGATAATTTCTTCCGATGAGGTATTTTCAAAATTTGAAAGAATTTTTTTTATATTATCTTCTAATGTCATGATTTTTGTAAAAAACAGCCTATTTTTATCATTTTCAATTTTTCATTTAAATTAAAACTTCATCATTATCCCATGTCAATCGAAATTTTCCCACAACTCTAAAAAGATTAATTTTTCCACCTTTTTTAAATTTCAAATGATGAGATTTTTGAGAAGTATCCATTATTTCAAGATGTACATTATCTTTTAGTGACTCAAACGTTATTGGTGTGTTTGAAATTTGCTTCCATTCTTCTGGTTCAAAATCAACATATAATTTGGTATACAGTAACCCCATCCTGGTTTGTATAAAAAATACCAAAATAAAAACCTCAATTATGACATCTTTTTCGAACTATTTTTTTAATGGGCTCAAATTTAGCCAAAATTGGGTTTTTTTGCAAATTATTTCTACTAAAAAAAATCATTGTTTATTGACAGAAAGTATAATGAATACTACGTAGGCTTTTTTAATTATTATTTGGAAATAGAAAAATGGCGAAGTAGGACGATCTTTTGAATGGTCTTCTGACCATGCTTAATGTGAACCTACTTCCCGAATTATTATTTTTAATTTGAGGTTTGTTAAAAGAATTATTATGAATTTGACAAAACAAATTTTTTTAAATTAAATGGAAATATTTTTTTTAATTTAAAAAATTAAATTTAAAAATTAAGGGAGCCCAGACTGGATTTATCCAAGGTCTGAACTATGGTCAGAGTTTCAGACCAAAAACGGTTAGTTGTTTGGTGAGGACTCTTTTTTGACTCGTTTCAAGATTATGTGAGAATAATTTTGAATTAAATTTCTGTTTGTTCAAAATAAACAAACAAACCCTTCATCAAAATTGGAATTTTGTTATTTTGGAAGTCTATATTGAGCCGATACTATTTTTACTCTTTGTCGATAAACTCGTTTACATTTGGAGGATCTGGCGAAAGACCCTTTCTCTTTCTAATTTCTGCAATTGCACTTCCAATCAAAGATTTGGGAACCTCAGACCATGATTTAAAAGAAGTGTTCCAGGTTGCTCGCCCTGCAGTTTGGCCTCTCATTTCTTCAGATAAAGTAAACGTCTCAGAAGCTGGAATTTCTCCAGTAACAATGCTGTTTGCTCCTTTTTGTTGCATGTCAAGTACTTTACCCCGTTTTCCGGAAATGACAGTTGCCACATTTCCAACAAGATCCGTTGGAACTCTAACTTCGATTGCAAGCATGGGTTCAAGAACAGTAGTTCCTGCTGTAAGTAAGGCACCCATACAAGCACGTCTTGATGCAGGTCCTAATTGAGATAATCCTCTATGGGCAGTATCTTCATGAGGAACAAAGTGAGTAAAGATAAACTTGCAATCCCTCATTTGTTCTTTGCATAATGGACCTTCTTTCATCACGTCATCAAATCCAGAATTAATTGAATCAGTAGATTCGTGGACAAACTGAACCCCTTTGGTTCCATTTATGAGAACATTTCCGCGAGAATCAAATTTCATCACTCGTTTAATAGTATCAGTATCCCAACCTTCTTTTTTCAAAAGATCAGATACCACCTTTTTGTCTTTCAAATCACTAATTTCTCCTGTTCTAAGCATTTGTGCAATGTTTGGCTCTAGTGGTTCAACTTTCATGAATAATTTGTTGTGTCGATTTGGAGATTTTGACATTATTGGTTCACAAGTGCCCTTTACAGTTTCTCTGTAATTGATAAGTGGTTCAGAGGTAATAATTTCTATTTTGGAGTCTTGAATTCTATGTGTTGCAACATCTAGATGCAGAACACCCATTCCTGCAACAATCGTTTCCCCACTTTCTTCATCAATTTTTACAACAAGATTTGGATCCTCAATGGTAAGTTGCTTTAAAATTTCAACAAGTTTTGGAAGGTCTTTTGGATGCTTGGGTTCAATTGCTATTTGGACTACCGGTTCTGAGACATATTTTACGCCCTCAAACATTGGCATGTCTTTTATTGAAGAAATTGTGTTCCCAGCCCGCGCTTCTGTCATTCCAAGCAGCGCAGGAATATTTCCTGAACCCAATTCCCCTACTTGTTCTCTTTGATTTCCCATAAAGAAATTAACCGATTGAACCCTACCTTCTCTTTTGGAATCAATAATGTTGATTGTTTGTCCATCTTTAATTTTTCCAGAAAATAGTCTTCCTATTGCAACTGGGCCAGCTGCAGGATCTAGTACCATGTTTACTACCATCATAATTGTGGGCCCATCGTCACTGCAAGCCAAAAGAGCCTTTCCAACATCAGAATCAAGATCTCCCTTCCAAATTTGAGGAATTCTGTATTTTTGTGCAACGTGGGGAGGAGGATGATGTTTTACAACCATTCCTAAAACAGCATCTGCCAAAGGAGCCTTTTCAACCAGCATGTCAACTTTTTCATTTTGATATGCATCAATTACATCTTTGAAAGTAATTCCTCTCTCTTTCATTAAATCTACATTAATAGCCCATCTGTCTTTTGCAGAACCAAAAGTTACACTTGCGTCTTGAATTGACACTTTCCATTTGTCTTTGTATTCGGGTTCAGCGTAGGTCTCAACCAGCTGATTAAAATTAGAAACCAAGGAGGCCAAAGTCTCTTGCATTTTCTCTGGAGTTAATCGTAATTCTTTGATTAGTCTATCTACTTTATTTATGAAAAGCACTGGTTTTACCCTTTCTTCAAGTGCCATTCTGGTAACAGTCTCAGTTTGAGTCATAATGCCTTCAACTGCATCACAAACGACAACGGCGCCATCAATGGCCCTAAGACTCCTAATTACCCTACCACTAAAATCGACATGTCCCGGAGTATCAATCATGTTAATGACATATTCAGTCCCTTTGTGGGTATAGTGTAAAGTCACATTTGCCTGATAAATGGTAATTCCTCGCTCTTGCTCTTCTTTATCAAAATCCATAGCAAGCGCTTTGCCTGCTGCAGAAGGTGCAATAATTCCAGAATAAGCCAATAAACTGTCACTCATGGTGGTTTTGCCATGATCTACGTGTGCAATTACACCAAAATTTCTAATTTGATCTTGATTTTTAATAATTTTTAGAACCTCAGTTGTAGACTTGTATTTTACCATATTCGCAAACCAAGATATTCAGCTATTAAACCTTATGAGACGAGAAGATCAGTAGATCATATTATCGCTAACCTTGCGAAAATTTTTTGCCAAAACAAAATGGCAATCTTTTTTGTTTCTTTTTTTTGCCTCAAAAAGAGCTAGTAATTGTGAAAAATAGGTATAATAGATAATTTGTAAAATTTTATTTTTAGAATCCAGATTTGGATGGACTACATTTAATCCAATTTTTTTCAAATTTTGGGAAAGAATAGAATTATGATTATTTTTTTCTTCAAAAATTATCACCGTGTCTCCCTTTTTTGCAGAAAATAATTCCATATGTGAAAACTGTTCAATATGCTCAAAATGTGCATCATATCCTAAAAGCTCGTAAAATTTTGCTGCGCAATACATTGCCACGGGGTAGGTAAACATATTTCCGAGAATGAAGAGTCTATTTTGAATTCTGGCTTTTTTTGCCTCCAAGTTTGCTTGTTTGAAAATATCATTATTTTTAGGTATGGAAAAGGGAGTTACTAAAGAAATACAAGTCAAAGCACTTTCTAAAAAACTAATACTTCCACCTGTAAAGACATCCGAATTAGGTGATTGAAGTAAAATTAAAGATTGACAAGATTTTGCAAGTCTGCTGTGAGGTTTGGCTGTAATTGCAATAGATTTTTTTGCAGTTTTTGATACCTTGATATTTGAAATAGTGTTTCCAGAAATAGAGACAAAATAAATGGTCTTGTCATTGGTAAATTTTTTGTTTTTAGCCAAATCAAGAGGATCCATGCTTTTCACTCTAAAAAATGAAAAAGATTCAGCTAATTTTGCAGAGGCAAGTGAATCACCGCTCCCGGTGAAAATTATATTTTTTTGTTGAATTTTTGGTATGGGTTTTTGTTTTTTAAAATTTTCCAAAAATTTTGGTTGTAATAAAATGTCTTTTTCAAATGCTTCTATGGTATTCACAATTTTTTCAGAAAAGATTCCATATATTAGAAAAACGATTTTGTAAAAAAATTTTTATCAAAAATATACCTAAAGATTTTAAAAATTGTAGAAAATTATAAAAAATCACTCAATGCACCAATTCTAACTCATAAATTTCAAGTTTTGATTTTTATTACCACTTTTCAGAAATTATGTATGGAAATTTCTGTTGGACATACCCCAGATTCAGATGATGCCTTTATGTTTTATGGAATGTTTACCAACAAAGTTAATTCGCCCGATTTTACAGTAAATCATGTAATAGAAGATATTGAGAAATTAAACAGAAAAGCGACTGATCCAAAATTAGACGTGACTGCAGTTTCAGTCCATGCTTGTGCCTATATACCTGGATATACAATTTTGAGAAGTGGTGGAAGCTTTGGAATTGGATACGGTCCAATTGTTACTGCAAAAAAGCAACTTACCGTTGATGAATTGAAAACTTGTAAAATTGCAATACCAGGAAAAATGACTTCGGCATTTTTGTTACTTCAACTAATGATTGGAAAATTTGATTTTGTAGAGATGAATTTTAGCGATATTCCTCTAGCTGTAAAAAATGGTAAAGTTGATGCAGGATTAGTTATTCATGAAACCCAATTGTCATATCAGCAAGAAGGAAACATCAAAATTCTAGACGTAGGTGAATGGTGGAATAAGACTACAAAAGGGCTTCCCGTGCCCCTGGGGATTAACGTAATGAAGACAAGTTTAGGAATGGACTTGATTCATAAATTTGACCAATACCTCCAAAAATCTATTGAATATGGTTTGGACAATTTTGATGATGCAATGGATTACGCAATGCAATACAGCAGAGGAAAACCACGTGAGTTAATTGAAAAATTTGTAAAAATGTACGTTAATTCGGTTACTGTCAATATGGGAGATAAGGGAGAAGAATCAATTAAGAAAGTTTTTGAAATGGCTAGAGCAAAAAATCTTGTTCAGGATTTCAATCTAAGTATTGCCATCAAGTAATTATATTACAAAAAAATTTAATACATAATGGGAGATGGAATTGGCGGTTCAATTGTTGCTTTTTTATCCAATAATTCATTTGAGTTATTGATAACACACCATCGTAAAGACAACAAAGAAGAATATGGTAGAACAGAAAAAATAATCATAGCTAAAGTAGATAATCCTGACAATCCACAATATGAAGAAAAAACTCAGATAGATTTAGAGAGGGCCCTTAAAGGGAGATTCGTTACTTGTAATGTACAATATAGAGATTCAAAGACGGATGCCTTGGTGTGTAATATTTTTGTTCAAAATCCACCTGAAGGATTTTAGGATTTTAAATTTTTAAAAAAAAGATTAATGCCATCTGGCTTGTTTGGACATTTCATCTAGTACATTTTGAGCCAAGTGTTCTTGAATTATCATTTCCTGTATTACTTCTTCTGTAATTCTCTCAGTAATTGTAAACTCGTATGAGAAACTATCAGGTAATTCTGATACCAATGAACTTGCATCAAATATGTCGGATGCTCTGTTTTGTTCATAGTTTACTATCTTTCCAAATTCAGAGTGTACCCGTGTAAATGCATTTCCTCCATCTTGGAATCGCTCAAATGATGGGTTTATTTGCTTGAATGAACCAAATGAGTTCATCTCAAATATTCTACCATCTGAAGTACTCCAAAAGTCACTGTACTTTTGGTTTTGTGTAACTTCGATTAAGCCTTCTCCTTTAGTTGGAGATGCAATTAGTTTAGTTACCATTGGATTAAGTGAATCGCCCGATATATCAAATCCGTCGTTGAGATAGGTTGTTTGGTCTCGTAGTTTAAAGTCCATAGCCTTTATAGCCATTACATCGTCTTTTAGTGGTTCTAAGAACACTGCAGACATGGTAGTAGTATCACATCTCAACTCAGTATCAGCATCAAGACACTTTGATTTTTGGTGAGTAATTCGTAGAGTATCTCTGTCAATTACTTCGGTATCTTGAAGAACCTTAATCTCTTCTATTTTGTTGTCGTTATCAAACCACACCTCAACTCTTAATTCTGCTAAGTGACCAAGACCTACTTGAGGAACTCCAAAGAGGAATTCTTGAACCTTTAGAGCCTTGTCAGCATAAACTGTTGCTGCAAATGAGTTTACAGTTCCAATTTCGATTTTTTGTTGATCAAAGGGAGTGTGGTGGTTATCAGTTATGGTAAATGTATTTGCATTAAATTCAAAACCATTGTCTACCATCAAAGTTCCACGTGTTTCATGGTTGATTCCAAATGTTGGTCTTGTATCCCATTCATTATCACCAGTTGATGATTCACACATATCGCCAATTCCATTTCCGTTTGTGTCAATTTGTTCTGGATTGGCAACATTTGGACAGTTGTCAAACTCATCTGGTATTGGGTCAGAATCAGAGTTTAATTTATCATCAATTATTATTGTACATAATAGTGAATCTCCAGCACCTATTGAGACCATGCTAGAAGCAGCCCGTAAATCATCAACACATGACCATTCTCCAAAATCAAAATAGTTTGACCCTGTTGCGCTAAGAGAATACGTACCTGGAACTATACCGTCACCACTTTCAACAATTGGTCCGGGACCTGAGAAATCTATTGGTCCATCAGCTGATAATACAAAGTCTCCTGGTGTGGCTACTCCATTATCATCTAGTACTAGTATCATTTGCAATGTTAAACCTGCTGCAATATCATCATTGGTTATTGTACATGTGTATTCTTCTCCTAGCTCTGCCACAAAATTACAATCACCCAAACCACCATCGCCTGCATAAGTCAAAGATGGATTCTCGGTTACTACAGTTTCACCTGCATCAATGGTAATAGTAACACCCTCACCAGAGGCTCCAGCAAAACTAGTTGAGTCAAATAATGGGTTTGAGACATTAATTGTAAAGTCAGAAGGCACTGCAGTACCGCCATTATCATTTACTACATTTTTAATTACTGTTAGAGTTGGTGGGTCTCCTTGTAATGGCTTGTCTTCTAATAAGATATTAGTTGTTACTATAAAGGTAGAAGCCGTAGTGTGACGTTCTGCAAAGAAAAGGTCAAAGGTATAGGTTTCTCCAGGAGTTAGTCCCAAGGTATCCAAGTTAACAAAACCAGGTAAAGCACCATGAAGTCCACCCAAATCAATTACCAATTCTCCATTAATGAAAACAAAGGCATCATCATTTGCAAGTATTGAGAAGGTTTCACCACCTAGATATGTAAAGGTAGAATGTTGTTCAAAAGTAAAAGAATAGTTGTGTGGTCTATCTTGATTTCCAAAGTGTGAACCTGATTCACAAATTGGGGATTCTTCATCGATTGGATAAAATGCAGGAGCAGAATATTGATACATTAAGGGAAGATCAGAAATTTTTGATAAAGTAAGAGTACAATCACCAGAACTGTTTACCCCTTCAACATCATTATACCATTGATTAAAGTCTGTTTCATTTGTTGTTGTTGGGTTTCCAGCAGGACCCGTGTAAACTGGTTTACCATCTACTCCAAGAGTACTTTCGACAATGCCGGGGTCAAGTAAAATTGGAGTGTCTTCAAAGTTTGGATGATCAATGCATGAACCAGGAATTGCAGGTTCACAAAAGTCTCTTATTGTTCCACCAAAAGGAATTTCCTCAGGTACTGCAACTCCTGCAAAAGCAGGAACTGCTAATCCAGAAACAATAACCAAAGCTAAAGTTCCCATTAAGAGTTTAGACAAATTGTTTAGTATCTTTGAATCGGTTTTTTCTTTCATTTGAATCTGTATTTTGAAAAGACACACAAATAGTATTAAGGGTATTTTTATGTCACACAAATTTTTTACACATTTAGGAAATTTACAGGTATAAATCCGTATGGTGTTATTTTTCATTGTTACAACATTTTAAAAAATATTTTTTTCGTAAGAAATTACGTTTAAAAAATATTTTTTCATTTGATAAAAAATTTTTTAAATCATTTGTTTTCATTTTGCAAATTTTCTTAAAAAAAATATTTCTGAATCTATGAAAAAATCTTTTTTTGGTTGATAAAAAATATTTAAATTCTAATTAAAACTATTTTTTTTAAACTAAATTAGGAATCAATTCTTAACGGAAAATAACAAAAATATCTTTAAAAATACAACATTCCTAATATATTATAAACTCCAATGAAATTTGAATAACATTGGTATTGGTGGATAAAAAAATCCTGTTTGGAGGCTTGGCAATGGTTATCACAGGCTTGATTCTGCTTGCCATTATTAATGCAAATACGCCTATTGGACAACCTGGAATGAGTGAGGAAGAAATTATCGACCTTCTTACACAAGAACAGGAAAATAAAGATATGAACACTTTGGCCAGTATATTGACTGGTGTTGGGTTTTTACTTGTTTTAATTAGTTTTGGGGCCAGAAGAAGAAATAAAGAAAGTTCAAAAAAAGAAGAAAAAAAACCTCAAACCTAAATTCAAACCTTTTAACCAAAAAAAGAAATAGAAAACATATTGATTCATGCAGAAATTAGTATTTATCCCATAGGGACTTCAAATACGAGTTCCAGTTTCTACATTGCCAAGAGTATTGAATCCATTCAAGATATTGAAGGGATTAGATATGAAATTAATCCCATGGGAACAGTTTTAGAATCAAATAGCTTCGAAAAAATTTATGATGCCTCTAAATCCATGTTGGAAGTAGTCCACAATCTAGGCGTAAAAAGAGTAGAAATAATACTAAAAATTGATTCAAGAATAGGCCAAAATAAAAAAATGGAAGAAAAAATTGAATCAGTAAAAAAGCATCTAAAACAATAATTATCGAGGCTAAAATTTTCTAATTTCATTAAAAAAGGTGTCGCGCTGAATCGGGGTTCTGCCAATTTCTTTAACTAAAATTTCAAGTTCTTGAAGCGAAGAAGCCGTAGGTTTTCCTGCTGCTCGATATACTTCTTCTGAAAAGGCCGTTCCTACCAAATCACTTCCTCCATTTGATAGAGCAACTTGGGCAAGTTTTTTCCCAAATGGTACCCAATAAACGGAAATATTATTCAAAACGTTTGCCAACATCAATCTTGATACCGCAATAACCTTTAGGTCATAAACAGATGAGCACTCATTGTTCACTAAATGTTCTTTTTCAAGTTCGGTGTTATCCAAGCTGAATTTTAGTGGGATCAAAGTTATAAAACCGCCAGTCTTTTTTTGTAATTCACGGATTTTTATTAAATGATCAATTATGTGTTCAGGTTTTTCAATATGACCATATAGCATTGTAACATTGCTTTTAATTCCCAGACTATGAGCTACTTCAATTGTATCCAGCCACTCTTGTCCAGTACATTTTCCTCTTGCAATTTTGGGCCTTATTTCGGGATGAAACAATTCAGCACCACCTCCTGGCATTGAATCCAATCCTGCCTCTTTGAGTCTAGATAAAATTTCTTTTGTAGAATTTTTTGTTAATTTTGACAAGAAAAATATTTCAGCAGCCGTTAATGCCTTTATCTTCAATTCAGGATGATTTTTTTTAATTATCCTCATCATATTTTCATAATAGTCAATTCCGAGTCGTGGATGAAACCCTCCAACGATATGAACTTCTGTTGCACCCATCTGTTTAGCAATACCCACTCTTTGCTCAATTTGTTCAGCACTCAGAGTGTAAGCGTCTTTTTCTCCTTCTTTCCTATAAAATGCACACATTTGACAACTTGCTGCACAAACATTTGTGTAATTCATATAGTATGATGCTGTGAAAGATACCTCATCTCCAACCAAATTTTTTCTAATATAATCTGCAGTTGCACCCAAAACGTGAAGATTGTCATAATTCATTAACTCCAAACCATCTTCCATAGTTAGCTCCTTTCCTGAAATAGCCTTATCAAGGGCTTCACAGTCTCGCACTAATTGGTTTAACACAAATTTTTCTCATTCTTTATGGATATATTCCTTAACCGCCAAAAAATCAAGGAATAAGTAGGCTCAAAATTAAAGATTATCATGGTTTTACCACTTGTAGATGAAGATAAACCAAAATGCTATTTGTGTCATGAAAGATTTGAGTCCATAGAGAAGTTAAGAGAACACCAAAATTCACAACACAGGGATTTCTTTGAAACTCACAAAAAACAGGAAAAAAGAGAACCTGCTCCTGGAGATGTTACGGTATTTTAGTTTTAGATTCCTTTAACAGGTTTTGGGTTTGTTTTTTACTAATATAGGCAAGATCATAATTTTTGTCAATTTTTAAAGCATATTTGAAATGTTTTAAGGCGTCTGGCAACTGGCCTAATTCTCCTAGAGAGAGTCCCTTGTAGGCAAAAGCCATAGCACATTTTTTATCAATTTTAATGGCCATATCATAACAAGCAATAGCTTCCGGGTATTTTTCCAAAGTATGAAGTGCAGAACCTTTGTTTATTAAAGCATCCAAATTTTCTGAATTTATTTTCAAAGCTTTATCATAGAATTTTATTGATTGTTTTACTCTTCCAAGATTTTGTAGTGTGACGCCTTTATCGATTAATGTGTTAGAATCTTGAGGATACTTTTTTAGAATTGAATCATATAATTTCAAGGCCTCGGAATAATTTCCATCTTCACACAACTCAAATGCCTGAGACCTCATGTTTTCAATTTTTTCTTCCAATATCATAGAATAATATTTCGTAAATAATATAGGTTAAACGAGTGAATCTCCGTTATGGTAAATGGTGTATCTTTTGAATAATACAAGGTTTAAGTCAAAGGATTAGTATTCTGAAGGATAAAATGAAAAAATTTACTAGTTTTTTCGACTAGTCATACAGCATTAGGTCTTTTTCTTCAAGCAAGCTATGGAGATTATTTACAGACCGATAAACATCCTTTTCAGTTTTAGCTCCCGTGCAAACCAATTTTCCTGAAGAAAATATCAGAATTACAGTTTTAGGATCAACCATTCTATGAATCAACCCAGGAAATTGTTCAGGTTCATACATACTTCTAGGCACGGTTCTAGCGGCTTTTTCAAGATGGACCTTTCCACCCAGGTTAATTGAAGATACAATATTTTGTACCGTAACAACTGCGTCTTTTTTGATACTGATTCTACCTTTTCGCAGTTTTTCAACAACTGTTTTTACAGCCTTTCTTGCCATTTCCTCAGATTTTGAGCCTGTACACACCATCTTACCGGTCCTAAAAAGGAGCGTGGCCGTTTTTGGGGATTTTATTCGAAATACTGCTCCAGGGAACTGATCAGGATTGTATTCAACATCTGGAAATTTTTCTTGTATTTTACTAAGATCTAATTTTTGATCTATAGTAGCTGATGCCACAACATTTACTATTTCAATTATTGGTGTAGTGAATGTCACAAAATTTCTGTCAAGAGAACCATATTTAAATAAATTTAAAATAACCAAATGAAAAAATGATCTCTCAATTTAATAGAATATTGGCAAAAACATCTAAAATTTTGTGTCAAGAAGAATTTCTATCTCGGGGATCAATTTCCAAAGATTTTTGAAAACACTCGTTTGCTTCTTCATATCTTCCCATGCTTCTTAGGGAGATTCCCTTGAAATTCCATAATTCTGAATTATTTTGATTTAACCTGAGAGCTTGCTCAAAAAATCTTAGCGCTTCTTCGTATTGGCTGTTTTCAAGATAATTTTTTCCTTTTTCCACAAGGTCTGATATGTCCACCAACATTCTATTTTAGGAATTAACGGTTTTAAACCTGATAGAATAAAAAGATAAAATTAACTGAAATTTTCCTAAAAAATAAACAAGTATTTAAAAAAAATATGAAAATTTAAATTGATTTTTACTTTATATGAGTTTGATGGTCATAGATAAAATTGATGAAAAAATTCTAAAAAATTTAATGGTTGATGCTAGGTTGTCTGCCAGACAAATGGCCCTAAAATTGGGAATGTCGACTGTAACTGTGTTATCAAGAATTAAGAAATTGGAAAAAGAAAAAATCATCAAAGGATATACTGCCATAATTGATCACGAAAAACTTGGATATGACCTTACTGCCATAATTGAAATCATTGCTAAAAAAGATATTATCGATATTGAAGAAAAACTTTCAAAAATTGAAAATGTATGTGGGGTATATGACATTACTGGAAATACTGATACTATTATTGTTGCCAAATTTAAGGAAAGAAATGAATTAAGTAAATTTGTAAAAACTTTATCGTCAATGCCTAATGTAGAAAATACAATCACTCATGTAGTTCTAAATACTGCAAAAGAAGATTTCAGAATTACCTAAGAAAATGAAAAAAATAATTGTATTTGTTATTTCAATCATATTCACTGGAGGAGTCTCCAGTGTAATGGCCCAAGAAGATTCAAACTCAAATTTAGAATACACTATGACAAGCGAAGAAAGTATTTTGTTGTTTGGAGGATTTGCCATTGCAGTGATAGGAATTTTCTTGTTTCTTGCTCGGGATTCTATTTTAAGAAGAAAAACGCAATATGATAAACAAGAGTTTGAATCAAAAAAAGACAAAACTTTTGAAAAATACCATTCAGATTGGACTGATGATTATGTAGATTTTTCTCGAACAAGAATTACCGAAGAGGATACTGAATTTAGTAAGGCAGCAAAAAATTCTACACTTCCCGATTATTATAAAATATTAGGAGTTCCTCAAAATTCATCTCAAGAAGAAATTAAAAAAAGATACCGAGAATTAGCCAAAAAATTACATCCGGATAAAAGTAAGGGTGAAAAAACCGATGACACAATGGCTGAGATTAACAAAGCCTATGAAATTTTATCAAATAAAGAACGAAAAGAAAAATATGATAGGCATTTTAAGCCAAATTAATTATTCTGTAATTTTACGATTATCATATTGAGGTCAATTTTTGAAGGGCCTTGAACACTATTTGTTAAATTAGCAAAAATTGTGAAGTCTTTGACCTTGTCTTGAAAAGTTATTTGAGTAGTTATTTTTATTTCCCTAAAATCAGTATTTGGTCCTAGCATTGTTTTTGTCAGTAAAGGGACAATAGACAAATCATTGACACTTCCTCTCAGCTTATAGGCAAACTTGTCCGAAAAATAAACACCTCCCCTTGTTGTAGGAGAATTCACTGGAGTGGGGGAATTAACAATAGAGACGTTTTCCAAAAGATACCGTTTAGTGTCTATTGAAAGGTAAAATTTTGCATTGCTTTTTTGATAGGAATTTTGCAATAAAGCGAATGAATCAGTATCTACTTCCAATAAGAATTAGTAATTTTTCAATTCTTTTGAATCTTTGCCAAAATAAAACCTTCTTCAGCCTTTATTAGGAATAGATTGTAGGTTTTTTTTGTGAAAAAGGAGGTTATTTTTGAATTTTGATAAAATTTGCATTAATAGTATTTTTAGCATTTTTTTCAACCAGTGTTTTTGTGGATTTTTTTGAAAATGCAGATGCCTTAAAATCCAATGGAACTTACAAGCCAAAATTTGGTTTAGAAACTGCAAATATTGTATGCGGAGATAGACTTTGTACAGAAATAGATTTCGAACCTCGTCCAAATATCATAGTAATTCAAGTTGATGATTTGGATGTGCTTACTTTGGACCTTCTCATTGAAAATAATTTAATGCCAAATTTAAAAAATAATCTTATTGATAAGGGTACAACCTTTACAAATTCTTTTGTAACAAATTCTCTTTGCTGCCCTTCCAGAGCCACATTGCTTACAGGACTTTATTCACATAATCATGGAGTAATTTCAAATTATCAAGAGCAAGGAATATCTCAATTTAATGACAAAGCAACAATATCTACATGGCTTAAAGAATCAGATTACATAACAGGGTTCATAGGAAAATACCTAAACTATTATGGAGTTTATACAGAACCAACCTACATTCCTTCTGGTTGGGATAATTGGCAAGCTTTGGTAGAACCTTCTACATACCAGGTGTATAATTATACAATAAATGATAATGGAAATTTAGTTACCTTTGGCATAAAAGAAAGTGATTATCAAACAGATGTTTTGTCCCGGAAAAATTCAGAATTTATTAAAAATTTGAGCTTGCATGCAAACGAGAAACCTTTCTTTTTATTAACAAGCATAATGGTTCCACATAAGGAGTTAGTTACCTCAAAATGTGATGTTGGTTCAAAAACCTTCAATCTAGTAAGAGGCCCTCCACGATATGAGGGATTTGGGGATTTAATTGATTTCCCAAATTTGCCTTCTCTAAATGAACAAAATATTCGAGATAAACCCCCTTTAATTAAAAAAATGAAAATTTTAAATGAAAAAAATTTAGAGTGTCTTGAAAAAATATTTCATGGAAGAATAGAATCAACCTTATCGATTGATGATTTAATTGGAGATTTAATTAAAACTTTGAAAGAAACCAGCCAATTAACAAATACCGTTATTTTCTTTACTTCTGACAATGGGTTTTTGCTAGGACAGCATAGAATAATTTCAAAACTAGTTCCCTATGAGGAATCTATTAGAGTGCCTCTAATTATTAAAGATCCTAATTATAAAAAAACAACAGTAGACAAATTGGTGTTAAATAATGATTTAGCACCTACCATAATCGAATACGGAAAAGCCAAAGCCAACATTAAGATGGATGGGGTTTCCTTAATTGATTTAATTAAAAATTCCCCACAAACTAATTGGAGAGAAGGATTTTTAATAGAACATTTTAGAGGAGCAGGCTTAGGGAATTTTTCTATAAGGACTAGTTCTACAATATACACACAATGGGGAGATAATTCAATAGAGTTTTATGATTTGAATAGAGACCCATACCAATTAAACAGTCTTCATTTTTGTAGTTCGGAAAAATGCCTAAGTGAATTAGAAAGCCATAGTTAGTGGTTAGAAAAATTGAAGAACTGTAATAATGGATCTTGTCAAATAATTGAGAAAAATGGTAATTAATTTTCTAAATTAATCCCAATCAAATTTTTTTCCTAAAAATTCAAATAGATTCTTATTATACTCTTTAAAATAATCTGAAAGAAATTCTCTGGTTTTGGTTTCAATTTGTTGTTTATTCCCTTGATTGAAAATCTTAAAATTTTTTGGACGGTGATGAGAAACTCCTAAAAAATCATAAACCGAATTCAATAAATTGTTTGGATTCAAAAAAAAGTCTTCACTGTTTAAGATTAGAATTTGACTATGTTCAAAGAAATTATACCACCTTTTGATTTGTTCAATATACCTTCCTCTAGACAAATACGATAAATGTTGATGGGGTATGCTTTGATAATTCTCATTGGCAAGAATTTTTTGTTCTTCTCCTTTTAGTCGCTCAGATTCAGCTCTGAGGGCATTTTCAAAAGATAGTGTCTCTTTTCCTAACTTTACCTCATGTCCATAGTGAGATATCGCACGGTCAATTGGATTCCTAAGTAAAATAATTAATTTTACATCTGGGATTGTATCATGAATGCGTTTTGGGCACAAGGGATGGAAAATATAGTAAGGAGAGGCCTCTCCAGTTATTTTTCCATGGAATTGTGATTTATACCATTCAAGTCCTTTAGAATAATTTTGATCAAAAAAATGAATCTCTTTTTGTGAAGCTCCAGAAATTTCAGGGTGCTCAATTATGTAATTGTAAAGAGATGTGGTACCACATTTTTGAGCACCAATTATGATAAATGTAGGAAGAGGCATTTTTTACTTATTCTGACAATATCAAATTAGAAGTTTTCTTAATTCTACAAATTAGGAATTGCATTTAATTTTGGTTTTGATTAAAATTTATTTTACACTCTGCATTCAATCCACGTACCATATAAAAGTAGGTGCCAACTAAAATTGCAATCGATAAAAGTCGCAAAGGGATCTCATAGTTGGCTAAAAAGGAGGTAGCAGCACCACCAACAGCCCCAAAAACAGAAATCACCGCAAATCCAATAGAGCCACAACTACATGCTCCTGCACTTGCACCAATAATTGATCCAATAAAACCAGAGCTTATTTTTTTCTTACTTGATTTTAGAATTTGTATTCTATAAATCCCCATACAAAGAACAATGGCTGTAAGAATAGAAACGATAACTATCAATGAAAAACCAAATGCAGAGTATTCTGCCACATAAAGAATTAATTTTGGTTGGAAGAATAAATATTCAGCAATGTAAGATAATGGAATAAACATTGCTGTAAAAATTATACTTCCTAAAATAGAATACCTTGGCTTTGAAAAAACTAATCTTAATGTCTGTTTATGTAAGTTAAGATCAAACATTTTAGATTACCGACCGTTTTTGAAAAATTATTGCCTTTTTGATTTTAGATGTTTACTTAATGTAAATCCAACTGTGGCAGGAGCTGCAAAATACATTCCCAAGTTCAAGGCAATAACAGAAATTCCCAATCCTAAAACTTCAGATTCTGAACCTTGGTCAGCCAAAGTCATTATTGATAGAGTTGAAATCATTGGAGTAATAAACAATCTAACTGCTTCTTGGAATACAGGATTTTCTCTTTCCATATCTGCAATTGTTGGAGAGAATGAATAGTATAGGTTGTTAAATCCAGTCATAAATGCTGCACCTGATTGGGTGGTCATTACAGTGTTATCTCTAATTTCTCGTAAGAATTGAACTTGTGGGGCCATTTCTGTCCCATAAGCTGCTGTTGCAATTAAGCAACCACCGCCTTCATCTTTTATTACAACATCCTCAGCCATTTCTCCGGCATCTTCAGCCATTTCTACTGTTGTTTCTGAGGTATCGTCTGCGGTTTCCATGGCAGTTTCTGCTATTTCCTCAGTAGCTTCTGCAGTTTCTTCCATCATTTCTCCAGTAGCTTCTGCAGTTTCTTCAGTAGTAGACTCCATTTCCTGTGCCATTGCTTCTACTAACATTAAATCAATTACTTCTGTAAAAATGGATGATGGTTGTGGACCATTAATCCTTTCAGTCTTTCCATCCAAACCAACAATGAAAAAAACTGGAGTTCCTTCAACACCATTAGAAGCACCTATGTTTTTATTGTAAGATACTCTATCAGCATGTTGATTTGAATCAAGACATTCATTAAATTCGTCGATATTGAGATTCAAGTCAATTGCAAACTGTTTTAGATTTTCAGCGTTTGCCCATCCACTTCCAATTCCGCCTTGATTACTATATAGCTCAGAGTGATACTCCCAAAATTTTCCTTGATCATTTGCACAATATGTAGCATTTGCAGCTAAATCAGAATCATTTCCTAAAAATGGAAAGTCAACAAAAAATAATTTTACTTTATTGGTATCAATGTAATCTGATTTTATTTTTGGTTTTTCATTTTTAAACCATTTTTCACATTTGGGACACTGATAATCACCAAACTCAACAATTGTAATTGGAGCATCGACTGAACCCATTATTGGTGGGGACATTGAAACATCGAGTTTTCCAATCATGTTTTCTTCTGCAAATGATTGATTTGCCCCATAAAATGGAATCATTAAACTAAAAACTGCCAAGAATAGTGTGATTGAAAGAATTTTGTTTGTCATCAATTGTAACAATTTCTCAAAACCCTCATTGTATTAAAATATAATTCCGAATGTTATGATAAAATAATACAATTATTCTCATAAAATACCCTTTTGGTTTCGAAGATATTAGAACAAATCTTAATTGAATATGAAAAATATTATCTATGAACTTCATAATTTAAAACCAGCCTCCAATAAACTGATTTTTTTAAATCAAAATTAATTTCCAAAAGACATGCTAAAATGGTTCTTTAGAATAAAAATTTTCAAAAATTGAAAAAAAATCAAGAAATTCAACCAAAAAAAACTAAACATCTTTAAAAATAACAATATTGATCCAAATTTAATGCAAGAAGTTCTTACTTCACAATCTCTAAGAAACGAAATACTTAGTTTAATTGTTGAAAGTGGGTTAGAACAAGATTGCTTTGTTGAAATGTTGGACTATACAATAGAGTTATTTGAAACTCAAGGATTGGGTGCAGAATATTATGGTTATCACAATATTAATCACGAATTAGAAGTAACCTATGTTACTCTTCTAGCAGCAAATGAAGCCAAAAATTCACACAAATTTACAAATGAAGATGTAAAGTATCTTTATGCTGCCGCTCTGTTTCATGATTTTGACCCACAAAAAAGTGTCGATAAACCTCATGAAGAAAGCGTATTAAAATTTATTTCAATGGATAAAAAACTTCGGTCTCTTCTAGATGTTGCAAAACTAGACCTTGAAATCATTAAGGTTCTAATTTTAAGGACGACATACCCCTGGATGGGAAAATTCAAAGAAAATGCAGAAAAACAAATTGACCAATGTTTTAAGAATTCTGATTTAACAAGAAATAATCAACCTTATCAGGAACATATTTTGTATCTAGGATGGTATCTTTCAGTTGTAGACAGAGTAAGTGGATACACCTTGGGAAATTTTTCCAAAGCAATGGAGATGGCAAAAATGAATGCACATGCATTGGCATGGAGACCTTCTGTAATTGTTCGTAGTTCTGTTGCTTATTTTGAAGAGTTATTAAATAAAGAGACTGAAATGTGTAAAATAATATTGAAATCACTTCCCAAGCAAATGAGAATTAATTTTTTCAATACGGTTCTTGCTTTTATGAACCTAAGGCAACAAGAGATTTCGGTTCAAGCAAATTATGCTTATGAAAATTTAAAACTCGTTCCTACCATCGAACAAATGCACACAAGAAAAGATCCTGAATTTATTAAAACACTTTATTCAATTTTTGAAGAATTACCTGCACCTCTTCAATTTGAAAAAGAAAACTTTGAAGAATCGGTAAAAAACCCCGAAGTAATTCTCAATACATTGCGTCTAAATGATTGTAAAGGAGAGATCGTTGGTTTTGCCAAAGGAGGTCTCTTAGAGACTTACCAACTAAGACCTGAGGTTAGAGATGAAAATTATGGTTATAAAAATACAGTATTTCTTGAACCATTGGCGCTAAAAATGGGTTATTGGGGTTTGCAAGGAGGTAGTGAAATGCGGCATATGTTTATCATGCAAGCACACGCTAAAAAATACAAGTATTTGACAAGTTTTGCATTAAGAGATGTGATAAGGGCAAGAGTGGAGAAAGAAAAGGCAGAATTTGTAGCTCTATTTGATCCTGAAAGATGGGATTACTATAGGGTAAAACTCTAGTTATTTTTACAAATGGAAATTTTAGAAATTCGAAAATCATTAAAAAATTTGATTTTAGGAGATGTTTTATGGGATGAAGAAATTTTAAAATTTTATTCTGTAGATTCAAGTTTTTACCAAACCATACCAAAGATAGTAGTTGTACCCAAAACTGAAAAAGATGTCATTTTAGCAGTAAAGTTTGCAACTAAAAATAAAATTTCAATTACAGTAAGAGGAGCAGGAACAGGATTGGTAGGAGGTGCGTTAACTGAAAATATTGTTTTGGACCTAAAAAATCTAAATAAAATAAAAATAAAAAATGATTATGCATATGTAGGAACTGGAGTAATAAAAGGAATTTTGGATAGAGAATTAAAAAGTAAGGGAAAGTTTTTTCCTCCAAATCCTTCCATAGGTCCTTTTTGTGCAATTGGAGGTATGATAGGTAACAACGCAAGTGGTAGCAGAACATTGAAGTATGGAAGCACAATTGATAACATCCAAGAAATTACATTTGTTGATGGCAGGGGAAGAAAAATAACCCTTCCAGAAAACCATGCTATTGGAAAAAAAATTACCAAGTTTGCAAAAAAAATTAAAAAAAAATATTATCCAAAAGTATCAAAAAATTCATGTGGTTATAGACTCGATTGTGTAAATTCAATTAAAGAAACTCATAAGGTATTCATTGGTTCGGAAGGAACTTTAGGAATAATTTTATCAGCAAAACTTTGTTTAAAAAAAATTCCTTCAAAGAGATTGCTTTTTGTGGTAGAATATACCTCTCCAAAAAGCGCTGCAATTGATTGTATAAAAATTAAAAAAACTTTTCCATCTGCAATAGAATTTGTAGACAAACCAACACTTGAAAATATTGATTTTAAATTTAAAAAAAATACCAATTGTTTACTTTTTGTGGAATATGACTCTAATATTCAAAAAAATGAAAAAACATTTTTTAATTTAATTTCAGGAAAATTGGTTAAAAAATTAATGAAACAAAAAGAGATAGAGAAATGGTGGAAATACAGAGATTTAGCTTTGTCATATAGTTTAAAATCTATAAAAAAAGAAAATCAAAACCCTCATCTCATTGAGGATGCTACTGTTCCATTAGAAAAACTTGCAAAATTATTTTCAATTATTGAGAAATTAGGAAACAAGTTTCAAATTAGGACCGTTATGTATGGACACGCAGGAAATGGAAATATTCATTTGAGAATTGTTTCGGGTAGACAAAAATCAAAACAACTAGAAAAAATCTCAAAATGGTACTTTAATCAAATTTTTAGGATGGGAGGAACCATTTCTGGGGAACATGGGGATGGGATTGCAAGATCAAATTTTGTAAAAAAGCAGTATGGTGAAAAAAATTATCAAGTTTTTAAGAAATTTAAAAAATATCTTGATCCAAAAAATATTCTAAATCCTGGTAAAATAATTGATACTAAAAAATAAATTTAAAAAATAACCCTAAAAGGGAAGTGAATAGGTCCGCCGTAAGCCTTTATTAATAAAAACCCAATCACAGACTCGTGATTAAAAAAATTTTTTTGATTTTGGCAGTTTTTTTTGCCATAGGGTTTACCTTTAATTCTGCGTCTGCAATTTCACCTTTAGAACGAGCGGTCATCAATGATGAAAGGCTTGTAAACCTAAGCGGAGCAACTCTAGGGGAACATATTATTGTAAATCAGCAAGTCCAGATTACTGCAAAAATAACTAACACGCAGGAAAAAATCCAGGATTTTGTGTTTATTGTTCAAATTAAGGATGAAAACGGTTTTGTTGTTAAATTAGGATGGATTTCAGGTTCTATGACCAAATTCCAGAGTTTCAGTCCCTCCTTATCATGGACGCCAAAAAAATCAGGTATTTACGATGCTGAGATTTATGTCTGGGATAACCTCGTTAGGCAAGAAGCCCTGGCTAACAGTGTAAAAGTGCAAATAATTACGAGTTAACCATAATACATTAAAAAATCAAAAAATTTTCAAAAAAATTCAAATTTTCATCAAAAAAATAAGGTTTGTAATTTGCCTCATAGTAAAAAAAGTTTAACTAGTTCTCGCTAATAGAACTTCACGCCCAGATATTACATGACAATCGGTTATTGTGTAAAGTGCCGTGATAAAAGAGAGATCACAGGTGCAAGTCCATACACCATGAAAAATGGCAAACCTGCAATAAAGGGCACCTGTCCTTCATGTAGTACTGCTATTTTTAGAATAGGTAGAGGCTAGAAGTTTTTTTTAAAAAATCTAGCTCATGCTTTTCTTTTAAAATAATGCTCTATAGCGATAGCTTTGGGGCAATTTTTTCCTAAGCGCTAAATTCTTCTGTAGATGGCTTTGAAATCTTCAGCAACGTTATAAGAGATGTTTAGTAGGTGTGAGAGTTGAATCATACTTGTCTTTCCTCTTGATAGCTGTCTTAGAATTGTGAGTGCTTTTTGAGGTGAATTTGGATTTAGGTCCATACTTCCAGACCAAGTCTTGAAGGCTTCATTTACATCAAGGCAGAAATTCAAAACAAATTGCTCCCAATTTTTGATAGGCTCAACTGATGTTTTTGGAATTATCATGGATGATAATTCTCTGAATTCATTTTTCCTGTCTATCAGAAGCATGTCTAGCGCTTGCTTAGTTTTTTCTTCATCATATCCTTCTTTTCTAATCACAAACATGGAACTCATGTTATATTATTCTCATACCAGCACATAAAATAATTGGCAAAAATTATTAACATTTGTTTTATTCCACGTAAAAAATTAAACATTCGTTAATCTAAAGTAATAAAACCAACATGATTGAAAGTTAATTTAATCAAATGAGGGTAATTTTAAAAAAATCAAAAAGAAAATGGTTTTGTTTTACCGATTAACTTATCCCGAAATTTCAGAAAATCGGTTTTCCACATATTCCCAATTAACCACATTCCACCAAGAGGAAATATAATCTCCACGTCGATTTTGATATTTTAGATAATACGCATGTTCCCACAGGTCCAAACCCAACAATGGGATCTTCTTTAAGGTCCAAGGACTATCTTGATTTTTTGTTGAAATTATTTCGATTTTGTTAAATGTTGGGTTAAAAACCAACCAACACCACCCACTTCCTTCAATTGAAATAGAAACGTCAGAGAAAATTTTCTGAAATTTCTCGAAATTTTCAAAATACACATCAATTGAATCCGCTAATTTTCCCTTGGGTAATCCTCCTCCATTTGGAATAATAGTTTCCCAGAACAATCTATGATTTTCAAAACCACCACCAAAAAAATTGATTTTATTTCTTGATGCTTCTGGAATTGATTTTAAATCTGAAAGTATTGATGTGATGTATTTGGGATGAAAATTTCCCGAAATTTCTTCAAGTGTTTTATTTAATCCATCAATGTAAGATTGATGATGTTTTTGATGGTGAATTTTCATGGTCTGTTCATCAATAAAGGGTTCAAGATCATCATATTCATATGGCAATCTAGGAAGTTGATATTCCACCATGTGACAAATTAGAAATATCCACATATAATTTGCGAGTGGAAAGGATGATATCCGTTTAGATCTAAAAACATCTTATGGTAAGAATTACCTTTATCGATTTACAAATTCTGCATTTAGGAATAAAGAGGAAGGGTTGTTTTAATGAAAGGGATTTAGAAAATTCGGATTTAAAAAAGCTTGGAGTGGGAAAGATTTTAGATCATTTAGCTTCTCTAAAAGAAAGAAATTTGGTAATCATGAATAATGATGGATCTTTTTCAATCACTGAAAGTGCAAAACACATTTTGTGGGATACCAGTATACCTTTATGGATTAAAATTTTGAGAATTTTGGAAATAAAATCTCAAGATTTAGGAAAGATATCAGCGTTCCTATTACTGCCACCAGAAAAGATAGAACCAGAAATTGAAGATTTACGAAAAAGACAATTGGTGTTAATGTCACCTTTGAGAATTGAGATGGGAATCCTAAAAATGTATGAAATTCTTCCAGAGGGAATCGAACAGATTAAAAAATCTCAAAATAACCTGAATACAGACAAACCAAATTTTGTAAAATCCCAACTAGAAATTTTATCCCTTATCGATGAAGTAATAAGCGATATTAAAGATAATGAACTCCCAAAAGAAAAAAAGGAAAAATTAATTTCAAAAATCTCCCAGATTAAAGAAAAACTTGAAATCTAATTACTTTTGGATTTTATTTTATCATGAATCTGTGCTAGAATTAATTTTGCTTTATCCTTGTTTTCAAAGGATTCAATTTTTTCATCCATGATTGAGTCAATTTCGTAACTTTTGTCTACCAAAACATTTGCAACATGATCATCTAGGGTTCCATTTCCAATTAGGTAATATGCAAAAACAGTATTTTGTTGACCTATTCTGTGCAACCTGTCTTCAGCTTGTCTATGTATTGCAGGGCTCCAATCTAATTCTGCAAAAATAACATATTTTGCCCGGGTTAAATTAATGCCGACATTTCCTGCTCTTATACCAGCAATCATGAGTTTTGATTCTCCTCTTTGGAATTTGTCAATTTGATCTTGACGTTCTGTATCATTTTGACCTCCAATAATTGTAACAGGGGAGAATTCTGCAAGCTGTTCGTGAAGTAATTTATGGATAACTTTATGGTGACAAAATACCACTACGCTTTCTTCAATTTCCATAATATTTTTTACAAAATTTACAACGTGAGAAACCTTAGCAATTCCAGCCACTTGTCGTTCACTTTGAATTGCTCTTTGATAGGATGCAGATATTTTAAATGCAGATTCAGCATCCTTTTGTTCATCTTCTAATTTTGCCCAAATCTTATCCAATTCCTCAAGGTAATAATCAGTATCTGCATCAATTACTTCCTTATACCGCACTTTATCCTTGAGTTCTTTTAAAACATCAGATTTCTTTCTTCTAAGCATAACATGTTTTTGTAATTCATTTCTAAGTGAGGCTCTTTTGTTTTCAAGTACAATGGCTTTTCCTTTATCATTTACATAGCAAAAATATTCGCAAAATTCTTTAAAGCTTCCAAGCAATCCAGGTTTTAAAATATCAACTATAGGCCAAATTTCTGAACCCCGATTGTAAATAGGAGTACCAGATAATCCTATTCTATAAGATATGCTTTTCAGGGCGGCTAGTTTTTTTACTGCTTTATATTTTTGAGTTGTTTTGGACCGAAGGTTATGGACTTCATCACAAACAATTGTTTTTATGTTTAATTTAGATAAATCAGGTAGGCGTTTGTAAAGTAACTCATAATTAATAATGTAAAAATCAGTTTTGGGAAGTTCCTGTAATTTTCCAGTTCGAATAATTGTAGATGTAGGAGACTCATTTTCAATTATTCTTCCGTTTCGACTCTTCTTTTTTACAAATTTTGAAATTTCTCTTTCCCAATTATTTAGGGTGACCAGCGGAGCTACCACTAAAACTGGAAAAGTTTGTTTTTCCGTAGCTACATAAGATAAAGTTTGGACAGTTTTTCCAAGACCCATCTCATCTGCAAGTAACGCATTTCCGGAGGATTTTAGTAAAAAATCAAGCCCCTCTTTTTGAAAGTTTAGTAATTTTCCTTTAAATTGTTCACCAGTTTTTGCACGATTTAGTTTATGTTTAATAGGTGGCAAAACAGGTTTTGGAGCATAAGTTTTAACAACCTTTCTTTGCCAAGCAGTTTTTGATAAAATTTCTAAAGGGTATCTATCCATCATTGCTTTTAGTTGTTTAACGCTCTCTGTGCTATCAGGTATTATAACTTCATTGACATTTTCTCCATACCAAGCCTCAGGTACAAGTTTAGAAATCATATTGACAGCGCGCTGTCCTGTTAGTTTCCATGTCCAAGTTTTTGAGTATTTATCAAGAACATATTCCAAAGTTCCAAAGTTTTCCATTGATGTCGCCATAATTTGTCGATTGAATGTTTTTTTGCTTTATGAATCTTCATATTTGATTCGATCTTATTATAGATCCAGGAAATTTTCAAATAGTTAAAATATGAAGTGTTTTTATCTTAAGGGGAAAATTATCATAAACCCAATCAAATACTTTTAAATTTTTTAGGCACAAAAAAAACTAAAAAAAAGACAATAATGAAATAGGAAGAAATGAAATTATTTGCATGGCAGATGAAGGCTTTGCTTGGATCTATTTGTTGTTTTTCTTAATTATTCCTTTATCAAGGGTAATTCCACGTCTAATCCAAAAAATGAAAAATAAAAATCAAGAATCTCCAGATCAATATACTCAAAGAACATATCAATCAACAAATGATACCTTTTCAGATCCACCTAGAAAATCATTCCAAGCTGAGATTCCAAAAGAGATGAATCCAAAAACTCAAGATATGCTAGTTCTAGGAGAATTAAACCGAGGAACAAAAAATTTCAATTCGATTCAAAAAAATCTGGGAATGGATAGCTCCACATTAGAAAAAATTTTGGAGAGCTTAGAAAATCAAGGATTAATGAGAGTTCAAAACAAACAAGGCATATTTGGAACAAAGGTAGAATTAATTATTACAGATAAAGGATTTAAGAAATTTTATTCCTAGAAGGCACAGTATAATTAAGGCATTATGCCATAATTGGTATTGTCAAAGTATCAGCAACCCCAAATGGATGTAAACTTTGGAAAAGCAAAAGGAGTAGTAATAGGCATCATTGCACTTATTGTAATTGGAGTTGTAGTAGCAGCTTCTGCCCAGATTGTAGATTCTGGTAATAGGGGGGTATTATTACATTGGAACGCTGTAGATACAAGTATTCCACCCTTAGAAGAGGGCCTTCATTTTGTGGTTCCTTTCCAAGATTCTGTAGTAAATATGGAAGTTAGGACTTTGAAATTTGTCAAATCAACTTCTTCTGCATCCAAAGATCTTCAAACTGTTTCAACAGAAGTAACGGTAAACTATCGACCTTCACCAAATTCAGTTAACACATTATACAAAGAAGTCGGTCTAGAATACGAGAATAGAGTTATTCAACCTGCAGTTGAAGAAGTAGTAAAACAAGTTACAGCACTATATAATGCAGAAGAATTAATTACAAAAAGACCCCAAGTCAAATCTGATATTGAACTAGAAATAACAAAACGTCTTAATGTGTATAACATTATAACAGATGTTATTTCAATTACTGATTTCCAATTCTCTCCTCTATTTGCTCAAGCAATTGAAGCAAAAGTAGAAGCTGAGCAAAAGGCACAAAAAGCTGAAAACGATCTAATACGAATAGAAGTAGAAGCAAGGCAGTTGGAGGCACAAGCCGAAGGTAAAGCGGCAGCAAACATTGCCGAAGCAACAGGTGAAGCAGAAGCAATAAAAATAATCAACCAAGCATTAGCACAAAATCCATTTTATCTAGAATGGCTTAAAACTCAAGCTTGGGATGGTCAATTACCATTAGTTGTAGGAGAAGGTGGAACACCATTCATTCAGATTCCAACTGAACCCTAAAAATTTTTTAATTATATTTTATTTTGAATTCTCTCTAATTGCATCATACATTGCCAGAAATTGTTCTGGTTCTTTTCTTTTGTATTGTTTTTCAAGTTGAGAAATTTCTTGGTCTGATAGAGTTTTGCCTTTGCTCTGATAATATTCCTTGATAATTTCAAAAGGAGTTTTTTTAATTTGGTATCTCCTTAAGGTTTCATTGACCGATTTACTTGTCAAGTAATCAAATATGATGAAGCGGTAAACCAGATAGCCAGCAATCCCTAAAAAAGTAACCACAGCAATGGGAATTATCACAGGAAATACCATACCATCATTTATGGCGTGCTCTGTATTTCTTTGTTTTCAAAAATCAATGAGGCTTGTTTATTGGATGTGGCGGAGTATTTTCATCATGACAATCACAACTACATAGGTGACTCTCGTGATTATTCAAACAATCAATACATTCAAAGTGTTTTCGGGTTTCACAAGATCCACAAATCATATTTTATAATAAAGAATTCTTAGATTTAAATTGCTTGGAAAATTAGTAATTTACTTCGCTTTTCTGGAGTAAATTTTCAGTTAAATCCACATAACCTTGTGGGTCCATGGCCTTTGCAAAATTTTTGTCAATATTTATCAAAAATATGGAATGAATCCGTGCATTTAAAATATCATCAAAAGTCACTGGAGGATTTTTGTAATAGCGGTCACATAGAATTTGGACTTTTTTCACTTCTTCAGTCTTTCTGGCATTAGGAGGAATAAGAAAAATTTTAGGGATTGGAATTAATCCTAAGACAGGGGTAGCCAATGAAAATTTTGAACAGTATTTACTGTATCTAGCAATTTTACTCATAATTCTGGCACCTAAATAATCTAAAGTATCAATGGCATGGTCAGGTGGAGTAAAACCGGTTTCAATTTCAACTATAGTATCTCCGCCACCTTTTTTAGCAAAAAGATCACATACAAGGATATCAGATATTTGTTTTTCAACTTCAACATCATAACCATTGGCAATCAAATTGGCAGAACAAATTAGTTCCAATACAGAATGATTTATCTTTACAAGGTTTTTTTTATACATTTCAATTAAATGCTCACCAACCCGATTTAGCTTTGGCAAATCATCCTCTTCAATTGTTCGTGATAACCTATCAATAACCTCATAAACATCATTTTGAAATTTTTCTAAATCCATCTGATAATTTAAGATAAAATTGCTAATTTAAGAACTAAATGGCCAAATTACTCAAAAATAATTTAAGGGAAATTAGTTTTTTTTCATACCTGGGCTTAACAATCAAAATCAAAATCATTTTTCATGTACAAAAATAAGTTGTTTTTGTTATTTTTCCCAATGTTACTTCTTATTCCGTTAGCCTCAAATTCAGAAGCCATGGAATGGGACTTGCAAATTCTTGCAAATGTAGAGAACTCACCCATGTACTCAGGAGACAGACCAATTGTTACAGGCGTGGTTCTTGACCAGGCATCTAAGCCAGTTCAAAAAGCTTCAGTAAATATAAGATCTGAAACTATGTCTATATTTACTACAACAAGCCAATCAGGGGAATTTCAAGCAGAATTAGGTAAGCACGAAAGAATACCTGGAAGTTATTTAGTTAACATTTCTGCTACTGACTTGGATGGAAATACAGGGTACTCCAGCATCCAATTTCAAATTAGAGGGGAGATTTTACCTACTGACTTAAACCAAGCAAAGTTATCCAGTCCAGAAGCTAAAAAATATCTAAATGCTAGTTCAGAAGATTTTGAGAATGACCCAATAGGTTTTATGTTGTTTAATTATTACCAAAAAATCTACCAAGATTACTTGAAAAATGAAGAGGCTGTAAAAATAATAGAAGAAGAAAAAATTCTCAAAGAACAACAAAAGGCAATAGCAGATAAAAATAGATTAGATGCAATTGAAGAATTTAATCCAAGTTATGGTATTTTTTCAGGTCCTGAATATGAAAATTATGTAAACAGCTTAGATGATGAAGTAAGAGATACTGTAATTCAACATCTTAGCTTTACCAAAACCCTGTTCATTGAAGCACAAATTTTAAGAAACACAATCCTAGAAAATGGTGGAACAGCTGAGGAAGCACAAAAAGCATATTTGGAAAAATTAACTGTAACCAGAGATACCATAGAAAACTTTGAGTTAGATGCTTCTTTTTCGGAGGAAGAAACTATAGACAATATGAATAAAAGGTCAGACAATAGAATTGCGAATGAAACTCGACTTCAACCCTCAGTATGGGAATCAAGTGATGACAAGTTAAATCAAGACCAATTCCCCACACTTTCACAAGACCCTATTTGGCTATCTGAAAGTAACAGTCAGTTAAACCAAGAACAATTCCCAACACTTTTACAAGATCCTATTTGGCTATCTGAAAACAGTGAGGAATCAAGTCAGAACTCTCCCATTCAAGTAGATGTCGATGGGGTAAATGTAGAAGTATCTTATAGTGAATCAATTTTTTCAGTAATTGTGAATGGAACTATATTGGAATTTTTGGTTAATGGAATCGAGATTACCCAAGTAAACACCGACCAATAATTAAATGAATGATTTATCAATTCTACGTGGACCTTATAACCAAATTTTGAATATAGTCATGTATGAAAATAGATATTCCATTGTCTTGCCCATCTTGTGAGGGGAAAATGTATTCTGTAAATTATGAATCAGCATTTTCAATCCTAAAAAAACGAAGTTGGCAAGTTTGCAAAGAATGTAATTTTGAACGAAACACAGAAGATTTCAAAAAAGAGATTTGTTGTGTTTAATTCCCATTTTTTTTTAATTTTCAAAATTTTTTGAAAACGAGTAAGAAGTAGACTCAAACCCTAATTTTTTATAGAATTTATGTGCCTCTTCTCGAAATAGCCCAGATTCCAACCTTATGTTGTGACAATTTCTTTTTTTACCAAAAGAAATACAGGCTTTCATTAAAAGAGTGCCAATTCCTTGATTTTGATATTTTTTTGTCACAACAAGTTCAGGCACATAAATCTCTGGACCTCTTTTGTTTAGTCTTGGAAGAACAATCATACTTATCATTCCAACAATATTAACATCGTCTGCTTCAGCTACTAGAATGGTTTTATCAGAATCCGAGATTTGTTTCTTTACAAGATTACGGAACAAATCTAAATCAGAATCCTTTTTTGGTTTAGGCCGCCCTAGTTCATATAACAAATCTAAAACCAAAGGAATATCATTCTTTTTGGCGGTTCTTATTGCAATTGACATAAAGAAATTAGAAATTAAAGCTAAATCAAGTTTTATGGAGTTAATAAAAAGATTTTAAAAAAATAATTGAAAGGGTTTTATTTAATAGCCCGTAAACGTAAAAAGTAATGAAAAATAAATTTGATTCAATAATTTATCATAAACCTTCTTGTATTACCTGCAAAAAAACAATTTCTGAAATTGACCGCATGAAAGAAGATATTGAAAAAAGAGATTTTTTTAAAGAACCATTTTCAGAATCAGAATTAAAAAAAATTATTAAATTATCAGGGATGAAGACCCGCGAATTTTTAAGAAAACGGGATAAAAAGTATAAAGAATTAAAGCTTGAAGATTCTAAACATACCGACCGTGAAATTATTTCGTTGATGGTAAAAAACCCAGGACTGATTAAACGCCCAATTATAATAAAAAAAGATATTGTGTTTGTTGGAAAAATAAATCCTAAGATTTTAAAGTGATTTGTTTTTTGCTTGAAATATTCTCAAAGCCTCAAGATGAGAACAATTGGCTTTCAATCCTTTTCCATGATGAAATTTGTAAAAATTTTTGAAACCTAGACATTCACAAGAATCAGATGTGACAAAATAGGATTTGTTTGGATCAGAGGAAGATTTTATTTGAAAAAGGTCTTCATCAATTTTTTCAACATTTCCGTCATCAACAATTTTTTTGGCTTTTCGAATCGTACTGGCACTCATAAATAATTTTTCTTCTTTTCTATTTTTTATTCTTTATTTTTTTTAATACCTCTGACCAATTTTCTTCCCCCTTTCCTTGAGCAAGTGCATTTTCATATAGTAAATCAAAGGTCCAGGAAAAAATTTCACCCCAAATAGCCTTCAAAGACTCCTCATCAGTCCAAATTACGCTCGTTTTTACTGCATTCATTGCTAAAATATTATTTGTATTCTTCTCTGGATTATTGCTCCATTTTTCAATAACCCTGTCACAAAAATCTAGAATTTCCTTTTTTGTTAATGCTAATTTATCAGGTTCAAATTTTGTTTTTTTCACAAACATTTCAAGGGATTCATACTACATTAGACTTTTCAAAATTATCAGAAAGGGTCCTGAAAAAATCGATCAATAGCTAATAAATTAAATTGTAAAATTAGATCTGTTAAAAATTGAATTGTTATAAACTATTTTTTATTACTGGAAACTAGTGGCTTTAAAAAAATATGTTGCGACTAGACTTGTCACTATGTTTGGTGTTTTAATGATTACACTATTTCTTACAGTTTCTCTAGTTGGATCAAACATGGATACAATTCTAAAACAAGGAGTTGTTTTTCAAGTAAGAGGAGAAATAACAGCTGATCCCTCAATAGCAAATAGTTTTTCTTCTACAGAAGAATTTGAAGAATTTATTCAGAGTCAAATTGATCAAAGAATAGAAACCCTTGGATTAGACGAGCCGTGGTATTCTCCGCAAAGAATAGGTTTGACCATGTACAAAATATTAATTCTGGATTTTGGTAATGCTACTTTTCTTACTAGTGATGCGGGATCAACAGATGTAAAAGAAATAATTCTAGAAAAACTTCCTAGAACTATTTTGTTGTTTACGACTGCAACAATAATTATTTCAATCATTGGAATTTTCCTTGGCACATTATCAGGAAGTAAAGTGGGATCTGTTTTAGATAGAATAACGTCTAGTTTTGCAATTATTAGTTCTAGTTTTCCTGTATGGTGGATTGGAATGTTGATGATTTTCTTATTTGCCTTTGTATACCAAATTTTTCCCGCTAGGGCAACTCCGGCCATTCCACCTTCGGATCCGGATTATGTTTTTTCTTTACTTTACCATATGGCGCTTCCGGTAATTACAATTGTTTTAATTGGATTTGGAGCATGGGCCTATCTTGTAAGAAATTTTATGGTAGGAATAATGCAAGAGGACTTTATTACTTCCAAAAGAGTAATGGGAATTAGTCGAAAGAAAATAATCTATAAACATGCACTAAAGAATGCTGCACCTCCAATTGTTACAATACTGGCTTTGAGCCTTTCAGGCTCCTTAGGTGGGGCGATAATAACAGAAGCTGTTTTTGATTGGCCTGGAATGGGGAGATTATATTTTGAAGCAATTACTGTAATGGATTTACCGATAATAATAGGTGCGACTTATATTTTGACAGTATTTTTCTTGATTAGTATTTTTATTGCAGATTTACTTTATGGGTATTTTGATCCCAGGATAAGAACAGGTCAATGAGCATATCTCCCCAAGAAATCAAAGGTGAATTTTTAAAAAGTAAAATGGGAATTACTGGAATTTCTATTTTAGCAATTTTAGTAATAATTTCTTTTACTGCAATTATTGCAATCCCCAGTGAAACATTTAGCGAGTGGAATAATCCAACAAATTGGATTTCTTATCCTAAAATTGCAATCCCCGGTTGGGTGAATTTATTTATGTCCGAAAAAATTCCCGAGCATAAAATTATAGAAAATCCATTTGAAACAACGGAAACTTTAGGAGATATTTCTGTAATTTCACATCAATTTGCATTTAATTTTAATTATGATTTTTTTCCCAATGATTTTATTTATGAATTCTCTGCACAGTACACTGGAACTCCACTACTAGAAATTATTGTAGTAAGACCAGATGGATTAAAGCTAGAATTACTTTCAACATCATTACCTAAATCAGATTCATTAACAGTACATAAAGAGCGAATTTTTTCTACTGATGATTCAATAAGGAAAAACTTGAGTTTGCAATTTGAAAAGTTTGAATTTTCCCTAGAAAATTTATCGGCAGAAGATATTGTGTTTTCTAATACCAAAACACATCACCCCCTAAAAGGAAATTATGTTTATTTGATAAATTTGTATGGAATAGACACTCAAAATAAAATTTCTGAATCTAAATTAATTGTTGGAGGAAAAGCCTTTGGGATTATGGGGACAGATGAATTAAGGCGAGACTTGGCAATTGGACTTCTTTGGGGTACACCGTTGGCATTATTCATTGGAATTGTAGTTGCCATAGCCTCAGTAGCAATGGGATTGCTTTATGGAGTATATGCGGGATACAAAGGAAAAAAAACAGATGAAGTAATGATGAGGTTTAATGATGTAATTTATGCCCTTCCAGCTTTGCCCTTTCTAATTATTTTGTCAGTGACAATTAGCAATAGTATTTTTGTGATGATTGGTTTTCTAACAATTTTTGGATGGGTGGGTGTTGCAAAGGTTTCAAGAAGCATGGCCCTACAAATAAAAACACGTGGTTACATTGATGCTGCTGAAATGATGGGACAAAAAAAATCCAAAATAATTTTAAGACATATTGTCCCTCAATTGCTTCCATATGCATTTGCAAGTATTGCCATTTCAGTTCCTGCAGCCATAACCACAGAAGCTGGGCTAAGTTTTCTTGGTTTAGGAGATCCCTCATTTCCAACTTGGGGGCAAATCCTACATGATGCAAATGTTTTTGGAGCAGCCTCTAGAGGTTTATGGTGGTGGATAATGCCTCCCGGAGTCATGATAGCAATTACAGGTCTAGCCTTTGTTTTTATTGGAAATGCTTTGGATGTAATTGTCAATCCAAAATTAAAAAGATAATTAGTTTAGTGAAAAATTACGGATTAATTCCATAGTCAAATCATTTAGTCTAACAGTATAAGTGGAACTTTTGGGGTCATTTTCTTCGGATAATAATTCAGCAAACTTTGCCTTTTTTTGAGAAATTTCAAGTGCGGATTCAGCATCACTAATACATAGGGGAAATTTTTTCATTTGGAGATTTTGATTTAATAAATAATCTACAAATTTTTTGTAACTTTCAGGTTCATCCCACTTCAAATTTTTTTCTTTGCATACTCCAATCCAAACATCAATGGTGTTTTGATAAATTACCTTTTTTCTTAACTCATCTAAGGCCATAATAGAGGTTTAAAAATCAGCACGTTGCATTTTAGAACCACAGCGGGGGCAAGAACCACCTTTGTGTTTATTATTACAAACCAAGCAGACATATCGAACTTTTGAGGTTCCTGAGTTTGTTCCAAAGAAGCCTCCACCACCCCGACCGGATTCTCCGTAGCTGCCCATTCTACTCATTGCCCTACGTCTTAACAACAAAGGAAAGACAATGAAAATACCAAGAGCAGCTGCTAGGCCATATGGAAAGGGTAAAATCATTTGAAGGCCTATACTAATTGCTAATGATGCAAACAAAAAGATTAGATAAATCTTAAAACTAAACATTTCACTAAAAATACCTTTAAAATCCTTATAAAGTTAATGCTCAACTCCTCCAAGCTTGCCAAGTCTAAACAATTTCAAGCTTTATTGAATTGCCTTTACCATCCCATGCAAAAAAATCCTTTTTTTCATAGGGAAATTTGACAATTATAGAAACCAATCCAAAAAAATTATGAAGATCCTCTAAGGATGGTTCTGCAGAACCACTTGGATGAGAGTGAACAATTCCAACATAGCTCATATCAAATGGTAAAAACGAATGCGGAAAACCTGCAAAAGTAGGGCCAGTATGGCTAAAGGGTGGTATTACCAATCCTTCTATCAAAATAGTGCCAGATTTTGATTTTCCTTTAAGTATCAAGATACTCTCATTTGGATGCTTAATTTTACAATAAGAGGTTATACTGTCTACAACATCTGTTTTTAAAGAAACCATTCTTTCAATTTTTTTCTTTTTAAAGAACACAAAAATAATTTTGATTAATAGTATTTAATTTTGATTTTGTTGAATATGGTAATCGGTTTTTGAAAATTCTTTGAGTTTTTTTTCTATTTTAAAAATTAGTTCAGGAATATTGGTTTTATTTTCTTCAATTTCTATTTTAAAGGTAGAAATTTTTTGCTCATAATCCTTAACATTGGATTGAGTTTTTTCTAAATCCTTTTCTAAAAAATTCAATTCGGTTTTATCAAAGGCAGTTAATTGTTTTTGAATTTCATTTTTTTGTAGGTTAAAGTTTTCAATTTTTTTAATAAATCCTTCAAGTGAATTTTCAGTTTCTTTAATAAATGATAGAGATTTTTCTGTATCCTTTACAGAAATAGAACCTGAATTAATACCCTTTTTTACATTTTCAAAAATTAACACTATAGAATCTTTGTTTTTCAAATTTATTGCGTCAATGGGATTATTGATTAATTGAGTTAAAAGGGATTTTTGTTCTTTATCTAAAGATGCAATATACTCATATCTTCCCAAAGCACGAGAGATTTTTGTAAATTGAGTATCAATTTCATTTTTTATTTGATTTTTTGTGTTGTTTAGGGAATTCATCTCTTGATTTAATTTTAAAAATTCAGAAAAATTTTCACTCTGTTTTATTTTTGTAATTTGTTCCTCTAGATTTTTTATTTTTTCTTTAAGTGTATTTTGTTCATTTTTTATTTCTAAAATTTTTTTATTTTTTAACATAGAATTGTTTTCTAGATTTTTTATTTTTCCTTGGATTTCTGTTATTTCATCTGAGGCAGAAGAGGTATTTTGAAAGTTGTTTACAAGTTTTTTAATTTCGTTATTGTTAGAATTCATTTGTTCTAAAATATCCTTCATTTTTTGCGCGTATTTTTTTGCAAAAATATGAATTACTCGTGTTTGTCTTCCCAAAACGTCACCAATTTTTTTTAATTTTTGATTCAAATCATTGCTCAAATTCAAGACATCATCAAAATTGGATATTTCTGGTATATCCGTCGCATCCCTTTTTATCACGTCTATTACTTGCTTTTTCCCTCTAACGACAATAACCCTAAGATGTTTATCAATATCTTCTACTTTGAGGGTATCTTGCTCAAGAGTTCTTATGATCTTTGCTAGTTCAAGGATTAGTGGAGAGGTTTGGTTTCTTAAAGACCTAATTTCTGCAATCGTTTGGGTTTTTCTTAATTCTAGTAAATCTTGGATTATTTTTTGGACTTCAGATAATGAAATCTCCTTATTTTGTGGGACAGGCTCAGGAATAGGCTCTGTCTTTTTTTTACCCCAACCAAATACCATTTTTTTCTATTAGATTTTGGGGATTAAATGTGTTAATTAGAAAACCAGATAATTTAAGAACCAATTAAGAAATAGAGATTCTGTCTTGGTTCATTATTACGTTGGTCAAATAAAGCATGTAATATCTAGGCCATCTTCATGTGTAAAATGTGGTAAAGCTGAACTCAAAGATGACGCAGTTTTAGCAACAACTGGACCGTCAGAAAAAAATGCAGATTATGTTCCTTCAATTTTGTGTCTTTCTTGTGAAACTCTTATGATTATTACCTCAAGGCCTGGAGAGGTAATTGGAATTCATCATTCTGCTGGAAATCAATGTACAGTTAGAAGGTAGAAAATCTAGCTTAAATTTTAAAAAAACCAATTATAAAAAAAGAAAAGAAGAGGTGAACTCTTTAGGGTATTTCTAGATAAATTTTGACTTTGGTTTTAAACCAATTTGCTAGTGGTTTTTTTGTATCACAGTGCTTTATCCAGGATTTTACTTCGCCAGACCCTGTAGCATCATCAAATTTTTGGGTGCTTTGGTACTGACTAGGGCTTGGGTCACTAATCACCTCTAAGGCCAATTCACTTTCTGAGAAGTGAATATTGGTTTCATCTCCACAAAATGGTGTTAAAACATCCACAGGGTTATGGTTGTCATCAAAGAAGCATTGGTATCCATACAGGTGAAATAGAACCGATTTGCCTTTTTTGTCGAAAATCATTGAAGGTGCTTTAAGATCTTCTGACCCACCGGGAGGACTTGCAATTGGAAGGCAATAATCCACTCCTGCCCCATCAGGATCCATTGGTTCTCCTACTGGGATAAGTGATCCTAGGCTTCCTACATTTTTCATTTTGTTGCAACTTCCAGTTCCAGCAGAAACTCCTGCTGAGGCTATAGTGTTATCGTTTTCTGAATTAAGAAAAGAACCAAACAAAGTGCATTTGAGTTTTACAGTTGAACTGTTGTGTTTTTGTTGGTTTGCCTCTACATTATTCAGAGTTGATGCTAGAATTAATCCAGTAACAAAAACTGTGATTGTTGCAGTCAAGAGAAGTCGTTTTTCGTATTTTGATCGAATCATTGGAGATTTGAGATCGCAAATTCAATTAAATTGAGTGTTGTAATTTTTTTTATTTTTGGATCAAGTATTACTATATCATAATAATATTGTAACATTTTTTTTGTTACAAAAAATATTTTTTATGGTTATTTTGTAACATTTTTTTTAGTACAAAATAATCTGTTATTTTAGAAATTAAAATTTTTTAAAAATCTGAAAAAATTTGTTTAGACAGATAAAAATTTTTAAAAATAATAACAAGAAAATGGGTTTACAATAAAGTTGGACGAATGTTGGATAAACCTAGAGGGATTAAAGATAAGATATCTTGAATCTGGAAAGGGGAAAAATAGGCATATTGTTTTTATTCATGGATTGGGTTCTGCTGCAGACCGTTGGATGAAGATACCTGAAAGGTTATCTTCTGACTTTCATTGCGTTGCAATTGACCTGCCTGGATTTGGAGAAAGTGACAAACCTGAAAAAATTGAATACACGATAAACCGATTTACTCAATTTGTAATATCTTTCCAAAAAGAGATTTCTATTTTTGGTGGAAAAACAAGTTTGATAGGCCACTCCTTGGGAGGATATATTGCATCAGAAATTGCAATTCAAAATCAAAATCAAGTTAAACAGCTTGTATTAGTGGATTCATCGGGAATGTTGAATCGACCAACTCCAATACTTGAGGAATATCTTCAGGCCTCAAAGAATCCATCGGAAAATAATGTCAGAAAGGCTTTTGAAAAAATGGTAGCAGACCCTTCAAGAATTCCTTCTCAGTTAGTTGATGGGTTTATCCGAAGAATAAATATGCCCAATGCAAAACATGCCTTTCAATCCACCCTTGATAATAGTGCAAGAACGCAGATAGGAATAGACCGTTTGAGAATGATAAAAAGTACTCCAACCCTAATTATTTGGGGATCTCAAGATAAGGTAATTCCGATTGAACATTCTCGATTTTTCTTAGACGGTATAGCAAATTCAAGACTTGAGATTATTAATGATGCAGGTCATGCCCCATTTGCAGAAAAACCCGAGCAGTTCAGTGAAATTTTAGGAAATTTTCTTACATAAACAAATTGGAATTAGCTTTGATAAGAATCAGTAATAATTAAAAAAATTAAAACAAAATGAATCAAGAAATTTAAAATAAAGATCATAAAATCAGATTACATGAAGAAAAACATAAAATCTTTTCATACAGGTTCGGTTAAAAAATCAGTAACAATCAAAGCATCCAAACAAAAAGTTTGGAGGAAAATAAGTAATATTGTAGAGTTATCTTCATGGTTAATCGACGTTAAAAAAACAGAATATCTCTCAAAGAAAAAAAGAGGAGTAGGTGCAATAAGAAAGATTACTCTCAATGATGGAAATGCCATTGAAGAGCACGTGGTTGCATGGAAAACAGGAGAGTATTTTACTTATGTTGCTCGGAGGGATTACCCTTAAGAGCATATGTCTCTACAATTTCAATAAAACCAAAAACCAAAAATTCTGTTATGTTAACTTGGCAATCTTATCTTAATAGTCAAAAAATGACCGAGAAAGAATTTTTAGAATTTCTTGTTTTTATGGGAACTTTTTATGAAACGTCATTGGAGAATCTAAAAAACTCCCTTGAAAAATAAAGTTTTTAATCAAAGTGTAAATACAGTAAACAAAAAGAAAAGGTATGAGTGATATTCGATTCATCATAATAGGAATTGGGTTAATTTTTGCTGGGTTTATTATTTTGGGAATTTTTGGGGATGACTATCAAACATCAAATATTGAGGCAAATGAATTTGGTAATTGTTTTGATTATTCAGAAAATCTAGAACCGATTCCAGTTGATTGCTCAGAACAAGTTTTTGGTCAAACAGTCTTTTTTGCATTAGTTATTGGTTTGATTATAGCAGGAGTAATTTCACTAATTAAAGGAGTAAGAGGAGATTGGGACAGTAAGGTCAAGCCTGAGGACATGGTAGGGCCCAGCAGATACAATCCTTCAGATGAAAATGATTCTGATGACAAATAATTAAAAAATATTCCTAGGGTTTTTTAGTAAAATTTTTTGATTTTCTTTTATCGTCAAAATCATCTTCCATTCTTTGGAAATATACTTCTTCGTATGGCATTTCTAAGAATTACTTTAAAAATTTGCATTTAACCTTAAGGATGAAATTATACATACACACCCTTTTTCGAGCCTAAAAGATAGCCTAAAAGAGATTAGGGCTTTTCTATCAGAGTTTTTAAATTTGCAAAAACTGAGCCAATCTCTACCATTCTTTCGTCAAATTGTTCATCAGTTAAGACCTCAGGTTTTTCCACAGTAATGATTACCTCGGATTCATCTCCACTCTGAACTACTTTCATTGGGACATTAAACGTGGCTTGATCATCAGAATATTGATGGTCTAAAATTCCACGATCCTTATTTTCCATAAATTTAAGGCTAGCAATTCCTCTTGGAGTCGAAAACGACCAAGACCCATCATTATTTTGAACAGCATCAGGCATCATTTTTGGAGGCGCGTTTAGGATTGCGTCAAAAACATCTCCCGTGTTTCGATTAACTGACATGACTATAGTTCTTGATTTTACCACAGGACTGGTAAAAATTTATGATTAAAAAGCCTGTTGCAGAAGTTATAAGTTATAAGTCAAAACGATAAATTGAAAAATTTTGAACAATTTTTCAAACTTTTTCAAATTTTCTTCCTGAAAATTGCAGAATTTTTTAAGGTAAAAAAACTAAATGGGTCTACAGTTTTTCGAGGTTTAAATTTTTGATGTTGATGTTAGTTATTTTAGCAATTAATTATGAAATATATGGTATAACAAAAAATGAAAGTAAATTTGTCTAAAATAGTTCTTTTCGTTCTTTTTGGTCTATTTCTAATTGGGGGAACAAATTTAATTTTATTTGAAAATGTATATGCAGATAATTCTTTTCATGTGGTAACTAATCCGGAATTTCCCGGTAAAGCAACCTCAGCATCAATAGATGAGAAGACAAATAAAATTTACATCACTGATTTTTTTGCAGGTAAACTCTTCGTACTTGATGGCGAAACCAATCAAGTTTTAGATTCAATTGAGGTAGTTAAAACGCCATTTGGAGTTGGCGTTAATTCAGAAACCAATATGGTATATGTTGGAGGAGAATTTTCAAATACTCTTTCAATTTTAGATTCTGTCAAAAAAGAGGTAATTAAAGAAATTTCCTTGACGGATCCCTACGATATTGCAGTTGATCAAAAATCTAACACCATCTATGTGACTAGTGACAGATCAAATATGGTATATGTCATTAATGGTTTTACAAATGAAGTTGAAACCTCTTTTGAAGTATTGGTTCCATGCGGAATTGCAGTAAATCCCGAAACAGGTTTTGTTTATGTAACAAGTGAATCCGAAAACTTGGTTCATGTTTGGGACAGAAATTCCAATCAACAAGTAACTACAATCAACGTTGGAGAAAGTCCTAGAGGAGTAACAGTAAATCCCGAAACAAATATGGTATATGTAACTAATCAGATTAATAATACAATTTCAGTTATTGATGGGGGCCAAAATGTGGTAAAAACATCAATTGATGTGGGAGAAATTCCAAGAAGAGTTGTTGCAGATTCCAAATCCAATCTCGTATATGTTTCAAATCAGGCTTCAAAAGATATTTCAGTAATTGATGGGGCATCAAACGAGGTAATCAAAACAATTCCTGTAAAGGTACCTTTTGAACTTGCAATTAATCAAAACTCTGGAAAATTATATTCAATGTATTATAATGGAAATATCTCAATTATCACAAAGACAAACATTCATCCTCCTCCCCAAAAACAAATTGCTGGTGGAATAGATGTTGAAAATGTCACATGTAAAGAAGGTTTTGAACTTTTATTCAAATCATCAAACTCACAACCCGTTTGTGTAAAACCATCAAGTGTTGAAAAATTACTAGAACGGAACTGGGCTCATAAATAATTATCATAAATGGTAAATTTTTTCATTTATGGAATCAGAATTAATGTGAAAAAAATAGAAATCAAGTCTTAAAACCACCGGGGGGTAGTTTTGCAGGACTTGATTTCCGTGATAAATCACTCTTCATTCTATTTAATTAAATTCCCAAATCTTTTTTGAAAAAAAATACTATTTCAAATCATCCTTTATGAAAAAGACCATCTATGGGTTTTGGGTTTCTGAAGAGTCTCTTTTTAATTCTTGGATGCTAATATCTTCTATGAATAATTGCCCATCAGCACTTCGGCATTGTTGGGGGTATGATTCCATTACTGGATTGCCAGCTGCTACACATTCGTCAAAGTTTGTAATTATTTTCATTAAACATTCTCCTTCATGCTTCATTGCTATGTGCTCAGCATTTAATGCACATTTGTTTCCATAAGTTACTTCATCCATTCCACACACAGGATCATATTCTAAGGTACAAGCAATAGGTGGTTTTTCTAATTGCCATCCTCTTTTCTCTAGTTTTTCAACAGAATTAGAATCAACACAAGCAGGGAAAGCATTATGAGATTTGAACAAAAGCTGTTTTCCTTCAGCACAAATAATATTATCTGCAGAAATCCCGGCATGTTTTTGGTGAAGTGGTCGTAAGTATTCTTTCATAATACCATCCATAATGCAAACTTTTCCTGGATAAGCACCTGGTCCACATCTATCATCTAAAACACAGATTTTATCTAAAACTGCAAAACCGGGTGCACAAACTCCATTATGAGGAATATGATGAGGTCCAATCAATTTTCCCCCCATTCTGCCATTTTCTGGGTCTTCATGATTCACAGCAAAAACAGGTTCTGATAAAATTAAAGAAAACATTAGAAATGCAAAAAGTGGAAAAACAAACAAAAATCCAAGATTTGATTTTTTCATTCTTGTAAATTCTGTTTTTGTTGGGAATTTACCTTTTACTATTCTTGTACTAGATTCGCCAGGTAAGGGATTCGAACCCCTGCACGCTTTCACGTAGCCGTTTTCGAGACGGCCGCCTTACCACTTGGCTAACCTGGCATTTTTCTATAAAAATTTCACCATAATAAAGAAAACAATTTGATTTAGGTTTAATTAAAAATTCCAAATTTTTTGAATTACTTTATATCAAAAAGCTCATCCTGGAATTTCTTTTTAATTTGTTTTTTGGATTTTTCCCATTCTTCCTTTGAAATGTTATCTGCAAAAATTGATTTAAATTTTACATGATTTTTGTGAGAATCTTCAATGGCAGTTAAGATTTTCCTTTTTTCTTCATAATCCAATGGAAAATATGTGGTTACCAAAAAAGGAGGCTGATTTTTATCTAACTTTAAATCATAAATTTTCTCTTCAATTTCAGACGAAATGGCTAGTTTTTTCATGATTTGACCTCTCTTTTTCTTTTAACAATACTAAAAACGATTAATGCAATTCCAACTACAATCCAACTCAAAGAATATCCCGAAAGATCTTCCAAATCCGAAAGGTTTTCTTGAACACCCAAATTCAGAGCAAGGCTAATTGCTCCACCAATAATCAAGCCAATTCCCGCCCAAAAAAACCAACCTTTCATAATTTAAAGAAATAATCCAAGAATATGGGTTTTCCTTTAAACCTTCTTTGAATAGATAAATACAAAACTGCAAAAAAAATACAATTTCTAATGGGATTAAATCTCAAAACTCTTGTTGTAAGAGAAAAGACAAAGCTTGAAACTTTTGCAAATAGGATAATTGCCATTGATGCTTACAATGCAATTTACCAATTTTTAGCAAGTATTCGAGGACCAGATGGATTGCAATTAACTGATTCGGAGGGACGAATTACAAGTCATCTTAGTGGTCTTCTTTACCGAAATATCAATTTCTTATCTTTGGGAATAAAGCCAGTATATGTTTTTGATGGAAAGCCACCATCCCTAAAAACTGCTGAAATCGAAAGACGTCGACAAATAAAAAAAGATGCCACAATAAAATATGAAAAAGCACTTGCTGCAGGAGAAATGGAAGATGCAAGGAAGTATGCCCAACAAACTACAAGCATGAAAGATGGCATGGTTGCTGAATCAAAACAACTATTGGGATTTTTTGGGATTCCATACATTGATGCACCCTCAGAGGGTGAAGCTACGGCAGCTCATCTAACCAATACTGGTCAAGCATATGCCTCAGCAAGCCAAGATTTTGATTCAATTTTACTTGGGGCAAAAAGATTGGTAAGAAATTTTACAAATAGTGGAAGGCGAAAAATTCCAAACAGGAACACCTACATTGAAATTGTACCTGAAATAATAGAAACTTCAAAAACTTTAGAATCACTCCAAGTTTCAAGAGAACAATTAGTAGATATTGGGATTTTAATTGGAACAGACTTTAATCCTGATGGATTTGAGCGAGTAGGCCCCAAGACTGCATTAAAAATGATAAAACAATATTCCAGATTAGAAGACATACCTCAGATTCAAGAACAGTTAGAAAAAATAGACTTTGAGCAGATTAGAAAAATTTTCCTTCAACCCGAAGTGGCAAGAATAGATGAAATTACTTTTGATCAAGTAGACTATGAAGGGATTTCAAATTATCTCGTAAAAGAACGAAGTTTTTCTGAAGACAGAGTACAATCCTCTTTGAATCGACTAAAAAAAGCAATTGAGAAAAAAAGTCAAAATTTAGACCAATGGTTTTGAGTAGGGTTTAGATGATTTTATTTCTGATTTTGACTTTTAAGAGAATTTGAGTATTAGAAATTTTTAAAAAAACAGATAATTTTCTAAAACCACCTATCAATAGATGATAAAGGAATAATATACTTAAGTATCAATTTGGCTCTCAAAAAAATATTGAAATTAGAAATTGTAAGGTCAAAATTATCTCTGGTAATTTTCAGTATGGCCATCCTTTTTTCTGGTGGAATGTTTTTGGATTTTGCATATGCAGGATATTATGGAAGTAATACAAACCAGGAAAAAGAAGAAAAAACAACTATCGAAGAACTAGTTAAACAATTTGCTCAACAGGGCAAGTTGTCAGAGGCCATGGAATACTTTGATGAAGCATTAGAAAAAAATCCAAATGATTTTGATGCTTTTTACGGCAAAGGACTTGTCAATGTGATTCTAGGGCAAAATAATTTAGCAATTTTAAATTTTGATGAGGCATTGAAAATTAATCCAAATGCTACTAACGTAAAGCTTGCCAAAGCAAATGCGCTTTATATTAACTGGGATAATGAAGAGGCCCTTGTTTATTATGACGAGGTAATAGAAAGTGAACCAAATAATTCTCAAGCGTTAAACAACAAAGCCCTGACATTAGAAGCCCTGAAAAGATATGATAAAGCCCTTGAGTTTTTTGACAGAGCAATAGAAAGTGATCCAAAATCAACTTCTACACTAAACAACAAAGGTTTCTTTCTTGATAAAATAGAAAGACATGATGAATCAATTCAGGCTTTTGATAAATCAATTAGTATAGACCCATTGAATATCGATGCCCTGTTAGGAAAAGCATTTGCCCTGTCTGGGGAAGGAAAGGTGGAGGAGGCTCAGAGTGTATTTCAAAAGGTTTTGGAAATTGAGCCCAAAAATGCTGTTGCTTTCAAGGCAACAATAATGGCTTCAGGCGGAGAAGGGAATTTTGTGGAATTGGCAGAAGAAGAATTTGACCCCCAAAGAATTTTACTTGATTTTACACCTATTGGATTAATCATTAAGGCAATTGCACCAGAGGCTTCAGCCGAAGAAGATTTTCAAAAGGAAAAAGAAAATCGAGAGGTAGACTTGAATCCTTTGGATAAATCAGGCCAAAAGATTCCTGATTGGATAAAAACCACCATGATATGGTTTGCTGAGGGTGAAATTTCAGAGGATGAAATGATTTCAGCTATTCAATTTCTGATAAATGAAGGAATAATCAAATTAAATTAGGCGTAGATTTCTCGATCATCTTAATTTATGACTAGACTAAAAGAAATTAGGTTTGGGGGGAAAGAAAAAAGCACTCATTATTAGCATTAGTGATTACAATGATGATTCGCTTCCAAAATTAGAATTTTGTAAACATGACGGTGAGGAAATGTATCAAACTCTTTCCAATCTAGGATATGAAATTAAAGAAACCCATAAAATTATAGGAAAAGCTGATCAAAAAACCATTCGACATACTTTGATAAAATTTTTTAGAAATGATGTAAATATAGATGATACTTTACTTTTTTATTTTTCTGGTCATGGCGTTTTAGACGGGTATGGTGGACGATTTTTTGCAAATACTGATGTGAGTAGCGAGATTCCCGAGCTTGATGGTGTTAGATTTGAAGTACTAAATGAACAGATGGAGAAAAGTAATGCTGAGAAAAAAATTGCAATACTTGATTGTTGTTTTAGTGGTGGCGCAGTTCCAACGCTTACGGGAAAAGCTGGAGATGATCAAGAAAAGGAAGCTGAAAATTTAGGTCGTGAAGGTCTGGATAAGGTATTTGGTAAAAGTCAAGGAAGCTGTGTTTTAGCATCATCTCTTTCGAGTAAAAGATCATTTGCTCTTGCTGACAAATCACATAGTGCATTTACTCGTTTCGTTATTGAAGGATTAAAAGGGAAAAAAGATTCAGTAGATGAAAATGGGTTTGTAACTCCTGAAAAATTATCTACATATGTCTTTAAAGAATTACAAAAAGTGCCAGACCTTGCAAATCAAAAGCCTGTAAGGAACTTGTCAATTGCCGGTAAAATTATTCTCGCTGAGCATCCTCAATTAAGTAAGCAAGCAGAAAAAAAACAGACTAAATCCAGAGTTTCAGATCTACTTGACCAGAATATTAGTGCAAGTGAATTAAAAGAAAAATTGGCAGTTATGTTTGAAATTGAACATAAGGTCTTTGAAGAAATTAATATCTCTCCTGATGTTATAGAGGAGAAAAAAGAATCTCCAACAATTAGCAAAGATGCGCTAAATAAGATTCAAGAAATAAAAGGTGCAAAAGAGGAAATTCATGAAAAATTAGAAAGTTTAGGAGAAAAACCCGAGGTTGATGTGTCTCTAACCCTTAAGGAAGCAAATTTAGGATATTTTGTAGGTAATTATGATGAAGCCAATAAACTGTATGATAAGGTTCTAGAAGTTGAACCAACAAACCATGTTGCAAAAAAGAACAAGGAATTAACCGTAAATAAATTAGATTTAGCCTTAGGTAAAAACAAAGTTTGGAAAAACAAGGATATTGATATTTTAGCATTATCACAAAGAATTGAAAAATTCTTCAAAAGTGAGGGGTTTAACAAAGTACGGATAGAAGAAGACCCGGATGGTAATTGGTATGATGTTCAAGCAAAAAAAGGAGGAATCAAAAGTACCCTATCGGGTACACGAAAGGCCATTCATGTGTTAATTGAAAAAAATTCTGGTGAACTAAAGGTTTCAATGACTTTGGGTGAATGGGGGAAAAATTTGGCAATAGCTGCAGGTACAGCATTTCTCACGTGGGGAGTAACTGCAGCAGCAGGTGCAATAGCCAATGCAAAATTTAGAAAAAAACTCTGGGATTACATTGAAGAATCTGTAAGTTTGCTAAGTGATGAAAATAAATCACAAGGAACCTAAGGAATTTTAATCATGATCAAAAGTAAAATTTTTCTTTCCATAATTTTTCTGACTGTAATCTTAATTTTTACAGGTAACCAATTTGGAAATGCAGAAAATAATGAAGAAGTAATGAAAGAACCAGAAGATAAAAGTGTAGATGAATTAGTCGATATTGGAAGTGCATACCTAGACCAAGGACAGTATGAAGAAGCTTTGAAATATTTTGATAGAGCTTTAAAGATTGATCCCAATGATCCTTATGTGTTAGGATACAAAGGAGATGCTCTCTTGGACTTTGGAAAGTTTGATGAAGCAGTTGTTATTTACAAAAGAGCTTTAGAGATTGATCCTGGTGACGTAATTACCTTAGCAAATCTTGGGTATACCCTTAGTCTGTTAGAAAGATATGATGAAGCTCTTGTCTATTATGACAAGGCTTTGAGTATAGAAGATGATGATTTTATTACTTTAAACAACAAAGGAAAGACTTTATTCAGTTTAGGAAAACATGATGAAGCTCTTGTCTATTTTGACAAAGCACTAGATATTGTTCCAAAGGATATTTATCCATTAAGCAACAAAGGATCCACTCTTAGTCAAATGGAACGATATGAGGAAGCTCTCAATTATTTTGATAAAGTATTGAAAATTGATCCTAATAATAAAACTACATTATATGAAAAAGGATATGCCCTAAGTCAACTGGATAGGTATGAGGAATCTCTTGACTATTATGATAGAGCTTTGAAATTTGAACCTTCCAATGTAGATGCATTAGTAGGAAAGGCCATCGCATTATGTGAACTTGAAAAATATTCCAAAGCAAAAAATTTATTTGATAAAGTTTTGGCTATTGAGCCTGAAAATAAAGCTGCCACTAAAGGATTAAAATTTACTTCAAACGCCATTCAAGGGAAAATAGACCAAAATGAACTAGAACAAACAAAAGATGAATTTAGTCCAGAGAAAATTTTACTAGATTATACGCCAGTGGGAATTCTAGTACAGGAACTAGTACCAGAAGTAAGTGCGGAAGAAGAAACCAATCAACAGACATCTCAAAACAACCAAGGACCAACTTCAGATAATGGGGGTTGTCTTATTGCAACTGCGACCTATGGCTCTGAGCTTGCACCACAAGTACAACAGCTAAGAGAATTACGTGACAATACACTACTTGAAACAAATTCAGGAAAAAATTTTATGAATGCATTCAATGGTATCTATTACTCTTTTAGTCCAATTGTTGCAGATTATGAGCGTGAAAATCCATTATTCAAAGAAGCTGTCAAACTTGCAATTACCCCAATGATTTCTAGTCTTTCAATTTTGAACATTGCAGATATGGAAACTGAGACAGAGGTTCTAGGATTTGGTATAAGTTTGATAGTTTTGAATATTGGAATGTATTTTGGAATCCCAGCTTTTGCTATTTGGAAAATAAAAAAATTTAGTAATTCTTAATGATAATAATCAAGAAGTTGTTAAAATATCAAATTTTCATATGTTAAAATGAGGAGAGATGATATCTTGTCTAGTCCCCTAGCGGAATATTCATTAAAAAATTTATTGCCAGAAACTCTTACCCATTCTCTTAGCATTTTTATTGAAAAAGATAAAGAAGTTTGGGTTGTCGCAGGAATGCTTGCTCAATATTTAGAATCAATAACGGATTCTGTATTGGTACTAGACGATAGTAAACCAGTAGGAGTTGTAGGTGGAAAGGAAATCATGGATAATCTTTTGAAAAATCCTACTTCAAGTCTATTTTATGGAACCAAAGTTGAAGAAATAATGGAATTAAATCCATTGATAGTCTATGAAGAAACTAAATACAAAGATCTAATGACGCAATGGCAAAAAAGAGGTAGGGCATATGCCACAATAGAAAATGAGTGGGGGTTTTATTCTGCAATTTCTGCGAAAAAAATCTTAGAAATTGGAATGAGATGCACAACAAATTTGTCAATCACAGATTTACCCCAAAAACCACAAGTAACTTTTAAAAAAGAAGATTCTATTGGAGCAATAATAAAATCAATGTTTGAAAATAAAACAAGAAAAATATTACTCGAAAATTCAACCATGTATATCAACGACAGAATAATTATTGAAACAATAACAGAAAAAATGAGACATCTAAAAGATATGGATCATTTTTTAGAAATGCCTGCAAATCCGATAGAATTAGAAGAGGCAAAAGTAATTTTTGATGATTTAAAAATAAACGAAGTATCTGCCATGATGCATGATATGGAACATCCCTATGTAATTTACAAAGAATGGTTAGTAACGCCTTGGGATATTTGTAAAATTCTTCTTTCAAAAGATATTACCGAATACCCAATTACAGCTTGAAAAATCAGATTCAAAAATTCTTAAAATTTATTTTTAATAAAGGAAATAAAATAACCAAATTTTTCTACTTTCAATTTAAAAGAATAAGAAGGTATGAAATTAAGAAAAGGTTTTATTTTATTAGGATCTACATAATATATGAAAAAAATCGAGGCGATAATAAGAAGCTCAGTTTTACCTGAAATCCAAAATGAGTTGATAAATCAGGGAATTCCTACCTTTACTGTCTACCAGGTACAGATAACGGGAATTCATAAATTTCATGAAGGATGGAGAAATAAAACAAGCGACTTATTGCCCAAGGTGAAAATTGAGATTCTTTGTGATGATAAAGATGAGGAAAAAGTAATAGATACAATCCAGGAAACCGCAAGAACAGGAGAAAAGGGAGACGGAGTTGTGTTTACTTATAATATTAATCAGCTTGTAAAGATAAAAACTGGCGCAAAAGATTCAGCGGCCTTGAATTGATATTGGTGAATTTTTTCCTCAAAATCATTAATTTTTAGAAGGTAATCTAATTTGGACAAATTTGAGTTTAAAAGGTAGATATTATCAAAAACAAGTGTGCACCAAACAGAAGCTAGAAAAATCCTAAAAGATGCGCCCATAATGTGGAGAAGAATTAATTCTATTGGAATAATTCTTGATTGTAATTCAACTTATGCTAGTAATCTTGGTTATGCAAAGTCAGAAATTTTAGGTAGGCCCATTTTTGAACATGTCCCAAAAGAATCATGGAATGAAATGAATGACTCCCTGAAAAAATGGTTTGAAACAGGAGAGGTTACACATAGAAGAATCGTCTTTAAAAGGCAAGATAACAGCACATTTCCGGCTCTCCTTCATGCAGCTAGTTTGTATGATGAAAAAAATAACTTGCTAGGAAGTAATACCGTGATTTTTGATCTTGAAAAAATAGATGAAAAAAAAATCAAAGAATATAGAGAATTTTTTAAAAATGCAGAAGCCAAATTAGATGAAATTTACACTGATTATCAAAATCTAGATGAAAATGAAAAATCTGAATTTGATGGATTAAAAAAAATGTTTGATTTATTATCAGCAACTAATCTTGATGAATTAAAAGATTAAATTAATTATTTTTTCCTTTTATCGACTTTTGTAATTCTTGAAACATAGACTGGATTTCAGTAACTGCAGTCCCATCATCAAGTGTGCTAACATCCCCAATTGTCTCATTATTGGCAATTGTTTTTAGCAATCTCCTCATAATTTTACCACTACGAGTCTTTGGCAATTTTGATACAAAATAGATTTGTTTGGGAGTAGCAATTGCGCCAATATCATTTCTTATTTTTTCAAAAATTTCTTTTTCTAAAAGGCTAGAATTTTTTTCAACGTCTTCAACTAAAACAGCAAAAGCAATTATCACTTCACCTTTGACTTCATCGGGAATTCCACACACAGCAGCTTCGGCCACATCGTCATGTGAAACAATACAACTTTCAAGTTCGGCAGTCCCTATTCTGTGGCCAGCAACTTTAAGAACATCATCAGCTCTACCTAATAACCAAAAATATCCATCTTCATCTATTTTTGCATAATCACCTGAATAGTATGAGTTTTGAAATTTTGACCAGTACGCATTTTTGTATTTTTCATCATCACCCCACAAAGTCAAAAGCATTCCGGGCCATGGTTTTTTGATAATCAAGTATCCCTTTGTGTTTGGAGATACTTCATCCCCATTCTCATCGACAACTGAAATAGTAACTCCTGGAATGGGTCGGGTTCCAGAACCAGGTTTTAAAGGAATGGTTTCAATTCCAGGTAAAGCAGAAATCAGCATTCCGCCTGTTTCAGTTTGCCACCAAGTATCAATAATTGGACATTTTTCTTTTCCAATAGTTCTAAAATACCACTTCCATACTTCAGGATTAATTGGTTCTCCCACTGTTCCTAAAAGACGAATTGTTGATAAATCAAAAGAGTTTGGAATATCATCTCCAAACTTCATAAACATTCTCAAGGCCGTAGGAGTTGTATAGAAAATAGTGGCTTTGTATTTTTGAATTATACTCCACATTCTTGATGGATCAGGGTAATCAGGTGCTCCTTCATACATTATCTCAGTTGCACCATGCAACAGGGGACCATATACAACATAACTATGTCCTGTTACCCATCCAATATCTGCAGTACAAAAAAAGACATCAGAATCCTTAATATCAAAAGCCCATCCAAAAGTAGAATTCAAGTGTGTAAGATAACCACCAGTGCCATGCAATACCCCTTTGGGTTTTCCAGTAGTACCTGATGTATACAAAATGTATAATGGATGAGTACTTTCAAGTTTTTCAGGTTCACATGTTTCTGAAGAATCTTTCATCAAATCACTCCAAATCAAATCTTTTGATGATAATTCAATTGGTTCTTTTGTTCTTTCAAGAACAATAACATGCTCAATAAATTCTAGATTTTGAATTGCTTCATCTACAACTTCTTTTAGTTTAACAATTTTTCCTCGTCTGTAACCGCCATCAGAAGTAATTACAATTTTTGATTTAGAGTCTTCAATTCTTCCTCTCAATGATGCAGAGCTAAAACCAGAAAACACAACCGTATGAGTAACTCCAATTCTGGAACAAGCCAACATTGAAATTGGAAGTTCTGGTACCATCGGAAGGTAAATTGTGACTCTATCTCCTTTTTTTATTCCTAAAGATTTTAGAACGTTTGCAAATTTTTGTACCTCAACCCACAAATCCTTGTAGGTTAGAATTTTAGATTCTCCAGATTCACCTTCCCAGATAATTGCCGGTTTTTCAGCCTTGTTATTTTGGTGGACGTCTAAAGCATTGTAAGATGCATTTATCAAACCTCCCTCAAACCATCTTGCAAATGGAGGACTCCATTCCAAAGTTTTATTCCAAGGAGAAAACCAAGATAGTTTTTTTGCTTGTTCTTCCCAAAATGAGATAAAATCAGAAACGGAATTTTCCCTTATTTCAGGATAATCGTTTCCAAGACCGATTTTAAAAACGTCTGCCAACAATAAGTCAAAGTAGAATCAGGTTTCTAAATGTTAACTAAATTCACGTTGGTTTTTTTGGAAAATTAATTAAATACTTCCTCGTCAGATTTTTGTTATGGCAAAAAGTATAAGCAGTGCAGATGTTGGAGCCGATTGCAGTTGGTCAGCTAGTTCTGAAACTGAAGAGCAATTAATGGAAAAAGTAGCCCAACATGCAAAAGAAGGTCATCCAGGTTTAGAGATCACTCCTGAATTGATTGCCAAAATAAAATCTCATATAAAAGACGTCTAAATCCTTTTTTCAAAGATACCTCCTCAAAAGTGGAGGCACCTGAAATTTTTAACTAGTTTACGTGAGCTTTGCGCCTTCCAGCTAACACCGTGAGATGTCTCTGACTCAATAATCCGTATAGGTAAAAAGAATATTAAAAATTCTAGGACAAAGAAGAACCACTCTTGGCTAAATTTTTTTGTCCTAAAAAGTCAGATCAATTTAAAAAAAAGCCAAAAAATGATTGAAGATTATTTTAAAAAATTATTATTTTATGAAAAATTTTAATATCTAAATTTTAGTTGGTTAAATTGATATAACTAAAGTGCTTTTGATTTTGCCCACATTAAATCAAAAAGAACTTTTTTTGAATAAATCATTGCTTCAGAATTTGTCCACATTGCAGTTAGGTTTTCTTTTCCAGACTCAAAGTTTTTCAAAAAGAAAAGTACTTCTTCATTATCCTTAACGACAAAACACATCTTACCTTTCATCGTACTTGGAATCTTTTTGACATTTGAAGTGTCAATTTCATCAAATACATATTGTGTTCTTGCCGAAGAATCAGTCAGTATTTCCAAATTTACATCTGATTTATCAAGAGGTTCTAAAAAGTTTGCATGGTAAAATTTTAGGAAATCTTTTTCATTTCCCATTATTTTAAATTCTTTTTTTGTATTAATTATCATATCATTGATCTTTCCATAAATTTGGTTATCTCCTTGTAACATTTGGAATTTATCTTCCTTTATTTCTGTGGGTTCATTGTGGAAGTTTGGAATAGAATCCCAGATTTTGGTTAGTTCTTTTTCTTGAATTTCAAGTTTCTTGACACGTTCCTTTTCTGTGTCTACCATTGATTTAATAGCATTGGTTAATTTTACTGCTGAAAATTTAATTGGATGTTGAAATGTTGCAGAAACCACACCTTTGTTTTGCAGTGTAGTTAGAAGGTGATATGTTTCGGTTCTTGGCAATTTTAGTGCTCGACAAACTTCAGGAGCAGTTTTTGAACCATATTTTCCTAAAAATATGTAAACCTTACACTGGTTAGCAGTAAGCCCAAATTTTGAAAACTGTACTTGTAATTGATCAACGGATTGTTTGTGTTCATAGGAACTTGATTCCGGGTCGTTTTCGAATATTGTTACTTGTTGTGTTTCAGTCATTTTTTCTCTGAGGATTGTACGATCGAAGGGTAGGATTTATGATGATCAAGTCAACAAGATCTGATCGATCTGATCGTATTTTCGATCAATTTATTCCTAGGACAAACTATTATTTTTTAAAATCTTTCTTTTTGAGCCTAGAAACCTTCTCAAAAATTCCTAAAATCTCCTTTTTTTAATTTTTTTATAATTGAAAAAAAATATTACGATCGCAAAATATCAAAAAATCCCCTATTTTTTGAATTTTTAGGGATTTTCTGTCTTATTAAAATACGAAAAAAACGAAATATTTTCGATTTTAAAAATTTTGATGAACCAGAGGAAACAAATCAATAAAAATAAAAATTTTAAAAAAATTATTGTGCTTCCATTCTGGCTAGCCAATCGTTATCATCAGGAGAGTCTTTGGAAGTTACCGGTTTCACCTGTTGAGGTGGCTCTTTAAATTTAACTGAAGCTTCGGCTTCTACCGGAGCTTTTGGAATCGATGGTATTTCCTCAGCTTCTGTAGGGGTGATAAAAGTTGAGGGGATTGGTTCGTTAATAGGTGCCTCAGGAAGTACTGTCGGAACAGTTGGTGATTGTTCAGACTTATCAAGATATGTTACGGCCGAATCCTGAAGAACTTGTTGGGAAGGGGTTGTTGCAGTTTGTGCATCAATATTAAGATCTGAAATTCTTTTTTGTACATTTGAAATTTCTGCCGTTTCGTGAGTGATATGCTCAATTAGCTGAGTTGTGCATGTCTTCACAGTTTCAAATGTAGCAGCAGATATTTCATCACTTTTGTGTTGCAACTTTGCATCAAATACCAACAATTTAGCAGATTTCAATTGTTCATCTAACTCTGCTAGTCTCTCATCTAGTTTTGCTTTAATTTGTCGTTCTGTTTCATCTAATGTTACAAGCTTCGACTTGTATTTTTCATGAATGATTTCAGCGTCATCTTTCATATCGTCATTGTCAGAAACAATGTCAATCAAAGCCTTGAGACGACGGAGAGTTAGCTGTTTTTCACGAATTAGTCTTTGAGAATCTAATCTCCATTTTGGAATAAAAATAACAACATCGCCTTGACTTACCAGTTGATCAAATTGGATTTGCTGTAATCCTTGAGAACCGCAGTCAACACCCACCGTTTGGATGCTTCCATCAATGTCTGTCATTGTTCCAATGACTTTACCCATGAAGGTACCGTACATGTCTTTGACGTTTTTACCGATTATATCGATATCGTCGTGGGGCATGTTTAGAATGGAGGGATTTGTATAACCTACAGGGTGTTAGAAAGGTTACCCGATTAGGTAAGATTTTTTTTACTAACTAAACCTCCATAAAGGCTTTAGAAATTTTAAAATTGAAAGCCAGAAATAGCAAAGTATGATTCAAAGAGAAGAATTAGAGCAAATTTTGAACTTTGTCTCAAAAAGGTGGATAGACATAACCAAAGATCCCGAAAATAGAGCCATGCAAACCTTACCAAGTAATTTTTGGATGAACTCAGTTGGTGGAAAAGCAGGAAAAGGAAGATGGATTACCATGTTGATGTATACAGAAAATGAAACTGATGCAGATGTATTCAAAGACGTTCTGTTGAAGTGGCAAGCAAAAGGAATGCAAACACAAAGAGACCAACCTCCCGATCTAATTCAAATTGGAAAAAAGAAATAGACTATTAATAATTGACAAACTTTACAAATTTGTTGTCCGAGTTTACAGCTAGCGAGAAAAAAATTCTGTCAAGCCATTTTTCAAATACAGACGGCGACGTTTTTGCAATAATAACACCAAGACAAGTAGATCGGGGAGCTTTGATGTCAAGATATAGTAGAACCAATAAAAGCATGAGAAGAATATTTTTAGATGAATTTTTAAAAAATAAAAACAGAGGCGAAGAATTTTACGAAAGAGTTCTTCTGGAATATGGCGATGATTCTGTTGCAGAGTTGGGTGAAGCACAAATTGCAATTGAAGGGTTGTCAAATATTGCGGTAAAAAAAATTGAGGATAGAAGAATAGGATTATCTTATTTAGAAAAATCATCTAGATATGTTGCATGGAATAAAAAAATAAATGGTCAATACCAATTTTATAAAGATTCAGATTTAATGAGTTCACGTTTTGCCGATTCTTACATTGATGCATGTAATTTTTCCTTTAATGTATATTCTAAAAATATTGAACCCATGATAAACTATGTGAGAGAAAAATATCCAATTGAAAAATATTTTTTTAAAGATTCACAAGATGGAAAAGAAAAAGTTTTTTCAAAATTAAAAAACGAAAATGATATAAAAACTGCTAATATGATTTACAAAGGATCAACAAAAGCAAAAGCACTTGACATTCTTCGAGGTCTCTTACCTGCATCTACTTTAACAAATGTTGGCATTACAGGAAACGGTCGTTCTTTTGAATATCTTTTAACGATTTTGTTTTCCTCAAACTTAGAAGAAGAGCGAAAATTAGCCTCAAAAATTAAAAAAGAATTAGATTCTACTATTAGGGCTTTTGTAAGAAGGTCTGATGACAAATATGGAAAAGCCCTTCAAAAATATTTGAATCAAGTAAAAACAATATCAAAATCTATCGTTAAAAAAGAAATAAAACCCAAATCAACTGTTGGAAAATTAACTAAATTAGTAGATTGGGAACCTGAAAAAAAATCCATTGATAAAATTATTACAAGTTTAATGTATGAACAATCTCCAAGTACCTCGTATCAAAATATTTTATCTCAAGTAAAAAAAATGTCCTTTGAGAAAAAATTAAAGATAATAAAATCGATGGTAAATTTAAGGGGTAACCGAAGACATAGGCCTAGTCGTGCTTTTGAAACTGTCTATTACACATTTGACCTATTAAACAACTTTGGAATGTTTAGGGATTTTCATAGACACAGAGCCCTTACACTTGAACGACAACTTCTTACAACAGACCACGGGTATAATACTCCAAAAGAAATTCAGGTTTTGGGAATCGATAAAGAATACAATGAGTGCATGTCTAATACAAAAATAACTTTTGAAAAAATTAAAAAAAAATATCCAGAGCAAGCTCAATATGTTGTAAATTTTGCTTTTAATTATCCATACTTTATGAAATTTAATCTAAGAGAAGCATGTCATTTAATTGAACTAAGGACCGTTCCTCAGGGACATGTAGATTATAGACAAGTTGCACAACAAATGTACAAACAAATTAACAAGGTTCATCCCAGCTTGAGTCAAATAATAAAATTTGTAGACCTTAAAGAATATGATCTAGAAAGATTTGAATCAGAAAAAAGAACTCAAGAAAAGAAAAAGTCATTAAAAAAATAATAAATAATCTTAAAAATTAAAAAAAACATGAAAGACAAAATTGTAAAAAAGCCAGAGGAGTGGAAAAAAGAATTAACTCCTGAGCAGTATAACATTTGCATTAACAAAGGAACCGAACCCCCATTTACAGGAAAATATTGGGACACTAAAGAGAAGGGAATTTACAAGTGTACTTGTTGTGGGGAACCATTATTTGATTCAAATACAAAATTTGATTCAGGAACTGGTTGGCCAAGCTTTTTTGATCCCATATCTGATGAAAAAATTGAGTATGTTTCAGATACATCTTTGGGAATGGTTCGAACTGAGGTTAACTGTAATAAATGCGGTGCCCATTTAGGTCATGTATTTGATGATGGTCCAAAACCCTCTAACCTTAGATATTGTATTAATTCAGTTTCATTATCCTTGCAAAAAGAAAATTAAGTGACCGTAATTTAATAAAACCGACATGAATAAAACATCAAATCATATTACTTTTGAAAGGAAAGATAAATTTTGAGAATAATACTTTGTGGGTTTGGAGTAGTTGGTCAAAGTCTGGTAAAGTTATTTGATTCAAGATCAGAGGATCTTTATGCCAAGTATGGTTTGAAACCAAGAGTTGTTGCAGTCTTTGACAGCAAAGGAAGTGCCATTGATTCTTCAGGTCTAAATTTTGAAAAACTTGTAGAGACAAAAAAGAAATTTGGAACCATAAGAAATTATTCAAAGACAAAAAATAATTGGAATGGATTTGACATTATAAAAAATATCGATGCCGAAGTTCTCATTGAAACTACTGCAAGCAATTACAAAGATGCCGAACCCGGGATGACACACATTACAACTGCAATGAAAAAAGGGATGCATATAATTTCTGTAAACAAGGGTCCACTAGCTCTTGCATTTCCCTCATTGTTGGAATTGGCAAGGTATAATCAAGTTATGTTAAAATTCAGCGGTACTGTAGGTGGTGGGACACCTATCTTAGATTATGCCAAAGACAGTCTTCGAGGAGAAAGAATAACATCTTTTGCTGGAATATTAAATGGAACTACAAATTACATTTTGACAAATATGGCAAATGGATTATCTTTTGAATCTGCATTAAAAGATGCAAAAGACAGAGGATATGTCGAAGCTGATGAATCATTGGATTTAGATGGACTTGATGCTGCTGCAAAATTGGTAATTTTAGCTAATTGGATTATGGGTATGAAGGTAACAATGCCTGATATCAAGTGTAAAGGAATACGAAATGTTACAACTCAAGACATACAAAATGCGGCAAAAAAGAAGTGTGCAATCAAGCTAATAGCCTCATGTGATAGAACCTTAGAGGTAGGTCCAAAGGAGGTTTCCATTGATGACCCTCTATGTGTTAATGGAACTCTAAATGCCATAGCATTTACATCAGAACATTCTGGAACTCAAACCATAATTGGTAAAGGTGCAGGAGGAATGGAAACTGCCAGTTCTATTCTAAGGGATTTGTTAGACATCAGGCAAGATAATTCAAGAAATTGAAATCCAATTTAATTTCCAAAAGTGAGACTGCGTCTGTTTTAAAGACAGTATCTGAAAAATGGAACATGGAATTTCCAAAAATAAAAAATCTAAAGGTACATGAAATATCCAATGAAGGTCAAATAATTGTAGGAAATGGAATCAAAATTCTAAAAATTAATGACGAATTTGTTCCTTTCTTGTCCGAAGTTGATACCCTTGAAAAATTTCCATATGTAATGGTGGATATGGGGGCTGTACAGTTTATGTGCAAAGGTGCCAATGTAATGAGACCTGGAATAAAAAAATATTCTGAATTTAAAAAAGATTGTATAGTATGTGTGATTGAAGAAACACATCACAAATTTTTAGCAGTTGGAAAAACCCAAGTGGATAGCGAAGAGCTTGAAACTATGGAAAAAGGAGAAGTAGTTAAAAATTTACACTATATTTCAGATAAATTTTGGGAAATTGGAAAAACCCTTAGTTAGCTATTTTTTCAGTCGATTCAGTAATTCCACTATCGGTTATAATCATAATATCCACACCATCACCACTTGCTGAATCTCTAAGAGACGCCGAGCGAACTGCTTTTTTTGCCAATTCAACTGCTTCAGATTCACTCATGTTGGCTTTGAACTGTGGATCTAAAACTCCTAAAGCCATTTCAGCACCAGTACCTACTGCAGCATATTCATCTGGAAGAACAGAACCCAATGGGTCCAAAGTGTACAAAATAGGTTTGTCAACAACTCCTCCAACAATTACTTGAGTCAATAAAGGGAAATATCTTCTCTCATACATCATATTAGACATCATTTTTGCAACAGAATTAGGTGGAACGTCACGTCTAAGTTCCATTTTCCTGATTTTTGCCAATGCTGCAATCTGCAAAGATAAAATCTGCATATCTGCTACAAGACCTGCACAAGTGGCGCCAACCTTGGGTGTAATTTCAAAAGTTTTTTTGGTTGATTTACTTACAAGGAAATTTCCAAATGCGATCCTTTTTTCACTAGCAAAGACCACACCACCATCAAAGGTAATTCCCACTGCAGTTGCACCAGGCATATACATTGACATATTTCAAATAATTTGGTGGCATAATAAAGGGCTTTCTCCCTTTTTTGAGGTCAAGAAATTAACTACTAGCAAATTTATCCATTATAAGGCAGATACATTTCGTGGTTTTCTTCAATAGATCAATTCGTGCATATTCATTAGGAGAGTGAATTCTTGAAAAAATGAATGTGCTTCCAATTGAAATACAAGGTGCCTTGAGGTTTTTAACAAATGAATACATCGGACCTGTTCCTGCATTTGAAACATTCAAGATTGAACTTTCAAAAGATTCATTGGCAGCCTCTTGGACTTGGGCTACAAACGGATTGGAGGGGTCTGTTCTTGCTGCTGCTTCTCCATGAAATACTTTAACTTGAATGTCAGAAAATCCTTTTTCTCGAAGGTGAGCCTTTAATCTCTTAACTTGCTTTTTTGGATCCATCTGGGGGACCAATCTAAAATCAATTTTGACTAATGCATATTTTGGAAGAACAGTTTTTGCTCCCTCTCCAGTATATCCAGAAATAAATCCAGCAATATTACAAGTTGGTCCGCCCACCAAAGCCTTTTTTGCTTCAAAGCCTTTTTTGTTTGCCACAAAGGATTTTATTCCAAATTCTTTTTTAAAGGAAATCTCATCAAATGGCTCCTTGGAAATTAGTTCCAAATCTTTTTTTGAAAATGGTTTTACATCACGATACCAATCTTTAATGAGAATTTTCCCATTAGAATCTCTCAGAGTGTTTATTGCTTGGATTAAACGCCATGCAGGATTTTTAATTAAAACAGCCAAACTAGAATGAGCATCTCGAACAGATTCTTTTAAAGATAATTCTACAAACAGCAAACCCTTCATTCCAAGTCCAATTATTGGTCTATTTTTGGAATCAACATAACCAAACTCCCAGATAACTCCATCACAAGCAAACTTCTTTTTGTATTTTTTTAGATAAGCATCAATGTGTGCACTTCCTGTCTCTTCTTCTCCTTCTATTACAAATTTAATATTGCAAGGAACGTCTTTTGTTGTTTTTAAAAAAGCTTCAACTGCCTTTATTCTTGTGATTAATTCTCCTTTATCATCAGTAGACCCTCGTCCAAAAATTTTTTTACCTTTTATTTTTCCACTAAAAGGAGGATCATCCCATAAATCAAAGGGCTCAGCTGGTTGGACATCATAATGATTGTAAAACATCAAAGTTTTGGAACTGTTTTTCTTTGATTTAATTTCCCCATAAACTATTGGTGCAACTCCTTTTTTTATCCTTAATATTTCTGAAGAGATTCCAGATTTTGTTAGTATTTTTTTTACAAGTCTTGCACATTCTTCTATTCCTTCATTTTTTGCAGAAACACTTGGTTGACGAATTAAGGTTTGTAAATCTGAAATTAACGTATTCATGTTTGAATCTATAAATTTAATTGGTTTCAATAAAATCACACTATCTTATCAAATGGTTTCATAACTATGGGTATGGCATCTAAAAGATCCATAGAAGTCATATGCAAACCTAATTTCTTTTGAACAGACGCCCCGGCAAGTCCATTGATAAATGTAGCAGCTGAAGCTGCCTCAACTGTATTTCTGTTTTTTGCAAGCATTCCTGCAGTTAATCCTGAAAGGACATCGCCTGTTCCACCTACGGTCATGGCAGGTATTTTTTTAGTATAAAGAAAAGTCTTCTTTCCGTTTGAGATAACATCTGTTGCACCCTTTAGCAAAATTGTAATACCATATTCTCTGGCTTTTTTTTCAACATTAGCAATTCTGGTTTTTTTGGAACTTGAGGGTTCCTCACCAAATAGTCGTTTATACTCGCCTGCATGGGGAGTCACTACCACATTCTTGTCAGGTAATAATGGAAGGATTTCAGGAATTAATGCACTTGCATCAAGAGATAATCTAACATCTCTATCTAAGAGAGATTTTATTAAAAGCAAAAGAGAGTTTTTTTCTTGAATTGCCAAACCCATTCCGATTGTTGCAGAATCCAAATTTCTTGGAATAACCCCTAGTAGTTTTTTAACAGCTCCTCGGGTTAGTTTTTGGTCTACTAACGGAATTACAATAAGATTAGGAGAAATTGCTCTTGTTGCTGAAACGTTTACTTTGGGAACTGAAGTATAAACTAGATCGGTTCCACATCGTAGGGCAGCAATAGAAGACAAGATTGGTGCTCCATGATAGATATAACTTCCTCCAACTACTAGCACCACACCATTTTCACCTTTTCTAGAGGATGATTTCCGTCCAGGAACAAATTTTTTTACAATTGATGTTTGAAGTTGCTTTGGGGCCAACAATAACCAAATAAATTATACAGGAATAAATCTTGTTTTTTACTTTAATTTTGAGTTTTTAGCTTTTCTTTTTTGTTTGGGTAGTTTTTTTGGATTTTGTAGAACTTTTGAGTTTTTTGTTTGAGTCTCTATCAAAAAAAACCTTTCTTGCAAAACAAAGGTAAGTGGTGTGTCCTATTCCTTGAAAAGAATGTCGAGTTTTTCCTTCTCTAGCTTCGATGGTTCTTAAAATATGCTCTGTAGATTCAATATCAGTAAATTCATTCTCAATTAAAGCGATTGTAAATTTTTCTAATTGGTTCATTGTAGGACAAATAGCAAAAACTGATCCACTTCCCTTTAACATTTGGCGAACTTTGGGCAATACTGTCCAAGGATCTCCTAAATCAATTAAAGCAACATCAGCGTCTTTTACTGGAACAGTTTTTGATGTTTTTAAATCTAATTTTTTTAAAGTTACATATTTTTCCATACCTGATTTTTTTAAATTTCTTTCAGCGATTTTCATGAAATTTTCATCCACATCAAAAGTGTAAACATGTCCTCTAGGTTTTACAATACTTGCAACAAATGATGTCAAAGAAGCACTGCCTGTTCCAATTTCAACAATTTTTTGATTGTTTTGAATACCTGCCCTTGCCACAATATATCCAAGATCCTTAGGATATACAATTTGGGTTCCATGTTGAATTTTCATTATGTAATCATACATTGTTGGTTTCAAAAGGTAGACATACTTGTCTTTGTTAGTCATAATTTTTGAACCGTATTCTTTTCCAATTGCATCGGCATGTTTTAAAATTCCAATATGAGTATGCAGTGACTCTTTTTTTGAAATTTTAACTAGCCATTTTTTTGACTGATTAAAGTAAAATAAAACAGGCGAATTTTGTTTTATCAATTCCATAAAATCCACGCCAAAATTTTAGATAATAATCTACTGGTTGAATTACCAAATTCAGTTAAAAAGTAGATTTTGATTTTTTCATCATGAGATAGAGGTCAACAAATTTGAAAAAAATCTTCAAAATTATTTCAAAAGGGGGGATTTTTCCTAAAAAATTGAGATTTGAGGAATTTTAGATATTAGAAAATGGGAAAATTTTGATTAACAAATTAACACTGAATAATATGATTTTTCTGACTACGATGTTAAACTGGATTTAAAGCAAATCAAGCGTAATTGAGCACAGAAGTCTATACCATTTCAACTGAAGAAGCGATTTTACGCATTAAAAAAGTGATTGAAAATCAGCAAGGAGATAGAGGTAGATTAGAATTCATATCAGAAGCCCTGAAAAAAGGTAAAAAATTATTTCAATCTGACCAAAATTATCTAAAACAAAAAATTCTCGCAGAAGTAGTTCCAAGTAAAATATCAGGACCCACAGAAAGGGAGAGGAAAATAAAAAAGGTAAAACGGCTAATGTCCCTTAATTTAGGAGAGCCAGAAAGACTCCGACACATACTTCATTGTCTGGAAAATAATAGAAAAATATACAACTCAGATGAACAATATATCCAATTAAAAACAGAACAATTTCTAAAGTTTAGTGAAGGAAAAAGATTAAGGAGACACAGAGTAAGGTTTGCTCCTGAGCCAAAACCAGAAAAATTTGAAGAGGTTATTTATGAGCCAATTTCAGAAATTGAAAAAGAAAGCAGTATTGTTCCACCTCAAGACCTAACAGACAGACTAGAGAAAATTGAAGAAGCAGTACTTTCAAAACCAAAAAATAATGTGGATTTAATTGACCTTTTAGAAGATAGTACAGAAGTCAACCTAGGAATTGAAAAAGAGAAACGTAAAATCAGTAAATTAAAGCATGATCATGAACAGCTAAAAATTCAAAGAGATGAACTATCAAAATTAATTGCCTACCGTCAAGAATATGAAATAAAAATTAATCATGAAAAAGAAATTTTGGAAAAAGAAATTAAAATAGAGCAATCAAAAGTAAGAGAAAAAGATAAACTTGTTGAAGAACTTATTCAAAATCAATCAAAAATTATTCAAACCAAATCAGAAAAAGAAGTTCTTCTTGAGCAAATTAAAATTGAAAAGGCACAATCAGATTTAGATCTAAAACGAGAACAAGATGAACTTGAAAGAGTGAAAAAAGAATATCAAAAACTTCAAAATGAAATAGTTTCTAAAAAACAAGAAATTGAAAAGAAAATTAAAGAACAACAACAAATTCGTGGAGAAAAAATTGATACCAATACCAGCTTTAAGGAATCAACAAGAACTGCAAAGAAAAATCCCAGCGTAAATGAACAATCAAGAAATTTAATCGAGGACCCAAAATCCACAACTGAATCCGGCCAAAAACTAGAGAAATTAAATACAGATTTTGAATTTAAAAAGGAAGCTAAAAAAGAAATGGAAGATGGTTTTGAGAAATTAAAAACTGAGTCAGAAGAACTAAGAGATTTTGCTGGAAAAGATGTCGATGATGTTGAAAAATCAGTAGATCAGTTAAGCGACGAAGAAAGGGTAAGAGAAGCAAAGAAAAAGCTTGACAGATTGAAAACCGATTTTGATGACAATTAGATCGCTTTAATTCAAAAAAATACGCTCAAAATACCCCAAATATTGGTTAAATTTCTTCAATTTATCCAATTGATTAATTCTAAAACAATAGAGTCTTTTAATAAATACAAAAAAAACTCTTGAGTATGATAAGGGCAATAGTAGTTGATGATGACAAAGATACTGTAACTCTTTTTTCAGAAATTTTACAAAGTAACAATATTCAAGTTGTTGGTAGAGGGTACAATGGGCAGGAAGCTGCTTTTCTTTACCAGAAATTAAAACCAGATATTATTTTTCTTGATGTAATCATGCCAGTTTTTGATGGTATTTATGGAATTACAAAAATTCGTGAAATGAATCCAGATGCCAATGTTGTCATTACAACAAACGAAATGACAATTAACGCACAAATTGCATTGAATAAACTTCGACCCTCTGCAATTATAAAAGAACCAATTGATGTAAATGAAATTCTTAAAACCGTTAATCGATTATGTGCACCTTCAGCAGATACGGAAAACCAGATGAAGAAAACTATGGTTACACTTGCACTAAAAAACACTCTTTTAGAACTTGGTATTCAAGAATATGATAAGGTAGTATCCTTACTTCAAAAAGACTATAATTGTTCACTTGAAGATTGTTTTGAAAATCCAGAATATTTACGAAATATTTTAAAAGATCTTTTTGGTGAATCTTACCCTGACATTTTAAACTCGCTATCGGGAAATATGAAAGATATATTATCTCAGCAATCAGTTAAAGATTTTTTCCACGTTTTAAGTACATAATTTTTTAATTTAATTTTTAATTAGTAAACTCTAAGGTTCTCATTATTTAACATGTCAACTTGCTTTACATTCTATCTGGTGCAATAATACCTAGTAAACCTAATGACCTTTCAATTGTAATTTTAAAAGACTTTACTAAACATAATCGTGATTTTTCAAGGGACTTGTCTTCAATATCTAAAACCTTAACTTTTTCATAAAAGGTGTTAAACGCCACAGCCAAATCATGACAATATCTTGAAATTACTTTTGGAGATAAATTCCTAGATGCATCTCTAACATTGATGTCAAACATTCCAATAGTTTTTACTAATGCAATTTCATTTGGGTTAGTTAATAGAGAAAAATCAACATCAATTGAAGGTTCCTGCCCTGATTTTTCAATAATTCTAGCTGCCCTTGCGTGGGTATATTGGATATAGGGGGCAGTGTCTCCTTCTAAACTAAGAGATTTTGTCAAATCAAAAGTTATGATTTTATCAAGGTCTTGTTTTATCATCTCGTATCGTAGTATTCCAACTGAAAGCAAATGAGCAATTTTTTCAATTTCAGAGGCGTTCATTTCAGGATTTCGCTTGGCAGTCTCCTCAGTAGTTTTGTTTTTTAGTAAATCATAGACACTATCTGCATTTACATACAATCCTTTTCTTCCAGACATTTGAGCTTGTTTTCCATCAGTTTCAAATCCCAAATTTTTTGCAGTTTCATGACTTAATGTTACTGATTCGTAACCCAAATGAACATATGTGTCAGATTTTGATTTGAATTTTTCCATAAGAGTTGTTATAATTTTTTGTAACCTAGCTTGTCTTGAATCAATTACAGTAATAACTTGATCTCCTGAAAAATTTTGCCGTGGCTCACTTGAATTATCAAGTGTTGTTTGCCAAAGTATACGGTCTCCTGGCTGAGTTTTTTTATATTTTTTATAATTAAAAGTGTCTTCTAATAAACCAAGTTTCCAAGCAGCATAGGGAATATCTTTTGCAATATAAGTCGCTGTCCCATTACTTCGGACAATAACTTTGTCCTCTTCTTTTCCTTCTCCACGAATAACCCAGCAATTGGAATTTTTTCCTTCTGTTTCAAACTCTATTAATTTTAAATCGCGAAGTTTTTCAAAAATTTTATTCCACAAACCAGACCTAATTATTTGAGATTCAAAGTTTAGACAATCATAAGTCACATCAAGATTCCAGCAGGTTTCAAGTTGATTTTCTAAAACTTTGCTTGTAATTTCATCTGCAAATCGGGCAGTTTCAGAAGTCCCGTCTTCTAATTCTTTAAGAACATCTTTGCGGATAGACTCCAAAAAAGGATCTTTTTCATATTGTTCTGTTGTTTTAACATATACATCATCTCCACAATAGTGATCAAATTTCTTTCCATTTGGAGGCTCTTCTGACATGTTAAGGTGCTTAAACCCTACCAAAAGATCAGCAACTTGAAGACCAGAATCATCAATATAGTTTAGAATATTTACTTTGTAGTTTGATTTTTCAAGAATTCTGGAAATTGTGTCACCAATGATTATGTTTCGAATGTGTCCAATGTGAAGGGCCTTGTTTGGGTTTACGCTTGTATGCTCAACAACAACTGTAGTGTCTTTTCCTAAATCCACCGAACCAAATTCATCTAAATAGGATTCAGATAAAATTAATTGGTTTAATCTTTCCCAGTTTGCAAAAAAGTTTACGTATCCAGAAGGATGGTGTTCTACTTTTGAAACCAATGTATGATTTAGTTTGGAATATTTTTCAGCGATGGATTTAGAAATTTCTTGTGGGCTTTGTTTAATTTTTTTTGTTAATAAAAAAGAAATGTTTGAACTAACATCTCCAAAACCCGTTTTGGAAGGTTCCACTGAAAATTCTATCTCAGGAAACCCAAAATCGCTAGTTATTTTTAGTAAATTATTTTCAATTTCCTCAATTATTGATTTAAAGGTCAATGCTATATTCCTGATAATTCCGGAGCTAATTTATCTAATGCCTCAATTACACCTGATCCCGATTTTCCCGAAACCGTCATGGTGGCTTGTTTTTTAACATCTTCAAAAGAATTCCCCAAAGCAATACTGGTTTTTGCAAGTTTGAATAAAGGAATATCTGTAGCGCTATCTCCTATTGCAATTACATCGTCTGAAGAAATTGAAAGCCTTTTCATAATTTCATTAAATCCTGTGCCCTTATCTATCCCCTGAGAATTTATGTGAAATGCATATTGACTGTCAGAAATTGAAACATCAAGATTTTCTTTTAAGATAATTTTTCTTGCCTCATCCAGGTTAAAGGTCCTTTCAAGAACTACCTCAGTCATTCTTGGAAAAACCATCTTTTGGTTTACATTGTCAATTTTATTTTGAAGCAGTTCAAAAGCCTCTTTACATTTTTTGATATTTCCCAACAGAATGTGTTCATGATTACCCATGGTAATACATCCCCCATTTTCACCTACTGAAATTTTGGTTGTACCACCAAAGACAGATAAAAGAAACCCTTCAATAGATGATCTTCCGGTTACAAAAATTACTTTGTGACCAAGATTTGTTAAATGCCGGAGAGCACCCAAGGCTTCTAGATGGATTCTACCACCTCCATTTTCTGTTATTGTCCCGTCAATATCTACTGCAAATGTTTTAGGGTTCATAAACTAAGCCCGTAAAACCAGATAATAATTGCTACGAAAAAACCTTTGTTAGTTTAAAATTTGAATTAAATTTTAAGAACCAAGACAAAAACCATTTTTAAAATAAAATCTAGAGTATTTTTCAGATTTTATGAATAATAAAAAATGATAAATTAATCAAGGATTATCAAAGTGAAATGGTTTTCTAAACAAGTCTTTCTTTTAATGTATGAGAATAAATAAAAAAAGTACGATTTTATTTGAAGATAATATCAAAAAGAATGAGTAAAGATGGGAATTCCTGAAAAAATCAAGGCCATTCAAGATGAAATGGCTCGAACCCAAATAAACAAAGCTACAGAACATCATATTGGATTACTAAAAGCAAAAATTGCAAAACTAAAAAGAGAACAAGAAGAAAATATCGTAAAAAAAAGTGGTAAAAAAGAAGATGGTTTTGATGTAAGAAGAACTGGAGATGCAACAGTTGTATTCATTGGTTTGCCAAGTGTAGGAAAATCAACTTTACTCAACAAATTAACAGGAGCACAATCAACTGTTGGTGCTTTTCAATTTACAACTTTAACAGTAGTTCCTGGAATGATGGAATACCGTGGCGCAAAAATTCAAGTGCTTGATCTTCCCGGAATAATAAAAGGAGCATCCACAGGAAAGGGGTTAGGAAAAAGAATTTTGTCAGTTGCACGTAGTGCTGATTTAGTTTTATTAATGCTTGATGTTTTTCAGCCCTTCCATGAAGATGTCTTAGTTAATGAATTAGGAAATATAGGAATTAGATTGAATACTTTACCTCCCAATATTACAATTGAAAAATCATCGATGGGAGGAATTGCAATTGCTCAACAAGTAAAACTAACAAAAATTTCTGAAAAACATCTTAAAGATCTTCTACATATTTACGGAATTGTTAGTGCTAGAGTCGTAATTAGAGAGGATGTAACCTCTGAACAAGTGGCAGATTATATTGCAGGAAATATCAGCTATTCAAAATCCTTGACTATTTTAAATAAAATTGATTTAGTAGATAAGGAATTTCTCAAAGATTTAAAGAAAAAGATAAAATCTGATGTAATTGAGGTATCTGCTAATTCAGACGTTAACATTGATTTGCTTAAAGAAAAAATCTATGAGAAATTAAAATTCATTAGAATTTACATGAGACCAAAAGGAGGAGAAACCGATTTTAAAGAACCTCTGATTGCAAGAGAAGGAGATACTGTTGAAGATATTTGTAACAAACTCCATAGACATATGAAAAAACAATTCAGATATGCAATGGTTTGGGGGAAAAGTGTAAAATTTGGAGGACAAAGAGTTGGTTTAACTCACATCTTACAAGATGAAGATGTTTTAACAATAATTAAAAAACGTGGAATGTAAATAAAAAAACAAAAAAAAGTTTTTCAAATAAAAAAATCAAATATTTTTTGATCGCAATAAAATTTTTTGATAAAATTTCGTTGACAAATTGTAATCAGTTTGTATAACTTTCTTTAGTTTAACTATAGAATAATGATGATAATTGGGAAAAAGTAATGGCTACAAAAAGAAAAGCTGCAACTAAACGTAGATCAACTGCAAGAAAAGCAGCTCCTAAGAGAAGAGCCGCTCCAAAGAGAAAGGCAGCTCCTAAGAGAAAAGCAGCTTCAAAACGCAAAGCAGCTCCAAAGAGAAGAGCCGCTCCAAAGAGAAAGGCAGCTCCTAAGAGAAAAGCAGCTTCAAAACGCAAAGCAGCTCCAAAGAGAAAAGCCGCTCCAAAGAGAAAGGCA
>JANQNN010000004.1 GCA_028279545.1 Nitrosopumilaceae archaeon
CCAACAGACTGACCAACAGACTGACCAACAGACTGACCAACAGACTGACCAACAGACTGACCAACAGACTGACCAACAGACTGACCAACAATCATCTTCAACTGATCAGAATGATTCTAATTCGTCATCTGATTCTCAAATAATAACAAACGACAATCCTCTAATTTCTATCAAATCTGATTTGAAAGAATTGCAAAGAGGAATGCCAGTTTCAATTACAATTACAAATCCCGATGGCACAATAACATCAAAGGGAATAAACCCAAGCAATACTGCTTTTGTGCATTATCATAAACTTGCATCTGATGCTTTACCTGGAGTGTATTCTATCAAAGTAGAATATGACAATAAAGTGATTGAAGAATTTTCAGTCGAGCTAATATCTGAAAAAGTACCAGGTTGGATAAAAAACAATGCTGGTTGGTGGAGGGACGGTACCATAGATGATGACTCGTTTATTCAAGGAATACAATTTTTAATTAAAGAAAAAATTCTAGTGGTAGGAGAGGTTGAAACTACAGGAAGTCAAGATACCTTACCAACTTGGATAAAAACAACTGCTGGGTTTTGGGCAGATGGAAATTCATCTGATACAGAATTTATTAATGCAATTAAATTTCTCATCCAAAAAGGAATCATTAATGTAAATTAATTTTTTATAAAGAAAATGATCAAACAATAAATAAAATAATAAAAAAGTAAAAACTGAAATGGAATGTATTTTTTGTGATATTTTATCAGGTAAAAGAGAGGGCCATATCATCTATGAAGATGACCTTCACGTCTCGTTTTTAGATAAATATCCAATAGATACTGGACATAGCTTGGTTATTCCAAGAGAACACCATGAAAAAATTACAGATATGGACTCAATTGCCGTTGGACAAATGTTTTCACTTGTTCCAAAAATTGCTACAGGAATTTTAAGCGCTACAGGAGCTGATGCATTTAGTTTAGGTCAAAACAATGGAAGAGCTGCAAAACAAATTATCCCTCATGTTCATGTTCATATTATTCCACGTTACAATCACAAAGGAACTATTTGGACGAAGCGTTCAATAGAAAAAGATGATGACCTGCTAAGGCTTGCTGAGAAAATTAAAAATTCTATTACTTAGAGTGCCCAGGATTATATCTCAATATAGCTCCTACTTTTCCAAGGCTTGCTAACATATGTCCGTATTCAGCGCTTCCCGAAATTACTTCAATTTTACTTCCAGTTTTAGCTGCAATGAGTGCTAGATAATCTACAATATCTCGCTCAGATGTTTCTACCTCCATTGCTTTACAACTTGGACATGGATTATTGGTAAATTCCGTTTTTTTTGGGATTACTTGTGGTCGTTCAATAATTTCTTCTTGTATATGCTGACATCTTTTGCATTTTCCTTCTACTCTATGCAAATCAGTATCATCTGTTATTAGCAAAGTTTCAACAACGTTATTTTGTAAATAAGAGATAATGTCTTTTAATCCATACATTCCTTTCCCAGTGTTTGAATTGATATGCCGAAATAGTTCTTCAACTAATTTTTTTTCCTCCACTGTACGGAAATTAGATAAGATATCTGCAGATTTTGAAAAAGCTTCCCTAATTCCTTCTGCTCCTGCATAAGACGAATCAATTGTGCTAATAATCATGTTTTGTAATCTGTATTCCAAATAATTTCCATTGATGAAATCTTCTTTAGTAGGACCTGGTCCTGAAATAATTAGTCCTTTGACTGGATAAATATCAATAAAGTATTCTCGCGATGTTTCTGCCACACGATTATAAAAATAAGTTAACTCCATTTCTCGAAGTTTTTGAAATCTTTTTGCAGATTGCCCACCTTGTCGGTGTTTTCCTGCAACACCTGAACCTGTTTGTGCCAATACTTCAATTTTATCTCCATGCAGTAATCCCCATCCACAATCTTTGGCATCAATTGCAATAAAACCAATTAGATTATCGTCTTTTAGCATATCTTTGAGAATGTCAACATGGAAATGATCATCACATCGGTAAAGATACTGCTTCAAATCTTTGGGAGGATCTAATTCGTAAACCCTTACAACCTCACTTCCCAATGGACCGCCCCCTTCAGGAGGTAACGCACCACTAAACACCACCAAACCACGTTCGGGAGTTTTTTTGTATAGTTTCAATCTTTGAATGACTTTTCCTAGAGAATCAACTACATGGCTTCTAGTAAAATCTGATTTTATATTATCTGCAGTTCCCTGTTCTTCTTTTAGAGTGCTAATTACTTCATGGAGTTGTTTTCCCTTGGGAATGTATACAGAGATTAATTCAGTACCGTGTCCTGTTTTTTCAGAAAGCTCATCAAGGGTTTTTCTAATCTTATACATCTTTACTGAATCTTGCTTTTCAATGTTGATTTTACCCATTCATTGCCTCTCGAGGCTGTGCGAATATTAAGTTTGGCGAGTTTTTTTTGTTTATTTTCTAAAAAATTATAAAAATACAAATTCAAAATTTTTTTTGAAAAATTTTCTAAAATACAATAAATCAATTGTCAAAAGAATTTTTTAAAATTCAAAAACAAAATAAATTTAATTTTTTAATTATTCAGTCACACCTAGAACCAATTTGTAATACCAAATTTGAAATCTTTTTGAGGCTAGTGTGTAATATTTTTTTATTACGCAAGACTATCTTTAAAAGGAAAAAAGTGCAAAAATTCACACAAATGGGCGTTAGAGGACTCAGTATCTACTTAATGGTAATTTCAATGATGTTAGTTTCATCTTCGAGTTTAGCTTTTGCAGATTCTATTATTCAAAATAAAAAAATAGAGTTTGATGAAAGTCTTACTCGTCCAACTTTTGGATTAAACCATGAAAAAAATTATAGAGCAGTAGACGACGGATTCAAATTTAATGACCATACATTTACGATTACAAATAATTTTCACACACCATTTAGAGAAATTCCAATAGATATTGGTGAAGTAAACTCCTTTGAGGCCAAAGTTTTTGTTGAAAAGAAATTAAAGGTTCAAGAGTTTCTTTTTGGAATCCCAATTAAAGGTCAAGCCCATTTGGCAGAATTGGGAGTTGAAGTTTGGTATGATTTGTTTGGACAGATTGAAGACATCAAAGTAATTCAAAAAACAAATGTGATTCACAGTGAAAGTGTTACTGCTATTCATGAAAAAGTGAAATGTAAAAGAACGGATTATAAAAAAGAATGTGATGCTACAAAAATCTCTATGGTGTTTTTAGAACCTTTGAAAGATAAAGTGATGGCCATCAAAGCAATTGATTATAAAAATCGATACCAGATTACCTATCTTAATGATGGATTTGATGTATCTGGAAACTCTATGAATCCACAAGAGCGAGTAATGATTCCCTCTCCTGTAAGAAATGAAGGGTTGATTCAGTTAGTTCAAACTGAAAAATACAGCCCCCATTGGAAAGCAGCTGATGGAAGAACGTTTGAGAAAAATGATTTTGGATCATTTAAACAAGTTGACATGAAATTTGAGAGATTCCAAGATTCTGGCGAACCAAGAGACAGGTTGCATTCCGGATTTGGAGATGTAGTTTTATCAGAACAAGAAAGAGCAAAGGCAGTATTTGATGCAAGTAAGTTAGTGTCAGAACTTCCTGATAGCTTTGCGTATGTTTTTCCTGAACCTCACGAGCGAATCACAGATGAGATTCTCCAAATAATGTATGAAGAAGAACAAAAGTGTCTAAAGTATCTTGAAGAACAAGATAAACAGACAAGAGACTATTAATTAAAATTCTTCTAGTTTACAAATCATCAATTGTTCTAAGAAACGTGTCTAGAGGTTGATTGCCTCGAATTTTAATTATTTTTTCATCATTAAAAATTAAAAATGAAGGTGTAGCATCAATTCCAATATCTTTTCCAAATTGGTGAATGATGTTTACTCGGTCTAGGTATTTATGATCATCAAGGCATTGATTGAATTTTTCTAAATCTAATCCAACCGTTGTTCCAAAGGCATTAAGTGACCACCTTGTAATCCATCCAGTTCTTTCCCCACCCCAATTTTTGTACAACTCATCATGATATTGCCAATATTTTCCTTGATCTTCTGCGCAGTATGACGCCTCAGCTGCTAAAAGTGAATCAGGACCATTTAGTGGAAAATCTTTGAAAACCAAATTTACTTTTCCTGTTTGTATGTAATCTTTTTCCAATGTGTTTAATGTGGTGTCATGAAATCTATAGCAAAAGGTACACTGATAGTCCCCCCATTCAAGAATGGTGATTGGTGCTGAAGATTCCCCTAAAATTGGTGAGCCGTCTTGAATTAATTTTGATTTTGTTAAGGCTTCAGGGTTTGATTCAGAATCAGGAAAAAATGCCATAAATGCTCCAGCAACAACCCCAATTATTATGGGGATGGTAATGAGAATTTTTGACGTCACTATTTTGCTGAAAAATAATGCAAGTAAATAGCTTCGCTAGTTTGCAGCCAAAGTGCATAATGCTGAATTTTTTGCAGAAACTTCAGCAACAAAGGAGTCATTAGATGAGGAAATTATTATTACATCGCCTTCTTCAGGAAGTAATTTTTCCTTTAGTCTCTTTCTCGTATCAATATCACCCTTCAGACAATCTCTATCTTCCCCTGGAAAAACAAATCGATTATTTTTATAAAGAATGGTTAGACAGCCTGAGGAGCCATACAAAATGGCATAGTCTCTTTGTTCTAGTCCAGTCTTTATCGAATATGCATAATTTTTTAAAACAATTGCGTGGTTATGTTTTCCTTGAGTAAGGGAAGACTTTGCTAGAGTACATTCTTTTTCAATTATTTTACTTAGAGTTTCTGAAAATTTTTTACCCTTTTGTGTTAGGTATGTTCCTGACTTGGCAGTGTTGGCCAATTCTGCTTCTTTAAGATGTAAAATTAGGGTCTTAATTGCACCTTCTCCTAAATGTAATTCTTTACAAAATTTTGATCGGCTTACAAACTTTTCCAATGATAACAATTGCAAAGCTTTGAAAACATGAGGAATTCCAAATGTCAAAACTCGACTTGAACCTTTCCTTGATACAATTGATTGTAAAATTTTGATCTGTTGGCGCAAGGTAATTTTGACTCTTTTGTATTTAAATTGGATAAATCATCCAAGAACTTAAATAGATTTGGAAAATAGAACGCACATGTCTCAGTCAAGACAAATTACTACATCAAAAACTGGCGTTCCAATTATTGCAATAGTCGCGCTAGCTATTGTGTTTGTGGCTGGATTATTTATCGTTGGATTTGACCAGGGACATATCTTCAGTGTTGTTTATGGCGAGCAAGCATTTGAAGACCTATACATACATGAACTAACCCATGACATGCGACATGCAGCTGGGTTTCCTTGCCATTAGGAGTCATTCATGAGAACATCTCTTTTTCTGCTAGTTGTGTTAATTTCCGGTGCAATAGCAGGGCTGATTTGGGGGTCAGCAAATTTTGTACTAGTTGAACCCTACCTTGATGAAGCAATCGGGATAGAAAATCAGAATCTTTTTGCCTCAGGTGAAGAAGAAGACACTTTAGAATTTTGGGTAGAATATGAAGGATACAGAACTTGGCAAAAGGGAGGACAGATTTTAGCAGGAGTAATACTTGGAACATCAATTGGTGCATTGTATGGAATTGTATTTGCATTTTCTAGAAATTCCTTGCCTGGAAACAATAATATCAAAAAAGGTCTAATTCTTGCCTCAATAATGTGGTTTACAATTTTTTTGATTCCTTTTTTAAAATATCCTGCAAACCCTCCTACTGTCGGGGAAGGTGAAACTGTAGTTTTAAGAGCAATATTGTATCTTTCATTTATTGCAATTTCAGGATTTTCAGCTCTAGGATTTTACAAATTATCAAAAGTTTTTCAAGGAAAAAAGAAACTCGTGGCTTTGGCAGGTTACGCAGTTTTCATTTCTGCAATATTTTTGGTGATGCCTGAAAACCCTGATGAGATTACTGCCCCCATGGAATTAGTAAATGGCTTTAGAATAATGTCCGTCGTTGCAGTTTCTTCATTTTGGATTGCAATTGGTTTAATTCTTGGTCTTTTATGGAATCGTTTTAAACCCAACAGAGAAATTTCTACCTTTAATGACTGATTCTAAATCTATAGAATGAGAATAAAATCATGTCGTTTAAATAACTCTAGAGTTATTTTTGATTTAATTGAAAAAACGAATAACCCTGCCACAATTAAAAAAATATGATATAACCCAAAAGGTAATTGAGGCACTTGCAGATGCAGAATCAAGAGCAATATTATTTTCAGTTATTAAACAGGGTAAAACAGCTACAGAGCTTTCTGAAAAATTAAAGATACCCTTAAGCAGTGTTTATAAAAAACTTGGAGATCTTGAAGAACTAACTTTAATTGAAATAGAAAAATGGATGCTATCAGATAAGGGAAGAAAATACAAGGTCTATAAAAGTAGAATAAGCAAGGCAGATATCTCAATTAAAAAACCTGAACCTGTACTTAGTTTGGTTTCAAATAAGTGAAAGTTATGGCTCAAGCAAATATTATTCAACTAAAGGAATTTGATGTAACTCAAAAAATAATTGAATCTCTAAGTAATGTTTGCACAAGGGCAGTTTTATTTTCTGTAAAAAATGAATCAAAAGATGCTACTCAAATTGCAGATGAATTAAATTTATCAATCTCTACAATTTACAAAACATTATCAGCTTTAGAAGATCTTGCTCTAGTAGAAGTTCACAAATTTATTTTCACTAGAGAAGGAAAAAAAATTAAAAAATACCGAAGTAGAATTGGAAAAGTAGAAATCACATTAAATGATAATGAGCCTATTTTACATTTACATCCAAACAAGAAATTTTAATTCGAATTTAACAGAATGGACACAAACTTATTCCAATAACTTAGAATAAGTCCATAGAATGAAAATTCAATTTAAATAACTTAGCTAATCCTAAAATTTTCAGATAATGAAACAAAAATTAATTTTTTCAACAATTGTAGTCTTTGCTATTCTTAGTGTTACAGCTATAACATTTACTCAAAATGCCGAAGCACAGTCTTTGGTTCCTGAATGGATAAAAAGTAATGCAGGTTGGTGGGCAAATGGCGATATTGATGATAGAACATTTCTTGATGCAATAGAATTTTTGGTCCAAAATGGAATAATTAACGTCTCAGGTGAGACAAAATCGATTGATAAAGATACCTTAACCATCGGATTTATTCCAGTTGAAAAGGCAGATGAATTAACACCAAAAGCTCAAGCATTAGAACAATTTTTAGAAAACAAACTAGGAATCGAAGTGGAAATTGTTGTTCCAACTAACTATGAAACCATAATTGAAGGAATGAGATTTGGTCATATTGACGCAGCCTTTATGGATACAGGACCTGCATGGATAACTCACCAGAGAACTGGTGCAGAAGCAGTGTTAGCTGAGTTAGTTGCAGGAAAAGTAAACTATCAAGCAACAGTATGGACACTAGCAGAAAACGATTCACTCCACACAATTGAAGATACTGTAGGAAAAAAGGTTGCATTTACTAGCATTACAGGATCATCTGGATTTGTAAGACCAATGGGAACCCTGGTAACAGATGGTCATATTACAATTGAAGGAGACGATATTGTGGCTCTAGAATCAGCTTTAGCAAAAAACTTTGAAAGTTATACATTTGCTGGAGGATACAAAGCAGCCCTAGAACTTCTTTTAAATGAAAATGTTGACGTAGCCTTTGGTTCAGATATTGCCCCACAAAAATATCTCGAGCTTGAAGAGCAAGCAAAGCTACGACCTGTAACTACTATAGGTCCTGTCCCATCTCATGTATTTATGGTAAGTGCAGATTTATCTGACTCGACCAAAAATGCCCTAGTTGATACCTTAATTGAACTCAACTATGATGAGAACAATGAAATTTTGAAGGATCTCTATGGAGCAGAAGCATTGGTTCCAACCACAACAACTATGCATATTGGTGAGTTTGGTACATTTATTGATGCGCTGACTGGGCTAGACCAAAAAATCTTAGATAAATACAACAAGAGCAAATAAAAGCGGTAATTCTTAAAATGGAATTACTACTAATGAAGAAATCTTCATCCATCTCGACCATTTTTACTAAAAAAATTATTCAAATGAATAATGTATCTACATCTTATGATTCCAAAAACTATGCCCTTAAAGGAATTAATCTATCCATAGACAAAGGAACTAACTATGCAATAGTTGGAAAATCTGGATCTGGTAAATCAACACTTCTAAAATTAATGAACGGAATGATGTCTCCAAGTGAAGGAACGATTAAAATTGAATACCAAACTCCAAAAATGAACGATAAAAATTTCAAAGTATTAATGCATAAAATTGGGTACATTCCCCAAAGTCTAGGTTTAATAAAAAATATTTCTGTTCTTGAAAATGTTTTGATAGGGGCTTTACCTAGATTAGGTAAAATTCAATCAATGTTTAAAATTTTTCCAGAAAAGGAAATTCAAGAGGCAAAAAATATTTTAAAACTGGTCGGTCTGTCAGGTAAGGAAGAAAGAAAAGCCTACATGCTTAGTGGTGGAGAAAAACGGAGAGTCGCAATTGCAAGAGCGCTTATGCAAAAACCTACAATTTTACTTGCAGATGAAATTGTTTCAGAACTTGACCAAGCAACGGCAAGGGAAATTATGGAATTAATTTCAGATGCTCAAAAAAGAATGAATCTAACTGCCATAATGGTACATCACGACATTCGTTTAGCTTTGGAATATTCAAATCGGGTAGCAGTAATTCAGGAAGGAGAAAAAATTCTAGAAATTGGAATCGAAGGAGATAAAATTATGGATTTTGAAACAGGCGGGTTAACAAATCAAGAAATTTTGGAGATGTATTCAGATGAATCAAAAAAATAATCTAATTGTGGGAATTATTATTGGCCTTGTTGTTGTTGCGTCATATAACGTTGATGCTAATCCAATAGAGTTTGTTGAAGGCCTTCCCAATCTTGCAATTGTAGCAGAAGAGATGACCCAAGTGGATGCAGAATTATTTGGAACAGCATTTTGGTCAATGTTTGAAACAATTCAGATGGCCTTTATTGGAACCATCGTAGGAGTAGCAATTGCATTACCATTAAGCATGTTTGCAGCTAGAAACCTAAATTCCAAATTTGTTTATGGGCCAGTTAGAGCAATTTTGGCTGCCATTCGCACCTTTCCGTCAATTCTATGGGCAATTTTGTTTGTAATTATGGTAGGGTTGGGACCATTTGCAGGAGTTTTAGCAATTATAATGTACACAGTTGGATTTGTGGCCAAATTACAATACGAGTCAATTGAGACCATTGATGCTGACCCAATGGATGCTGTGAGTTCTATTGGAGTTTCCAAATGGCAATTAATACGATATGTAGTAATTCCAGAATCAGCGCCTCATCTTCTAAGTCAAATGTTGTACATGTTTGATTACAATGTAAGGCAAACAAGCATCTTAGGTTTAGTTGGAGCCGGTGGCATAGGATTCTACATTATCAATTATATCAAATTCTTTGAATATGGAAAAGCAGCTGTGTTTATGCTAGTTGTTCTAATAACAGTTTTAATTATTGATTGGATTAGTGTTAAAATTCGTGACAAGTATATCATAAAATCCCAACACGGGATGGAAGTTACAACAACTTGAAAGTAACAATTCTATGTTGTAACTTTATCAAGTTTGTTTAATTCAGTGGCCTTTTTGACTTCTCGTGCAATTCTTTTACCCATACTCATAGGCTCATTATACAAGAGTGAATAGTATGGAGAACCATCCATGTAAATGTTAGTTCCTGCAACTATTCTTGCAGAAAATTCAAAAGAAGAAAATTTTGCATTCTCATCATATACTCCTTCAATACAAAAGGGCCCATTCATCCCTGGTTCTACCATTCTTTTTGCTGCCTCTACAAAATTATCTCCCATTGCATATACTTGCTCTAAAAGAGATTCTCTAAGAACTAGTGGACTATTACCAATTACATTAAAAGAAGGAACTTTGTTATTTTTTAATTGTTGTTCAGATGGAATTCTTGCAAGGCCTTCAATATCGGATTCATGTCTTTGATCAACACCAAAAAATTCTAATTCTTCATTTAGTGGCGAGTAAAAATATTGTAAATAAGCTAAAACTCCTCCAACATATTCTTGGATGTAAAGTATCTCATCTTTTGAAATTACCCCTTGTGAAATTAACTCGTTTCTTTTTTTATTGTAATCCTCTTCACTGGCTGCCATAAAGTAACCTTTTCCACCCGCTGCACCTTGCCTTTTTACTATTACAAGGCTGTTTATTTCAGAAGGACTTGAAACTGGCTTTGGCATAGGAAGGTTTGCTGCTCTCATAAGCTCTTCTTTCTTTACCCTATCTGATTCCCATCGTAAAATCCATTTATTGCCAAAAATAGGGGTTTTAATTGATTCAATTTGTTCTGAACTCATTTGAGCAATTAATGTACCATGAGGAATAATTATTGCATTGTTTTCATCTAATTTTTGCTGGCAATTATTGTCTAAAACCTCCAAAAAAGAATCTACTATTATAAATTCATCAATAAAAGGAAATCTTTTGTAAAGTTTTTCCCTTTTTTTCTCACAAACCAATATTGTCTTAAGGCCCTCATCTTTAGCCCCCTTGAGAACTTGTAAAGAGCAGTGGGAGCCTAGTGTTGCAATTGCAGTCAAAGCGTATAATTTCTTAATTTTTGGACTTTATGAACTGTGTGTGGTCGAAACATATTCAAAAACCTCGTCAATAAGATCTGCACTCAATTCGGGTTTAATATCATCAGGAATTACTTTTAAAATAAAATCAAACATGGTAATGTTTTCAGGTAAACTGCCTTGTTTTTGATAAAGTGAGTAAATTGCAATACCATTTGAAATAAGGGCTATCGTCTTTTCTTTGGTATTTAGAGCCATAAGATAATTGGCATAGATTCTAATTTATTTTATCCTTAAAATTACGAGCCAAATAGAAGATCATTCTATGGTTTTTGATCTAAAAAGGGCTCTTTTTTACGATAAATTGATAGAAAGATCTTTTAATGAAAAAAAGATAATTTGTGTATGATTAACTTTTACAAGTATTTGGCGTGCCCGAAATGCCAAGAATCAGGACTTTATTGTGATAAGCATAGAAAAGAAGTAGAGCAGATCTTAGAAGAGCAATCTAATTTAGGGGTTTAACCCTTTCAATTTAAAATAGAACAAGAATTTTTCAGTTATTTGTATTATTGATGTGTGTGAGGAAAATTAATTACACCATGGAAATCCCAACTAAAGTAAATTATGATTGAAACCGAACTTGGAGACTTGAGAAGAACCCATTATTCTAATGATTTAGATTCATCCAAAGATGGCTTAGATGTAGTTGTAATGGGTTGGGTTTTAACGGTTAGAGGTCATGGTAACATTAGTTTTCTAACCCTTCAAGATAAGAACGGAACAATTTCCATTATTGCAAAAAAGGGAGATTGTCCTGATGACATACGGGAGAAATTATCATCCCTAAAAGCCCATTCGTCAATTGCAATAAAAGGGATGGTAAAATCTTCTGATAAATCTCCAAATGGATACGAAATTATTCCAAATGAGATTAGAGTCTTTTCTGAAGTTGAAAAAATTCCACCCTTTGAACCTGTAGCTAAAACTGTAAAAAATATTGATACAAGATTAGAAGTAAGGCCAATTGATTTAAGACGGAAAGTTTTGCAAAATATTTTCAAGGTACGAAGTCAAGTATTAACATCTATTAGAAATTATTTTCATGAGCAAAAGTTTTTGGAAATTAATACGCCAAAAATGATAGCAACTGCAACAGAGGGAGGAGCTGCTTTATTTCCAATTTTCTATTATAACAAAGAAGCCTTTTTAGCTCAAAGTCCACAATTATACAAAGAACAACTTACAATGAGTTTTGAAAAAGTATTTGAGATTGCACCCATCTTTAGAGCAGAACCCTCTAGAACAAATAGACATCTGGCAGAAGCAATTTCAATTGATTTGGAAGAAGCTTTTGTAGATTACAATGATATTATGAATAGAATTGAAGAGATTATCAAAATTTCACTAAAAACTGTAAAAGAGTATGTAGAAAAAACTCCGGACACAGAATTTGTGGTTCCTTCAATTCAAAACGAAATTCCTAGATATTCATATGATGATTTGGTGGATAGGATGCAAAAAGCTGGTGCAAAAACTGAATGGGGTGATGACCTTTATCCATCAAATCTAAAAAAAATTGGATTAGAAGGATTTTATTTTATCAAAGATTGGCCTATGGCTCCAAAGCCATTTTATGTCAAGGGTAGTAAATCTAATCCCAAAATTTCAGAGTCTTTTGATTTAATGTTTGGAGATTTAGAATTATCTTCTGGGAGCACAAGGATAGAAAAAAGAAATGAACTTGAAGAAAGAATGAAAAATAAAGGTATGAAGATTGATGCCTTTGATTATCATCTAGGTGCGTTTGATTATGGTGTTCCTCCCCATGCGGGTTGTGGGATTGGGCTTGAGAGATTAATTATGGCCCTTACTGGAACCGAGAATATTCGCGATACAACGTTTTATCCAAGAGATGTAGATAGATTAACTCCTTAGCTAGTCAAGAAAATAAAATTACAAATTTTTTACTCTTTTCTTATCTCTACAAACTCCACACAAGTAATTTTTCTTAAATTCTCTTAATTCTTCTCTAAAATTTTTTGTTTTAGAATATTTTTCAGAAGTCTTTATTCCACCAGGAACTTTTTTTCCACAGTTTGAACAAAAAATTTCCAAATTCAACCTAACGGTTTTTTCATCTTTTTTAATTTTTCCAATAATCATAAATTTTTTTTACTCTCTTAGTATATCAAAATTTTTTTAGATTGGTTTTACTAAATTATTATTAGAAATGCTTTCTAATGTGGTTTACCAGTATTGCAGGTGCAATAAAATACATTCCAATATTTAGCAAGATTAAAGATATGCCCACACTAAGTACATTTTCCTCGGAATTCATATCAACATAATTTAAAATCGAGAGAGATGAAATTAATGGAGTAATTGCTGCTTTTACAAATTCCCTGAATACAGGATTTTCTCTCTCAAAATCAGCTATTTGAGGACTAATCAAGTAATACAAATTATTAAAATTAATCATAAAGAATTTTCCTGATTCAGTTTTTAGCAATTGGTTGTCTCTGAGTTCACGAAGTTGTTGTACTTGTGGTGCAAGCTCAGAACCATAGGTGGCAGTTGCAATCAAACATCCACCGCCATTTGAGGGCTTTGGTTCTGGTTCTAGGTTTTCCTTCTCAGGCAAAGCTTCAACTGGTAAAATTCTGTAAATTGTTCTCTCACCATGTGTAATTAAATATAGAAATCCATCTGGACCGCTTTCGATATCTGTAAGGCATCTAAATCCAGTTCCAATTACTAATTCTTCCATGGAATCATCTTCATTTACTAATTTGTCTTTCAAGTCAGAGTTTAAAAATTCAAAACCATCTCTATCTTGATTTAACTCAAATCGGTAAAGATTTCCTTTGCTACAATCGCCTACAAAAAGGGAATTGTCATATTTGTCGGTTTGGTGAAAATTTCCAAAAGCCAAACCAACAGGGACAACTACTTCTTTCCAAGTAAATTCTGGATCACTATACTCATAGTCTTCAAATCCTGGAAGACTTGCAATCTCTTCATTAGTTGCAGGACCCATAATTTTATTCCATCCGCTATTAAATTTCTCAGGTACAAAATTAATTTCATCAAAATCATCATCACCATTTTCTGTCGCCCACATTTTTCCAGTTACAGGATCTATTGCAAGCCCAAAACTGTTTCTTATTCCAATTGCATAGTATGGACCTTCAGGATCTACTCGTAAAATTGCGCTAGTATCCATGTAATCGGTAGTGTCTGGAGGATAAAGGTTCTCAAGAAGCTTATTTTGTAAAGGTCCATACTTACCAGTATCTCCAATTACTGCATATACTTGATTATCCAAACCAGTAACCATTGCACCACTATTGTGGTAAGAATTAGATGGAAGTTCTTTTAGTAAAATAGGGTCTACAAGATCTGCTCCATTCCAAGTATACTTGTAAATCCTATTTCCTAAGGTTTCTCCATTTTTATCAGATTCTGTGAAAAAAAGATAAACAGTTGAATCAACACTGGTAATTCCTAACAACCCACTTTCTTGATCAGAATCAACTGAGAGTTCTAGAACTGGATTTGATTGAATTTTACCGTCTCGAATTAAACTAACAAAACCGTCTTTTTCCAAAACCAGAATATCATTTTCAACAAAAGTCATTGCTGTATACCCCCAACCAAATTCACTTGCAAATTTTTCAAGAACCAAATTTTCATCATACAGTACCGGCTCAGCTAGTGCTATAGGCAGGGTCCCAAGAATAATAATCCCAAGTGAAAAAAGAAAAATTGTTGTTGGAAACATTTTGTTCTCATTTTTTTCATAAACGACAGGTAAAAAAAGATACCATGATGCTTCCTATAAAATCAAAAAAGTGAAATTTGGAAGAAGATTTTAACAATAAACGGTAATATACTGAAAATCAGTCACTACAACCATGTCTAAAATTTATTTTTCTTCCGAGGACTTTGGTTATTTGTATTTATATGGCCCAAAAAATTTAGGAGAAACCAAGAACTAGAGATTTGGTGATCTTATGGTAACAGAAGAAGAAATTGAACAGGTTGCAAAATTAATGAAGATTGATGTTCACGATCATAAAGAGTTTGTAGAAAAAGTTCATGACATGATAAATTATTTCGATATCTTAGATTCTGCAGGAGTAAGTGAAGAAGAGATTTCTATGAAAGATTTACCCCTTACTAGTTTAAGAGAAGACAAGCATATTCCATTTGGAGAAAATCTAATAGAAAAACTAAACAACTACAAGGGGCACTATGTTAGAGCCCCAAAGATGGTTTAATTGAACCTCAAAATTTCTGCTCTAGAATATGTAGAGCAGGTAAAAAACGGAGATATTTCAGCTGAAGATTTTGTTTCATCTTCAATAGATAGAATAAAAAATGTTGATGATAAATTACATGCGTTTCTACAGGTAAATTCTAAAGCCGTAGAACATGCGCAACAAATCGATAAAAAAATTAAATCTGGAGAAAAAGTGGGTCAATGTTTTGGAATGCCAATTTCAATAAAAGACAATATTTGTATTAAACACTCAAAAACAACATGCGCATCAAAGATGTTAGAAAAATTTACGGCACCTTATGATGCAACTGTTATCTCAAAACTAAAACAAGAAGATGCTATTTTTGTAGGAAAAGCAAATATGGATGAGTTTGCAATGGGATTAACTACAGAATTTAGTGCCTATGGTCCAAGTAAAAATCCATGGAACACCGATTATGTGCCAGGAGGGTCCTCTGGAGGAAGTGCTGTTTCTGTAAGTGCCTTTGAGTGTATTGCATCATTAGGTTCGGATACAGGGGGCTCTGTAAGAAATCCTGCAAGCTTTTGTTCTGTTGTTGGATTCAAACCAACCTATGGATTGATTAGCAGATTTGGTTTGATTTCTTATGCAAATAGCATCGAGCAAATTGGTCCGATAACTAGGACTGTAAAAGATACTGCATTTTTGTTAAACATATTATCTGGTTTAGATTCCAATGACAATACTACAATTGAAAATGGGAACCAAGATTATCTTGCTGACATTGATTCTGGAATTGAAGGAAAAAAAATTGGTATAATTCAAGAGATGATGGGAGAGGGTATCGACCCTTCCGTTCTTTCAGCAACCAATGATGCTGTTTCAAAATTGGAAGGACTCGGAGCTGTTTGTGAAAAAGTCTCTATTGATATGGTAAAATACTCTGTGGCCTCATATTACACAATTACTGCAACAGAAGCTGGAAGCAATCTTGCTAGATATGATAATCTTCGCTATGGTTATGAATTCCCAGTGGAAGGATTTGAATTTAATTCCTACATTTCAAAGGCCCGAGCTAAATTTGGTCCAGAAGTAATTCGAAGAATGATACTAGGAGGATTTGTGCCCTCAGCAGGCCATGCGGGAAAATACTTTCTAAAAGCACTCAAGGTAAAAAGTAAATTAACAAAAGAAGTAAAAGATGCTTTTAAGAAATTTGATTATCTTATTGCTCCTACCGTTCCAGTTCTTCCTTTCAAGCTTGGAGAAAAGATTGATGACCCAATTGCGCTATTTTTGGTGGATATAAACACAGTAATGTCGAATTTATCTGGCATACCATCTATTTCAGTACCTTTTTCAATTTCAAACGGATTACCCATAGGAATTCAATTATTAGCAAATCATGGCGAAGATAAATCGTTATTGCAAGCAGCAAAAGCCCTTGAATCTACAGTCAACCTTCCGGAGGTTCCAATTTGACAAAAATAGGATTAGAGATTCACTGTCAATTAACAAAGCTTGAAAGTAAGTTATTTTGTTCATGTAAGGCAAATTATCGAGAGCAAGAAATCAATTCTAACGTGTGTCCGGTTTGCATGGGCTTGCCTGGAACATTACCAAGAATTAACCAAAAAGCCATTGAAAAAGCAACAATAATTGCAATGGCTCTAAATTGTAGCACTCCAGAAAAAATTGCTTTTTTTAGAAAAAATTATTTTTATCCTGATCTTCCAAAAAACTTTCAGATTACTCAGCTAAACATCTACGGAGATACGAGCGTTGGCGGGACAGGCTCCATCATGGTTGGAGATAAAAAAATACGAATCACAAGGGTTCAATTAGAAGAAGACCCTGGGAGGCTGATTTATGAGGGAAGTTCTTCTAAAAATCAAATTACTTTAGTTGACTACAATAGAGCTGGAACCCCACTGGTAGAAATTGTAACTGAACCTGACTTTGAAAATCCAAAACAGGTTAGAGAATTTCTAAACATTTTATCTGATTTACTTGAAAACCTAAATGTTTCAGACCCTAGTTTGGAAGGAGCAATGAGAGCTGATGCAAATGTTTCAATAGAGGGAGGTAATAAGGTTGAAATTAAAAACATAGGGTCTTTTCATGATTTAGAAAAAGCAGTTCATTTTGAAATAACAAGACAAGAAAGTCTTCATTCTAGAGAAATACCAATTATTCAAGAAACTCGACATTGGGATGACAAACGAAAGATTACAATTTCTTCCAGGTCAAAAGAAGAAGAATTAGATTATCGATATTTTCTTGAAGGGGATATTCCTTGGATAAAAATTGATTCAGATACTAGAGAAAAATTAAGATCAGAAATGCCTGAGAGTATTAGTTCCAAAAAAAATCGGTATATTTCAGAATATGGAATTCCTGGCCAGGTAGCTGATGTATTGTCATCAGATAAATTTTATTCTGATTTATTTGACAAATCACATTCACAAACTAATGCAAAAGAGGTTGCAAATATTATAACAACTGACCTTATGGGACTAGTCGATACCAGAGAAAAAAGAGAACAATCCAAATTAACACCCGAACATCTAAAGGATCTTGCAGATTATATTCAAGAGGGGAAATTATCAAGAAGTTCTGCAAAAAATGCATTATATGAGATTGTAAAAAGCGGAAAAAAACTTTCACAAACAATAACAGAATTAGATTTAGGAAACTTGTCTAATGAAGATGAATTATTAAAAATAATCAAACAGGTAATTTCAGAAGAACCTAAAGCTGTTGAGCAAACTAAATCAAACCCTCAAACAATTAATTTCCTTGTGGGTAAGGTTATGCAAAAAACAAAGGGAAAGGCAGATCCCAGTTTAACTTTGAATCTTCTAAAAAAAGAAGTTGAGTAAAAAATGGAAGTGCTATCCACAGAAGAAATTAAATTCATCAGAATTTTAGCAAGCTCTGATTCTACTACAATACAAAAAGGAATGGATCCACCCACAAAAAAATTTTTGGTTTCTCATATAGGCAAAATTTTACAAGAATATTATAAAGAAAAAACCACCCAAAAACCTCAAAATTGGATTAAAAAATTTGAAGAGGCTGAAATTTCAGAAGAGGATGTAAAGGCAGCAATTGCATGTATCAGGAGATTAGGGGTAGATATTTTTTAAATTAAAAATTTTTTACTGATAGATTTTTAAAAAAAACAAATTGTCTAATTTTGAATTTTTCCCAACAGAAGATCAAAAAACAAATTGTAATATTTACAAATTTATGAAACTTTATGGAATATCGTCTCTTGAGGAATTATCCCAAAAAGCAAATATGGATTCTGAATGGTTTTGGGAGAAAGTTGAAAAATATGTTGGAATAGTTTGGGACAAATCATACACCAAAGTATTAGATTTATCAAAAGGATTTGCCTTCCCTACTTGGTTTGTAGATGGAAAAACTAACATTTACAAATCATCTGTAGAAAAAATTTTAAAAACAAACCCAAACAAAGTAGCATACGATTTTGTTTCTGAAGATGGAGTAACTTCACAACTAACTTATTTAGAATTGGATAAAAAAGTATCCAAACTAGCTAACGCATTAAAATTCTTAGGTGTAAAAAGAGGAGATGTTGTTGCAATTTATCTTCCAATGATTGAAGAGTCAATATTAGCAATTCTTGCCTCAGCTAAAATTGGCGCAATTCAAACAATAATTTTTTCAGGGTATAGTTATGAATCACTTCAAATAAGATTGCAAGATTGTAAAGCAAAAATTCTTTTTGTAAGTGACGGGTTTCAAAGAAAAGGAAAAGCAATCTCTCAAAAAAACATAATTGATAAGGCAATAGAAAACACAGAAATTGAAAAAATCATCGTAGTGCCTTACAAGGGAATTGACTCGTATGAAATTTCAGAAAATGTCTTATCATATCCCAATTTAGTTTCTTCTCAACCTGAAGAATGTATAACAGAAATTATGAATTCAGAAGACCCATTATTCATTTTATACACCTCTGGTACAACCGGAAGGCCTAAAGGTGTTGTTCATGTTCATGGAGGGTTCTCTGTCTTTGCTGGTCACCAGTCAGCTTTTTTGATTGACACAACCAAAAATGATGTTATTTTATGGCCTGCAGATATTGGATGGATAACTGGAATTGTTTGGAACGTTTATGGACTTTTAATCCAAGGTGCAAGGGCGGTTATTTATGATGGAGCCTTAGACTTTCCAAATTTTAATCGAATTTGGGACATGTTACAAAATTACAAGGTAAACATTTTTGGAATTTCTCCCACAGCTGTTAGGTTATTTAAAAAAAATAACATTGATCCCTTAGAATCTCATCAATTACAAAATTTAAAAAATATTCCAACAACTGGAGAACCCTTAGATGAAGAATCTTGGAGATGGCTTTTTGAAAAGGTAGGAAATAAAAAAATTCCAATTATGAATTTGTCCGGAGGGACTGAAATTGGTGGAGCAATGCTTTCTGTCTTTCCAGGAATGAAATTAAAACCATCAACAGTTGGGATTCCATGTCCAGGAATTAATGTAGATGTCGTTGATGATCATGGAAACTCAATTAGGGAAAAAGATGGATTTCTTGTAATTAAATTTCCTTGGCCTTCTATGACAAGAAGTTTGTTAAATAACGATAAAAAATATTTAGAAACTTATTGGTCTCGTTTTGAAAATGTCTGGTTTCATGGAGATTATGTTTTTGTAGATAAGGATGGTCTTTGGTACATGAAAGGCAGAGTAGATGACGTTATCAATGTTTCAGGACACAGAATGAGTACTGCTGAAATTGAACATGTAGCAATTAGTCATAAAAAAATATCAGATGCCGCTGCAATTGCAGTTCCTGATAAAATAACAGGTGAAGCAATTATTTTATTTATTGTAGCTGAAGAAAAAAATGAGGAAAAATTAGATGTAGAAATTATTAAATTTATTTCTGAAAAAATTGGAAAAATTGCAAAACCAAAATTTGTTTTTGTCATTTCTAGTCTTCCAAAAACAAGAACCGGAAAAATTATGAGAAGATTACTCAAATCAAAATTACTTGGGTTTAGTTTAGGAGATTTATCGTCGCTTGAAAATCCTCAAGTTTTGGATGAAGTCACTAAATTAGATAATTAAAATCTCGTATAGAATAATTTTTGTAAAAAATTGTTTCAAGATGTTCGGTATTCTTTTTAGGGTTACTCTATTTTATCCCAACCCAACAAAGTTGAATATAATATCACCAAACAACAATTGAACGATAAATCCTCCTAGAATAAAGATCATAAATGGTAAACCCGGAGTAACCCATGTATCAGGAGTTGTACAATACTCAGCAGAATCTGAATTATGCATAGCAATATTCAATGTCTTTTTTTTACCTACTTGTCTTTCTAAAGAAAAACTGTATTTGGGGTTTTTTGCCCTATATCCAATGAACATTGCCAGAGCTTTCTTTGATGTTGACTCATCAAATCCCATGAAAATGTTTTTCTTTTGCAAAATAAGTAGAGAGTTTCTTATAAAATTAATTATCATTGGAGTAATAGAAAGCAGGGCACTGTTTACCAATATCGAAAATGGACTGATTGGTGATTCAGAGAAAGTAGCCATAGGTGCCAATGCAGATAATACTATTAATCCCAATGCATCAGCTCCTCCAAATAACCCAAATCTCCACAACAACAATACTAATGGAGCAACAATTAAGGAAAAACCTACCCCAATTGCAGCCTGAATTAAATCAGGTTCTAAGAACAATAGCGCTACAGAAATTCCCCCAAAAATCATCCACCATAAATCAGATATTTCTCGAGTTCGAATATCAATAATGGTAACCGAAATTAACATTACTAAGGCAGCCAAAATTCTGATTTGAAAAATATCTATTTCAATCATTGTGAAAATCTCATTTGATAATTTTTCTATTAATTTTCAAATTTTTCAGATTTTTCTCGCAGCTCTTCCAAATTTCTTTTAAAGCTAGATTTCATTTTAGTAGAACCGTTATATTTTTTCATTTGTGATTTGAATTTTAACAAATCTGATTTTTTTAAGCCTCTTATTTTTTGGAATGAATTCCATAAATCCGTCATGTCGTATTTCAACAGCTTTAACTCCTCAATTTTTTTGAGTTGGTTATCAATAATTGCATCAATTGCTTGTTCAATCACTACTGCAGAAAATCTGGTGGGTCTTTGAATTGAAGAAATTACTATTCCTTTACTTTCAAGGGTTGACAACAAATGATAAGTTTCAGTTCTAGGAATTCCCTCTTCTTGAGATATTTTAATTGCTTTTGAAGGACCATTTTTACTCAAATATAGATAAATTCTTGATTCGTTGTTTGTTAAACCAAAATCACGTAAACGTTCCTGAAGAACTTGTAGAAGTTCATCCTGATTACTTTTACTATGAGAGATTGGTTGCTCTGTTCCCATAAATTGTAATATTCTAAATGTAACATAAGCGAGAACATGTCTTTTTAAAATACAGACAAAATTTTTGAGCCTAAATGACAACTTTTTATTAAATGCATGTAAAAAAGCAATATTGATTCGTGCTGTGGTGGTTGATGATGAAAAAGATACTCTTCAGCTATTTACTGAATTGCTAACAAGTAATGGAATTAAGGTAGTTGGGAAAGGATACAATGGCCAAGATGCAGTTTTTTTGTTTCAAAAGTTAAAACCTGATGTGTTGTTTTTAGATATTTTAATGCCAATTTATGATGGAGTTTTTGCAATGCAGAAAATACGTGACACAAATCCAGATGCCAAAATTATTGTCATTTATGATAAATTAAGTATTGAAAAAGAAATGGAGGTAAATAGGCTGAAACCTTCAGCAATTATTAGAGAACCAATTGATGTTAATGAAATTTTGCGGAAAACGCATAAACTTTGCGTGCCTTCGGGAGATTCGCTTGATTTGATGAAAAAAACAATTGTGGTGCTAGCCATGAAAAATACGTTCTTAGAATTGGGATTAGAAGAATTTGATAAAATTGTTTTGCTGTTGCAAAAAGACCATAATTGTTCCTTGGAAGATTGCTATGAAAACCCTGAAGCCTTAAAACAAGTTTTGAAAGATTTGTTTGGTGATTCGTATAATGAAATCATGAGCTCATTAAAAGAAAATATTAAAAATATCTCGTCTCATAAATCAACTGAGAATTTCCTAAATGTATTGAGTAGTTAATCAACAAAAGTAAAAACTAATCATCTATTTTTTATAATTGGAATTTTTTCTTTAATATTCTCAATTCTAGATGTAATCTCTAATCTTTCAAAGATTTCATCAAATCTAGTAAAAACACTTTCAATTATTGGGAATCTATCAGATAGGGGTTCAAGAAGTCCTCTTTTTCTTAATAGTATGCTACTTCCAATAACTGCCCCAGGAACAAGGATCAGCACTACATTGTCTTCTAAAATATTTTTATTCTCTACTGGAACCGCAGCTTCGTCAACTGGTGGAGTTATTTGGATTTCTTTTGAAACTTTAATTTGATCAAAATCTAAAGTTGTGCCCTCTACTTTAACCATATCTGCATCCTCTGCAACCAAAGTTAGTTTAATTTTTCCACTACTATCAGTAGTTTCAGATATTTCTTGAATTTGTGCTCCTTGAATGTTCCAATTGATTCCTATGTTCTCCAATGGAACTTCTTCCAATTTGGCATCTAGAACTAAATCAAAGACTTCACCAGCAACAATTGAATTTACAGAAGATATTACCAAGGTGGGAATGGTGTTTACTGTATTTAGGTTAAATTTTGATAAAGGAAAATCCCCAGCAAGAACAGAAATTTCTGTTTCTTCTACCTGCTTTGGAACAATATCAAACAAAGTATGATAAGTTCCTTTTTTTATAATTACTTTTTGAGGCATTTCAATTGTATTGTCATTTGCAGCAATTCTAAATTCAAGATCCTTATTAGCAAAAATTGGTGTCTCCTCATTGTCTAGTATTTGTAAGGACAATGTGTTTTTCATTCCAGATAGAAGATGGTCCGGAACAGCAAGATCTACTTTTGTAGGCTTTGATACTGCAGTGTCAAAGTCAATAGTTGTGGTAAATTCGTTTGCCTCAAAATCAAGTGGTACTTTTCCTTCCTTAATTGATTGAGATGTTAAAATCAATGTAGATTGTCCTTCGCTAACGGTCTGTACAGGTGTTTTAACAAATTCATTAGGGCCCATTACTACATTGGAGGAATCTGGAAAATACCAACTTGCGTCATTTATATCAGTCATATACACCATCATTGGAAAATTTGTTTTTGGCATTACTTTGTTGATTAATGGTTCTGAAACTAATTGTAATTCTGCTCTCTCAGGGCCATACACAATGGGAAAAATTGTTTCGGTTTGTTTTCCTACAACTGTAACTTCTAAAACCTCGGGTTTGGTTTGTCCCATTTTTCCGAATAATAATTTAGCACCTGATCCAGTTTCCATTCGGTCATCCGATATAGTTAGTGTTTTACTATCTGAGGAGGTTATTTGAGATTCCACCGGACTTATGTTTATCAAAGATACACCATTTACATCTGCAGGATACAAAACTCCGATTAATTGTTCAGACCCAGAGGCCAATAATGGGATCATTTCTAGTTTTGTTACTGGATCATTAATATCTGGAGTAATTACGGTTTGAAATTCAACAGGTTCTGAAACCAAATAATTCTCAGCTGAGATACTAACTTCATATGTGTCTTGTAAACCTGCAACAACGGATAATTTTGCATATCCTTCTGAAGACCCAGCAGGAATTACCAACGAATTAATTGTGCTAATCTCTGTGACTTGGTTATCGTTGAATTTAGCTTCGGCACGATCTATTTTAACTGAAACAGGAATCGATTCAGATGTCTTTATTGGTGAACCATCCTCCGCTTGTAATTGGGCAATAGCAAAGGTGCTAGAAGTGGCAAAATTACTTATTTTTTCAGGATATACATACAATTGAATTTTGTAATTATCTGTGCCGCCAGAAACAGAATCACCAGTTGCTCCAATTACAGTTATCTTGCTATTTCCTGAATCAATGTTTGGCGTTTCTGCATATATAGAAACTTCACCTGGTTTATTCACTTTAAATTCTCCGATAGCAAAATAATCTCCTTCTAAAATTGTAATTTGATTTTGAAGTAGAGTAATAATTTCTGAGTTGGATGTGCTAAGCGAAATTTGCAAATCTTTTTGTGCCAAGGTTGGATTAGAATCGATATCTGCTAATTCTACAGAAAAATATCCTTCAGTCGGCCCATTAATTGTAAAAGTGTCTGGGGCTGCTTTTAATAACAACTTTTGTTCTGCTTGTTTAATATCATAAATTGTAATTGGAAATTCTTCAGATTCAAATCCAGGTGCTGCAATTGCAATATTTGCAATTCCTGAATCTAAAGCATCTAATTTTACTGAAGTTACAGCAGTATCTATATTTGAAGACATTTCTAAAACTTTTACAATATTTTGATCTGAGGATGTAACTATCAAATTATCTATTATGTTTGGAATCGGAACATCTTGTTGAAGTCCATAAATTTGTAAAATTCCTTTGGTCCCTTCAACTAATTTTTCTGGGAGTTGCTTATATCCAAAACTTTTAGGTTCTTGACCATAAGCTTCAGGTACAATTAGGGTTGTTAATATTAACAATAGGAGACATATGACTTTCAATACACAACTTATTCCCTAAAAAATTGATATAAGAAACTGTATGACTTTTTATGAGACATCTATTCCTAAAACAAGGAATTTACATCAATTATTGAAAATTGAACCAGGGTAATTCCTACTAGAGTCAAAATTACTAATATTATACCATAAAGAAATCCTCCAGAAAATGAACCTTTAATCACTCTTCCTAGAAACAATCCTGCAGTCCAAGATTGAATTAGGACAATGAGTGGAAACAAACCAAGTGTAGATTGAATTATTTCCCCTTCAATACCTGATAAATCTTGGCTTTGCTGCTCAATATCACCAAAGGAATCAATTACTAACAGAGTCGTAAATCCTGTTGTTCCCATCAAAATAAAACCCACATACAAGTAAGGAAGTAATAATTCACGTTTTTCTTTTTGAATTTCATGCAATCTTTCACTTGTTTCTGTTAGTGAATCCAAGGTTTGTGGATTTCCTCCACCAGCTGAAATTAATTCAAATAAAATATTGTAACTAATCAAGACATTGAAAAGTTTAATTTCTTTTTTCAAATCTTGGAAAATGGTTTTAAAATCAACACCCCATTGAATTTTGTTTGCGATTCCATTTGCAATAGAATTAAAGATTCCATATTCTTTTCTTTTACAAGCATGAATTACACTACTTTCAGGACTCATTCCTGTTTTTCTGGCCTCTGATATCGTACGCAATATTTTTGGTGTAGAATCTTCAGCTGCAATAGTCATAGCATACAATTTTTTAAATTTAATGGAAGGAAGAATCGAGGCTGCAATAAATGCACCCCCCAACAAATAAGGACCAAATAGAGGGTCTGGAATTATATCAAGTCCGATTACTATTCCACTTATAGCAAAAGCAGGAACTGAAAGCATGATTATTTTTTTCAGATCTAACTCTGGGCTTTTTGAAACTCTGTTTTTACTGGCAAAAAATAAGAATGCCGCAGAGACCAAGGGGGTTGCTATTAAAAATATCATTTCACCGGTTATTCCGGTTTGTGCTTCATTAAATGGGTCAGAGATAACAGCTGCTCCAATGATATAAACTGCTAGCAAAACAACCTGAATTGTCATATATGCTTCAACAAGTGCACCTAGCTTGGTAACTGATTGTTTTTGAGTATCAGCATACCTATCATATACAGTTTTCATTTTGCTTTTGAGATAACTCACAATATCTCCTCCACTTTCTATGGTGGAAACATATCCATCAAAAAATTCGCCTAATGCTTTTGATTTTGAGTGAGTTCTAACATTTCGCATTACCTCTAGCGGGTCAACACCTAACAAATCAATTCGTTTAAGCATTTTTTGGGTCTCTTGTCTTATTGTAGGTAAAAGTTCAATTGATTTTACTCTCTGTAACATAAAGTAAGGCCCTATTCCTGCACTGCTAAGTAATGTTACAATAGTGATAAAATAAGGTAATTCGTGATTGATCTTTTTATCTTGTTTTTGTTCAGCTCCTTTTTCCTTAAGTGAACTAATGGATATCATTATTCCCCATCTCCATAATTAATTTTTTTTAAAACAGAATTTGGATCGTTGTAATATTTTCTAATCATCTCGGTTACAGCTTTATGTTCTCGTATATTGTTAGATGACATCCATTTCAAAATTTTTGTTCTTTTGTTGTGTTCTTTTAGGACATCTTCAAAATCATCTCCAGTTTGTTCTGAAATTTTTTTAAGATTTTTACTTGTTGCAATTGAATGCTCAAAATAATCTGACTTTGGATTCCAACTTGAAACAGTTTGTGGATTAGAACTACTTGAAATCTCTTCAATGGAGATTGCACGTCTCATACTTTGCCCAGTTGCTTTATCTTTTACTCTTTTAATCACCAAAGCACAGTTCATCAAAGAAAGATATGCAGGAGGAATACTCATGGGCTTTTGTTGTAATCTTTTACTTGCGGATTCCAAACTATCTGCGTGCATTGTACAAAGACCACCATGTCCAGTTGCCATTGCCTGAAACATGACATAAGCTTCTGAACCTCTAATTTCACCTACAATAATGTAATCAGGTCTATGTCTTACACCAGATTTAATTAGTTCATACAAACCAATCTCACCTTCATCATTTGAACCATACCCAGATCTTGAAATAAGAGAAAACCAGTTATCGTGTGGTAGGTTTATTTCAGCGACATCTTCTACTGAGAAAAGTTTGTCATTTTCACTTACCAAACCCGCAATTGCATTTAGGACTGTTGTTTTTCCACTACCTGTCGAACCAATTATCATAATGGACATTTTAGCTTCAATCATCATCCAAAGATATGCTGCTGTTTCAAGATCAATGGTTCCAAAGCCTATTAGGTCAATAATGGTGAAAGGATCTTCTTTGAATTTTCTTATGGTAAAACTTGTTCCCTTTGGTGTAATCTCTTTTTGATATAGTACTGAAATTCTATGATTTCCAGTAATGGCAAGATCAGAAATAGGATGAGCCGTACTTACGTGTTTTCCAGCCTTGAAAACAATTCTTGTAATAAATGAATTTAGTTTTTGGTGAGATTCAAAGGTCACATTCGAGGCTACACTATCATAATTTCTATGCCAAACATACAAAGGCAAACCAGGCCCACTGCAGCTAATATCTTCAATATTTGGGTCGTGCATTAATGCCTCTATCTCCCCATATCCTATGATGTCTCGTTTTAAGAAATATTTTACTTTCTCCATACTTGCAACCGGATTTGAAACAAAAAATCCTTCGTTATTTTTTATCACCTCATTTAAGTGGGAATCAAAATTTTTCTCTTCACTAGTGTTTAATGAATCTAAACTTTGTTCTACAAAGTTGTACAAATCTTTGTAAATGCGTTCTTCTTCAAAATTTAGTTTAATCTCATCTACAAAATACTGAAAATTTGAATTTTTCTCATCCCATAAGATTTTTGCATAGCTAAACGGTGCATCTAATGGATACTCTTTTACTACTTTGAATTGATTTGAAACTTTGTTGATGATACTTTCATCTAAAAGATCATGACTTAGAAGTTCATCCAGTTCCGTTTGGTTTTCATTTATGGGTTTCATAGTTTATCCTCCAATAAGAAAAATAAAGAAAAAGAGAGATACAAAAAAAGGCTCTCCCTATGGGTTTTGTATGATGGTACTTTGGGGAGCGCCTGCTTTGTCTGCAAATATCTTTAACGTTGATGTTGCACCTGAATCAAGCGTTGTGATTTTGCCAACTGGTACTTGGAAGTAAATGATAGCTCTGTCTCCAGGATTAAGTCCTACTGGACCTGAAACCTGTTGTAGACATAGTGTCTCTAGGGTATCATCTGGATTTGAAGCACCTGCGTCAAAATCAATCTCCAGAGTTGTGGCATCTGGAGTTGTACAAGCAGTTGTTACTTCTGCTGAGTCTTTCATTATTGTTCCTGCACCACTGGTACCTGTGTGTATGTAGTTAGACTGCCAGTTTGCGATTGATACTCTAGTTTGGTCTGTATCAACATACCAATTAGAGAAAGGAATGGTTTGACCCTTGATGGTAATTGTATCTACAGATAAGTTCTGATCACCATCATTTCTAACACCTGCTGCTCCCCACGCATCACCTGCGGCATCAGTAGCGTTTACCCAGACTTCAATACCTGATACTTCAATACTTTCTTCTTGTGCTACTGTCTGGAACAAACTTGTTCCGTACAATACAACACCAGATCCGAGAACTACTGAAGCAACCAAGATGATTACTGTCGTAAGAACCGTACTGATTCCTCTTTTCTTTGTGAAAACGTGGTTTTTCATTATTAAAAATAAATTACACTGTCAGGTTATAGGATCTGATGTGTAATATTCTTGAACAGACACTTTTTCACAGAAATTACTCGAAACCTCAAATTATATAATATTTATATAAAATATTAATTTATTTGTAAAATTTATAGATTATATAAGATATTTTATAAAATATTGAAAATTATATGTTTCGAGTAGTTTTCATGGAATATACCTTAATGAACTGATTTACTAGCTCTCTCATAGTAAAGCCCCAACAGGAGTCCCTAAAATATTTGGAAATCCCAGAAGATAAACCAATTCCAATAACTTCTACACCCATATTTTCAACCTCCCTAATGGCAGCTTTTAGTTTAAGATCTTCATTCCAAATTCCAGTTGGAAAGTCATCTGTGAACACAAAAAGATTTCGCACATCTCCAGGATTTTTTGCCATTACTCTTCCTGCCAACAAAATTGCATCAGAGGTATAAGACAAACCACCACTATACAATCCTCCAATTCTAGCTTTACAATCCTGATTGTATTTTCCTTTATGATCTTTTAATATGGAAAATTTTTGGTCATAGCTAAACAAACCCCAAGAACCTGCAGGTCCAGTTAATTCATCTGAAGCCTCAGCTAGACACAACATAAAATCTTTAACTTGTTTAAATCTTAATCTCATACTTGCACTATTATCTATAAGAATTCCCCACACTTCCTCAATTCTTTGTTCTTCTTGTTTAGTAAAAACTTCTGCATAATCTTGAGTGTTACTTGCAATGGCTTGAATTGCCAATTCCATATCTATTTCGCCAAACATATTATTTTGAGGATCTTCATTATTGTTTAGTACATTTCTAATTTGTTCCCGAATTTTTTTTAGAATTTTTTTATTTTCTTCCTTTAGTTGGAAAAATTGAAAAATGTCTTCCCTTGGAAAAATAATTTCATCAAAATTTAATCCAAATAATTCCTTTCTCATTTGATGTTTTAAATGATCAATTCTATCTTTTTCTTCAAGATAAAGATAATTTAATTTTTTAATTGTGGTTGCAAATTTTCCTGAAGGAGAAATATCTAATGTGTTAGGTTTTAACATTAATGAATGTGAACCAGTATTTTGCTCCAGATAAAATGGAGAGTCTTCTGAAACTAAAAGTCTCTTTCGATATAGTTCGGAGGCCCATTCAATTTGTTGGTTTTGTGTATTTTTCTCAAAAGGTCTTAAATTTGCTCTTTCCATTTCTTGTTTTATTGAATCAAGCCTTTTCGAGCCTAGATTAAGTGAAAATTGAGATTTTTTTGTTTTTATTTTGTAATGTTGAAAATAGTCATTTTTAATTTTTGAAAGGTTAATCCATACATCGTGATTATTTGCCAAAAGGTAGCGTTCAACGGCATCGTCTTCAATAAATGTAATTATTTTCCAAGCCAAATCTGGAGTCTTGCCTTTTGCCCAGTTATTATACATGGAATAATTTGATACAGCCACATGAGCTGCCAAATGGTAAACTGTTGCTAAAAAGAAACTCCAAACAGAAATTAAATCTCGGGGAGTATTTTTGAATAAATACCCCGAATAGGAAAATCCATGTTTTGTCCTCCTAGGAATTGGAATTTTTACTTCAATTGTAGGTTCAAATTTTATTGAAGGTGAAAAAAATTTTTCAGATAATAGTAATCTAACATCTTTAAAATCACGTTGAGCAGTTTCATAAAATATTTTATAAACAATGTCAAGAAAGGTCTGTTGCAATTTTAATCATCAAGCTTCAGCTGTCTTAGGTTGCTCCGTTGGTTTTTCAGGGGAAAATTCACTTTCAGTTTGAACCTGTTCATTTTGTAAATTGTTATTTTCAGTTACCTCATCAACGTTATTGGTGGGTTTATTTTCTAATGATTCTCCATCCATTTCATTATTTTCCGTTTTTTCTACAGTTTCTTGTAATGGTTCATTTTCCATTTGTGTCTCATTACTTTCCAATTCTGTATCTTGATTTTCATGAATTCCAACATTATTTTGAGAAAGAGTATGAGCAGGTGACGGAATATTCATATTTTTTGAAATAATATACATTAGGGGAAATAGTTCCTGATAAATTAAAGAAACAACTTCAGGGGTTGTTTCAATTTCTTGTTTTAAAAATTCCTCGATTTCTGATTTATCACCAGTTAAAGTCGCATTTCCGCTGAGATTTATAACAGAATTTTTAGGATTTGATGTTAAATCAAGGGAAAACTTTAGAACTGTTTTATCTTCATCACTTACTTCTTCTACCAAATCAACATTAATGTCATATTTTTTAAAATCAACACCTTTTTCTGATGTTTTATTAAACATTAGATTAGATATCTCTACCTCATGATTCATGACTAATATCCATTTAATTCATAGTTAACAACCTGTCTGTAGCATGACAATACATCTCTCTGGTTTAACCTATTTAGAATAACTAATTGTAATGATTTCTCCTACTTCTGAAGGTAATGTTAAAAATCTTGAAACCTCCAGAGTGAATAGCGATAAGTTTAGTCTAAAAATTAATTTTTCAAAAAATAAAAAAGTTGATTCAAAAAAACTACACACCTATGACATTAAAAAATATGTAAATCCAGACAATTTTGATTTTCCTCCAGATATGCAAGAATTAATTCCTAAAAATACTCCACCCTATTATGATAGAGGGGAAAATTATGTTGAAAGAATTGTAAGAGCATTAGGATATTTTAAACAATGTGCTTGTATCGGTCCGAGTGGAACAGGTAAAACCCATATTGTTTATCTTGTAGCTGAATTATGTCAACTCCCATTATGGGAAATTAACTGTGGTTTACAAACATCGACATACGACCTTTTTGGTCGTTATATTGGACTAGGAAAAGAGAATTGGATAGATGGTATTATTACTTCTTGGTGTAGACATGGCGGAATTCTTTATCTGGATGAGGCAAACATGATGAAACAAGATGTCGCTACAAAATTAAATCCAATTTTGGATACTAGGGGACACATGGTATTAAACGAAAAAGACAATGAGCTTATCACTAGACATAAAGACGCTTACATGCTAATTAGCATGAACCCTTTTTCATCTGAATTTACAGGTACCAAACCACTAAACGCAGCTTTTAGAAGAAGAATGAGTGTTTGGTTAAACTTTGATTACATGAGCGTTGGAACTCACATCGATGATAAAGAAGTTAATCTTCTTTTAGAAAGAACCGGAGTTTCGAGAGATACTGCAACAAGTATTGTTCATGTTGCCGCCAAACTCCGTCAAGAGTATAAAAATGGTGATTTGCCTTATGGACCCTCTGTTGGGGATTTGGCAAACTGGGCACGAATAATTGCAGATGGTGCATCACCAATAGATGCTGGAAATGAAACACTGGTAGCAATGACTAGTGACGATTATGAAATTCAAGAAGAAGTAAGAAAAATTATAAAATCAGTTGATTGGGATGAAACTCAAACAAGTGATGATCCAAAGGTATTCATCATCGTTGCCGTTGAAAAAGCTTTACTAGAGTTAGGAAAACCAGATTTGAATAAAGTAAAAGAAAGATTGATGAAAGATTATAAACGAACACTAGCTGATTGTTATGAAGAACCAGAATTCTTGAATAGAATTTTGAAAGACATTTACGGAAAAGCTCATGTAACCATAATAGACTCTATAAAGCGAAATCTAGGCAATGCTTCTAGTTCTGAACCAGTTCAAAAATTCCTAGCAGAAATTACGAGGTAAACCCTTGCAATTTTTTTATCAAAGATTCAATGTGCAGGATTACCTTCTCTTTACTTTATTGGGAATTACTTCAATAGTTTTAATCTCAAATTTCATTGGACAAGGTGCAGCGGAAAATGCCACAAATGGAATTTCAATTGTTCTTTCAGCTTCTGTAATGTTTTTTTCCTTTTTAATGACTTCCAAGTATGGGACAAAAGGAAACCATGGAAAAGCATGGATATTGTTTATGTTATTTTCAGCTTATTGGTTTTGTGCAGAAACCGTAGAAATTATTTATCCACTAGTATTGGGAGTAGAAGCTTGGGAATATGCTAATGACTTTTTTTATATTACTGGATATCCATTATTTTTTTCATTCCTTGTTTTTTATTTAAGACCTTTTGCAAGTCAAATTTCAAAAAAAATGGTTATAGGAATCAGTGGGTTATCTTTAGTTCTTTTAATTCCCTCTTTAATGATGATTGTTGATTCTGAAGCGTTTTCCACGAATGAAAATGTTTTACTATTGATATCATATCCTATCTTAGATTCGCTTGTACTAATCCCAGCTTTAATTGGTGTTGTTTTATTTTTTAAGGGGGAAGTAAATTTCATGATTTCTCTTTTATGTTTAGGTATAATTACCCAAATTATTGGAGATAATAGCGTCCTTTACTTATCTCTGCAAAATATCTTCTATCCAGGACACCTTGTGGAAGTCTTATTTTTGTGGACATATGCCCTTTTTGCCTTTGGAATCTCTAATCAATTAGGCATATTCAAGGAAAATGTACGTAAAATTAGCATTTGACAGTTTTTTTGTATATTTTGAGGCTAAATTCATGGTGTAAGTTTTTGAAAATACACCTCGATGGATAATATCAAATTTTTTGTTTTTAGGGTATGGTTAAGCATAGGAAGCACAGAGCGTTAGCTACTGTTGTTTCAACGGGAATTTTACTTTCAGCCGTAGCAATTCTGGGTAGCGTGTTAGTTAGCTGGTCAAATAGTACTTTTACTGCAGAACAATATGAAATCAATAAAGTTTATTCAGACGGCGTCAATAAATTAAATGAATATTTAGTAATCGAAAATGTTTGGTTTGGGAATAATCCCAGTAAATTTGTAAATGTAACTGCAAGTAATGTTGGGAGTGTTGGATTAAATGTAACAAGAATAACATTAGATAATTCTATTGATAGAACTGATTTACTAATCACTGATGGAGGTATTGTAACCAATGAAGAATTCTCTACTGAAATAACTTACAATTGGACTAGCACTGATCCAATAAAAATTACGCTAACTACTGAAAAAGGATCTATCTATCAAACTTTTGTTCTGGGGCCATGACACAACGAAGAGCTTTATCAACTGTTGTGGGAGGAGTGTTTTTTCTAATTGTTATTGTTGCAGCAGCTAGCTACCTTACCTCTACAATGAATTTGTTTGATGATTTTTCTGAAACTGTTTTTGCAGTGGAACAAGAAAGAGAAAACAGAAAAAAAGAATCATTTGATATTTCAAGATTGACAATCGAAAATAATAAAATAAATCTAGATGTCTTTAATTCTGGAGATATTCCAGTATTTTTTAACAGGTTATGGATAGAAAATGTTACAGGTGTTGATCAAGTTTACAAATTCAATTTAAATCAAACAGTTACACCAGGAGATATTGCTGAAGATATCTTACAATCTTTACCTTTTACAGCTTTGGGGACAGAAAGTTACAAAATGAAACTAGTTACAGATAGAGGGACTACAAAAGAGTTTTCAGTAAATTCATCAACCGACCCATTGAATTTACAATTATTTGCTTTGCCAGAAGAAATTCCTACGGAATTTCCTTCTACGATTCTGTTATCGGTGACAAACAATTCTACACAAAATACAATCTATACCAACATTATGCCAATTCTTAATGTAGTTTCCATAGGCGGTCAAGCAGAATTAATAGGTTCTTTTCCTAATCCCCATCCTGTATTAGAAAAGGGTAATACGGCTATTTTTGAGTGGGCCTATAGAATTACAGGAGATGAAGGAGATAAAGTACGATTTGAAGCAAATATTCTAAATGGTGTGCCTGGCAATGTAGTTTCCAAAGAAGTTACTGTAAAAGATGTTAAATTTGCAGAGCAGAGTACTAGCTCATTAGAGAGTAGTTTCTTGACATCAAGTAACATTGCTCCAGGAGTTTTAATTTTTCATCAAGAAACTTTTGATGCACTAGGAGAACGACAAATGTGGCAATCTCTTCCTGAAAATAGTTTAGGAGAAGTTATCGATTTTGAAACAACAAATCCAATATTTTATACAAATAGCGATGGAAATGTAACAGTTAACATTCCTGATGGAAATTGGAATACGGTTATGAGGTATATTAGCAGTCCAATGCCCGAAACCTTGAGACACTCAGGTAGCACAGCAGAAGATATGGCATATCATTTTGAAACTGATCTAAATTCTCCATTAGATACAACTGAAAATACCGTTATGACTTTGGGTGGAGGTACCATAGATATTGAATTAGATGATTCCAATAACAATAGTGGGTCTTTATGTAGTTCTAGTTCTTGTAACATTGATCTCACAGTCTCTCCAGGAATTGACCGAATGGTTATTGTTACGGTTGAAGACGAAGGTACCCTAAATCCAGTTACGTCGATAACCATAACAAATGGAACCAATCCTGCAACTTTAGTTGGAACAGAGCAAGTAGGTTCTGGTGCATTTGAACAAAATGTAGAGATGTGGCGTTTTATGGAATCAGACATTTCTTCTGGTGATCACACTATTACAGTAAACTTTGGGTCCCCCGTATCTGGTGCAGGAATTACGGCTATGTCGTTCATTGGAGTTGAACAACAACCTGAAGAGGCAGAAAATTCAAACACTGTAACTAGTAGTTCCTCTATTTCAACAGGAATTACTACCTTGACAAGCGATGCCATGATTGTGTCTGCTGTAGGTAACGGTCAAGGCGGAGGAAGTTACACGTCTCACGGTTCAGGTCAAATTGAAAGACATGATTTTGCTACATCTAGTGCAGGTCATGGTGTCACTACTGAAATAAAATCAACTCCTGGTTTTGATAGTCAATCCCATACTTATTCATCAACTGCAAATCGTCAAGCACAATACGTAGCAGCATTCGCGCCCTCCCCAAATTCTGGAACCCATCGTCCCATTTGGAACGCTACTGGCCATGATGGTGCAGGGGCTTATGTTTTTTCAGGACAGCAATACGCATTGATAGACGTAACAGACGACAACGATCTTGATGATAGCCCTGCAACCACAGCTGGTTGGTTTAATGCAGACAGTTCTGGACCCTCAGATTATCAGACAATATACTTTGGACAGAATGGAAGTGGAAGTGACGATTATGAAATATATCTAAATCCTAGTGGCCATTTAGAATTCAGGGTTGATGCAGCGTCTGCATCAAGAATTGCAACATGCACCAGTGCTGTAGATTATCGAGATGATACATGGCATCATTTTGTTGCAGTTTATCCAAGTGATAATGATTGTAAGTTGTACGTGGATGGAGTTTTCCAAGATTCTGATTTTAATTCAGGAGAATCTGGAATTAGACTTGCAGGAGATATTATCGTTGGAGCGTATTCAATTTCCCCCGTAACTGATGGGTTTCATGGAATGATTGATGATATCATCCACTGGGATAATTATGATCTAAATGAAGGTGCTGAAGATGAAGTACTAGATTTATTTAATACCAATTATGGTGTTGATGCACATCGCTTAGATTTTGATATTAGAGTTGTTGATGAGTTTGGAAATGATCTGGGACTTTCCAACAAAACAATTACACAAACTTACAATTACTCTATTCCATATGCAAGTGATTTTGCTGAATATCCTTCTCCTATTGAAGATGTTTGGGGACAATTTAATTTCACGGTGACAAATTCAAATCCAGTGGTAATTGGTCCAGGTGAAAGATTAATGCTCAATATGACCAATATCCCAAGAAGTATAGGAAAT
>JANQNN010000037.1 GCA_028279545.1 Nitrosopumilaceae archaeon
AAGATTAAAGGAGTTAATGAAAGATAAACAAGGCCCAATCAAAAAGTTAGGCAAAATTACACCAATTGAGTTTCATTATGGATTAATTCCAAATGATGGTTTATCGAGAAAAACTGTTTACAATAACCTGATCATGGTTGGAGATACTGCGGGTCAAGCAAACCCTCTAGTTTTAGAAGGAATAAGATATGCTATTAAATTTGGTAGAGAAGCAGGAGAAGTAGCATCAAATGCAGTAAAATCTGAAAAGACTGACGAAATATCTTTAATGTCCTATGAAACAAATTGGAGAAAAGAAATAGAATCAAAAATAAAATCCGCTACTAAAGTTCAGAATAGATGGATTAAGCTCTCAGATGAGGAATGGGATAAAGAATTGGATGTTATAAAGGAGTTAACAGCAGAGGAATTTTTAGATTTTATTAAGGCTGACTTTGGATTATCAAGTATTTTGAAACTAGCTACACACCATCCAAAACTAGCAGTAAGACAATTGTTTGGTTTAGTAAAAGTAAATAGAAAATAAACTTTATTGGATTTTTGGGTTTTAAAAAAAATTAAAAAAATATTCTTATTTTTACCATAACTAAAAATTAAGCAAAAACAATATCTTTACTATCAGAAATAGGTAAGGTATAATTTTCAGATTGATTCATACCCAATAAACACTTACTATGAAATTGTTCTGCAGATTTGGTCCAACAGGATTTACAAATTAGACTAATAATTTTTTTACAAGTAGCACATTGTGCAAGATCTATCAAAATTCCTCCACATCGTCTGCATGATTCATCAGGCATTTTCTTTTCAATAAAATCCTTAAAAATTGAAATATAAGGCAAACGAAGAATTCGTTCATTGTAACCTAATATTGAAGTTTATAATTGGAAAAAATTCATAAAAATAAATGGATAAAGTTAGAAAAACATTTGATGAATGGGCTCAAAATGGCAGAGCCGAATTAATGGAAAAAGAGCATAGAAAAAATGTATTAAAGTTTTTAGAAAAAGTTAGCTTTGAAAAACCATTTTCATTTTTAGACGTAGGGTGTGGTAATGGATGGGTTGTCCAAAAAATGGCAAATAACCCAAATTGTAAAAAGTCCTTAGGAATTGACAAAAGCAAAAAAATGATAATCCTTGCCAAAAAAAATAGTATAAGCCAAAAAGAGGAATATATCCATTCTGATATAGAATCTTTAAAGCATCCAAGTAAATTCGATTTTATTTTTTCAATGGAATCACTTTATTATGTCGATTCTATAGAAACCGCTCTGAAAAAAATTTTTCAATTGTTAAAACCAGGTGGTCGATTTTTTTGTGGTACTGATTTCTATACCGATAACAAAGCAACTTCCAATTGGGCAGATATGATGAATATACAAATGCATTTACATTCCAAAAAAGAATGGATTGAGTTTTTTAAGAATGCTGGATTTGAAACGAAAACAAAACAGATTAAGGATTTAAAAAACAAAAAAAAATGGAAACGTGAATTAGGCACATTATTTCTAATTGGAAGTAAACCAGAGTAGAAATATTCAAATTAAATTTCGAATAATAAAAAATGTGAGCTGGAGCACGACTGCTGTTACGGCAGAGGAAACTCCTCCCTCCACATAGGAAATGTGATTTGGAGATAAATAATCAGAGATGATTGGCAACGGAGCAGAAAAAAATCCAAACTAGCGCACGATGATGGCAAAACCTGAGGTTTCTAGGGAAGGAATGAGAGAGACGACCCACATGGAGCAAGGCCAAACAGAACGAAAGGGCCCTATACCAAGTTCAGGTAGGCTGCAAAGCGAAATGTCGTGGAAACAAAAGGAGGGTTACTCCCAGCACACATTTTATTGTAGAAAAAATTTATAATAATTACTATTTACAAATTTTTTAAATGATGATATCAGTTACAAGAAATGCTTTGAACTGAAAATCTTTCATTCATCATAATATACTCATCGATTTTTAGTTTGATGTCATCAGGTGTTGTATCATTCATTCCAGAAAAGCCTGCTTGAAATGATATGGAATTGTTAGTAGTCTTAATGCCTGAGACCTCCATGTCAGCATACACGTTAACAATTTCGTTTACCCAATCCTCTCCTTCGTTTGGATCGATATTATCAACTTGGATGTTTACATTGATCATCTTTGTACCATCATCAGTTTGTGGTTCTGGTTGTGATGGTGGGCTTTGTGTAGTGGTTTCTTCATAAACACTACGTGTTTGCTGATAATCGGTTTCATCTTTCAATTGTGCTTCACCTCTGTTGGTCTGATAACCTCCAGATGATGAACTAGTTTGATAACCTGTTAATCTACTTGGATCAATTCCGGTTTGACCCATCTCTTGGTTTTTGAGTTGTCTATTACTAAATATGAAAAATGCGATTCCTCCAATAGCTGCCAAACCAGCCATACCATACACAATCATAATTGGGAATTCTCCCGTTGAGGTTGTAGCAAATCCTTCAGGAGCCGTTGGTGTAACTCCTGCAATTTCTACACCGTCTAAACTGTCAAGTGCGCCAAATCCAATTGCAGAAAGGTTACCTGCATCTGCAGACTGTACACTTCTAATAATGTATTTTTGGTCTGCATTTACCTCTGCCTCAAAGACTCTCTCAACTTGTCTTCCTTCTCGAAGACTACTTTCACCCATAGTCCAATGAGATACAACAAAGCCAGCAATAGATTCATCTAAACCAAATGTACCTGCATCAACATTAATTCCTGTAGGGTCAAACAAGAAATGCCAATTTGTAATTGGTTGCTCCAAAATAAAGTCCGCGTCAATTAGATTTGTAGATAAAATTTCCTGAGCCTCACTTCCCTCTAGTACCTGAAATACTACAGGTTCTTGATCTTTAATAATTGAAATTGGAAAATTAATTTCTACCCCATCAATTATAATTTCATCAGTAACTGATAATCCTCTCCAGCCCAAATCAACAAGAGTTTTAGTTTGGTCTTTTGATATTACATAATTAGTAAGAGTTCCTTCAATTATTACTTTAAAATCTACAGAAGTGTTTAGATTTCTTCCTTTCAAATGAAAGTCATAGATTACATCTAGGTCTGAAATTTGAGCTTGGCTGCCATCACTTGCTAATTTTGAATTTAATTTGTTAATAAAATCCTGAACTCCTGGATTTGAACTATCAGCCGTTCCTTGTACGGTCCATTCTTTTTGATGTAATTCATCAAATAATAGTCCGCCATCAGTATATTCTATGAAAACAGTTTTTTGGTAATTTACCTTAAACGAGGATTCCTCATTGTTTGGGTTTAATTGTGCATCCAACTGGGCTGCCCAAACTGGAGAAGTAGTTCCTATAACAAGCAAACCAGATAATAAAACCGTAAATAGAAGAGTATTTGACACAGAGAGAATTTCTGTCGATAAGTAATAAACCTATCCAAAAAACCTGATCGTGATATTTTGAAAAAGTAATATGGAGTAAAGTCCGAGGACTTTACGTTTTAGGATAAAAATGAACATAACAATATTAGCCGGTGGGACAGGGTCTGTTAAACTTGTTAGAGGACTAGTATCCTTAGAGGATAAAGTAAATGTGATTTCAAATGTAGGGGACAATTACTGGCTCTACGGATTATACGTTTGTCCAGATATTGACACAATTATTTACGGCCTGGCAGATTTGCTTGACCAAGAAAGAGGTTGGGGTATTAAAAAAGACACTTTCAACTTTTTAAGGCAGATGGAAGTTTTTGGGGAAGAAACCTGGTTCCGAGTTGGAGATAGGGACGCAGCAACTCATTTGATTAGAACTAATATGCTCAAAAATGGAAAAAATCTGAGCGATATTACCAAATGGATGTGTGAAAAATTTGCAGTTAGTGCCAATATAATTCCGGTTACTGATAATAGCGTAGAAACAAGGATTACAACTGATAAAGGTGAATTACATCTTCAAGAATATTGGGTAAAACATAGAGGAAGAGATAAAGTTGAAGGAATTCAGTATATTGGAGCAGAAAAGGCAAGACCTAATCCAGAAGCAGTAAATGCAATTCACGATGCAGACATGATAATTCTTGCACCTGGAAATCCATTAACATCTATTGGTCCGATGTTGCAAATTAAGGGAATACGAAAAGAACTTTCAAAAATAAAGAAAAAAGTGGTTGCTGTTAGTCCATTGATTGGAGACAAAGCAATTGCAGGGCCTGCTGCAAAATACATGGAAGCTGCAGGAATAGAGCCAAATGCATATGGTTTAGCAAAAATGTACTCTGATGTTTGTTCAAATATTGTAGTTGACTCAAAAGATAAAGTTTTGGCAAAAAAAATTCAAAATTTGGATATGAAAGCATATGAAACAAAAATTACCATGAAAAATAAAATTGCTGAAGATGCATTGGCTAATTTTATTATAAAACAAATACACGTATAGCTTGAAAACAGCAGCAATAATTCCCGTAAAGACTTTCTCTAATGCAAAAACAAGGTTAGGTTTACCGTTAAATCAAATAGAAAAAATTTGTAAAATAATGCTAGAAGAGATTCTGCAAACATTATCAATTTCACCTCAAATTGATGAAATAATTATTGTTAGTCAAGATCAAACAGCATTAAACATTAGTAAAAAGTTTGGAGCAGTTCAAATTATAGATAAAAATGAAACAGGAGTAAACAATGCAGTTTCACTTGCAGATGAGTATTTACTAAAAAATAATTTTGAAACTTCGATTGTGTTCCCGCAAGATATACCCTATCTTAAAACTCAAGATATTGATTTTATTTTAAAATTCAAGGGAGAAAAAAATTTTGCAATTATTGTTCCTTCTAGAAGATTTGATGGTACAAACGCATTAGTTAGAAATCCTGTTAATTTGATGAAAACTCATTATGATGAAGATAGTTATAAAATACACATGAGTGTGGCAAAAGAAAAAACTAGAGATGTGTCAATGGTATTTTCAAAAAGGATAATGTGGGATGTTGATAATTTGGAAGACCTAAAATTTTTACTAACTCAAAATGAAAAACCTGCTTTTTCAAAAAAAATCCATGATGTTTTGGAATTGGATGGTTAGAATCAGTTTTGCTGTTAAAAAATAATTAAATTATTTAATCAGAAAAAACTTATATAGAATAAAATAGTAATGGTTAAATATTATAAGGAAACGATTCAGGATTCATAGAAATGGTTGAAAAGATTAGTCAAAAGGAAAGGTGTCCCCGATGCGGAAAAGGTGTTCTTGTTACCGACGGAAATACAGGTGAAAATTTCTGTGGGAAATGTGGATTTGTAATAACAGAAAAAGTAGATGAATCAGGTCCGGAGTGGAGGTCATTTTCAAACGAAGGAGAGAATAAGAGTCGTGCAGGAGTTCCAACTTCTCTAGCAATGCATGATATGGGACTTGCAACAATAATTAATCCTCAAAATAGAGACGCGACTGGAAAACCTCTCACAGCAGCTATGAAAAGTACCATTGAAAGACTTAGGACGTGGGATAGTCGGAGTCAGGTACATGAACCGGTGGATAGAAATTTTAGACAAGCTTTTAGTGAATTAGACAGATTAAAGGACAAACTAGCAGTAGGCGACCCTGTAATTGAGAAGGCTGCTTACATTTATCGGAAAGCATTAGAAAAAGGACTGGTAAGAGGAAGATCAATTTCTGCACTAATTGCATCTGCTCTTTATGCTGCTTGTCGTGACACTGAGACTCCAAGAACACTGAAAGATATCGGTCAATCAAGTAACATTAAACGAAAAGATATTGCAAGATGCTATAGATTATTGTTAAGAGAACTCGAATTAAAAATGCCAGTAGTTGATCCCGTAAAATGTATATCGAGAATTGCTAGTAAAGCAGAGCTATCTGAAAAAACTAAAAGAAAGGCTACCAAAATATTACAAATGGCAGAAGATTTGAAAATATCTTCTGGGAAAGATCCCATGGGTTTAGCAGCTGCAGCACTATATGTAGCCTGTGTTACAAATGGCGAAAATAAAACACAACGTGATGTTGCAGAAGCTGCGGGAGTAACTGAAGTTACAATTAGAAATAGATACAAAGGCCTTAAAATCGCACTAAACATCTAACAGATGCTTTTTTTAGAATAAAAATAATTTACCAATAAAATACCAGCTGATAAAATTCCCGAAATCAAAAATATTAATTCCATTGAAGTAAGTAGTGGATGCAAAAAGGCGGTTTCAATTGAAACAAGATTTATTTGAGAAATAAAATTAACGTATGAAAAGATGAAATAGTTTGTTGCCCAATGCACAAGAATAGAGGCAATTAATCCAAATCTAAAATACAACCAGCCTAAAATTATTCCACTTGCAGTAGCTTGAGCAAATTTACCTATACTCCATGGTTCTCCAAAAATAATATGAGCCAAACCAAAAAACACAGCAACTATTATAATAATTATCATTACTCTTTTTAATTCGAAAATGTGTAAATGCTTGGAAGGAAGCCATAAACATTTTAGAAAATGTTTTAAAGAATTTCTATGACTGTAGATGGTAAATAGTGGTAGTCCAATTAAAATTACTCTAAAGCCAATTTCTTCAATTAAAGGCGCCAATGAAATGTTAAAAAATTGAATTAGATCATTTTCAGAACTTGGAGGGACAGTTGTAATTCCAAATCCTTCTTGAATAAAATTAATTACTGCCGATACCAATATTAAAATTGAAAACCATTTAGTAATTGCAACCATGTAATTAGAATTTGTTTTTAGTTTACCTTTGGAAATAAGATTTGACAGATTTTTAAAAAATTCTTCTTTTGGGCCCAACATTGCAATTGTAAATAAAATAATGTAGATAGACCACAAAATAATAAAACCATCCCCTATTGAAATTATTTCTAAATTAGGTAGGGGAAATTCAAAATTAATATCATCCCCAAGTTCTGTGTGAAACATTACAAACGCTCCAAGGGGAAAAGAAATTATCATCATTCCAAATATTACTGATAAAAGAGCTGAGTGAGGTATTCCAATTCCTTGGAGAACTTTATTTGGTGTATACAATTTTTCTAATGAAGTTCTATACTTGCGTCTGGAAATCCTAAGCTGATAAGAGTTTCTTTAATTGTATCTCTATGATCACCTTGCAAAAATATGTATCCTTCTTTGGCAGTACCTCCACAAGCATACTTATTTTTTAATTCTTTTGCGACATCTTCAAGATTGTTTAATTTTGAATCCAGTCCTTCAATCATTGTTCCTTTTTTCTTAAATCGTCTTGTTTCTAATCGAATAATGATTTTTGTACTATCCTTTGCAAGCTCACCACAAGCACAAAGGTCTTCAGGAAGGCCACATGTTTTACAAATTACTGCCATTCGTTCGAAAAATATCCCCTCTTGACCCTATTAAGCCTTCTTAGATGAAAATTTAAGGACTTGAGACAATTGGATTTTTTAGACAGCTAATTCAATTAGAAATATGTCAGAAGATTTAACCAAAAAAGCAGCCGAAATGTTACTTCAAGGTGCAACTTTGTTAAAAGAACCATGTCCATATTGCTCAGGCGTACGAGTAATGAAGGAAGGTCAAGCTTTTTGCGTAAGTTGTGGAAGAGAACCTGAAAAAAGGAAAATCCAACAACAAAACAACAAAATCCAAAAATCTACTTTAATGGAGACGCTAGAGAAAAAATTAAACGAATTATCCAAAGAATTAGAAAAAGAATCTGACCATCAAAAACAACAAGCCATTCTAAAGTCTATAAACTCTATAATTGAAGCCATAAACAAAATAAAAAACTAAAATTATTTTCCATTCATTTTCGTAAAATTTATTCTGATGATAAAAAAAATTATTTTGCTCCCTGAATTGTGACAAAAATTTCATTACAAGTTATTATCCTTAATACCGACTTTGAGGTATATACCTGCACAAATGGATGGTAAAAGAAAAAGAGTTTGTGCAATTGCATTTGCCACAATTCTTCTGTTACAAATAACAAGCATGCAAATTCTTAACCCTGCATATGGAATTCATCAAACACAAAAAGTCTCTTGGCAAATTGTTGTTGTATCTCATGAACCTGTTTGTACCATTTATCATTATCAGCTAGCACAAAAATATCAAATTATAACAACAGAATATTTCAAACTTTATGAATTTGATACAAACCATTACCAACCTGAATGTTATTCAGTACAAAATTTTGAATGGAAATATCAGAAACCTGATGATCTTGATTTGTTAATTCTAATTTATGACAGAGACCTTGGAAGAGAAAAACTTCAGCCTCTAGGAATTGGAGGGTTTTACTCTCACTTCGACGGGGACATCACTCACAACCACACCATAATTTTCTGTGAATGTTCGAGCTTTAGATTTTCTGATCCTTCCTGGATTCTCAGTCATGAATTATCCCATTTCATTCTTAATTTTTTAGGATTTGATCTTAACAAAGTTGAAGATCAGATTCATCTTATTGATAACAAATATGATTATTGTATGGAAAAAGAGTATGATAAAACTTGTACAAAAATAGCAACCTATATTGAACATCATGATTTGGGCTACAAGGTCAAGGTAATGAAACCATACCATTTGGCAATTGGAATGAGTTTTTTCAATGAAACTCTAGAGGAGATCAAAATAAAAGCCAAGGATCTTAAACTTTTCAAACAAATTACAAAATGGTGGTATGAAGGAAAAATTACAAATTCCGAATACTCCAACAGTTTGGAAATATTAACTGGCCAGAGTTTTGATAACGTTTCTTCAGATTCATTTCTTGAAGAATCTGAATCCATAATTTTGACGGAACCCTCAAAAGAAGAAAAAGTAGTCCCTTCCAGCTCCCAAAAGAGTTTTTCATCAGAGGACATTTTGAGGGCATTTCCTTTTATTGGAGATATGAATTCAAGCCCAAATTTTTCCAATGATTATCCTGAATGGTTCAAAACAAGGGCAACATTGTGGTTAAATGAAAAAATTTCTGATAGTAGTTTTGCTAAATCTATTGAAGTTCTTAAAAATTCAATTACTGATGAGAAATAGAAATGGTTGTATTAAATTTTCAACGAATTCAACCAAACTAGTCCTTCTATTGTTTTTCCAGAAGATAGTTAAGGTAGCATCTTACCATATGATCTGCAAAAACCATTGTTGCAATAAAACAGACTTTTACCGTTTGGACTACTTGTAACCAAAAGGGTCTTTTTACAGGATTTACATTCGATTTTTTCCGACATTGGTAACTATTTTCGGTTTTTCCTTAAGAAGGCACTCTTGTGTAAAAATTCAATATTACAGACCCAAAAAATGGGAATCCAAACCAAAATTTTGAATTTTTTAAATGATTATTTACTTAGGGTGAAGTAAGGATTTTTTGGGAATTTGGAGGCATTTTTCAACAAAGTTTTTATGTTAAAATCATTTTTTTGAAAATTAGTCATGAGTAGTAGCAATAAGAAATCAGCACCTCTTCCAGCCTCAAGCGGAGGATTAATGAGGTTCTTCGAAGATGAAACTAAAGGATTTAAGATAGATCCAAGAATAGTTGTGAGTATACCAATTAGTCTAATTGCAATTTCATGGGCAATTGAATTATCCTTAGCTCCGTGATCACATTATGGAAAAAGCAGATGGTGTTTCAAATATCCATAATAGATTTTCTCTTACGTTAATCAATCCCTCATCTCATTATTTTTCTCTAGTAGTTTCATTGTTAGTTGCAACAGCAATTACTGCAATCGTGCATATCTTTTATCTTGGAACAGAAGAGTTATGGTTTAGGATTCCATTAGTTGTTACAACTCTAGGAATAATTCAATTAATTGATGCCCAATTTATCAAAAGAAAGGAATATTCAAAATCACTTCACGCCTCTCTTTTTGGGAATTTGATTTGGCTCTTGACTTTAGCCATGGGAATTGCAGCAAGTATAGTGTTGTCAAAGGAATTATCATTATTTTTTATTACATTTGGTATGTTTCTTTTTGCAAGTTTTAGAATTGGAATTTTCACGACGGTACTTGGTGCAACCATAAAAAAGGGATGGGCTATTTGTTTTGTTCAACCCATTGCAATGTTTTTAGCACTTGTTCCATATGAGCAATGGGGTTCGATGTTAACTGAACCCATGAGTATCATATACGGAATTTTATTTTTAATAATTGCAAGTGTTTGGTCTATTGCAACGGATAGAGCAGGAAGACCTGGTATGGAAAGTACTCATAAAACGATACAAGCATATTTGGCATCTCAAAAAAATGATTTTTCTGAAGCAGAAGAATTAATGGAGGATCGTTCAAGTAAAACCAAAGTATCTACTACTCAAATAAGATTACACTCATCTACACATAAAACAGATTTTAGAATGGTTCTACCAGAGATTCACCCAGGACCATATCATCCAGTTGGAGGAAGCAATATTCCATATTTAATTTACAAAAATCTAGATTCATCTGCTATGGTTTTACATAGTATATCAGACCATTCATTAAATTTACCTTCACGGGATCAAGTTGAAAATTATTTAAAAAATCTCGATAATTGTGTTTCAAAAGAAGAAGGATTAACATGTACGGAGCCAGTTACTGTTCAAATTAACAAAGCCAGAGTTACAGGATTATTGTTTGGAAATAACCCATTATTGTTTTTGTCTCTTTCACCACATGGTATGGAGGACATTCCAAATTATATGAAAAAGGATATTGAACAATACGGGAAAAATCGAAATTATTCAAAAACGTTGATTGTAGATACGCATAACGCAATGGGAAAAGAAATTGGGAAAGAAGATGCAGAAAACATGCTAAAGGCTGCAAAATCTTGCCTTGATACATTGATTGCAAAAGAAAGTCACCCCATTGAATTTGGATATGCAAACTCGGATGACATGGATGTTTGGGCCGAAGATTTAGGAATGGGTGGTTTAGGGGTTATGTGTCTTAAGATAAAAGATTCTAAATATTTTCTAGGTTGGGCAGATGCCAATAACATGGAAAATGGAGTTAGAGAAAAAATCGTTCAAAATTTTGCCCAAAAAAACTATAATCTTCTTGAAATTTGCACGTCTGATACACATTTTGCAAGGGTAAAGGCTAGAAACAAAAATGGATACTATCAACTTGGATTAATTACCAGTGCTGACAAATTATCTAAATGGTTATTAGAAATTTCAAAAAAAGCAGAAAGCAAGATAAGCACTGCAAAATATGAAATTCTTGAAAATCAAACTGAAGTAAAAATAATGGGTCAAGGGATTTTTGACGATTATTCTAAAGCCCTAGATAATTCATTAAAAATTACCAAAGTTTTCATGATTGGGTGTACTGGTCTGTTCCTGACCAGTTTATTTTTATAGATTTTTTTAAATTTTAAATAAATAATTTCGTAACCGAGAAAAAATCAAAAGAACTACAATTAAATTAAAAAACAATCCAATAATAAAAAATCCATTTTACTCAAAATCTTTTACGAAAAAAAAATAATCGTATTTAGAAATTTTTTTGGAATAAAAAAAAGAGAGAAGTTTTAACTCTCTATAGAATTATGTTGCTTACACAAGCTATGGAGTACTCAACATCATTTACAGTGATGTGTGCTTTTCCAAATGGCCCGCCTCCGGTTCTTGTAAATCCACCTTCATTTAAGAAATCTACAACCTTTTGTTCAAGATCTGCAACATCCTGAGGATCATCTAAAACCTTAATGTCCACTATATGGTTTTTAGGAATTAGAGAAGTATCTGGCCTTTTGATTGTAGCAGAACTTGTGAAAATTATTTTGTCCCAGTGCTGTAAACTTCCGTTGAAGTTATCACATGGTGCTCCAAAAATTCCACCTCCAAAGGCCATAGGTGCAACAGAACCTACCGACATTCCTAAAAGTCCTACTCCAAAGCAAATTGCAGTTAATTTTTTCCAATTGCTGGAAATTAATTCGCTCATTAATTAAACTGGGTTAATGTGATATTTATTAATATCATAACTTATGAAATTTTAAAATTTGGAATTAACATTAGGCAATATACCTCTAATCAAATAATTGTTTAGATTATTTGATATCTCCTTATTTTTCCTACCGACATAATAATTTTGAACACATCTGTTTTAAGAATATTCATTTGTAAGGAAATTTTTAATACCATTTCGAGAGTGTTTGATAAATATAATTTAATTTAGATTTTGCCAAATAGATTTTTAAAAAAATTAATTTTCTATTGTGTTCATTTTTTCTAAATTCCCATAAAAATCATCTACAAATGATGAGAATTGAAAAATGGGAACAATAGGTACACGGTCGATAAAATTAATCTTGTCTTGGTATAAGGTAGCTATTACTGGAACTGCTATAGCGCCTGGAGTTTTTGAAATGTACTGTTTAGTTCTTTTAATTTGTTTTTTTACAGCTTCAGATAAGGAAGCCACACTATATCGTTTCCAATGTTTACAATCAATTAACATTGCAACTCCAAGACGAATTCCAATTACATCAATTTCCATTCGTGGTTTGGTTAGAATAAGATTTTTTAATACAGCAAAATTTTTTGACTCTAAAATTTCTGCCGTTAGTCCTTCAAAATCTTTCCAATCTAAAGCAATAGCTACCTCATCTAATGGAAATCCATTTTCAATTAGGTTTATTGCAATTTTTAATTTATCTCCAGATTCAAAATAATATGTATTCTCTATTTTTGATCCAATTCCTCCTTTAAAGAAACTTTCTAAAATTTTCTGAGATTGTTTTTCATCATTTTTAGTTATTTCAGAAAAATCACGTATAGAAATCCCACCAGGAATTATTCCAGGTAATGTATCTAGTATGTTTTTTGTAAATTTCAACTAAATTTTCATTAATTATTTACCGGTTATAGGTTTTGAGATTTTTTAAAAATATTTTCAAATAAAATAAGTTTTTTTAATACCATCCAAAAATAGGAACATGAAATTTTTGCTAGTAATAATGCTAGCTTTAGTAATTTCCATCATAGGGGTTAATGAAACCTTTGGGGAAAAAGGCACCTACTTTGATTCCGTAAAATTTATTCAATATCTTGATGAGAATACCGCTTTAGAAGAGGTAAGAAATGGAAATCTCGACATTTATTATTTTAGAATTCCTGCAGACCGGTTAGAAAACGCCCAGGCAAGAGAAGGGTTAGATGTTTTTTCATCAACCAGTGGATCTTATAGTATCCTTGTAAATCCAGCAGAAACTGAGAAATTTAACCCATTTTCTATCCAAGAAATCAGATTTGCCCTAAATTATCTAGTTGATAGAAAATTGATAGTAAATGAACTCATGGCAGGCTATGGAGGCCAGATGATCTCCCAATATGGTCCCTTTGATCCAGAATACCTAACAGTGATTGAGGATTTAGAGAAATTTAATTTCAGATACAATCCTTCATTAGCCCAAGAGATAATCACCAAAAATCTCAATGAAGTCGGTGCAACCCAAATTAATGAAAAATGGTATTTTGAGGGAGAACCAATTGAATTAACATTTTTTATTAGAAGTGATGATCCAGTAAGGAAATCCATTGGAGAAATTTTATCTTCTGAGTTAGAGAACGCAGGATTTACTGTAAAAAGAGAATTTGGGGATTTGAATAAAGCATTTGTAGTTGTTTATGGTTCTAACCCAGCTGATTTAGAGTGGAGCATATACACTGAAGGTTGGAATAAGTCAGTTTTTGTAAAATATGACTCTGTAACCTTGGGACAAATGTATGCGCCTTGGTTTTCAAATATGCCTGGATTCAATGTTCCCGAATATTGGAATTATCAAAACGAATTACTTGATTCATTAACACAAAAAATCTATACGGGCGATTTTGGATCATCCAAAGAACGAGAAGAATTAATTCAAAAAACAATTGTTGAAGGTGTAAATGAATCTGTGAGGATTTTTCTAGCAAGCAAAATTGATCAATATGTAGTAAATGAAAAAATTCAAGGGGTTGTAAATGATTTTGGTGCAGGAGTCCCAACTAGGTTTACTCCAATAAATGCTCAAGGAGACAAAGATGAATTGATAATTGGTGTAAAACAGATTTATCAAGGAGCTTGGAATCCTATAATGGGATTTAGTGATAGTTACAGTAGACAAATTTGGACTATACTTTCGGATCCATTAACATTCAAACATCCTTTCACCGGAGAAACTATTCCAATTCGTGGCAGTTGGGATGTAGAAACAGCTGGTCCAGATGGATTTTTGGAACTTCCTAATGACGCAATAATGTGGGATCCCATTACCCAATCCTGGGAAAAAGTGTCAGAGGATTCACAAGCAATTAGCAAGGTTACATTTGATTTTGATTTTAGTGATTGGCACAATGGTCAAAAGATGGATATGAACGATGTTTTGCATTCCTTGTATTTTACTGTAGAGTGGGGAACTCAAACTGATGAAAATGATAAAACCTTTGATGACGAATACACTCCACGTGCTGCCCAATCAGTGGATACTTTAATTGGAGTCAGAATAATTGATGAAAACACAATTGAGGTTTATGTTGATTATTGGCATTTTGATGAGGGAGAAATTGCAGAATGGGCAACGGTATGGAATACTATGCCTTGGGAACTATTTGCAGCTATTGAAAATGCGGTGATAGACGGAAAAGTTTCCATTTCAAGATCAGGTGCAGCAAACAAAAACGTCAATTGGTTATCTCTTATAATCCCAAAAGATGCCCAAGAAATACAGAACTATCTAAAACAATTTAAACAAGAAAATTATATTCCAACCTCCTTAAAGGGCCTAGAAACAGATGTAGAGTATTTTAATGAAAGATATTCTGCAAGCAATGATTGGATTTCAAAAAATAACCATGCCATAATAAGCAATGGGCCATACTACCTAAATTCCTATTCACCAGAATCAAGAACAATTAGTGTATCAGCTTTTGAGGATCAAACATATCCCTTCAAAGCTGGACATTGGTCAGAATTTGAGCATACAGAATTTCCAAAAATAATTGAAATACAATCTCCAAATTTAATTCAAAAAAATGAAGAATTAAAAATCAATATCAAAACAATTCACACTGATTCAATTCTATTTTTCTTGAACAATAATAATGGAGAGGTAGTCGTATCAGAAAGAATACAAATTGAGGAAAATCCTACAATGATTAAAATTTCTGGGGAACATACCAAAGAATTAGGAATAGGAGCAAATGATCTAAAAATTTTTGCAATATCAAATTCTGTTTTAAAACCTGATTTTTATTCAACTAGTTTTCTTGTTTCAGAGAATCAAAATCAATTACCTACCATAATGGAAGAAGATATTCAATTTCAAGAAAAGGATCAATTAGAATTTTGGATTATTATCCCAATATTAATTATTATTATTATTGTAATAGTTTTATTGAAAAAAAGAGTTAGTAAAGTCCAAAATCCTTTAGAATAGTTTCTACTTGTTCTTCAGAATCCATGGTCGTATATTCATCTAAAAGATTTTTATTTAATTCATAAAACGTATGTCCCCACTTAAATTTATCAAGTAATTCAGTAGCCTCTTTTTTTAAACCCAAAATATACAAAGCAGCGGAGATAGCTTCTACAGTAGTAAGTTTGTTTAGTTTTGAATAATTTACAGGATTACCGGCTAGTAAAGGAGGGAGTTTTCTTTTTACTCCCGTAAATGTTTTTGAAAACGCCTTATCTGCTAAATTCCAGGAGCAATCAATTCCCACTATAGAAGTGATATGTGATTTATCTTTGGGAAGCAAAGTTTTTTCTGCAAATGGATCTAGAACTAAATTTTTTTTTCCGGTGGTTTTTACATCTCTTGCAATTTTAAACTTCACCAATTTTGCTGCGGTGCATTTTTTTGGATCATCTTGATTCATTCGCAGGACAAATAATTTCATTAAAATTCTTTTAAAAAAATTCTATTTGGATTTTACTCTAATTGTGAATAGTTGATTTTGTAATAAAGGCGTGACATTTGGTCTTCTTTTTCTACTTGAATATTCCACTCCGTATCAGGTAACAGTGCAGTAGATGACTCAGGTAAAATGGAGAATTTTTCCACTCGAGCATCTGGACCGCTATACCTAACCTTCAGGCTAACACCATCTACTTCTACAATATCATAAATCTCTCCTGGTTTTCTAGTAGATTCTTGTACCAAGCAATTAACTTGTGAACCAATTACACAAACACCTGATTCAGAAGTTATTCGAAGGTTTACGTTGGGTTCTTCTCCACGTGGTGAGGTTATCAAGGTACCCAACAAAACTCTAGGCCCAGCAGAAACTCCTTCAAATTCTTTTTGCTCAGTGTTTATTGAAATTTGATTCTCTGATATTCCATTAACTTTTTCAATTATGATTTGTTTAGGTGTTTCATCAGTTTGTAATTCCAACACCTCAAACTGAAGAGTTTTGGTTTCAAAATCTGACTCAACCGTTACTTCGTAAGTTCCAACACTGTCAGAAGACTCTGGAATTGAAAATTGGAAAGAAAAAGATCCATTTGGACCTGGTCGAATAGTTGTAACTGGTCCTTCATGAATTCCACAAATAAAGGATCCACAGGTAATTTCAGTACCAGTCTTTTTAAAAACACTTACTTTGTATTCTTCCAGGTAAATCAATTTGTTGGGTTTTCCAGCAATAAATACTTCTTCTCCTGGAGAATATTGAGTCTTATCAGATGAAACCAACAAAGAAATTGGCTCATCACCGCCAAAAGTAAATTCATTTACTACACCAAAGGAAGAAGTTGCTTGTCTTTGTAGGTATTGTGCTTTAACTTTGTACTGTCCTTCACTGAAAATTGTAATTGGTAATTCAAAATCGCTTTTGAAATTTCCGCCAAGATCAGGATAAACTGATGCTTGGTGAATAGGAACTGTAGGTTTCATTTCAGAGGTGATAGTTAAATGAACTCTTTCAGGTACTACGAGACCTTCACTGCCTTGCTCTCTAGGGATTACAGATCCTAGAACTTTTAATACCTCTCCTGCAGTATAGATTGATTTACTTGTAGACACATCCACAGGTACAATTGACAAAGTGTCATTGTTAGGATTTAATGAGACTTTGAAAAAAAGATCTTTTCCAAATGAAGGAGTGGAGACATGAATTTTGTAAACTCCAATATTTGTAGTAGATAATGATCTATCATCTACTTTTAGGTTAGGTTGAGACTCGTAAATGGGGGCAACCCAAGACCAAGAGAATCGTTGATTATCCACCAAGGCTCCAAAATGACTTACACTACCATCTGGTTTTGTGAGAGATATTGATACGGTTGTATCAGGAGTTGGAGGTAAAGTTCCAGTAAGAAGAACTGTTTCACCGAGGCCAAAAATTTCTTTATTTAAAAATATTGGATCATCTCCTTTTGCATCCAATGAATCAGCTACAGAAAATATGGTAGATTTTGAAAGATTAAGATATTTTACAGTTACAAGATATTGACCTTCATCAAAAATACTTCGGTTTAGTTGAGTGGAAACAGAAAAACTTCCAGATGGGTCAGGTATTGCTGTAAAATCATATGAAACATTAGAACCAGTAGTTCCAAGTCTTCCTCCACCTGTATCACCAATTATTGTCAAAGGATTTCCGTCTCCATCTTTAATTGATACCTCCACAACAGGAACAGTCGCAGTTGATTGACTCAAATTTTCAATAACACCATTAATTGTTATTTTATCTCCAAAGTCATAAACAGGTTTATCAGTGAAAACAGAAAGTGGCTCTGTGGATTTTACATATGTTGAGGGATCATCTGCTACGGTTATTACTTTAATTGCTGTTCCAATTTCTTTTGAAACTTTTATTCTATAATCTCCTAATCGTTCAATCCCCTCTGGAATTTCAAAAGAATAATTGAATGAACCGTCTCCCTCTAATCTTACAACTTCTATAATTTTAAAGGCGAAATCTCCCCCAGCAAAATCATGTACTCCTAAGGCAGTATTTCGCGTTTGTAGAATTTCTAAATCTAGGGAGCTTATCCAAAGATCATTTACTCTTCCGGTTATTGATACATTGTCTCCTATAGCATACACATCCCTATCTGTCCACAATGATATTGGAGTTTCCTCTTTTTCATCCTGGATTAATTGAAAGGTAAATTCTGTCTTATCTGAATATTCTGCAGTTAAAACATATGTTCCATAAACTGGATTAACAGTTGTTAAAAATATTGTTCCTGAAAATTCCCCATCGGTTGGGTAAAGAGTTCCTGAGGCCACCAAACTCCCATTAGGATCCCTTAATTCATACTCTAACCCTTCAAATGGAATTACCTTAGAAGTAGTTCCTGAAATGGATACTGTTTCACCTGGAAGATATTGGGACTTGTCAGTACTAATATTAAAAATGAGTTCATCTGGAACTTCTAATTCCTGAATTTCATTTCCAACAAAAAAACTTGTAGATGATGTGGAACCTGCATAACTTACCGTTACATCATAAACACCTTCATTAATTCCAAGAACCGGATGTAAACTTAGGCTTGTTTCAAAATTCAAATTGTAATCAGGATAAAGTAAAATATTTGAATTGAATTCTGGTCCTGAAATTGAAACGGTAATTGATTCTGGTTTAAAATCTCCTTGTTGGACTTTGAATACTTTTTCAGAAATATTTCCTTGAAGAATTGCTGTCTCACCAAAAACATAATTTGGTTTTATGGAATTTATTGTAACTGAGACCTCTGTTGCTTCATCAACTTGTGGGATTTTTCCATTTGATGAGCCAGCAGTTGATTTTTCAAATTTCCAATCATCAGTACTGTCAAGATCAAAACCATCATAGATTCTTTGCCAAGAAGTAAAGTCGTTTTGAATATCCGTTAGCAATATGGTTTTATCAACTACGGTGTTGTTTTCATCTCTAAGTTCTATTATTTCATTGATGTCTGTAAACCAAACCGTTTTGTAGGAAAATGTTAGAAACTCTCCTGCCTCAATTATCGTTCCGGGAGAAATCTCCATTGTTTGTTTTAGAACACTTGTAGATGCAATCTTCCAATTGCTAATATTCACATCAGAATCAGTTGGATTGTAAAGCTCCACCCATTCTTTTGGAGAGGATGAATCATCACCCGGGGGGTTAATATCAACCTCATTGATTACAATAGTATCAGAAATTGCGGATTGAGCACTTGCTGGATAAACAAAAAAGGCTAAAACTAGAATTGAAAATAATATAGTGATGTTCCTAATCATTTCTTTTTCCTACATGAAATAAACTAGAAGCCTCTTTTTAGAATTGAATGGAGGAAAAGTTGAGCTATTTGTTAAAGTTGACCTCAAAAGGACTAATTTTCTGGAGTTTTTCATGCGTATTTGGGAACTTTTTACTATTTAGAAAGTGCGCATGATTTATCTTATTTTCAAAAATTTATTTTTCTTTAAACTATAAGAAAATTAATCACTTGATTGGGTATTTTTAAGGATTTTTTCGATAATTTTTGAATCGACAAATGGTAGGATGGTTCCCTTTTGATAAGATATTGAAACGTTGAAATCATTGGTTTAATTCATTTTTCCATCACAGTTTGGGCATTTTTTATTAATTATTTTGAAACCACAATCCATACAAACACCCTCACCGATATCATTTTCAATCAACTGTTTTCTTCTATGGACAAAAAATTTAATTCCAAAAAAAAGTAAAATTCCTATTAAACTAGAATAATGAAAAGGAACATACTGGGTAATTCCTAGCACAACAAGAAAAACTCCGGCAATTAAGATAATGTCTCGTTTTTCAAATTTCAATTAAATTAAATTATTAAAGAATTGATAAAAATGTGCCGAAGCTCAGATCTATTAGGTTACTTCATTTAAAGTCATTACTCTAACTCTTCCTCATTGCTTGGCATTTTTTTTATAATATTATTTGATAATAAGATAGTGAAAATGGGATCGGCGTGATTTGAACACGCGGTCTCTGCGTCCCAAACGCAGAATCATACCAAGCTAGACCACGATCCCAATAATTCCTAAAATATGCCCAATTTAAGCTTCACAGATTTTTATTGGAAAAAATAATCCAGAAAAAATCAAAGAATTATTTCTTTTGAATTTACCTTAATTCTACCTGATTAAACTTAATCTACAACCTTTAATTTGATTAATCTTTAACAATCAAAAGTGAAGGAAGAGTATCACATAGCCTGGTGGAATCTTGAGAATTTATTTGATATTGAAAATTCTTCCAATAGAGAAAACAGAATTAAAGATATTATTAGATTTGAAGTAAAAGGATGGTCAAGAAAAATTCTAGATAAAAAAATTAGTCAATTAGCAAAAATTATTGGAATGTTAAATGAAAACAAAGGCCCAGATATTTTAGGAGTTTGTGAAATTGAAAATCGAAATGTCCTTCAAAGGTTGACGGACAGTTTGAATTTAGAAAATAGAGCGTATAAAATTGCTCATGAGGAAATGAGGGATGGTCGCGGAATAGATATTGGTTTAATTTATGACTCAAAAAAATTTCATATGACTCAAAAATTTTCTCATTGGATTTTACGTCGTAATTCTACAAGAGACATTTTACAAGTTAATTTAGATATAAAAAAATCAAAAAAAAAGTTAGTAATAATTTGTAATCATTGGCCATCAAGAAGAGAAGGAGAGGGGTATAGTGAACCATTTCGAATAGTTGCAGCTGATTCTCTGAATTATTTTATTAAAAAAACTCAGCAAATACATGGGAAGAATTCAGCGATTCTTGTAATGGGTGATTTTAATGACACCCCAAAAAATAAATCGTTAAGACAATATGCCTTAGCAACAAATCAGCTAAAGAGAGTGATTAGAGATAGAAACAAAACACGACTTTACAACCTGATGAGTATTTTACAATCCCAAAAAGGTGCTACATATTATCATAAATCAAAACCTCTTATTATGGATCAATTTTTGGCCTCAAGAGGATTTTTTATCAACAACAAAAAATTATCCATTAAACAAAGATCTGTTAAAATTGAAAATTTTCCAGAATTAAAAAATAAGAAAAACCGTCCAAAAAAATTCGGTAGGCCCTGTAATAAAACACTAAATGAAAATGGTTATAGTGATCATTTCCCAATTTCACTTGTTATTGAGGATTAAATTAGATAGTTCTTAAAAATAGTATTTTCAACCAAAGGGGTTAAAATCACTTTTACCTGCTTTGCCAAGCATACTTCCAAACAAATCACCTTTGTCTTGACCTGTATTTTGTTGTAAAGAATTCATAATTTCCGATAAAACTTGTTTTGATTTTGCTTTATCATTAATACCACATTTACTATCAATCATACTTATCATATCATCTTCAGATAAATTTTGTTGCGTTGTTGTAAAGTCTTTTTTCTCACTATCTGAAAACATTCCTGTTAAATCATTTGGGAGTGCGGACAATAATCCTGATGCTTGATCAGGGGTTGATTTTTGTAAGAGGAATTTGGAAATTAGAGGTAATGCCATTTGTACAATTTGAGGACTAATCCCGAGTTTTTGTGCTACAGCGTTTATTATCATGTCCATCATGAGTAAACTACAATCAATAACAGTATAAATTGTTTTTTTCTATTTATGAGATAATTATTATAGTTCCACCCAATTGAATCAAAACACCACTTCCAGAAATTATAGAAAGTCCAAATCCTGTTGGGATGGTTAAAGTAATTCCGTCTGGAATTGTTAATACCGAATCATTTTGAATAATTACATTTCCACTCGCAGTAGCATTTGCAGTCATTTCGCAGCTGGATGTTACTACCCAATCACCTTCGCCTGGAGGTGAGCAATCTGGGGAAGGAGCAACATTATTTGAAACGGTTACTGTGGCTGTATCTGCAGTTTGAGAATCATGAGTTATTGTAACCCCATTTGCAGTAAAAGAATCACTCAAAGCCAAATTTGCATCCTTCCAATCAGCTGGGGTCACTGCACCATTTACATCAACTATTGATGCATTTGGAACTACTGGTCCATTTGGAGGCTCTCCAGATAAAGGATGTCCAGTAGGGCTAATATGATAAATTAACAGTCCTAATTTATCTTCTGGTGTGTTGTCAAATAGAGTATCTTTACGTAATTCCAACGTATAGTAATCCCCACCTCCACCAAATGGAATTTCTGCCATTAGATAGTTAGGTCCTGGAGACGGGTCACTTAAAAAATCTAAAGTGAATGTAGCTTCTTCTCCGTCAGCTACTGTCATAATGTCTCCTGCTGGGATCCATCCAGCATGATCTTTTTGAAATGCAATTGGGCCTGCAGGATCCAAATTACTAAAATCAGCCACTTTACCCATTACAGACCAGGGATCGGCATATGGTCCGTTAAGAGGATTAAAAGGAGGGGGAGTGGGAGTATGATTCCAGTTAAAATTATGTCCCGTTTCATGAGCTGCAACACCTATTCCCCCCAAGTACCCTGGTCCTAATGCAAAACCACCAAAGGCATTCTGGTCTGGAAGAAATAGAAGGTATAACCAAATGTTTCCTTGTGCAGTAACAGTTTGTACTGGACTAAAATATGCAAATGCACATTGACAATTAAAGGAAAGTTCATTATAAACAAAAAAGATTTGATCAATATCATCACCGTTCGGGCCAGAACTTTGAAGGTTTGCAGCACTCGAATTTTGAATTACATCATCATCGCCGTTAAAATCAATTGAGGCTACCGCTTCAGCTAAAACGATTGCAGAAAAGGCATAATCATTAATGATGCTTGCATTTGTATTATTATATTCTGTTGAATTTTTTGCCACAGTAACCCAATCAGTGATTCCTGCTGGAGTAATGTCTAATGCTCCAAATGACGCATCAAGCCAATAATTCCTCAAAGAGTACTCACCAATTGTATTGTTATACAAAAGATCGTTATAGTAAGATGTATCATGGGGCTCAAAGGCTGGAAGATCTGCAAATTTAGTAAGTATCACATATGATTTTAATGGACTTGGAATTCCTTGCCCAGAAAGATTATGGGATTGAGTATTTGGGGAATTTGATGGGGAAGTTATAGCAGAGTAATCTAGCTCAATTGAATTTGCCAATATTTGCACTTCACCAAATGGGCTTGATGAACGGTCTTGAGAATCCACCGTATTTCCTTTAATTACTACATGTTTTCCAGAAAAGGCAGTTAAAAATTCTCCTGGATTTGTAAATTCGATTTGATATGGAATGGGAATATTTGAAAATTCATCGTCCACAAATAAGTAGTATTTCTCATCATGTCCTCCATTTGCATAAATTATTTCAAGAATGTTAAAGTACCCTTCCATCTCAACAGGATGCTGGCTAGGTTCTTCCTGACCAAAAGCAGGGTCATCAATATTAATGGATATAAACAAAAGAGACGCAAAGAAAATAAAAAGACCAATGGATGGAAACAGGGTTTTCATAATTTTTCTGAATTAAAAAGAATATTTATCATTATTTTGTCCATCCACGTTCAACAAGTTTTTCTTTAGTATCAGGTGTCACACAAGCAGGAGAGTTATTGTTGGCTTTTATGATTAGCTCAAGGTTATCTTTGCAAACAATTTCATCAGAAGAAATTCCCGCACGATGTAAGGTTAGTGGAGGTAATAAAAATTCATCATCAGGATTGAAAAGAACAGCGCTAAAGGAATAAGAGGACATTTGGTATTTGCCCTCTTTTTCATTCAAAAACAAAAAGACTCTGTCATTAACATTAAAGATTTTATCCGTAGATTTGATATTTTCACTGCTTATAGCCCCTGAGCCTGTAGCAAAAATAGTGCTAGAGGATGTCAATACTTTAGTTTTTTTCATAAATTTTTCAACTTTAATTTCATAATCTGTAATATTCTCAGCAGCGTTTTCGGTAAGAGAAGTAACATTACCAATTAAAATAAGATCGTTTTCTTGATAATGCTCAAGATTTGTTTTTGGTAAAAGCATCCCATATGAATCAGAAAAACCAACTCCTAGAACAAAAAGTGCCATTATAGATAAAAATCCCAAAAAGAAAATTTTTTTTCTCATTTTAATATGTTAGATGTAACAATAGTTTTCAATTAAACTTTATTGTGCGTTATCGTTGGAGATCTTATTCATACAATGAAAAAATTGTGATATTTTGTAGTTAGAAAAATTTAGTTTTTCTTCAATACAATAGAAAATTCCCGATTTGGGAGTGTTAACAAAATTAAAATTATTCAGATTGGAAACTACGGGTAATCATTTTAAAGGCATCTATTTGAACAAACACAATGAAAATTGAAGATTACATTAAAGCGGGAAAAATTGCTTCTGAGGTTAGAGAATTAGTTAGATCAAAAGATTGGATTGGTAAAACAGTTTTTGAGATTTGTGAAACTGTAGAAAGTGAAATAATAAACCGAGGAGCAAAATGTGCATTTCCTGTCAATACAAGTATCAATGAAACTGCAGCCCATTATACTGCCGAACCAAATGATCCAATTACAATAACCGATTCTGACTTGGTAAAAATTGACCTTGGCGCACAGATTAATGGGTTCATAGCAGATACTGCAGTAACTGTCTGTTATAATCCAGAGTATGACCTACTGGTACAGTCAGCCGAAGAAGCTCTAGAAAAAGCAATGTCTATGGTACGAATTGGGGTTAAAGTAAGTGATATTGGAAGAACCATTGAAACTACGATAAAACAGATGGGATTCAAGCCTATTGCAAATCTTAGCGGACATTCTTTGGAACAATATACAATTCATGCTGGAAAAACAATTCCTAACGTGTGGTCAATTGGAGGATTTTCACTTTCCGGAAACTCTGCATATGCATGTGAACCATTTGTAACTACATCAGAAGGAGGAGGTTTTGTAAGAAACGGAAAAATAAAAAATATTTTTGCACTAAATTCTAGAAAAAAAACCAAAAATGAAGAAGCTGATAAATTATTGGATTTCATTTGGGAGAATTTTAACATGCTTCCCTTTGCTTTGAGATGGATAACAAAAAAATGGGAAGAAAAAGAAGCAAGAGTCTTACTTGATCATTTAATTAAAAAAAAGGCAGTACAGGCCTATCCGATTTTGATTGAAATCCATGAACAACCAGTTGCTCAAGCAGAACATACGTTTATTCCAAATGAAACTGGCGTTACAATCACAACTGCTTCTCAATAAAATCTTAAGAAATATTCATTGTACAATTAAAAAATTTACTCTATTTCTTCGCCAAAAATTTTTTCTATTCGAATTTTACCCTGGCAAGATTCACAAGTAGAAACATTTGCAAAAAGATGGTCACCTTCTTTAAAATCTCTTTTGCGTTCAAAACTACAAGAATTGCATTTTTCCATAGAATATGCAGATATTATTTTTTCTTTTGAGAACATTACTGTGAGACCCCTATAGTATTTCCTACTCCAATTAACAAAACGGTTTGTCCTGGACTGGTGTTTTCATGAATCATTTCATAAATTTGCGACCGTACATTATCTGCTTGATTTGCAATGTCCTTTGTCATTAGAGTAATTGCTTCTTTTACGGATTGTTTTATTACGATTGCAAAGATGGGAATATTATTTTTAGATGCAATTTCTTCAATTAAGAACCTCTCAGTTCCAATTCCTCCAATTGCTGCTCCAAATCCTTGTGCAGTAATTGCGGAATCTTCACCTTCCATTTTTAGTGCTGCATCAACCATAATGATAATGTCAGGTCTGTTTTGAGAAACAATTTTCTCTACTGCATCACCAGGTCTTCCCACAGCAGAACCTGGACCCTCTGCTTTTAGCAAAAATAATTTTCGTTCATCAAAAAGAGTTTCACTCACGACAGTTTGAAAGGCAATTGGTTTTTTTGTAGTCTCAAGCATCATTTTTCCCACTACCATAGGTCCAATTCCATCACCCACCGGTTGCCCTAATTTAAAAGCAGGAATGGCTTTACTAATTGCTTCAGCTTCTTCCATAATAAAAGGAAGAATCATTTGTAGTGGTAAGATTAATGGATAATTATTCTGTTTTTTTGCAGTCAAAAACATGTGATTAATAATTTTGTATATCATTTGAAGGGATGAAGCAATTTCAAGAAGAGTAGTAACCTTACTTAATTCAACTTCATCCGTATCTGGAGATAATGATTTTACATGATTTCTGGTAAAATCTTCCCTTGCCCGAATAGTATGTTTTACCTTATCGACTATTCCTGCAGGATCCATATCAACAGGCATAATTGTAAAGTAATCCAAAAATCTGTCAATTTTTTTTGTAGGATCTTCTGAAGGTTTCATAATTTTTTTTACATAATCTAATAGTTCAGACCTAGCCTCAATTCTATACGCATCTAATTTTTTGATGCTTTTTTTGATTTCTCCTGATGTTACCTGTAATTGGATTCTTTGACCATAGAAAATAAACAAAATGATTGGAAGTATCCAAATTAACATCAAAAGAGGGTTTGAATCATCTCCAAATCCAAACAACTGGTCTAGGTCAAGATTAGTAAAATCTACCATTACTTTTGCAGATTTTGAATCCAAATTAAATCATTCGTATAATTTTGAACTTTAATTGAGAGTAATTTTAGGAAATAATATCACACAACATTTCGTAATTAACCTGTTAAATTTCTAAATGTAAAATTATTTTTAGAGTTTAAGGACAAGAATTCTATGCTCAAGAAAAGACTATTTTTTTAAACAATGTAGAGGGGTTTTAGTAAGCATTAACCAATTAATTATTTAATTGGACTTCCAAGAGGAACATCTTCATTTACTGTTAACCAAAATGGCTTATCATTTACATCTGCAGCAAGTAACATTGCATTTGATTCCACACCTGCCATTTTTTTTGGTTCAAGATTTGCCACAACAATAACAATTTTACCAATAAGATCTTCTGATTGGTAATATTCTGCTCCACCAATTATGACGTTTCTTTTTTCATTTCCCAAATCAATTATTCCTTTAATAATTCTAGACTTCCCTGGAATAGGTTCTGTTTCTATTATTTTTGCGACCCTTAAATCTAATTTCGTAAAATTATCATAGGATATGGTTGACATTAATTTCACTTAATTTCCCCGTTAAAATGAATTTCGAATTATCATAATAGATCTTTTTTCTGAATTCCACTGGTTTCAATCTCATATCTAAGAGGAGCTGGTAATTCAAGGTATTTTTTATTTGCAAGAATTAAAATTTGTTCTTCCGGAACTTTCATTTTTTTTAATAGCTTTCCACGCTGATGGGCATATGCATCTTTCCAAAATCCTGCAGCATCAAAAGTCTTTATTTTTGCCATTGTTTTTTGTTATCCATTTATTGAAATGACTGTGACGGAAGAGTGGCAAATGCCATTAGAACTGGAGTTAGTGTTCTGGATTTTAGGCATATACCCATCACAGTCTAATGTTCCTTAAAGTGCAATCTAATATATTTACTGCGCAAGATACTATCATTAGAAATGGCTTTGATAGAGACCTCAATTGAGATTAATTCCCCATCAGAAGAAGTTTGGGAGATTGTATCAGACGTTGACAATGAACCTAAATTTTGGAAGGGAACTAAAGAAATTAGAAATATTTCAAAAGAAGGAAATGTTGTGGTACGAGAAATAATTATTGCGTTTAGAGACCAAAAATGTATGCAAAAAGTAACATTACATCCCAAAGAAAAAATTGTTGCTGTATTTACAAAAGGGATAATTGATGGTTTTAAGGAATTAAAATTAATTCCCAAAGAAAGTAAAACAGTGCTTGAGGTAAAATGGGATGTTAAACTTACCGGGCTAATGAGCATGTTTACAGGTATGATAAAAAATCACATTAAGAATGGGACCGATTTGGCTTTACAAAGTATAAAAGAAGAAGTAGAAAAATAAACCATCAAAATGATTATTGATATTTTTAATTATGCATTTACTGCCATTTTAATTGGAATATCAGGGACATGGATAATTCTAATTAAATCTATGATTTTTTCATTTAAATTTACACCATACCTTGATAAATTTGAAAAAAAAAATCACAACAATCCAAAAGTATCAATTATTCTTCCATCAAGAAATGAAGAAAAATTTTTGGGTAAATGTTTAGATTCATTAATTAATCAAGATTATTCAAATTACGAGATAGTTACTATTGATGATTCCTCAAAAGATTTAACAAAAAATATTATTTTGGAATATGCAGAAAAAAATTCAAAAATAATTCCTGTAATGGCTAAACCCAAACCAGAGGGATGGATGGGTAAAAACTGGGCTTGTTTTGAAGGTTACAAAAAGGCAACTGGGGAGTTATTATTGTTTACAGATGCAGATACTACACACGCAAAAAACATAGTATCATTAGCAGTATCCCATTTGCATTCATATAATCTTGATGCACTAACTGTAATACCAAAATTATTGTCAATTGATTTTTGGACTAAAATCACATTACCAATGATATCTACCTTTTTACACACAAGATTTTCTGCAATTAGAGTAAATGACCCTTCAAAGAAAACAGGATATTTTTTTGGAAGTTTTTTTATCATTAAACGAAAAACATACCAATCAATTGGTACACATGAAGGTGTAAAGCAAGAAATTATTGAGGATGGAGCGCTTGGAAAAAAAGTAAAGGAATCAGGTTATAAAATGAAAATGGTTCGCGGTGATCATTTAATTGATGCAATTTGGGCACGAGATAGGAGTACCTTGTGGAATGCCCTCAAAAGGCTAATGGTTCCTTTGTATCTTCAAAATAAAGGAATTTCCATTGGAATATTTTTTGCAGTGTTGTTTTTGCTTTTTATTCCGTTTTCAGTATTAGTTTATTCATCAATTCTTGGTTTTGGAGAATTGTCTAACATTATACTTTTTATTTTTTCATTCATTTCGTCTACACTAATCTATATCGGAGCCTTGCTAGAAGTAAAAAAGGGATTGCATATGAAATTGATTTATGCAGTTTTTGCTCCGTTAGGGAGTCTAGTTGTAGTTTTAGGGTTTCTTGAAGGATTATTTCAAGCTAAAAAGGATGCTGCTGTTTCATGGAGGGGAAGAAAATACTCTATGAAAGATCACAATCAGGATTCAGTGCGGATTTAGGAGAAATCTTTTTACTAATAGATAGTTGAGAAAAAGTCACGTGGATAAAACTGGTGTTTTTGTAGGAGGAATAGCAGGAGTGATAATAGCTTCGGTAATTTTTGCTTTTGTTTTGATTCCCCCTTCCAATACAATTAAACCCGAAATTTCGGTAACAAATGGTCATGAAGTTAGTACTGTAGGGGAAGTTACTTCATCTTTTTCAAAAAAATTGAGTTTAATTGAGATTTTTTCAAATTCAGAGGAAGGAGTTGTTAGAGTCAATGTTCAAAGAGCAGAAGAAAATCTTATTCCAACAGGTGTTGGTTCTGGATTTGTGTTTGATAAAAAAGGGAACATTATTACAAATGCTCATGTCGTAGAAGGGGCAACAAAAGTAGTTGTTACCTTTTTAGACGGTAGATCCTATAATGCAGAGATAATTGGAGTAGACAATTTCACGGATATTGCAGTAATAAAAGTAAATGCGGATCTTTCTTTGTTACAACCTTTATCGTTAGGGGACTCTTCAAACCTACAAGTTGGTGAACCTATTGCTGCCATTGGAAATCCATTTGGATTGTCAGGATCTATGACTTCAGGTATCGTAAGTCAATTAGGGCGATTACTTCCTTCAGGGTCAGGGTATTCAATTCCAGATGTAATTCAAACCGATGCAGCAATAAACCCAGGAAATTCAGGAGGACCATTATTAAATATGCGAGGCGAAATTGTTGGGATTAATACTGCAATTCAATCTGCTACGGGAGAATTTACGGGGGTTGGTTTTGCGGTTCCTTCTCAAACAGTCGCAAAGATTGTTCCAAGTTTAATTAAAGACGGAGAATACAAACATCCTTGGATTGGTATTTCTGGAAGAGATATTGATCCCGATCTTGCCAAAGTTTTAGGACTTAATGATGCTGTAGGCTTTTTGGTAGTAACGGTTTCTCCAGATAGTCCAGCATCAAAAGCAGGAATACTTGGTTCGGAGGAGATTGAAATGGTAGATGGAGTTCAATACAACATTGGTGGAGATATTATAATATCCGTAGATGGAATTGAAGTTAGAAAAATATCTGACATTTTAATTCATCTCCAAAGGGCAAAAACCGTGGGCGATGAAATGGTTTTAGAAATTCTAAGAGACGGAAGGACAACTAATGTATCTGTTATTTTGGGAGAAAGACCTAATGGTGAATAAACACTACAACATTAAATACTTCTAAAAATGCATTTTCCTAATGAATAATATTGTAATTAATTCGGAACAGCTAAACAATGTTCTAGAAAATAAACCCATCTCATATTCTGAAGCTTTAGAAATTTTTCAAGATGCTAAAAAAGATCCTTTTGAATTATTTTCAGCAGCACAAAATCTACGAAAAAAATTCAAAGGTAGAAATGTAACATTTTCCAAAAAAGCATTTTTCAATATTATCAACTTGTGTAGAGATACATGTACTTACTGCACATACAAGGCTGAACCTGCTGAAAAAAAAATATCCTTAATGTCAAAACAAGAAATAAACCAAATGATTTCTTTGGCTAAGAAATATAGATGTGTAGAGGCGTTATTTGTAACTGGTGAAAGACCCGAAGAAAGATACCAAGAAGCCAAAGACTGGCTTAAAAGAAATGGATTTAGTTCAACTGCTGAATATTTGACCCATGCATCTGAATGGGCGTTAGAGCAAGGTCTTTTTCCTCACACAAATGCGGGAAACTTGACTCTAAATGAAATGAGGGATTTACAAAAAACTAATGTTTCAATGGGATTAATGTTGGAAAATAGTAGTGAAAGACTTTCACAAAAAGGCATGCCACATTATTTTGCTCCAAGTAAAAATCCTAAAGAGAGGTTAGAGGTATTGGAAAATTCAGGGAAATTAAAAATTCCCATGACCACAGGAATATTAATTGGAATTGGAGAAACACCTGCAGAAATTATTCAATCCATTTTTGCAATAAAACAACTACATGACAAATATGGGAATATTCAGGAAGTAATTTTACAAAATTTTCAACCAAAGTCAGATACCCAAATGAGAAATTTTCCCTCGGCTGAAGAAAATTACTTTAAAATTATTGTGGCTATGTCTAGGGTGATTTTACCAGAAATGAATATACAAATTCCCCCTAATCTTTCTCCAAAATCTTATCAAGACTTTCTTTCCATCGGAATTAATGATTGGGGAGGAATTTCTCCACTAACCCCTGATTATGTGAATCCAGAATTCTCATGGCCTGAAATAAAAAACATAGATAAAAATTCCAAACAAGGAGGATTTGAATTAAAGTGTAGATTCCCAATATATCCAGAATTTTTCTCATTTATTAGTAAAGAATTAAGAGATAAGATTGCATTGATTGAAAATGAAGAAAGGTTGGTAAGGGAGGATTATTGGAGATGAAAAACTTTGAACCCTTGTTTAGAAATGCAGATCCAATTATTTCAGATATCTTAAACAAGGCGTTATCAGAAAAGGAAGTATCTCCAGAAGAAGGATCAGAACTTTATCAATCAAGCGGAATGGATTTTCACCTTGTTGGTTTAGTAGCTGATGAACTCAGAAGAAGAAGGGTTGGAAATATTGTAACCTATGTAGTAAATAGAAACATCAACTTTACCAATGTTTGTATTAAGCAATGTGGTTTTTGTGCATTTAGTCGAGACTTTAGAGAAGAAGAAGGATACTTTCTTCCTACAGAAGAGATTGTACGTCGAGCAAAAGAAGCACATAATTTGGGAGCCACAGAAGTATGTATTCAAGCAGGCCTTCCCCCAGATATGGAAGCTGATTTGTATGAAAAAATTTGTAGGGCAATAAAAACAGAAATTCCAAATATTCACATCCATGGATTTTCTCCAGAAGAGGTGTTATATGGTGCAAGAAGGTCAGAGACTTCATTTGAAGACTATCTTAAACGATTGAAAGAAGCAGGTGTAAACACGTTACCAGGCACAGCAGCAGAAATCTTAGACCAAAATTTACGCGATAAGATTTCTCCAGGAAGAATTAGTGTTGCTGATTGGATTGATATTATTAAAACAGCTCATAAAATTGGAATTAATACAACTTCAACGATGATGTTTGGTCATATGGAAACCCCAATGGAACGAACTCAACACATTGCCAAAATTAGAGAAATTCAAAAAGAAACAGGAGGGTTTACGGAATTTGTACCTCTTGATTTTGTTCATAGTGAAGCTCCAATGTATAAACATCAATTACATGAAGGGATTAAACAAGGTGCAAGTGGGAAAGATGTTTTGTTAACTCATGCTATTGCGCGAATTATGTTAAACAAATACATTGACAATATCCAAATGTCATGGGTAAAGGAAGGTCAAAAGATGTCACAGCTTTTACTTATGTGGGGAGCAAATGATTTTGGTGGCACTCTAATTAATGAAAGTATTTCAACATCAGCTGGTTCAGAGCATGGGCAATTATTAAAACCAAAAGAAATAAAACGTATTGTAAGAGAAATTGGAAGAATTCCCGCAGAGAGAAATACTAATTATAAAATTTTAAAAAGATTTGATAATTCAAAAGACGTTGATGAAAAATTAGATGAAATTGAAGATGTTTCCAAGTTTGGGTCATATGTAGAATTAATTAAGATTGACAAATACAAATACCAAAATCCCAGGAAAGAGTAATTGGTCGCCTTAGATCAGGCTTTAAATCATTCAAAAAAATTAAAGATTGACGAATGTGAAATTGTACACGTAAAACGGAAAATAACAACAGTCCGAATCACAGATTCCGAAATTTTTGAAATGAAACAAAACTTTGAAGAAAATTACGGAATCAGAATTATTCATGATAAAAAAATTCTCTTTAATCAAACAAGTAGTTATGAAGATATTCAAAATGTAATTGAAGATTCTCCGAAACTCTTGGCACATGTTAAACCAAGTAAATTTTGGAAATCTCTTCCTTACAAATTAGAATCAACTAGTTTATCTGGGGTTTATGATAAAAAATTAGATGACATTTCAGGGTCCAAAATAACGGATATCGCACAAATTTTGATTAATAATGCTGATGATCCGAAAATAAATGCCATTTCTGGTTCCTTAAACATTGTTTCTGAAAATTTTCATATTGAAAACACAAACGGTTTATTTACTTCAGATAAAGGAACTTACATTTCCGGAATAATAAACGCTGATTCACAAGAGGGTACACTCGAAGTTTCTGGAATAGGTCAAGATTGTTGTAGGACACTAGATAATTTTTCAGCAAAAAAAATTGCAGAAGATGCAAAAACTATGTGTGTGGAATCCATTAATCCTAAAAAATGTGAAAGTGGTGAACATACAATTATTTTTGAGCCATATTCAGTAGGAGAGATTTTGGCATTTGTAATGGCTTCTAATTTTAATTTCAAAACATATTCTGAAAAGAAAAGTTGTTTTTTTGAAAAACTAAATGAAGAGATTGCTGTAGAGGATTTTACTTTGAAAGATAATCCACATATTTCACAAGGAATCGGAACAAAACCATTTGATGATGAAGGTGTAAAAACAAAAATTAATACATTGATTGAAAATGGATTATTCAAAAACACATACTGTAATCTTTTTGATGCGTTTAAAGAAGATGAAGAATCTACAGGAAATGGCCTAAGACCTTCATCACCTATGGGAAGAGGTGCAGAATCTATTCCAGTTTCTTTGCCTCATAATTTACAAGTAGAATCTGGAAGTTCATCTCAAGATGATATGATAAAAGAAACCAAACATGGATTACTGGTTGGAAGGTTATGGTATACCTATGCAGTTAATCCGATAAAAGGTGATTTTTCTTGTACTGCTAGAAGTGGGATTAGAATAATTGAAGATGGTGAAATCAAAAATCCTGGAAAACCAGTACGAATTATTCATAATTTACCAAAACTATTGCAAAACATTTCTTCTGTAGGAAATAATGAAAAAAATGTTTTACAGTGGGCTTCGCTTCCCTCAATCACTCCATCAATTAAAGTTGAAAAAATTAATGTAAACCCAATTTAAAAAATATAGAAAAAAAGGAAAATTAGGCACAAAATTTCTCAAATTAGGAAAGCAGATACAAGATAGGCCACATATGCAATTGCTAAAATTAATCCCATAGGCCTACTTATCAAACCGATTTTCCATGTTACGATTAATGATACGCTAAATGCAATCATTATTGCATAATCAATAAAAACGTCAGCTGAAACCATAATACTTCCCAACGCTGCCCCAACACCCATTATCATTAAAATATTGTAAATATTACTTCCAATGATATTACCAACTCCGATATCAGTATGCCCCTTACGAATTGCAATTACTGATGTTATTAATTCTGGAAGAGAAGTTCCAATTGCAATAACTGATAATCCAATAATTTTTTCAGATAAGCCAAACTCTTTTGCTAGAACAACTGCATTTTCAACTGTGAGGTAAGCACCTGCACCAAGCAGAGTTACACCAAGGACAATTAATCCTGTAGCTTTGAGGTAAACATTCTTTTTACCATTATCTGCATCTTCATACTTCTCATTATTTTCTTCTCTTTGTTTTTTTGCATCCTTGAATGTAAAAACTGTAAAAGCAATTAGACCCCCAATTAAAAATAATCCATCATATTGTGAAAGTTCACCATCTGTCGATAAAGCAATCAACAAAAGAGATACACCTAACATTATTGGAATTTCTTTTCTTAGAGTTTTCTTACTTATTACAAGTGGAACTATTATTGCTGCAACACCTATAACCATTCCAATGTTTGCAATATTACTTCCAATTATGTTCCCTAAAATTATTTCACCATGATCACCAGCTGCCGCTATACTTGCAGCTAATTCAGGAGTAGAGGTACCATAAGCAACCACAGTCATTCCAATTAGTAAATTACTTATCCGTAATTTTTTGGAGATTATTACTCCCCCATTTACCAACCAATTTCCACCAAAGCATAGCATTGCAAGCCCCACTGCAGTTAGTACAGCGTTGATTGCAATCTCCATAAAGAGTCATCAGGTCAAGGTTGTTTAAATTGGGTGATTTACCATTAATTCACTATTCTAACAAGCAAATTAGATTCCCAGGCTCCAAAATAGTGTAAAAAAACCATCCAGATAGACAATCAATATA
>JANQNN010000036.1 GCA_028279545.1 Nitrosopumilaceae archaeon
CTTTTGTACCTTAGTTAAAAATACTCTTGATGTTTCTGGACTATAACTATAAGTATCTTCATTAACAGGAATTGGTTCTGGGTTATTTTCATAAAAGAGTTTGGTGAGTTTAATTACTCTGTCTTCAGGTTGATTAGACCTGGTAGACAGTTCACCTCTATCAGTAGAAGGATGATAGGGTAAATTAAATATATCTAGTATCTCTTGCGGTGTTTTTCTTTTTGCTCTCTCTATTACATTTAGCGCTTGTAATTCATCCTCTGTGAGAAGGTCTGTTACTTCTTTGCGAGCTGGATAAGCCATGAGTTCTATTTATATAATCTAAATCTTTGAAATTTGAGAGGCCTGTGTTTTTGTTTTTTCTGATGTGGTTGAGACTTCTATTTAATATGATTGAATCTCTTTAAGGGTTGGTGTTGATTGACCTTCTAGATTATTGTTTTGTTTATCAATTTCTTTTAGTCTATGATCTAGACTTCTCAGATGATTATTTACTGATGATATCTTTATATTCCTTTCACAAATATTGCAGTGCCATAATTCTTTCTTAGTATTATCTCTAGCCTTCCAGTAATTATAATAGCAATCAGGACATGTAGTTAAAATAGAATCGTGTTTTGAACAAGGGTCAGCTTTATATTTTAGTTGTTTGTGTGATTTGTATTTACGATAATTGATATTTGGTTTTAGATTAAATATTGATATAATTTCATAAGATGTTTTTTCTTGTTCAGATTCAATAATATTCAGAGCTTGTTTTTGAGCTTCAGTAAGTAATTCTAATAGACTTGCTCTTTCCATTTATATATTATAAATTTTTGTAAATTGAGATTAGTTTACGATTATTGATTTTAAGACTTCTTGTGGAATACGTCCATCTTTATAATGAAGTGTTGGAGGTTCGATGTTGTTTGTTTTAAAATAAGACCTAAGCCATATTCTTTTCTGTTTATCAGGATTTTTAATTCTCCAATCTTTTTTATATTCTGAAACACATGATTTACATTTTGACATTAGGCCGTTCTTTCTCTTGTTATCTTTGTAGAAGTTATCATTTGAGAGAAAGCGTTTGCAGTTTTTGCATTGGTTTTGTTGTTCCATTTATATGAGAAAATAATGTTATAATTTAGAATTTAGGTTTTAAGTTTTCTAATTATTGATTTTTATAACTTAACATTTTATAATGTAAAATTTTAGAATTTTAGGTCACTTACTGAATTATTATGGATTTTAGATTTTAGGTCACTTACTGAATTATTTTGGATTTAAGGGCACTTACTGAATTATTTTAGATTTTAGGTCACAGTCACTTATAAATTATTTTGGATTTTAGGTCACTTACTGAATTAATTTAGATCTCTTACTGAATTATTTTAGGTTTTACGTCACTTACTGAATTAATAATTGATTATTTTAAGTCACTTACTAAATTATTTTTTGGTCGCTTACTGATTTATTTTAGATTTAAGGTCATTTACTGAATTAATTTAGGTCACTTACTGTTGAATTTTAGGTCACATACTGATTTATTTTAGATTTAAAGTCACGTACTGATGAATTTTAGGTCACTTACTGAATTATTTTGGGTGAATTATGTAATTAATTTATAGTTTAGGTCACTTACTGAATTATTTTGGGTGAATTATAGTTTAGATCACATACTGAATTATTTTGGGTGAATTATAGTTTAGGTCACTTACTGAATTATTTTGGGATGAATTATGTAATTATTTTATATTGTAGGTCACTTACTGAATTATTTTAGTGGAATTATCAGTGGGTGAAATATGTAATTATTTTTTGGGTGAATTATGTAATTATTTTATATTTTAGGTCACTTACTGAATTATTTTGGGTGAATTATGTAATTATTTTATATTTTGGGTGAATTCTGTAATTATTTTGGGTGAATTATGTAATTATTTTATATTTTGGGTGAATTTTGTAATTATTTTGGGTGAAATATGTAATTACCTTGGGTGAAATATATAATTATTTTATATTTTAGGTTACTTACTGAATTATTTTGTGTGAATTATGTAATTATTTTATATTTTAAGTCACTTACTGAATTATTTTGCGTGAATTATGTAATTATTTTATATTTTAAGTCACTTACTGAATTATTTTAGTGGAATTATCAGTAATTTTAAATAATAAGTCACTAATCATGAGGAAATCCATAGTTAGTGCTCTATAAAGGAAAGGTCACTACT
>JANQNN010000038.1 GCA_028279545.1 Nitrosopumilaceae archaeon
GAAGGTTCTGTGGTCGTATCAGAAGGTTCTGTGGTCGTATCAGAAGGTTCTGTGGTCGTATCAGAAGGTTCTGTGGTCGTATCAGAAGGTTCTGGAATATTGTCATTTGTCGGATCATTTGTGGAATAAATTAAAACCCCTGCTACTATAATTACTCCAATAATAATTGGAAAAATGATCGACTTAGAATTCATGCTTCCTCACAAGCTTTTATCCATACCCGTAGATAAATCAATTTTTTCTAGATAAAAAGTGAAAAATACAATGAAAAATTACTCATTTGGATTAGGTAGAAATCCAACAATAATTCACAATTTTAGATTAAAAATTATTTTCAGGTTATATCACAAGATATAAAGAAAATCTTCTTTATCTCACAATATTTTTAGAACATAAATCACTACCTCAAAGATTTCAATTTCTATTATTTTCTGAAATTTGGAATTAATTTTTACTAAAATCAAAAAATTTGGTTGAAACTTTAACCCTATTCTCTTTAGATGAAAAATTATTTGAGTGATCCCTGAAAAAATTGATTTATCAAAAATTTTTATCCCAAATTCTAAAGTCACTCCTTTAGATATCTTCATTTGTAAAGGTGAGAAAATGAATTTCCTACTCTCCCTTGTTTTTTCAAAAGGACAAATTTTGAATTTATTTAATGAATATTCCTTACTACGAAATTTATGGAATTAGTTTTTTGAAAAAATTTGCCTTACCAAGTAATTTGAATTATGAGAGAACTGAAAAAATTAGAAATTTAATTGATTATTCAATGATTTTATGACATGACAATACCTTCTTTTGTGTAACCAATTTTTACAAATACAATATACCCTCTACCTTCAAGAATAATTAATTCACTTGGTTTAATTTAAGGAAATATTTTTTGTCAAAAATTTTAGCACATGCAGAATTCCAAAATCACAATTATAAGAATTAGGTTAAACCATTAATCTATTTTTCAAAACAGCAACACCATCATTTGAAAATCCTCTAAATAATTGAAAAACCTCTGAAACAGTAAATTTCTTTTAATACATTTAATTTTAAAATTTCACCACTTTTTTTAGATTATTAATAAAAAAAATATCTGATAATTTTGTTTAGTATGAAAAAAAAACGTCTATAATTTTAGACTGTAAATTTATCTGGACATTCCACATGTTCGTAATGATGTTCTGAGAATTTTTCTTGAATAACATAAATTACAATTTTGTGTAATTCATCTTTGATTTCTTTGTTACACTTAAGACATTTTTTGGATTGCCTGATCATATGTAAAAGCGATCTAAAATGCTAATCTATAAGGATCAGCGATCAATGCAATTTGAGTAAAACTAACTCAAATTACACTTTTTAGTATATCAACTACCTACGGCAAGGCAAAAATATAGTAAAAAAACAGCTAAAATATGGATGAAATGGTGGCAAAGGAACTAAAGAGAATGTACGAAATAGATTATGACATTCCTCATAGAGCATTTCAATTTCCAAGATTGCCTCCGGGGATAAACCCTCCAATGTTTAAAATTTTTGAAAATCCAGGGAAAGATTCCTTTTTACAAAATGCCGGTAATCTTCAAAAAAATTTAGATGAATATCAAACATTTTTCCAACAATATGCTTCAAAGTTAACCACCAGTGATTCTGCTAGAATAGTTCCTCCTGGACATCCATTATATTCTGAAAAAAATTCTGTTAAAATTTTAAAAGCAGAAAATGATAAACTAGTAAAACAGAATCTTGAATTGAAAAAAAAATTGGAAGAAAAATCAAAATAAAAATTATTTCATTTTTTAATTAACACTATTTTAGAATATTGCGAATCCTTATAAATTTCAAATTTAACTGGCATTATGGTTAAGACCCCTGCTGAAAAATGGCAAAATACTATAGTAAAATACAGAAAACTATGTCAAAAAATAACTCAAGTTTCTCCTAGTGTTAGATATGCAGGAATTATTAACGAATACGGAAGGACCTTGACAGGAATTGTAAGATCCAATGTAAAACCACTATTAAAATCCGAACAGGTAAAAAATGAATTTTTTATTCTCTCTACTTTGATGAATTTGCGTAAACAATCTGAAAAAGCAGTTGGTAAACTAAATTTTGTTTTGCTTGACCACCAAAAAGTTTCCATTGTTATTTTTCAAAAAAATAATTTAACCTACTATATTTCAGTTGACAACAAAGAAAAAAACTTGAATTTGATTATCTCTAAAATTAAAAAAATAATTTAAGCTGGGGTAAACCCGTGATAACCGCCAGTTTGCTGGTTTTTATCCGAAAAACTGGGTTCAAACAATGAAATAAGATATCCATCTGGATCTACAATAACTGCATTTTTTCCAGCATCTCTTTCTACAATATCACGATAAATCTTTACGCCTTTTTCTTTTAGCTCATCTATTGATGATTTTACATCTCCCACTAAGAATCCTATAGTAATTCCATTATCGATTGAGGAGCCAAAATGTTCAGCGGTTAAAGATGCAGGGTGAAGACTAAGAAGAGCGCCTGCAGTTCCTAAATCCACCCAACTCCGCCTTTGGTTTTTAATTGGGAGTCCTATCAATTCATGATAAAATGCAATAGAAACATCAAGATCTTTTACTGCCAAAATTACATTTCCTACTTTTTTAATATTCACAATAACCTTTCAGGAGTCGTATGTTAAATTCTTTTTTATTGGGTTAAAAAAGCCCAAATTTAGGCTGAAAATTTGCTAAAATTACAATTTTTTTGGGGGAAATTTTGGATTTAGATTATACCTAAAATTCAGTTAGTTTTCATTTAATTATCAATATCTTGTTTTGTTTTTGTTAATTTTATGGAATTATGCATTTTCTGAAAATATTTTATTGAAATGATTTAACCATGTCGATAATTTCGCCAAGTAAAATATCATCAGGGTTTACGAAGAATGTTCCTAGAATTGCTATAACTACTAGACAGACTGCACCTGCAACTCTTACAATAATGTCTTTTTTATTGTGTTTTTTCTGTTCTTTTGCTAATCCTTCTAAAACAGTTTCTGAAATTTTTTTGGTAAGGTCCTCACTATCTATTAAGGTCTCACTTTTTTTAATTAAATTTAGATTAATATCACTTACAAAAGGAAAATTTTGGGCTTTACAATCTTTACAATTAATATTTTTTTTTGTAAATTTAGCTAAAAAGCTAATGAAAATAACCGAGTAAACTGCCACGATACTTAAAAATGGAATCAACTCTCCAAGGACAAACAAATAACCATAAACTAAAACAAAAAAACCAACAGGACATAAAATAAAAATAAAATTTTGCTTAGCTCGTGGTGTCTGAAAGCTTCTTTTTTTATGTGTCTGCAATTTTAATGAACCACAATTAGAACAATGCTTTAAAGGACAAACTTTGACCATATCGTTATACTCTTTTTGACATAAAGGACACTTTTGCATATCAGTATAGGCTTGAAAAGACTTTAATGTATTTCAGTTTTGTTCTTGTATCCATATCTAAAAAAAACTATTTGGAATAGCATGGAATTTTTAATAACTCTAGTAATGTATTGCTTTGTTTACTATGATTTATAGAGATACTCTCTTTTTTCAAATTCCAATTATTAAATAGAAAATTTAACATTTTTTTACTGGACTTCTACCATCGTTTCTGTTCTTTCTACGCCGCCAATTTTTTGAATTTGAGTTGCAATATCTTTTATCTTGCTTAGTTCTTCAATTTCAACAATAGCAACTGCATCAAATTGCCCACTTGTTGGAAAAGAGTCTAATACACATTGGACCTTGCGTAATCTCGCTGCAATTAATTTTTTAGGGGACTTTACCAAAATTATTGCCCTTACCATCCTAAATCCACCTCCACTTCGATTAAGGTCTCAGTTGTTACAATTTCTTTAATTTTTTTAAGGTCTATTACCATTTGGTTTATTTCATCAATACTTCCCCGCAATATTGTACTGATATCAGCTCTACCAGTTACTACCATCACATCTTTGATAATTTTTCTTTTCTTTTTTAAAATCTGGACAACATTGTCCACCTTCCCGGGTTTTACTGTAATCAAACATAATGCTCTCATGTTTTATTATATGGAAATGGATCGGATAAAGATTTCCTAGTCTGTCGCTTCCTGAGACCTTGCTTCTTCAAGATAGGCTCGCCTTTCCTCATTGATTTTTTCTTGATCAATCGTAAGGTCATCATCTATTATTGCTATGCCATCACCATAATCTTCAACTTGAGTTTTCTTACTTTTGGTTTTTGCCTTTGTTTTGGCTTTTGATTTTGTAGTTTTTGCTTTTGGTTTGGTGGTTTTCGCCTTTGTTGTTTTCTTTGTAACTTTTTTTCCGGGCATTAAAGTCGAAAATCAAGAGGTGGCCTTGTTTATAAAAATTATGAAGGATTGTTATTTTATAAACAAATTATACTATGATTGTAAAAAACCATGAATTTCTTACACAACTAGGTTTTGAGGAAATTACCAAGTTTTCTTTATCATGAAAAATAATGTTTAAGGCTTGAGAGATTACACGCACTAATAGAAACTGACAAAGAATTAATCCTGGATTTTGTACTTTTTTTGGGAAAAATGATGAAATTTCTCTTTAATGACGGAGAGAATTTATACATGTCATCAACGAAAAAATTATGATATCTCCTGGGCGTCCTGTAAAGGATATTGAAATTGATTCTGCCACATCTATCGAAAAAATTTTTGATGAAATTTCTAAATCTGGTGGATTTGAATCAGTTAACCTGTCTCAGGGTTTAGAAATTTTATCCAATATGATAAAAGATGAACAATGTCTCAAGTTTATTTCGTTTGTTGGAGCCATAATTTCTACAGGTCTCCGTGGAATAATCAAAAACATGGTTAAAGAAAAATGGTTTGATGTAGGAATAACCACATGTGGGGCTTTAGACCATGATATTGCAAGACATTTTTCTCATTACAAAGAAGGATCTTTTGCAATGGATGATAAGGAATTGGCAAATCAAAATATTCACAGGTTGGGAAATGTGCTTGTTCCTATGGAAAGTTATGGACCACTTATTGAGGAAAAAATGCAGAAATTTCTGGAAGAAGAGTATCAAAATGGGGTAAAAGAAATGACCACTGTTGATATTTGTAAAATGATAGGAAAAAATCTTGGTGAGGATTCATTTCTTTTTTGGGCATATAAAAATGGAGTCAAAATCATAGTTCCCGGGATAATGGATGGAGCTGTGGGAAATCAAATTTGGCTTTTCACCCAAAAACACAGAGATTTCAAATTAAATCTTGTTGGAGATGCAGACATTCTTTCTGAATTAATCTTCAAGGCCCAAAAATCTGGAGCTTTTATGATTGGTGGAGGAATTTCAAAACACCACACTTTATGGTGGAACCAATTCAGGGAGGGATTAGATTATGCATTTTACATCACCACTGCTCAAGAATTTGATGGAAGTCTAAGTGGAGCTTTAGTAAAAGAAGCAATTTCATGGGGTAAGGTAACTCCCAAAGCCAATCAGGCAACGCTTCATGCCGAAGTTACAACAATTTTGCCATTTCTTTATGCCGCTTTGGTTTCTAAACTTCATGAAGCTAGTTAATCCTACCTTATTATTTTCTATTTTTACCAAAAAAAAAATTAAAAATTTTGAAATTTTCAACGGACTTGATTATTTAATTTTCAAATGCTTGTTTGAGAAAATAATGGTGAAAACTAATTTTTTAGAATAATTTTTACCTCTTCACGAATATTTTTCATAGTTTCGTGAATTCCATACATTGTAGAGGACATAATTTCCAACTGTTTTGATATTTCTTCTACCGAATCCCCCATAAACTAAAAAATTGCTTTAAAATATTTAACAATCACTATCCTTTGATATTGGTCTAGTGCCGTTGAGGGAAATTACGATCTGGCAAAATCATCTAAGAGATTTAAAAAATAACGATGCCAGGGGCGAGATTTGAACGCGCGACAGCTCGGTCTTCAGCCGAGTGCTCTCCCGGGCTGAGCTACCCTGGCATAAGGAAAATTCTTTTTGATGCAAAATTAAAGTTTGTCTTTTTACCCTTTCCAAAGGACGTCGTTTTTTCCTTTTCTTTTATTTATTACACGTCCTAACACAAAAAAGAGATCTGAAAGTCTATTGATATATTTTAAGCAATTTTCATTGATCTCTTCTTGATCTTTTAGGTTAACAATACATGTTTCAGACCTCCTTACTATAGTTCTAGTAAATTGCAGCTGGGCTGCCGAAATATCTCCTCCAGGGAGAATAAAATTAGTTAATGGGGCAAGTTCTTTTTCAAAATCATCAATTGATTCTTCAATCCAGTTAACCATGGAAGAAGTTATTCTATTTTCTTCTTGATGCAAATTTGGATTTGAAAGGTCAGCTCCAGCAACAAACAAATCATTTTGAATTCGTATCAAAACTTCTCTAATGTCAGAATCAATTTTTTCTGATAAAATAATGCCCAAAGAGGCATTTATTTCATCAATTGAACCATAAGCAATAATTCTTGGGTCAGATTTTTTCAATCGATGATTTCCTTGTAAACCAGTTGAACCATCATCACCAGTTTTCGTATAAATTTTCATTGTTTTTTGTATGACAGGTTTTACTATTATGTTATTCGAAAAATTTTAGCTAGAAATATTGATTAGTTGTTTCTCCAACTAAAAACCATCTTGATTTTGGATTTTTTAAAGATTGCAGCAAATCTTAAAACAATTCCACGGCAAGGCTGGATTGACAAAATTTCCATAAAACATCCTGAATCCGTTGCGGATCATACATTTTCAATGGCAATAATTGGAATGCTTTTGTCAGATTCTAACAAATATGATACAGAGAAAATACTTCGAATGATCCTTTTGCATGATTTAGCTGAATCTATCACGGGAGATTTTACTCCTGAGGCAAAATCAAAAGATGAGAAACTTCTTTTGGAAAATTTAACTTTTAAAAAAATTTTAGAAAATTTACCTGAATCTCTCCAAAATCAGTATTTTACAATTTGGGATGAATTCCAAAAAAATGAATCAAGCGAAGCAAATTTTGTTCATCAATTAGATAAATTTGAGATGGTATTACAAGCTAAAATCTACTCAAAAACAAACTCAGAAAAGGATTTTTCAGTTTTTTTTAATTCTGCAAAAAAGGAAATTAAGGATCCTAATCTTTTAAAATTGTTTAATCAGTTAATGGAGAATTAGTACAAAAATGTCGGAAAGATCCAAAGATGAATTAATTGAAGCACAAAAAGAAGTGATTGGAATCCTATTTGAGGTTATAAAGCGTCTTCAAGCAAATAATGATTTGGATGAAGAATACTTTCAAATTATTTCAAATGGTAAAAAAACAGAACAAAATCAAGTTAGACTTGAAGGAATTTTAAATGAAAGAACCGAAAATGCAAAAATCGTTGGACGTTTACTAGAAAAACTTGAAATTTAATTTTAGCAATTGCAATCCTCATCAGACAAGATTTTTAGTTTTAATGTTTGTTGAAATTTATTTTGTACATAATAGGCCAAATTTGTAAGCCTTACCCGAGTTACCTTATTGGTCCAACTACCTTCATTCTCAAACCAAGATTCAATGTCATCCAAGTCAAATTGCTCCCCATCTTCAATTAATTTTTTAAAAATTGTTTTTATCTCATCAATTTCAGATTCTTTAATGTTATTTTTGTTTTCTACTAAAATTGTAATTTCATTTAGCTTTTGAATAACGGGATTTGTTAGAGGCATTACTTTATTTTTAAAGTGGGTATTATTATCTAAACTTATTCCTTTTTAGAATTACTTTAGAATTTTTGATTGTATAATTTGTGATTCTTTTTATATTGTTTTTAATTTTAAGAAACTGTGCAATATTTTCAAGCTTTGAAATTGGGTCAAAAAAGAGTAGCGCAATCTAGAGAATACTTGAATAAAATCACTAATGGTAAAGCCATGCCTGCCTTAGCTTTACAAGATACAAAAACAAATGAATGGAGCCCTGTGGGGGAGGAAAATTTGTATGCATTTGTTGATGAAAGTGCAGGTTTTGTTTTAACTGATACTAGCGGATATATTTTAGCTCTAGTTGATAAAAATGGAAATTCTAAATCTATTGTTCAAGGTGTTACAAAAGATCAAAAAAATGAATTCGAGAAAATTTTTGAATCAGATAATATTGAAGAATATAAGGGAAAAGTAATTTTGCCTGTATAGATAAATTTACAATATTTGTACTTAATATTATCCCCAAACCTTTTTGAGGGAATGATCATGAAATTATTCAATGAGGAAACATTCCCAAGAAGTTGAGGTTAGTGGTCACTTAATCGATTCTATGATTTTAACCAAGATTTTTGATAAGATAATGAATCGTGGAGGAGAATTTGAGATTTTAGAATTAAAAGTTGGAAAAAAGAAGAAGGACTCCAGTTTTGCTAAACTTTTGGTTATCGGAAAAAACTCAAAACATCTTGAAGAAATTATTGATGATGTACGTAGAGAAGGAGCTATATCAAAACACGAAAAACAAGTCAAATTACAAAAAGCTCCCAAAGACATGGTAATGCCTGATAATTTTTACAGCACTACCAATAATGACACGTGGATTTACCATAACAATTCATGGATTCAAGTTGAAAATCAAATGATGGACAAATGTATAGTAGTTAAGAAAAACAGAGGATTTTGTGTTCCAATTAGGGATGTAAAGAAAGGTGATCTTGTGGTTGTTGATGAAGTAGGAGTAAAAGTCACTCCTCCACAAAGACCTAGAGACAAAGCAAATATTTTCACTTTTATGGGCAGTGGTAGCTCTAGTGAAAGGCCAACACAACATATTGCAAAAAAAGTTGCGCAAGACATCGTCCAAACTACCAAAAAAGGAGGCAAAATAGTAATTGTAGGGGGCCCAGCTATTGTTCATACTGGCGCAGCAAATTCTGTGGCCGAAATGATAAGGAGGGGATTTGTTCATGGAATACTTGCAGGAAATGCATTAGCCGTTCATGATATTGAATATGCCACATTAGGAACCTCCCTTGGAATGTACGTACATGACGCAACCCTTGCTAAACGGGGGCATAGGAATCACATGGATACAATTAATGCTGTCTTTAAAGCAGGTTCGATTCCAAAAATGGTTCAACAAAAAAAACTCAAGAGTGGCATTTTTTATGAATGTGTAAAAAATAAAATTCCTTATGTTTTAGCTAGCTCAATTAGGGATGATGGTCCATTACCTGATGTAATTACTGATGTTGCCAAAGCACAAAGGGAATACAAAAAAGTTCTCAAAGATGCAAGTATAGTAATTATGATATCAACTATGCTTCATTCTATTGCCACAGGAAATATGCTTCCTGCAAATGTCAAAGCAATAATTATTGATATTAATCAACCTACAGTAACTAAATTAATGGATAGAGGAACTTGGCAAGCTTTGGGAATTGTAACAGACGTAGGTGCCTTTTTACCTATGGTTGCTAACGAAATAAAGAAACTAAAATAATTAGATTACAGTTTGCAATCTAGGATGCAATACGTGATATCCGTTTTCATTAAACCTAATGGGGTATGTTTGCTCACTATGTTTGGTGCCCCTCATTTTTATAACTTGAATAGATCTTTCCATTGTGTTAGTTTTTTTAAAATGATTTAAAATTACAATTCCAGATGCAGCATACCATTCAGGTGGAGTTTTAGAATCTAAATTTTCTGAAATAAAAATTGATGTACATTTTTTTTCATCAATATCATGAATCATTTTTTGAATGCCTTGGCGAATATTAAATTGATTGCCATATTGAATGCTTAAAACTGAGAGAGAATCTACGACCAGTCTTTTGGCATTAATTTTTTTAATTCCTTGCAGAATCATTTTGGTTAAATGAGTAAAGGGAAAAGGCTCAGAAGCATACAAAGGATCTCCTGTTTCATAATTTTCATCATACATTTTAAAGGGTCTTGCATCAACAATCATAATTTTTTCTTCATCTACCAATTTTTCAATGTCCCATCCATATTCTCTAAAATTACTTATCAATTCTTGTGGGCTTTGATTTAACGTTACAAAAATACCTGGTTCTTCAAAGTCTAATGCTCCATTATGAAGAAATTGCATACCAAATGTTGTTTTTCCACTACCTGGGTCTCCTGATAAAACAATTGTTTTTCCTTCTTTTAATCCCCCGTCAACAATCAAATCAAATCCTGGTATGCCTGTTCGAATTTTTACATCAGAATTGTTCACAATAAAAGTCGAGTAATTTTCTATATAAAGACGAGTGAGTTTATCTGGAAACACATGCTATAATTTTTTTATTTTCAATTAAATTGGAATTGCTTTTGATTTTGACCATAACAAATCAAACAATAATTTTTTTGAATATATCATGGCATCTGAATTCGTCCACATTGCAGAAATATTTTCTTTACCAGATTCAGAATTTTTCATAAAAAATAAAATTTCCTCGTTGTCTTTTATAACAAAACAAATTGCTCCATTGATAGTTGAGGGAATTTTTTTAACATTAGTTCTATCAATCTCATCAAAAACATAAAGTGTTCTAGAGGATGAGTTTGTTAAAATTTGTAATTCTATATCTGATTTGTCAAGTGGTTCTAGAAAATTTGCATGATAAAACTTTAGAAAATCTTTTTCATTTCCAATTATTTGGAATTCTTTTTTTGCATTAATAATCATATCATTAATTTTACCATAAATTTGATTCTCACCTTGCATCATTTGAAATTTGTCTTCTTTAGCTAAATCTGGTTCATTATGATAATTTGGTATGGTATTCCAAAGTTTGGTTACTTCTTCTTCTTGTTTTTCTAATTTTCTAATTCTTTCCTTTTCAGTATTAACCATAGATTTAATGGCATTGGATAAGGGTATTGCTGAAAATTTAATTGGGTGTTGGAAGGTTGCTGAAACAATTCCTTTGTTTTGTAAGGTGGTAAGAAGATGATAAGTTTCAGTTCTTGGAAGCTTTAAGGATCTACAAACTTCAGGTGCAGTTTTTGACCCATATTTTCCTAAAAAGATGTACACCTTACATTGATTAACAGTTAATCCAAATTTTGCAAATTGGTCTTGTAATTGGTCTAGTGACTGTTTGTGCTCATAAGTACTTGAATCAGGATCATTTTCAAATATCGTGGTTTGAGTATTATCTGTCAATTTTTCTCCCTCCGAGGACCATTCAACATTTGGGTTTGATTTAGATAGAATAGGTCAACAACTGCTGATCGTTCTGATCGTAATCTTGATCTAATTCCCAAAAATTGGCTTGATTTATCTGAATTTTTATTGTAAAGGTTTGCAAATCCAAGATTTTTTGTTGTTTTTTGCATTATTCGCACCTCACCGTTAAGATTGATTTGAAAGAAAACTTTTCTCTGGCAGATTCAGTTTTAATAAAAGCTAATTCAAATGGACCTTCTTCTTGCTCATAGCCCACGCCTGCTAATTCCTTCTTTATGCCTGATTTCATTAATTTGTCAAGACTATCTCTGGTATTTTTTAGCCTTTCAGATTCTGCTTTCATATCTTCCAATGATTTAAAATACAATTCTAGTTCTCCTCTAGTTCCTATTCCATTGTAAAGGTGTAATCCTTCATAATCAATCCAATTTTCAGATTCTCCTTTTTTGGATTTTTTCTTTTTGTTATCACTTTTTTTATCTCTGGATTTCTTATCACTTTTTTTATCCTTGGTTTTGTTATCACTTTTTTTATCCTTAGATTTATCAGGATTTAATTTTGCTTTCAAGTCAGAAAGCTCTTCTGCATTGTTTTTTTCACCTTCTCGTATTTTGTCTCCAATTATTTTTGATTGAACATTTATTTTGGTGTCTAATTCTTTTATTCTTTCATCAAGTGAATCACGTAATTCTACTAATGAGTTAAATCTAGAAATTTGTTGGTTCATTAAGAGCCCTCATTTGGATTTTGGTTATTGGTACTAGGTTGACTTGCTGTACTAGGTTGACTTGCTGTACTAGGTTGACTTGCTGTACTAGGTTGATCCGGCGTACCTGAATTGTAATAGCTTGGAGTTTCTGGATTATTATTTTCTCCCGAATAATTTGTAATATTTTCAGAATTAATCTTTTGAATTTTTCCAATTTTTTGAGTAATGGCTTTTAAAAAAGTAATATTCTTGTTCTGAATAATTTTTTCATTTTTACATAATTGGATGATTGGCATTATTGCATTTTTTAAAATCTCTGCAATTTTCTTGGTTGAAAACTCATCTAGTCTTTTTTGGATTATTTTTCCATTTGCTTTTTTTATTACAATATCTAGAGAAGGTGTTAATGTAATTTTTGTATCATCAGCTTCATTAAACACTTTTGGTGGTAAGTCTACTGAAAATCCTAAAAATTCTGTAACAACTTTTAAGGAATTATACAATTCATCGATTACGTTTCCTTTTTCACTTTCTAATTCATAAATTTGTACAGATTCATCAACTAGTAAATCGGTACTCTTTAAAACTTCATCAAATTCCTTTATTTCCGCCTCATAGTCTACTGACATTAAAATAAAATGTCAAAAATCCATAAAGAAGTAGGGTGTGTAAGATTTTGTTACAGACAGTTGCTATCCTACCCTCACGATACCTACAAAACTGGTCTGAAGGAAAACTTTACCCTCAGAATCATACCCATCAAGGAAAATGAACATTTTATACCTCCCTTCAGGAATTAGTTCACTTGATGGATTTCCAGGCTGTGCTCGTGGAATGTCAAATTCTATTGGAATAGAAGTATTTGCTATAATGGGTGGACTATCTAGGTCTGGGTCAATTGAGGTCCCATTTGCATTGATAATAAAAGCAGCATAGGGATCTCCTGAGGCCTCATCTTCAAAAATGACTCGGCTTTGATATTTAATCCAGTTATCCTGCGGACCAGGGTTGAATATCTCAATTGTGCCAGTGTCAGAATTATCATAAAATCCATATCCAGGTATAGCCACATCTGGGAGAGGTGTTTGTAAGAAACTACTTCCTAATCCAGAAACTACATCTGTATCATCTATTACCATTTTCAAATCCAAATTTCCTATACTTCTTGGGATATTGGTCATATTGAGCATTAATCTTTCACCTGGACCAATTACCACTGGATTTGAATTTGTCACCGTGAAATTAAATTG
>JANQNN010000041.1 GCA_028279545.1 Nitrosopumilaceae archaeon
AACGACAACAACTCATCTAACGACAACAACTCATCTAACGACAACAACTCATCTAACGACAACAACTCATCTAACGACAACAACTCATCTAACGGCAACAACTCATCTAACGACAACAACTCATCTAACGGCAACAACTCGTTACAAGACGAAAATCCATTCGTTGAATCTATAGAGTATAATGAAGATAAGGAGTTTAGTTCCAATTCAGAAGATAAAAATTCTCAGAATAAATCAAATAATCTTTCTGTTGAAGATATTGAACTGGGTATAATTCTAAATCAAATTAACTTAGAATGTGACCATAGTGAGTATTCTGATATGATTTCATATTACGATGGAATGGGACCTGCTTTATATCGACTTTGTAAATATGAGGCTTCACTCAAATTTTTTGATGAATCTCTTTCAAAAGATCCTAACAATGTTGAATTTTTGACAAATAAAGGATCTTCCCTTGGTAAATTAGGAAATTTTAAGGAGGCCATAATTAATTACAATAAAGCATTAGAAATTGATTCTAAATTTATTCCTGCTTTGAACAACAAGGCAAATTCCCTTGCTCTGATGGGAAATTATGAGGAAGCAGTTTCGTTATATTCTGATATTTTAAAACATACATCCACCAAGGATACAATCCAAAAAAACCTTGAAACTGCACTCTCCAAAATTCCAAAAGAAAGTCTTGAAAATGTACCTGTTAAAGTGTCGTTCTCACCAAACAATCCAATCGTTGAACCTCCCGAACTTTTGAAGGAAATTGAAATTCCAAAAGAAAAACCTAAAGGTTTTTTTGAAAAAGTAGATGCATTATTTTCCTCCTTTGTATCTCTATTTGAGATTTCAAGATAATTTTTTTCGTGCCTAAATTTCCATAAACCTATAAAACCCCAATCCTTCGATTGAAAATAAGGAATGAGTAAGATACTAGAAAAAGCACTAAAAGATGCCTTAAAAGAAGATAAAGTTACAATGGGCACCAAACAAGTGTTGTCTTCAGTAAAAAATTCCAAATTAATTGTTTTGTCTCAATCTGTAAAAAAAGATATGTTTGAGAAGATACAATCAGATGCAGAAAAAGAAAAAATACCCTTTGTAAAGTTTCAAGGAACTTCAGTCGCATTAGGTAAATTATGTGGCTTGCAATTTAGAATTTCAACACTATCATTTACATCCCTAACAGATGCAAATATCAAATCAATTCTCAAAGATACAACAGTTGAGGAATCCACTTGAAAATTTTTAACATACTAAATGTAGATTTAAATGAGACAGATTTTTTTCAGGAATAATCGAGAATAGTTATGACTCAATCAATCAAACTTACAACAGAACAGATGCGGATGATGTCTCTTTTTCAAAATGTAACAGGTGCAACTGCTCGTGATTGTATTGATGATGAAAAACAAGACCGTGTAATTTTTGTAGTGAATCCTGGAAAAATGGGATTGGCAATTGGAAAAGGAGGATGTCACATAAAGTCCTTACAAAATATTGTAAAAAGAAATGTAGAGCTAGTAGAGTTCGATGAAGACCCGGTAAAATTTTTGGGAAATTTATTAAATTCAAAGTTAATTTCTGAAGTAAAAATAAATACACGAAATGATGGCACTAAGCAGGCAGTAGTTATGGTAGATGCAAAAAAGAAGGGAATCGTTGTTGGACGTGAAGGAAGAAATGCTGAAAAAGCAAGATTACTTGCCAAGAGATATTTCGATATAGGTAGTGTTCTTATTAATAGCCCTCAAAGGGCAACACTGGAGATGTAGTAAATGAGAAAATCACCATTAGGGTTATTTGCAGGTCGTGTTTTAAAAGAAAAAAAGAAAAAACAAAGATGGGCAATTTCAAGCTATAAGAGAAGAAAATTAGGAATTGATAGAAAAGCAGATCCTCTTGGTGGTGCTCCACAAGGAAGAGGAATTGTCTTGGAAAAAGTTGGAATTGCGGCAAAACAACCAAACTCAGCTGTTAGAAAATGTGTTAGGGTTCAATTAATTAAAAATGGAAAATCTGTTACTGCGTTCTTACCACGAGATGGCGCAATGAACTTTATTGATGAACATGACGAAGTTCATATTCAGGGAATGGGTGCTACTCAAGGAGGAGCAATGGGTGACCTTCCAGGTGTGAGATTTATTGTTTACAAAGTAAATGGCACATCACTTCATGAACTTGTAATTGGCAAAAAGGAAAAACCTAGGAGATAAATTTGGCACAAACAAAGAATCTATTATTATTTAGAAAATGGGATTTATCAGAAATAGAAGTAAAAGATCCAGGATTAAAAACTGCAATATCGTTAAAAAAACAAATCTTACCTTATACCTACGGAAGATCTGCATTAAAACGATTCAATAAAGCAGAAGTAAACATTGTTGAGCGTCTTTGTAACAAAACAATGCACTTTGGAAAAAAATATGCAAAAAATACTGGAAGGATGACCGGAAAAAAAGTCCGTGTCTTAAACACAATCAAAGCAGCCTTTGATATTATCTCTCTTAAAACAGGAGAGAATCCAGTTGCTGTTTTAGTAAAAGCGGTAGAATTTTCTGCACCAAATGAGGATACAACAAGAATTGTTTATGGTGGAACTGTATACCACGTTTCGGTGGATGTTGCCCCAATCAGAAGAGTAGATTTAGCTTTAAGATTCATTTCAGACGCAATTAAAGAGGCCACATTTTCAAATCCTAAGCCAATTGAAGAACATATGGCAGAACAGCTTATTTTGGCTTCAAAAAATGACCCCAACGCTCCTTCTGTGAAAAAAAAGAATGAGCTAGAACGTATAGCTCAAGCATCAAGATAGTTAAGTAGCCCGAGGCAGATTCGAACTGCCGTCTCCGCCTATCCACTCTTGAGATCCAGAGGGCAGAATCCTTAATCTAAAATTATTTGACCGCTAGACTATCGGGCTACCATCTTAAAATTTAAGGTTTAAGGATATAATTATTTGGCAATCCTACTTTATTCTAACTTCATGAATTGCAGTTGAATAATCACAATTAGCTCTTAATCTCATGTATGGAATTAATCGGTAATGGATTGAGTAAAGATTATCTTCTTTTAACAGAATTTCTTTTTGCATAAGTGAAACTAATCCACGAGACGTCAAATTCACATCGACATTTTTTTTAAAACATACTTCGTCTCGTTTTTTTTGATATTGTTTTAGAGTAAATGACACTTCATTTAATTCCAAAATTAGTGGCCAAATAATTTCCGACCAAACAAACCTTCTATTTTCTGTGGCTGATGCATATTTTCCTTTTTCACTCAACATTAATAATATCTAATAAAGATGTTATAACTTAATACTTGTCTCAAAATGAAATTGAAGAGTCATTAAATTTATTACAAAAAAATTGGGACATTGACCCAATCTTAAGAAATTTTATGTTGGGCAAAATCACTAATATTTCTGATTATCCTATTAAGGTAAAAGATGTAATTTTTCATGTGCCTTATCTTAATTCAGAAAAAAAATATATTTTATGGAAATGTTTTTGGCCTGATTGTCATAATTGTTGTGATAGACAAGGAAGATTACCTCTAACTTCTGATGATTTGATAACCATTGGAAAGGGTTTGAAATATCAAAAAACAACTGACTTTATTAAAAATGAAACTTTATCTGTATCTTATCAAGAACAGGGACCTTCTGGACAAACCACCACGCTTACTACAATTAATCTAAAAAGAAAATCTGATGAGACTTTGCAGGATGATGGAACACATATTTCTTGTAGATTTTTAGATAAAGAAGGTGCATGTAGTTTGCATCCTGGACGTCCAGGAGTATGTTATTTGTATCCATTTTCGACATGGCTTGAAAATGAAAAAGGAAGAGCTCGGGTTCATGCTACTTATCAATTCACAGGAGACTGTCCTGGATTTTATCTTTCAGAGAATCTAGATGAAATGAAGAATGAATTTCAAGAATATTCAAAAATTATCTATGAATTTAACATGTCCTCTAATAGAACAAATAGAGAAAATTTTGGATGTGTCAGTTTTACTTAGGCTTTTGCTACTTTCATCAAATCTCTAATGTGTATTTCCATTCCAAAACGTTTTTCATTTTTTTTCATATATCTAAAAATTGACAAAAGTTCTAAAATTTGTTTTGACATACTAAAATTATTTTTCATTTTATTCCTTACAAAATTAAATACTTTGCCATAAATTTTGAAATGTTCCATCACTTCTTTTTCATAGGCTTCGTTGTTTCCCAGATTCTTAACAAAAATATCGACACACTCCATACTAGGAATAATTCCTTCTCCCAATAATGGATATACAGTTCCAATTGATTCGCCTACTCCTACTACTTTTCCTTTAAAAAATGGCTTACACAAATTGGGTGTAGCTAATCTAATAGGTCTTCCAACAGTTTTTAGAACTTTACCTCCATAATTTTCTAAAAATTTGTCAGTAGCCTTTACATGATTTTTCTTATAATCTCCTGCTCCAATATGAGCTAGATTCTTTCCTAAGGGAAAGTACCAAAAATAACCTGTCATTTTTTCAAATGGTCTAACAAGAAAATCATCGTAGGGGACCTTACCATCGTATTCTACTTTGTATTCATACGTTGGTAAGAAGAAATCCTTTTCCAATTTTGGAAGATAAACTCTATGAAAACCTGTACAATCTACAATTAAATCAAATTCTTTTTCTAGATCCTCTAGTTTTGGTGATATTCCATAATTTACCTTACATCCCTTAACAAAATCTTTGATTAATTGAATTTTATCATAAGTACACAAGCCATGCAAACCAATGTCAAATTTTTCATCATTATTCATTTCAATATGCATATTTTTACCATCATGAATCACATAATCTTCAAAATTTACTCCTGATTTTTTACATAATTCAATCATTTTGGATTTGCATGTTCCCCAAGCACAAATTGAATCGTGCTTATCTTCTGGCATTCTTTCAAATCCAACAACCTCATGAGAGTCTTTTAACCTAGAAATAAGATAACTTCCAGCTACTCCTATTCCACAAATAGCAATTTTCATTTAGCTTAATTTTATTTTGACCTAATAAATACACTATCTGTGGATTATTCATAATTAATTCATGCCTAAATTAATAATAGATTAGTTAAGAATTAGTTTTGTTTTAAGTTAATTACCTCATAAATTAAAAATTCATCACCTGTAAAAACCCAAAATAATTTCAGGTTGTCTGTATTTTTTCTTACATACCCATCCTTATGTTAAGTTTCATCATAATGAATATGAAACTCAGGCCTTCCTCTCTATCGCCCGATTCTGAAAAGGGCTTGAAGTTTCTTTTTTTATGACCTACAAACTCCAATCAAATTAATCTTTTTTACTTGATAAAGGACACAGTTTTTGAAAAATTGAAAGTTTAAAACCCACATTTGAAAAATTTTTTTGATTTTAATCTAGAAATAATTTTTTCAATTCGGTTATTCTATCAAGATAGCAGGTTTGAAAGGTCTGGCATGTTTGGCTTTTCCTTTTGGGTCATAAATGTCAGAATCCCCTTCCGCAAACACCAAAACTTCTGCATCAAAATCTTTTTTGGCAATCGCAATTAATTCCTCTGATAAAATTATTTTTTCATCAATTTGTGTTTTCATTTTTGTCTTCCTTATCTCTGTTGGCTCAGAAAGAATATCTTTGATAGTTTTTTGAACAAAATCTGGATTTTTCTTAATGTCACTTGTTTCAGGATTTGCAATCATCTCCTTCATTATTGCACCCATGTTGGTTTGACCATCCATGACTTTTTCTAAAATTGACTTGTATGAGGTTATTTTGAATTGATTTGCAGTGTAGATTGTAATTTGTCTAGGATTAATTTTTGTGACCTTGAGAATATTTGAAATATCCTCCATAATTGATTTCAACAAATCCTCAGATTGGATAGCCTTAGAATCAATTGATTCAGAAGACACCTCAGGCCAATTTAATTTTGAAACCAATCCTGTGTTTCCAAGTCTTTCCCATATTTCTTCAGCAATATGTGGAGCAAAGGGAGAAAGTAATTTTATCCTAGTACTAAAGATTTGGTGCAATATTCCATCGAAATCTGTTCTTCCTTTTGCATTTGCTCTTTTGAGGTACCAACTCAAATCAGCTTCAAAGGCAAACAAAATTTCATGAAGAGCTTCACGCAATCTCATCTTCTCAATACTAAATGTAACATTTGAAACTAAATTTTGTAATTTGCTCAAAATCCAATTATCTTCTGGCTCTAAAATTTCTATTTTGCTAAGTTTTAACCTTGAACATTCCTCTAAAATAGTTTCAAGCTTGTGTTTAATTCCTGAAACAGATTCTAAATTAAAATCAGCATCTTGTAATAATTCCGCAGAAATTATTATTGCAAGTCTAATTGGGTCTGCACCATAGTCTGAAATTGCTTGTCTAAGAGGAATAATATTTCCCATAGATTTTGACATTTTTTTACCATCCATCAAAACAGATCCATTCACAACAATTTGTTTTGGCCACTGATTTTCTGGAAATATAGCAGTATGATTCAAAACGAAAAATGTCAAGTGATTTGGAACCAAATCACGACCTGAATGTCTTGAATCCACTGGATAAAAATATGAAAATTCTTTTCTAATTTTTTCCATTACATCTTTAGAAAATCCTGGAATATTTTCTGCTGATCCCTTTCCTAAAAACACGTAATCAAAAAATTCTTTTGACATTTTCTCAGGTTGTAATGTTCCATCTTGGACAAACCTCTGAATAGTGTAAAAGGCCATATAGATTACAGAATCAGAAAGGCTCTCCACTATCCAGTCTTTATCCCAAGGGAGTTTTGTTCCAAGTCCATGTTGCCTAGCACAAGCCCTCTCTCTAAGCCACCCTACAACATAATGAAATTCATTCACAATTTCTTGAGGCAATATACTCATTTTATCCAAACAAGAATTCGCTTTTTCTTTCCAATCTTTATCCCCATAATTCAAAAACCATTGATTTGACAAAATCTTTACAACACACTCTGTACCGCATCTACATCTAACAGGAGAGTTTGTAAGTTCCAGCAAAATGTCAGAAAATTTATTCTCATTAAGCCAATCTTTGATTAAGTCTTTTGCATCTGAAACTTTTTTGCCAGCAAACTGTTCACAATTTCCTTTTAGTGTTCCTCCATAGAATTCCTTCCCATAAACTTCAGTTGTTGCCTCTTCTAGTTTTGGATCATTTTGGTTAGATATTCTCAATTTTTCTACAACCTCTTGTGCCGGAAATTCTCCATATTCATCAGTGGATATTATGGAGATGGGTTTGAGTAAATGAAAATCTGAACTTTGGGTTTGATTTTCCTTATAATCCTCAAGGGCTTGATAGTCAAATGGTGCATGGGCAGGAACAGACATTACAAGACCAGTTCCGGTACCTGATTCAACAAACGATGCCTCTAACATTGGAATCTTTTCATTTCTGTGAGGAATAGTTACTTGTTTTCCAATAAGATCTGCTCCCAATATTTCTCCTTCATATGAAATCTCCTTATCTAAAAATTCTAATTTGTGGGCGCATTCTTTAGAAACAATCCATTTTTCTCCATCAACTAAAATTTTTTTATAATTTGTTTTTGAATTTACCCAAAGATTTGTAACCCCAAAAATTGTTTCTGGTCGAAGTGTAGCTGTAGGAATAATGTAGTCGTCAAATCTGAATTTAATCAAAATGTATTCGGTAAAGTCCGGTTCTACATCACCTAAGGTATCGTGTTGTGATACTGGATTTTGATCCCGTGGACACCACCCAACTGGATGAGATCCTTGAATAATCAAGTTTTTTTCTTTTAGTGTATTAATTTGCCATTCGATAAACTTGGAATATGCAGGATCAATTGTTGTAAATTCTCGTCTCCAATCTATAGAATAACCCATCTCTATCATGCCAGCTTTTATCTCCTGGTGAAAATAATCGGCAATCTTTATTGGTTCAACAAATGTTTGGATGTCCTTTTCTGGAACATGGTATATGTTTCTTAAACCATCTAGTATTTCCTTATCTTCTGATTCTACTCTTTTTGCCATTCCAAGAATGGGAGTTCCCGTATAATGAAATCCCATTGGAAATAGGACATTGTATCCTTGCATTCTGTAAAACCTGGCATGAACATCAGCCAATGTGTATGTTCTACCGTGTCCAATATGTTGTGGGGAATTGGGATAAGGATATGCGACTGTAATGAATTTTTTTTCTTTATCATTTGGATTTGTCTCAAAGTCTTTTTCAGCTTGCCATTTTGATCTCCATTTTTTTTCAATATTGTTCCATTCTATCATTTTAACCTCCCAAAATCATCAATTTTGCTTTGGCTATTGCCACCTCTTTTTTAGATGTGTCTTTTCCTCCCCCTTGTGCAAATTTTGAATCTCCTCCACCAGAACCTCCTAAAATTCCTGCAATCTCTCTAGTTATTTCACCGGCGTTTTTACCCGAGTTTTCCCCACAAAAAATAATTACGCGAATGGTAGGACCAACTTCAAATATTCCACAATATGCAGCCTCTGGTTCTTTTTTTACTAATTTCTTGCCGAAGTTCATGTGAAAAAATTCATCATAATTTTGACTTTGAGTAAAACATAGCTTTTGGTCTACTTCGATATCGTCGAATTTTCCAGATTTTTTAGTAGATATTTGCTCCAAAAGAATAGGTATTTTTTCTCTTGTTTTTTGTTTATTTTCTTCTCTTTGTTTTTCAATTTTTTCTTTGTTTGCATCTAAACCTTGTTGTTTTTCCAATTCTCTTTGTTGATTTTTTAAATAATCAAATGCAGTAGGTCCGGAAACAAATTCCAAACGAACTACTCCATCTTGAATTCTCTTTGTTTTGGTAATTTTGATTAATTCAATCTCTCCTGTTTTTTTGACATGGGTTCCACCACATGCCTCAATGTCTTTGTCTTCAATCGATACGATTCGAACAGCTTTGACGGGAACTACTCCTCCCTGGTAAATTCTAAAACCATACTTTTGTTCAGCAGTCCCCCTATCAAAAAATTCAATGTTTACAGAACAGTCTTGCTTAACCAAATCGTTTGCTTTTTCTTCAATTTGTTTTACTTGAGATTCAGTTAAGGAGGAGTGATGAGTGATATCAAGTCTAGCATGATCCTCTTCTTTGAAGGCTGAGTGTTGCCATACCCAAGAGCCAAGAACATTTCTAGAAGATGCATTTAGAATATGAGTACTTGTATGATTTTTTGTAATATTTGCTCTTCTCCTTGAATCTACTTTACAGGATACAATTTCACCCTCTTTGGGTGTTCCTCCTTCTAATTTGTGAACAATAATGTTTGCATGTTTATCTACATCAATTACTTTAAAACCAGCAATAGTTCCATGATCAGGTTCTTGACCTCCACCTCTAGCATAAAAGGATGTTTTGTCAAGTACTACAAAATCCCCCAAAACTTTTAGAACTTTTGCTTCAAACTCCATAGGGTCATCTTTGTAAAATAGAGCATCTGTCTCAGGTAATTCTTCCAGTGGTAAACTTACAATTTCTTTTTTCTTTTCTGATTGATGAAGTTCTGAAAGTTTTGAATAAAAGCTAGAGGGAATTTCAGAAATGGCATTTACTTCTTTAAGGTAATCAGGTGTAACTCCATCCGATTCGTATAATGTAATTAATTCGTCGACTGTAGGTATTTTTCTTTTTTCGGAGATTCTATCTGCTATTTTTTTCATTCTTGTTTTTGATTCTTCATACCTTTGAGATTCAATTTTTAGGATTTTTTTTACATCTTCACGCTTTTCATCCAGCTCTGGATAGGTATGTTTTAGATAATCAACATGATCATCAATTAATTCATCAAGGTCTATTTTCAAATTTAATCGATTAATGGTACCAATTATCCTCCGTAGAATTATTCTAAGATTATAACCTCCACCTACATTGCTTGGAAGAGCTCCATCGGCTATGGCAAAAATTAAAGTTCGAAGGTGATCAGCTATAAGATATGCTCCTTCTAGAGGAGTAATCATTTTGTTTAATTGCTGCTCAGTAACCCCAGCTTTTTTAATTGCATGTCGTCTTACATCATTGAGATCATTAAAGTTCTCTAAGGCTTTTGCAATTTCTGTAAAATAATGCCTTAAGGTTTGTGAATCAGAATCTATTCCCAGTTTTGCAGATAACTTTTGATTTATTGGCCCAAAACAACAATCATAAGCAGTAGGTGTCCCCATGGTAATCCAGGAAAACCTTTCTAATCCTGCCCCCATATCAATAATCCTTTGGTCAAGGGTTGTATGTTCTCCCAACTCTCCTTGAAATTCTGTAAACACAGCATTTCCTAATTCAAGACCTCTTACAAAAAATTCTAGTGATGGGCCAAAAGATCCTCCTCCTGCCCAAACATCTTCAACAAAAACCACTTCTTCTTCTCTAATTCCAAATTGGTTTGTTAATAATCTAAAGTCCAAGTCAATACATTCATCTTTCCAGTAACCATCGGCGTTGGGAATAGAATGTTGACCAATCATACAAAAACTTGAAAAATGTCTCCCTGTAACTCCTACATTCTCTAAATCCTTGAATCTTAAACATGTTTGAGGAACCACTAATGGATTAGATGGAAACTCAAAAACCACCTTCGACCCCATTACTCTCTGAAAATCAACAACTGAGGCAATTGTAAAATAAAGATCATCCCTCCATCTACAAACAACTGGATATCTAGATATTGAAGTATGATTATTTTTTACAAAAAAAGACTCGACTTCTTTCCATGCTTGGGTGTAGTCAAATCTCTTTGATGTTGGAGGATCCCCAATAAAGGAATAGGTATCCTCAGCATCTTCAGGGCAGAGATTTCTATTTGAATCCAAAGTCCAGAAGAATCGAGAACATTTTGAGCAGGATTTTCTAACAAAACCTTTTTCTTCAAATAATTTTACCATGTAATGTTTTTCTGGTTCTGTTGAAAATTGCTTTAAGATTTCTTTTTTATCCAACGAAATGCCTGCAATTTTCCAATATTAAGAACTAGCGATAAAAAAGATTTGAATCAGGATTATATTTTCAGTAAAGGCACTATTCCCAAAAGTTTGACTTTAGGAAAAATATGAGAAATCATACCTCAAATCAAGATTTAATGAAATTTCGTTTTTAAACGACCAAATAATACATTAAATAGAATATATCGTCCAGTCTACTTGTGTTTGGTAAAAAACCTCAATTAAAAGAAGGGGTCCATGTTTTTTCGATAAAAAAAAATGGAGATTACAATGATTTTATTTTTGGAGTGGTTACCGGCCTTGAAGGTAGAAAGGTCGGTGTTAATGGAGTCATAATAAATCCTGTAGGGCTAAAAAACAAGATTTCTCAAGGAAAGGCAGGAGAACGGTCAATTGAAATTTTAAAACATCCTACTCCTGATAATATTATTTTGGCAATGATTTATCGAGTTGAACATGAAAATTTTGCAGAAGTTTTAGATTTAGACCAAGATAAGTGTGACCTTATTCCACCAAAAGTATATGGGCTTTTAGATGGCTGGATTCGAGAGTCAATTCCTGAACTCATAAACAATGTACTATCTTTACCCGAAGGTCCTGAAAGAGATCAGGCTAAACGAGTTTTAAACCAAAAAAGAGATTCTCTGGTAGATAAAAAACTAAAAAGAACTCTTTATTCAATTTCTAGGAGTCTTAAAATATTAAATTAAAACTTCATAAAATCTCCATAGTTTTATATTATACTTTCAGCAGGTTTTTGATATAATGGAATATGTATATGCTGCTTTACTGCTTCACAAGCTAGAAAAGGAGGTTAATGAAGCCAACATAAGTTCAGTGGTAAAAGCCTCAGGTGCTGAAGTAAATGACGCACAAGTAAAGGCATTGGTCGCCGCTTTGGCAGATATTAACATCGATGATGCAATTAAAGCTGCTCCAGTAGCAGTTGCAGCTGCCGCTCCAGCCGCAGAGACAGCAAGTGAAGAAAAGAAAGAAGAAAAACCAAAAGAAGAAGGCAAAACTGAAGAAGCTGCCATGGAAGGTTTATCCTCACTGTTTGGCTAAATAATTTTTCCTAATTCAAAATTTTCAACTTTTTTCATCAATCTTAATTAGCAATGTAATGGTTTGAAAAAGATTGGTTGACTTTTCAATTTCATCGGAATTTTTTATTTACGTATTAGATTTATTTGGAACAATGGCTTTTGCCGTTACCGGTGCCTTCAAAGCTATAGAACATAAAGCTGATTTGGTAGGAATAATTTTTCTTGCAACAATTACTGGTGTTGCAGGTGGAACAATTCGAGATGTAATTATGGGCCGTTTTCCAAATTCCATTTCAGATCCTTCTTACGTGATAATTACAGTAGCATCAGGAGTTTGCATCTTTTTTTTGTATTCTAAATTAAAGAGCCATTGGAATTTATTTTTAAAATTTGATGCTTTTGGATTAGGAATATTCACTATTATCGGAGGAACCTTTGCTTACAATATATTTGGATTAAATTTTTTGGCAATAATATTTTCAGGAATTTTAACCGCAGTTGGGGGTGGGATTTTAAGAGATGTGGCAGTCAATCAAATACCAATTGTTTTCGTGAAGGAACTCTATATCACTGCGAGCTTTATTGGAATTTTAATTTTTTATCTTCTCTTATTTTTTGGAGTAGAACTATACATTTCAACCATTATTGGAATTATTATTGCAACTGGAGTTAGATTAACAGCCATGAAACTGAATTGGAATTTGCCTCGTGTAAAATGAAATTTGATTTAAGCTGGGGTATAATCTTGAGCTTTATCGGCTAATGCTCTTGCATTTGCGTGGGCTTTTTGCAAAATTTGTTCTTTTGTATCTTCGGTCATAAATCCAGATTCCATTGAAACTGAACGTGCAGATTGTGCTGCCTTACTAAGAATTTGACCAATATTTTCTGGAGTTATGTAAGCAGCTTCTATTGATAAGGAAACAGCCTGTTGATGTGAAAGGGCAAATTCTTCTCTAATCTTCTCAACGTCAATTATCATCTCTTCTTCAGAATATTTCAATCCGTTTTCAATAGCAGAGTAAAGTGCTATTCCTGCCTCTACTGGTTTAATGTCTAGTTTTCCTAACAGAGGTGCTAATTTTTCATTTATCACTTCTCCTTTTTTCACTGGTGTGGTTTCTTTGGCAATCCATATTGTTCCCTGATCAATTTTTGTTGGAATTCCTGCTTCTTTGAATTCAGTTAACATTGGACCTGGAGCAATACCGGTATTTTTTTCAGGTACTACAATATCGATACTTGAAATATCTCCACCTCTTGCAGCTAACATTATCTTATTTTTTGCAAGAAGTACATTTAGCTTGAATGGGGACATATTTGTAAACATAAAAAGACATTGACCAGTTAACTCACTGATAATCTCTTTAATTCCTGGAACATCGATTTTTTCAAGTGCCTTTTTTGCTACTTTATCCTTAATACTAAAGAATTCAACATCTCCCTTAAGCTTTTTTCTTAGAGGAAGGATTTGTGATGCTCTAACTTTACTCATTTTAACAAGAGCTAGAACCTTGTACTGCTTTGGAAGTTCTTGTAGTTGTTGATACATCTGTGCTTTTCTTTTGGGATAAGTTGTCCTATTTTCATGCATGTTTTTTTCGCACCTCTTGGACTTGTTTAGTTGGTTTACCCATTGTTGTTTTTATCATAATTCTTTTGATATTTTTCTCACCGTTTGGCAACTTTTTTTCCACAGCATTAACAATCGCATGAGCATTAACCGCTAAATCTTCATCACTCATAGTTTCATCTCCAAATTTACAAGCCAACGATAAAGAACCTCTAACTCTAACCTTTATTGATGATCTAAATCTTTGTAGAAATGATTCAATAGGAGCATCAAAGGGGACAGGTACGGGCATTTTGCCTCTTGGTCCTAAAAGTTGTCCTAAGACCTTTCCTACCACTGGCATAATTTTTGTATCAGCTAGAAAAAAATCATATTTGTTTATGAATTTTCTTGATTCTCTTTTATTTGCCGCAAATTTATCTAGTTCTTCGGTTCCTATTACTGCATCTGCATTTGCAGCCTTTGCTTTTACACTCATATCTCCTGTTGCCATTACGCATACCGCTGCAGGAGAACTAGTCTTTGGAAGCTGAACTACCTCATTTATGGCAAATCCCTTTTTAACATCAATATCCTTGAAAGTAATTATAATTTCTAATGCCTGCTTAAACTTTCTCTCTTTGGCATCATTTTTTGCTGCCTTTATCATTTCTTTTAATTGGCCCTCAGTAATCAATACGAACTTTTTCAAGAAGACCTCCTTAAAATCGTTTAGTGGACTCTATTTTGTCAAGTGATAAAACCTAAAATTTTTCATTTTTTTTGAATTTTGCATGAAATTTCAGAGCCAAAATGGGATTAAACTTACATTTATTAAATCTCAAAAAAGATTTTTGAGCACTATGCATAAATTTGATGAATTAGATATGAATTTACTTTTTGAATTGACTCTTGATGGTTCAATTTCTGTTCCTGCCCTTTCAAAAAAACTTGATATTAACGCCTCTGTTTTATACAGCAGAATTAAACGATTAATTAAGAAAAAATTAATTAAAAAATTTACAATTGTAATAGATGATTCTCTTTTGGGAATCGGTGTAAAAGCCTCAGTGGGTATTAACCGTGATCCAAAATTTAAAGATTCAATTATGAAGAAATTACTTGAAACGCCTGAAATTATTTCTATTTCAGAAGTTACTGGGAGATTTGACATGCTCATTAAAGTATATGCAGAAAATCTTGAAGAATTACATTCTATCGTAATTGAGAAAATTGGGAAAATTGAAGGTATTCAAAATAGTGAAACTTTTGTTGAATTACAAAGAACCGACAAAGATCCTGTTTATTTAACAAAATAAATTATTGAAGTTTCTCGTCCCACTTTCCTTCATTAATCTCTGCAGTAATTTCCTTTGGGGTTTTTCCTTCTATTTTAATTCCTAGAGCCAGGCAGGTTCCAATTATTGACTTTGCCACAGATTTTAAAGAGGATGCATATGATTTTTCTAATTTTGTTTTTGCAATTTTTGCAATTGCATCTATTGTAATGTCTGCCACCCAATCTGTTCCAGAGGTTCCTGAGCCTTTCTGAATTCCTGCTTCCTTCAAAATAAGGGCCGATGCAGATGGTATTCCTACCTCAATTTCCCAATTTTTGGTATCAGAATCAACTATTACAGTAACTGGAACTTTCATTCCTTCAAAATCTTTTGTTTTTTCGTTAATCGCATTTACCACTTCCATAATGTTTACTCCAAGTGGTCCTAATGCAGGACCCAATGGAGGACCGGCTGATGCTCCTCCGCCTGTAACAAGTGATGAAATTTTTTGTGATTCTCCCATATTTACTCGCTCAAAATGAAAAATTTAATCCTTGCTATGACTCGCTAGATAATTTAAGATAATTTGCGTCAACTGTTACTGGTAACTGGTAAGAAGCATCAAGTAAAACAACTGTTGCCTCTTCTTTATCTGGATCTATTCTTGTAATGGTGGCTTTCATTCCTTTGAAAGGACCACCTGTTATCTCAATAATATTATCTACGGCTAATTGTGAAACAGTTGATTTTTTCACCAGATATCCTTCTATGTCCTTGAATTCTAACTCACCTCGAAGTTGACCGCGAATGTGTCTGACACCTTCTACCGCCATATATGCATCGCTAGGATTAATTGCTTCGACTACAACGTAACCTTTGAGATTATCAACAAGCAAAACTGATTGAATGTTAATTTTATTTGCATTTGCTTTTGCCTCAAGCAATCTCATTACGACTTTTTCTTGACCACCAGTTGTTCTTATTGCAAAAAGATGGGATTTTACTTCCTCTGACAATTTTTACCTACCAAATGTTATCACTGAAAAGACAAACTGAATTGTAAATCCTATTGCCCCTACTCCTGCTATTCCTAAAAGGACCAATCGAAGATGTTGTGAATATTCATCTCTATCTGGTTTTTTTGCCATCTTCATGGTATTTGCCATATTCTTCAAAGTCTGCCTTGGGTTCATTATCTAAAATTAATTTGGTGTCCTTATATTCTTATTCCAAGTGAAATCATACTACATTCTTATTTTTGGATAGGTTTTTCTTCAAGGACTCCTCCAATATCCAACATGGACCTCTTAGTTGCATACCAAGATGATCCAGCAGGACATAATATGGCTAAATTCCTCTCGCAAAAAATGAAAAAAGAAAATGAAATTTTTCGGGGAAAAAACTATGATCTTTTAATTATCCCTAGTCCAGCAATTTCTGCAGACTGGTTAGAATCAAAATATGATTATGATGGTTTTATCTTTTTATCTAAACACGCTGCTGAATCTGGAGTTTTAGCTTTAACATGTCACAGCACAGGAAATTTTTCTGAGGCAAAATTTGGGGGTAACAAAAAACAATTGGCAATACCTTATCCTGATCTTCAAAAGAATTATCTTAAAACACTTTGGAAAAATAAATCAATTTTTTCGGAATTTCAAATTACAATTGAGGCAACTCACCACGGGCCCACTGCCTTGAATAAACCTACAATTTTTATTGAAATTGGAACCACTGAAAAACAATGGAATGATGTATCTCTTTGCACATCAGTTGCCAAGTTAATTGATAAAGTAATGTCTGAAAAACTTTCTTCAAGTCCAGTTGCTATTTGTTTTGGTGGTAGTCATTATCCTGAAAAATTTAACGAGGAATTAATTAATGGAAAATTTGCCTTGGGAACGGTAATGCCAAGACATGCTTTAGAAAATCTCGATGAAGAAATGTTATCTCATATTTTAGAAAGAAATAAGCAAGCAAAAACAGCCTTATTAGATTGGAAAGGGTTAGGACCTAACAAGAAAAAGGTAATTGATCTTCTTGACAAAACGGATTTAGAAGTAAAAAAATTATGAACATCGATAAAAAAATCTATAAAAAATTATTGCAAGTCCCAGAAGGTAAAGTAACCACTTATGGAGAGTTGGCAAAAGCTGTTGGGTTTACCAACGGTCAAAGGGCGGTGGGAAAAATTATGAACAAAAATCCTTATCCAGTAATAATACCATGTCATAGAGTAGTAAAAGCAGATGGTCAGGTAGGTGGATATGCATATGGAAAAAAAGTTAAAATAAATATGTTAGAAAAGGAAGGAATTAAAATCAAAAATGATAAAATTGTTGATTGGGAGAAAAATATTCACCGCTTCTAATCTTTTCTTTTTGAAACAATTTCTTCTATTAATAATCTAAGATGAGCTTTGTTTCTTACGGTGTTTCCACCCACCTTTTTGTAAAGAGTCCAGAATTCTGGGTTGGTAATTTCGTTTCTGTCTTTTGCTATTTTGAGTAATCGTCTTAAGGATCTAACCTTTGCTACATAGATTTCCTTTTTACCTACACGTGCTCCTTTTCTTCCTTGTTTAGAACCTTGTCCAGTTCCTCTTTTATTTTTCTGATCTTTTTTGTTTTGAGCACGTCCTCTGGAGGTACCAGTAAATGATTTTATTTGAATAGTATTTGCTGTAATTAAACTACGAATATTTTCTCTTGTAATTGCATCTGCAATATCATCTAGATGTTCTGAATCAAATTTTATTCTATGAACTCCTACCCCGGTTACTCTTGATGCTAATCGTTTTTTTGCTTTAAGATTTACTACCACTTGAACTCACTCTTGCATTGAATATTTTGAATTTGTTTTCGATTGCCTTAACGATTATTTCTTTTCTCTTTTTGGTCCCAAGACTATGACCAAATCTAATTCCATCGGTTTTTGGATTTAATTTTTCTAAATCATTTATTGTGTAAACAATGTTATCTGTATATCCAGAAGGATGAAGACCTTTTGATTCCTTTGGACCACCATAGCCTACCTTAACAAGCCCTGGTCTTCCACGACTTTTTTGTTTTCGTTGATGATGATCAACTCCTTTGGGTTTTCTCCATGTGGTTTCAAGCCGTTTATAACGCCAACTTTCAGGCCTTACAAAGTCGGGATTATGACCCTTTATTTCCTCCCTTTTGGCTAGCTTGTCCTTGTTAATTGGCATTAGCAAACCTTTTGAAATTTTACATAAATACGTTCCTCGAGAAGAAATAATTGTCAAATAGGAAAGAGATAATAAGGAAAATTAATTCGTATCGAAATATCTCATGGCCGCATTCGAGATTAAATTTATTGGAGTTAATCATCATTGACTGAGGTGGTTAGTCATATTCCAACCGAAAAATTTTCCTCACAAATAACGGAATTTGGAATAAATCCCTCTAAAATTTTCAGGAATCTGTCCGTAGATGATTTGGTTGAACATGCTGTAAGAAGAAAGGAGGGAGTGATAAATTCTACTGGGTCTCTTTCGGTTAACACTGGAAAATATACTGGACGGTCACCTGATGATAGATTCATCGTAGTTGATGAAATTACTGAAAATACTGTGGAATGGGGTAAAATTAATCATGAATTCTCATCTGAAAAATTTGCTACCCTACTTGAGAAAATGAAAACTTTTGTGAATAATAAAGAACTTTATGTTTTTGATGGATTTGTTGGAGCAGATCCTGGTACTCGATTACCTATTAGAGTAATTAATGATCATGCTTGGCAAAGTCTTTTTGCCCGACAGCTTTTCATTAGACCTTCAAAAGAAGAATTAGAAAACCACAACCCTGAATTTACAATTTTGTGTATAAATGAATTTGAGGCAATTCCTGAAATCGATGGAACAAAATCAAATGTATTCATATTGATCGATTTAACTAGAAAAATTGTATTGATTGGTGGAACCAATTATGCAGGCGAAATGAAAAAATCCATGTTTGGTGTAATGAATTTTCTATTACCAGAACGAGAAATATTTCCTATGCATTGTTCTGCCAATATTGGAAAAAATGGCGATACAGTACTATTTTTTGGATTATCAGGTACGGGTAAAACTACATTGTCTGCTGATCCAAATCGAAATTTAATAGGAGATGATGAACATGGCTGGTCAGATAATTTAACATTTAATTTTGAAGGAGGTTGCTATGCAAAATGTATTAACCTAAGTCAAGAGGCGGAACCAGAAATTTGGAACGCGATAAAACCTGGTGCAGTTTTGGAAAATGTCGTCCTTAATGATAGTGTTCCTGATTATGATGATAATACTTTGACAGAAAATACCCGTGTAGCTTATCCACTAGATTACATTCCTGGTGCTGTTTCACCCAGTGTTGGAGGCCATCCAAAAATAATAGTTTTCCTTACTGCTGATGCTTTAGGTGTATTACCACCAATTTCTAAGCTAACAAAAGAAAGTGCCATGTATCATTTCATGTCCGGATATACAAGTAAGCTGGCAGGTACAGAACGCGGAATAAAAGAACCCAAATCTGTATTCTCCCAATGTTTTGGTGCACCATTTATGCCTAGACCTGCAGAAGTATATGCAAAACTGTTAGGAAAAAAAATTAATCAACATAATACTACTGTATATTTGATAAACACCGGGTGGTCTGGCGGACCATACGGGATTGGTGCTAGAATAAAAATCAAATACAGTCGAGCAATGATAACAGCTGCGATAAATGGAAATTTAGAGAAAACAGACTATCTTCATGATGAATTATTTAATCTTGATATTCCTAAAGAGGTAGAAGGAGTTCCGGCTGAAATTTTAAATCCAAAAAATACATGGAATGATAAGAATGCATACGAAGAAGCTGCAAAGAGTTTGGCAAGAATGTTTGTAGAAAATTTTGAAAAGTTCTCTGATGTTTCAGAAGAAATCAAGAACGCGGGGCCTAAACTTCGATAGGTTTTTTCATCCTAGAAATTTTTAAGCCTACTACAGCTATAATTACTACGATTATCATTACTATCCCAACTTGTTTTTCTGGAATATCAAAAAATTCTAAGGGCTTTGAGATACCTTCTTCTACCGAAATTACTTCGATTACATCAAAAGCGTCAAATGAATTATTATCAACTCTAATTTTTGCCTCAATCCAATATTGACCATTTTCGTATACATTCATAGAAGCTTTCTTTTCTGGGGTGGCTGTGATAATCTCTGTACTTCCATCGTTGCTATTTGTTACAGAAATTTTTGCAAAATTCCAAGAATCAGGATTATGAATTTGAAATTTTAATAATCCATTTTCTTGAGAAACCGAAACAGAACCTTCTGTGTAATGAATTAAAAATGGAATTACATATTCATTATTATTCTGATTTAAAATTATTCGCGCCTCATAATCTCCAAACTTTTCCTCTAATGCTTTGACCCTAATTTGTAAAATATTTTCTTCAATAAGGTAAGAAAATTGGAAAATATCAGGCCCCTCAAATAAAATTTTGATGTTATCTAATGAATTCTCTAAGGACTTTAATTCTAACATTTGTTCTTTCATTGGAAAGTCTGGAGAAATATTTAGAATAAAATGAGGTGGCTCAATGATTAAAGTAGCATTCGACGCTCTTGCAATATTTAATCTTCCTACACCCGAATCATTTAGAGCAAATTCTTGACCATACGCATCCGAAACTCGTTCAGCGGTAGTTAACAACAGTGATTTGAGTTCATGATGGTGAATTCCTGGGTTTTTTTGAATCAATAAAGCTGCTGCACCACTTACATGAGGAGCAGCATAACTAGTTCCACTTGTAAAATTGTACGAAGCATTATTTTGAGTGGTATTGATGTATGCACCTGGCGCAACAATGTCAGGTTTTATGTAAAATGGAGACACTGGTCCCCTTGAACTAAAATGAGCAACAAAATCCGGATTGAAAAAAAGGTGAAGACTAGCAAAAATATTATTCGAAATTTTTTCTTTAATTTCTAAACCCTCTTCTCTATCAATAGAAACCACAGGAATTCTAGGTTGATATCCAGGTTCAACAAACTCATGTACTAACTCTCCAAGGAAAATTCCGGGTTCATTATTATATACTATCAGAGCTTTAGCGCCAGCATTTGCTGAGTTTTCTTCCTTAATTGAAAAATAAAGTAATTCGTCTTCAATATCACTTCCTCGTTCTACTAAAAGAATTGAATCTGTTACATTAATCCCAGAAAGATCATTTTGTTTTCCATATCCTCCAAAGATCACTTGCCCCTCAATTGGTTCATCGAGTTTTGACGAACCTACCATTGGAATAACAGTATATGGTTTCTCATTAACTTCTAAAGTAGCGACTAAACTTGAAGTTAAATTATTGTAAGTTGCCCCAACTGTAATCGAACCGAAATTTTCTCCAGGACTTCCTATAGTTCCAGGACTTGGACCATCATTTCCTGCAGCTGTTACAACAAAGATTTCTTTTTCTAAAGCATTAGTTACTGCCCTTTCAATTTGGGTATTTGTTCTATTAACACCTAAACTTATGTTAATTATATCAACATCATCTTCTATTGCTTTTTCAATTGCTTTTACGATTAAATCTGAAGAAACAGCATCACCGTCTTCAGATACCTTATATGCAAAAATTTTGGCCTTTGGAGCAACTCCTTTAAGTTGACCATCGGCTGCAATTACTCCAGCTACCTGAGTTCCATGACCATTATTATCAATAGGTAATTCGCCAGGTTGAATGAAATTATAACCTCCAACTACCTTTCCTTCTGGACCCCAACCCAAAAGATCTGGATGGTTAAAATCAACTCCCGTATCTATTACTGCAATTTTTACTCCGTCTCCATTGATCCCTTCTGGTCTAATTATCTCCGACCCAATGAAAGGTACACTTTTGTCTAGATATAGTTCTAATTTGTCATCTATTTCGAAAAGGGACAGAAAAATAATTGAGGATGATAAAATTAGTAATAAAGAAAAAATAATTTTTAGTTTCACATATTTTCTAGTAATTTTTAAGAGTAAAAACCAATTGGCTAGTAAAGCAATAAATGGAATAACCAACGGCTCTGATATATGGGCAAATATACACTTCCTGAAATGCCATATGCTTATGATGCATTAGAACCTCATATTGACGCCAGAACAATGGAGATTCATCACACAAAACATCATCAAGCATATACCGACAAACTAAATGCTGCTCTCGACGCCTGTCCTCAAGACGTTCAAGATAAGGATATCTTAGATATTTTATCTGACCTTAACCAAGTACCTGAGGCACAAAGGGGAGCAATTAATTTCAATGGTGGTGGTTTTGACAACCACAGGTTATTTTGGAACAACATGAAAGCAGGTGGAGGCGGAGAACCTGGAGGATCAATTGCTGATGCAATCAATGATTCCTTTGGAAGTTTTTCTGACTTTAAAGAAAAATTCTCTTCAACTTCTGCAGTAATCCAAGGAAGCGGATGGGGATGGTTGGTATTCAATCCTTCCTCAGGCAAGGTGGAATACAAAGCAATGCCAAATCAAACTAGTCCAAGAACAGAAGGGTTAGTACCTCTTTTAGGTTTGGATGTTTGGGAACATGCATATTACCTGAAGTATCAAAACAAAAGACCTGACTACATTGCTTCTTGGTGGAATGTAGTTAATTGGGATGAAGTTGAAAATAGATTTTCAAAAGCAAAATAACACCCTATCTTTATTTTTTCTTTTAGTTTTTTCAAATCCTTTATCTTATGAATCAATTTATAACCATCTGAAAATGATTTGTTGTAAATGAGTGAAGAAAAAGCACAACAATTGATGCAACAAATGCAAATGCTTGAAACTTATTTTACAGATTTATCTCAAAGAGAATCAACGCTTTATAGTGTTTTACGAGAAGCTGTCGCTGCAATTGAATCAATAAAAGCAATAAATCAAAAACCCACCTCGGATGTTTTAGTTCCAGTTGGAATGGGGAGTTTTGTAAAAACCAAAATTTCATCAAGTGATCGTATTGTTTTGAACATAGGTGCTGGTGTATCTTTAGAAAAGGATTCTTCTGCAGCAATTAACTATCTTGAAGCCAAAATCAAGGAGATTGAAGTTGCCATTCAGGACACTTCTTCTAAAAAACATGATGCAGCTCAACAATTAGAGCAAGGTAAAAAACAAATAAACCAATTAATTCAAGGTTATCCAAAAAACCCTTCTGATTAAATAATGTTTGACAAACTTCGTAGTGCATTTTCTGATGCAGCTAAAAGCTTCAGTGAAAAGGAACTTAGTGAAAAAGATATTGAGGATATTTTATTTGAATTGGAAATTTCTTTACATGAATCCGATGTTGCAAGTGAGGTTATAGATGAAATAAAATCTGAATTAAAGACTAGTCTTATTGGTTCAAAAATTGATAAAAAAGAAATTGAAAAATTTGTAAAGGATAGTTTAATTTCGACGATTTCGACTCTCTTTGACCAAGCAGGAAAAATTGACATTTTTAGTTTAATTGATGAAAAAAAAAAGTTAGGACAACCATTCTTAATTCTATTTGTTGGTATTAACGGAACTGGGAAAACAACATCTCTTGCAAAAATTGCCTATATGCTTCAACAGAAAAAATATTCAGTAGTGATAGCAGCAGCTGATACATTTAGAGCAGGAGCAATTGAACAACTAAAAGAACATACAAATCGATTAAATCTAAAACTCGTTGCCCAAAATTATAATTCTGATCCGGCCGCTGTGGCAAGAGATGCTGTCCTATATGCAAAATCTCACAAAGTGGATTGTGTTTTAATTGACACCGCTGGAAGAATGCAAACAAGTAAAAACCTAATGGAACAAATTGGAAAGATTACTAAAGTAGTTAACCCTGATTTTAAAATTTTTGTGGGTGATTCACTTGCAGGAAATGATACTGTTAACCAAGCAAGAGAATTTTTTGAAAATGTAAAATTCAATGGAACTATTCTTACCAAAAGTGATGCCGATGCTCGTGGCGGTGCTGCACTTTCAATAGTTAAAGTAACCTCAACACCAGTTCTTTATGTTGGCGTTGGACAGGAATACCAAGATCTTAAAAGTTTTGATAAGGAAATTTTTCTAGAATCTGTTTTTGGTTCATTAGAAAATGTTGATTTAAAGGATATTGAAACTACCAAGGAACTTAAATCAGAACTTGAGATAGCTCAAGAACCTACACCAGAAATAAAACCAGAACCTACACCAGAAATAAAACCAGAACCTACACCAGAAATAAAACCAGAACCTACACCAGAAATAAAA
>JANQNN010000021.1 GCA_028279545.1 Nitrosopumilaceae archaeon
CCATCATTTGGAATTAATCCATAATGAAACTCAATTGGTGTAATTTTGCCTAACTTTTTGATTGGGCCTTGTTTATCTTTCATTAACTCCTTTAATCTTTCAGTGGGATCAATTTTAGATTCTGGCTTTCCAACTCCTACTCCTATTCTAACAGAATTCTTACTTACGGGAAAAATCCAAGCATATCCAGCTGGAGAATATTTTTGACCAACCATCAACCACCAAGTTTCATAATCCACATTTTCAGCTTGTACTTCAAATTCTGCTCCTGCACCAAACCGTTCCCATTGGGTAACAAATCCCATAGCTTTACACACCACAGACCCAAATCCACTTGCATCAATTATCACCTTTCCAAAAAATTCCAAATCTCCTTCAGGACTACTTGTTTTTACTCCTGAAATATCCCCATTCTTGTTTTTTATAATTCCCTTTACTGTTGTTTTCAAAAAAATATCAACTCCTTTTTCTTTTGCTTGGTTTGCCAACCATCGATAGGTTTTTCTCACATCTAAAACGGCTGCCCTAGGAACAGAATCTCTTATTGTTGCCTCATTATTTGGGGAACAAAAAGAATAATTTTTGATGGGATTAAAGCAATCATCGGGAATCCCAAACTCTTTAATATTTTGTATCCATGTTACTCCACTTGTCCTAACAGTTTCTGCAATTTCATTTTCCTTTTCTATCAAGGCAACTCTAACTCCATTTTTTGATGCCTGATAAGCTGCTGAAGATCCAGCAGGACCCCCTCCCACCACAATAATATCATAAAAAAATTCTTTACTCAATTATTTTGATTTTTTTCACTGAAATATAATTTTGAGGTATTTTAAATTAAAAATTCTACTTTATTAAAACTGGTCTTCCATTAATATCATATTCACGTTCTGGATCAAAGGTGTTCATATGGGCTGGATCTCGATGCATATAACTTTGGGTTTGACCTTCTTTTTTTCTACAAAATTTCTTATGAATAGCATATTCTACCTTTAAAGTATCCTCATTTTCATGAAAAAGACGTTTTCCACAATCTTCACAAATTATTTCAGGCACAAATCACATTAACAACAAATCTATTTAGATGTTTCAGAATTGGATTTGAAAGTTAAATTTGGTCCCTCGAGTTTATTTTTTGAAAAATTTGTTGAACCGAAACTTTAGATTGTCAATTTAATTTCCATCCTTTATTGGAATACTCCCAAATTGTTTCATTTGCTATATGGGCGGGAATTACCGCCATAATAATAGGTATTACAAGCTATACCTATTCTCGGTACCTTAGGAAATCAAAAAATGATCCTGCATGTTGAAAAAAAGGGATTACGTTGTTTAGCAATAGCTGAGAGTTTTCGACAAAATTCCACAAAATCAATTATCGCAGGAATTGTAATGAGAAAAGATTTTGTAATAGATGGATTTGGGTTTGGAACAACTACTTTAGATGGTGATGATGCTACAGATGCTATTTTAAAATTATATGAAGATTTGAAACGACCTGACATAAATTTTATTTTAATTTCTGGATTAATAATTTCTCTTTATAACATAATTGATATTAAAAGAATTTTTGAAACCTTAAAAATTCCAATCATAGGAATTACTTATCATGATTCCAAAGGAATTGAAGATTCTATAAAATATCATTTTCCTGAAACGAATCAAGAAAAAATAAAAAATTATAAAAAACTTGGAGTTAGAAAAAAAATAACCCTACGTACTTCTTCAAATGTCTATGTAAGAAAGGAAGGATGTGATTTAAAAGAAGTAAAGCAGCTTTTAGATGGCCTAACTTTACATGGTTCTTTTCCTGAACCATTACGAGTAGCCCAATTACTGGCAAAATCTTTACTTCAAAAAGGATTATCCTTCTGAAGCATTCTTTCCACCATCAACATTGAGAATTGTTCCAGTAATCCAATTTGCTTCATCTGATGATAAAAATAAAACTGCGTTAGCAACATCTATTGGTTCTCCAATTCTTACTAGTGGAATTCTTTCTTCAATAACTTTTCTTGCTTGTGGGTCATCAAGATATGGTTTTATCATTCCTGAATTAATTATTCCGGGATTTACACTATTGCATCTAATATGCCTTCTTGCATATTCAACTGCAATTGCTTTTGTAAACATTGAGACTGCAGCTTTTGTTGCAGAATAAGCTGCAAGATGGACTCTTGGTATTGCTCTTTCTCCTGAAATTGAACCAATATTTACAATTGTTCCACTTTTAACTTCAGACATTTTTGATAAAATTATTTTTGTCATATGAAAGATTCCAAATAGATTCACATCAATAATTTTTTTAATTTCAGAATCTTTCATTTCATGAAAATGTACTGGGTCATTAATGGCACCTGCATTATTTACAAGTACATCTATCTTTCCATAACTATCAATTATTTGATTTACCGTTTGAATTACTTGTGCTTCATTAGTCAAATCACAAGACATCGAAGCCGTTAATTGCTCATTGCCAATTTCTTTCCTGGCAGTTTCTAATTTTTGCAAATCTCGGGCTATTAAAATTACTTGAGAACCTTCTTCTGCAAAACGCTTGGCTATTGCCTTTCCTATATCACTGGAGGCACCAGTAACTATTGATACTTTATCTTTTAGTCTCATACTGAAAATTATTGTTGTAACTTATAGAATTTTTGGTAAATTTCAGTCACTAGAATCTAAAGATCTATTATTTTCATTAATTTTTTTTATGTATGCTAAAATTCCTGTATAATCTAAATTACCAAAACCATCTTTTTCTGCATTTTGGTAAACCTGCAGTGCCTTTTCCATCAATGGCAATTCCAATCCATGTGAATGAGCAGTTTCTGAAATGGTCTGGATGTCTTTTTTGAGATTCTTTAGGGTAAATGTGGCCTCAAATTTATCCTGAATCATTTTGTACCCTTTATTTTCACTCATTCCGGTTTTAAAATAAGTAGAGTTTAAAATATCAAGAAAAATTTTGGGGTCTATTTCAGATCCTCTTGCTAGGGTTATTCCTTCAGAAATTGCAAGAGCTAACATGGTGATTTGAAGATTCATAGCTAATTTTACTGCATGAGCCGTTCCATTTTTCCCTAAATAGAATGTTTTATGGGCAATGCAGTCAAACAGTTTTTTACTCTTATCAAATACTTCTTTTTTTCCTGCAACCATCAAAACTAAATCACCAGAAATTGCCACCTTTGGCCCTCCCATCACAGGAGTATCTAGCATAGATATCTTAAACTCGGAAAATTTATTTGAAATTTCTTTTGATTTTAGGGGATTGATTGTACTCATATCACATACAATAAGGTCGTTAATTTTTCCATGAATTATTCCATTAGTTTCAAAAGAAACTTGTCTTACTGCATCAGCATCTTTTACTATTATAATTACAATTTCAGAATTCTCAGCAACTTCTTTTGGAGTTGATACAACAGTTGCTCCATTTTTTTCTAATTCTTTTGTTTTTTCTTTTGTTCTATTAAATACCGTTAATGGAAAACCTGATTTAAGTAAATTCAAACCTACGGCATTGCCAAGCATCCCCGTTCCAACTAAACCAATTTTCATTTTTTCCCATTTGTAAATTTAATTAATTGTAATTAATGCCTTTCTTCATTTTTTACTTCCCAATTTTTATTCCCAAATCTTGACACTTCAAATTCAATTTGTCCAATAGTTTTCTCCCCTTTTCGAACTTTGGCATAATCGAATTTTTTTAAACGATAAACACGTTCTGAAGGTTTGTATCCTCCTTCAATAACTTTAATTTTAAACCGCTTACTTGCTTTGATTATCATTTTCCTTGCAAAGCGTGAGTCTCCTCTCCAGGAAAACAATTCAAATTCTCCAAAATTTTTTGTTAAAACGGAATAACCATATAATCTGGCTTCAAATTTTCCATCTTTTGATTGTTCATTCAGCCATTCAACAACTTCTTTACCATAGCCTTTTTCAATACCATAAGTTTCGGAGTCCCTCATCTATAAAGAAAGAATTATTCTAATCAATAATAATCATATTAATTTCCTGTTAAACTAAAATACTGATTATCGGTTAAGGACTTTATGTTAATAGTTGACTGTAGAGATGTAGAATCTATTAAGGGAGAATTACTAGTTTACGTGTCAGACCAAGTTGCAGCGATTCCTACCCTAAAAACACATGAATTTGTTTTGTCCTCTATTGAGGACAATGAAACTATTGATACTAATTTAGTTATAACTTCGATCAAAGAATTCCTAGATTCCATAGGAGAAGGAAGGAATTTTGCAGTAATTTCCACAAATCAAGGAGTAAGTATTAGATCCCTTTCAGGCAAAAAAATTGAAAGAGAACCAATTCCCCGACCTCAAATGTATTCTTGTCCCCATTGTGGTTTTGTTACCCGGTTTGAAGTAGAACACAATGCACACATGAAACTTCATTATCTATAATATTTTTGAAAATTATTGTCCAGTGGATTAAATTTTTAAAAAAACAATTTGGATTGATTTAATACTTTTTTCCTTTTTGAATCTCAACATGAACTTTATAAGGATAAATCACAAGAAAATGTATTGGAAAAATCCATTAAAAGAAAGGTTACCAAGATCTATTGCAGTAAATGTGATTCAATTTTTGAAAATAGAGAAAAGTTTGAGGACCATTTTGATAACCACAATTCCAAAGTGGTTTGTGAGACATGCCCAATAGATACTGCTATTGAGAAATTTGTAAATTTGTTTAGGCGGAAATCTCACAATAATTTGGAATAAGTTTTTTAACCAAATTTTTGAGGTAATTTTTATGAATAAAAAAGGTGTAATTATTGGTGGAATTGTACTTGTTATTGCTATAGGTGTGATAGCATCTTTTTCATTATCATCAAATGAAACTGTTAATTTAGATATGGGGAGAACTCATGGAACCGTTTCTACTGCGATGGGCTCTCCAATTTTAGGAGATCCTTCAGCCCCGATAACCATTGTAGAATTTGGAGATTATCAATGTCATGCATGTTATAATTGGTTTCATAACCAAAAACCAGCAATTTACGATAACTTTATAGCTAATGGGAAAGCTAATCTTATTTTTGTAGATTTAGCTTTTCTTGGCAGAGATTCACCAATTGCAGCTCAAGCTACTTACTGTGCTGAAGATCAAGGGAGGTATTGGGACTTTCATAATGTATTGTACAATTCCCAAGAATCAAAAATTGATAATGGATGGGCTAATTCTGAGAGGTTAAAGAGTTTCGCCTTTAGCATGGGACTAGATATGGAATTGTTTGAAAGTTGTCTAGATTCTGGAAAATATTCTAAACGGGTCCAATACAATATTAGTGAAGCAAAAAAACATGGAGCTCGTGCTACTCCAACGTTTATTATAGTAGGACCTGATAATCAACAAGAGCAATTTCAAGGAGGACAACCATATTCTACCTTTAAACAAATTATGGATAATATGATTTGATTTGGTTCAAACATTAAAACTTGTTTTCTCAAATTTCAAATATTTAGCTTTAGCCATTGGAATATTTGTTTCCATGTTGATTGGCTTGCTAATCTTATCAGAGTATATTTTCATTGAGCCTTACCTTGTAGGACATGTTCCACAGGGAACTGAATTTGGTTTTTCATTAATTGTAATTTTATCTGGATTATCAGGACTGGTTCTGGCAATGAATATTTTTCGAATTAATTTGTTAAAAAATTCTAAAGGAAAAATGGGAAGCAGTGTATTTGGTTCATTTATCGGTGCTGCAGCAGGTGCGTGTAGTTGTGGTCCAATAGGATTTGCAGTCATTTCTACTTTTGGAAGCGTTGGAGCGACTTCTATGGCATTTCTTACCAACTATGAAATTCCCATAAGAATAGCTGCAATAGGAGTGCTGGCGTTGACATACTATACCACGGTAAAAGCCTTAAAAGTAGAATGTAATCTCAAATCACAATAGACTATATTCTAAAAAAAGAATTTTTTGGTACCTTAACATTCTCAAATTTTTCTGGGTGAATAATTTTGGCCAAAATCTCTAATCCTGCTATTGTTCTGATACTGGGTTTGCTAAAAAAAGAGTTTGCATCTACTACAAATAATTTTTTATTTTTCACTGCTTTTAATTTGTTCCAGTTAGAATTTGGTTTTAAAATTTTTTGATACTCATTTATTGTCCGTTTTGCATCAAACCCACAGGGCATTAAAATAATAATGTCAGGATCAGACTCTTTAATTTCTTGGAAATTTATTTTTCTTGAATGTTCCCCTTTTTTACTGACCATGTTTATTCCTCCTGCGTATTCTATCATTTCTGGAACCCAATGCCCTGTTGTGAAAAAGGGTTCAAGCCATTCAATGGCCAACACTTTAGGTTTTTTTCCTTTGGATAATTTTTTTACAAAAGATATTTTTTCTTCAAGAGCAGTTTTTATTTTACTTGCTTTTTCATTATCCTCAAGAATTTCTCCTAATTCTGTTACAGATGCTAATATCTCATCAATATTATGGGGATCCATAGAGTATAGCATTGGTTTTTGAGGTAAAACACTGATGGCCCTTTGGACCTGATTGGTAAAAGCAGCACAAACCTCACAAGTTTGTTGGGAAATTATTAGATCAGGATTAGCTTCTTTCAGGACTCTCTCGTTTAAAACAAAGATATCTTTTCCTTCGTTTAATAGCTGACAAGTTTGATTGTTAATTTCAATACTAGAAAGCTCTTCGGAATTTATTACAGAACCTATAACTTGGGGTTTTTTTTGAGCGTCTTTGGGATATTTACAATCGTGAGTTACTCCATAAAGCAAATTTTGATACCCAAACTCAAAAATTAATTCAGTTGCACTTGGTAAAAAAGAAACTATCCTGCTGATTGTCATACTTTTGAGGGGAATTACGAACTTTAAACACTATCGAACTAGGGTAAATTTTTTGCATTAGCCAAGTTAATAGAGTAATTCTTGGGATAAAATTCAGTGTCAGCAAAATCTCAAGAAATTAGAAAATCAATTTTAGCAAAATGGAATGAAAATTTATCTAAATATGGGAATTTATTTTCATCTGATTCGATTAGTGGTTCTAGTCCTCCATCTGTTTTTGTGGGATCTTATAATTATCCAAAGGTGTTCGTAGGCCCTATGGTTCCACCTATTCATGGCGATACCAATTTACTTGATAATCCAGAAAATTGGACTGGGAAATCATTAGAGGAAATTGTTAATTTTCGTTTAAATCTAGTACGTGGCATTCAAAAAATTTCAATAAATACAACTGAAGGAAAATACATAGAAAATTTGCAAGAGATGACTATGTCTTCAAAGCCAATTGATTCTGATTTAGAATTTCAAAAACCTACATCCAATATTTCCCTTGATGGAGAAAGTGCTCCCTTTGGGCCAATTGGAGAAATAAAATCCGCAAAATTCTCTGGCTCTACTTCTACAAAACCAATTGAAAAAATTTTCTATGATAAAGATTTGAAGACCAAAGATGCTGTTTTGAATTTGTATAATTCTGGAATAGAAATTTCTAGAATTCAAAAATGCTTTAGTATTGGGATGCTAGGCCAAGAACGAAAACTTGTTCCAACAAAATGGAGTATTACTGCAACTGATGACATTATTTCAAAATCATTAACAGAAGAAATTCTTGAATTTAGTTTAATTGATTCCTACAAAGTTTTTTCATTCGAACATTTAGGAAATTTATTTTCTGTTTTATTATTTCCTCATAGATGGATTTATGAAATGATTGAAGCCTGGTACTCTAATGGGATTTTGGGGTTTGGATCTGACCATGAGGATGCAAGAGGAATTGATCATCCCCCTGCAATTGCAGGTGCATATTTTGCAGCAAAATTAGCAGTTGCTGAGTATCTTTTTAAAAATAAAATTCAATCTGGTGTTATGATTTTACGAGAGATAAGACCAGAGTATGCAATACCAGTTGGAGTTTGGCAGATTCGTGAAGGGATACGTCAGGCTATGAAGGCCAAACCTATCATCGCAGATAATTTTGATCATGCTCTAAATTTGGCTTCAAAAAGTATGAGCATTAGTAAAGCTGAATGGCTTTCATATGGTAAAATTGGCAATTTACTAAGACAAAAGACAATTTCGGATTTTTTTTAAGTTATTTCATAAAATTACTTCTCCTTGGTAAAGTAGACTTTGATTAAAAAAATAATGTGGAAAAGAAACAATGTAAAAAATGCAGTCAAACTATCTTAAATTCAGAAAAATATGCAATAACACTATTTTTTGTAAAAGATATACCTTCAGAGCCATATTATGAACATCTGAAGTGCCCAGAAAAATTTTCCATTTTAGGATAAAAACATCTTGAGATTTTTATTGGCCAATTTTTTGTTTAACAATATTGGAAAACAAAACCCTCCTAGCAGGATTGGCAATTATTTCAAGCCCAATTTTGTTTGCCCTAATTGCGTTTCCTGACAGTTTTAGTCTAAGTTGGAACCAAGGAAGAGGTGGATTTCTATTTGCTTTAGCCTTTATTGTAGCTGAACTTCTCGGATTAAAAATTCTAATTTCTAAAAAAAAATTACTTGCTGTTTTACCAATTGCAGCACTTACGATAGGTTATCTGGCTAGTCTAGAATTAGGATTGCGAGATTTTATTGAAAATTCTGCAGAGCATTATAATGTTCAATTGATTTATTCCTGGACATGGATGTGGGATTTTGTAGTATTGGCAATTTTTGTAATGGTTGCCTTGACAATTTTTTTCGGAAAAAGATGGATTCGACTTGCTCCAGCAGGGCCTATTTTTTTGGGAGGAAGCGCCATAATTCTTTCGTTAGATGCATTTTTCCCTTATGATACACTTGGTCCTCTTCAATATGTCGTCCCATATTTAGTTCAGGCAAATGTATGGTTGATTGGAGTTTTGGATTTAGGAATCGCAACAGGTCGAGATAATATAATGTTCTTAAAAGGTGACCATGGGTCTATGGTTCTTCAAGTTTTTTGGCCCTCAGCAGGTGTTCATAGCGTAATTATCTATTCACTTGTAATGGGTGCATTTTTGTTGAAAATGAATATTCCAAGAAATAGAAAATCAATCTATTTTGTGATAGGTATAATTGGAACAATAATTGTCAACATGATACGAATTTTTTCATTGTCTTGGTATGCATTAAAAGTCACCACTGATTCTGAGGCTTGGGAGGAATTCCATGCAATTGCTGGGGAAATTATGTTTTTGCCGTGGTTGTTCGTTTTTCTTTTGATAGTAATTTTGATTGAATCGAGAAGATTAAAGAAATTAGAATCGCAAGGGCTCTCTCAAAAATAGTTTGTAATATTACTTTGTTCTCGTAAATCTGATAACTCAGATACTTTTACTCCAACCCTTCTTATTGTAACTTTTTGTTCTTCTAAAGAAATCTTTAGTAATTGTTCAACATTTTTTTCTAATTCTTCTAAATTTAATGTAGGATTCTTTAGCATCTTTGATTTTGTTTTAATAGATAAATCTGATTGAATTAATTGTATTCCTACAGATTTGAACATCTTATTTTTACTTAACACAATTTGATAAACCTCTTGACAGAGTTGTTTTAGACCTTCAAGAAGAAATTCAAATTCTATAGAGTCCTTTTTCAGCGTCATTACTTTACTATACTGAATATTTGCCTCCCTTTTCTTTACAGGCTCGTTATCAATACCTCTTATAGCATTGAAAATATAGGTTCCATTTTTTCTTCCAAACTCTTGGTTGAGAGAAAACACATCTAGTTTTTTAAGATCTTTTATTGAGTGAAAATTCTTCTCTAAAAATCTCTCTTCAGTTTTTTTACCAATGCCTGGAATGTCTGTTGGCTTTAGTGGTTCTAGAAATTCTTCTTTTTTTTCAGGCAAAACTATTGTTAAACCATCAGGTTTTTGAAAATCTGACGCTATTTTTGAAATTAACTTGTTTGTTGAAATTCCAATCGAACAAGTTAAGTTTAGTTTTTCTTTAATTTCTTTTTTTATCTTAATTCCTAATTTTTTTGCCTCATCCCAATTAGAATTTGTATTTCTGGTCACATCTAAAAAAGCTTCATCTCTTCCGACATACTCAAAAACATCACAATTTTTTTCCATAATTTCCATTGCTTGGCCAGATAATTTTTCGTAATAATCAAAGTCTACTGGTAAAAAGACTGCATCTGGTTGGTCTTTTAATCGATTTTTGGCAAAAATAATTGGAATTCCTGATTTTACACCAAACTTCCTTGCATTATAATTTGCAGTTGCTATTGCACCACTCTCACCACCTCTATCTGAAAAAACGCATACACACACAGGTTTTGATTTTAACTCTGGTTTTCTGATCTCTTCACATTGTGCATAAAAGTAATCAAAATCAATGTGGAAAACTATTCTAGCTTCCAATATTTTTCATTATTCGTTTGGATATTACAATATTACGTATTAATCTAAATACTTCAAAAACTCAATCATTATGTGGATTATCCATTAATTGTAAATGACGATGGCGTAAAAATTAAACCCGAGGAAATGGAAAAAGAGAAACTATATCATTGTGTTTTTAACAATAAGGTCCTTTTAGTGTATAAAGATTTTCAAGATTTTCTAAATTGTTATGAAATTGAAGAAAGAGACCTCGTTGATCAAATTAAAATTAGCAAAAGTGATAGTGAAATCGAAAAAATTTTAGAAAATTATATTCAAAAAGAAGACATCAAAAATTAAATAAAAGCAAACCCAAATTTTGACATTAAGGAAAATCAAATTGAGTGGAAGAAAATCAAACGATGCTGAAGATATTTTATCTGAATTCCAAGATTTAAAAAAATCAAAAAGTAAAAGCGAATCACCAGAACCTGAACCACAACTTGAATCACCAGAACCTGAACCACAACTTGAATCACCAGAACCTGAACCACAACTTGAATCACCAGAAC
>JANQNN010000035.1 GCA_028279545.1 Nitrosopumilaceae archaeon
TTTAGCAGTAGCAATTATCTCAATAATTGCATTTTCAGCAAAATCAAGACTAAGTATTATGCCAAGATACTAGACCTACAACTTTTTTTCATTTTTTAATTTTCGATAGTAAAGGAGATATAGAAATAATTATGCATGCTTTTTGTGAATGTAAAGATTTTTTTTGTTTTTTTCCTATTGACATTTTCTAGCGCTCAAGCTTTTGCTCAAAGTGATGAAATTCCATTCCTCACAGTAAAAACTGATGACAGCCATTATGATGAAGGAGATACAATTGTAATATCAGGACAAGTTACAACAGTAATTGTAGAAACTCCAATTATTCTCCAAACTTGGTTTGAAGGAAATATGATTGATATTGCACAATTTTTTCCTGCTCAAGATGGTAGTTACTCTGAAACCATAATTGCAGAAAAACCCCTTTGGAAAACCGAAGGAGAATATTTGATTAGGGTATCATATGGAACCGGAAATATTTCCGAAACCACAATTACTTATACCCCAAAACAAGACAATTTAGAAACAACGGAAAGTTTTGAAGTTGAAATTCCAAATGGTGGGACTTTTGATGTAGAATACACAATCGTTGGAGGAAAAGTAATTGATATGATTTTAGAGCCAGATGATTTTACATTAGTTGTATTAATTGAAGCACCGGATGAAGGAACCATCTCCCTTAAAATCCCAAGAGAAGTTATGGATGCTGTAAAACCTAATGGCCAAGATGAGACATTCATAGTTCTAATTAATGATGTTCAGCTCAATTACGAAGAAACGGACTCAAATAGCCAATCAAGATTAATTACAATAAATTTTGATGAAGAAGAAGACCCAATGCAAAGAATTGAGGTGATAGGAACTTTTGCTATACCTGAATTTAGTACTATAGCTGCACTGATTCTAATATTAGGAATTATTATTACAGTTGGAATTACAAGAAAAAATCAATTCAAAATAGAGATCCCATTAAAATGAATATTTTTCTTTTAATGGCGAAACCGATCGAAGTTCTTTTACTACATTTTTTAAAATTTCAACGGTTTGGTTCATTTCTTCTAAATTATTAAAAATTCCAAGACTAATACGCAAAGAACCAGAGATTTGTTCGTGTGAAAATCCCATAGCCTGAAGAACATGAGATGCTTTTTGAATATGGACGGAGCATGCAGAACCCGTTGATGCCGCAATTCCGCATTCATCTAATTTTATTAAAAGATCTTCTCCGTTAACACCTAGAAAAGTAAAGTGGAGATTATTTGGTAATCTAAGTTCTGGATGACCATTTAGAGTGACGTGAGGAATTTCGTTAATTATTTTTTTAGAAAGGTAATTACTTAGTTCTTGCATTTTAGAGGAATTTTCTAAAAAATCAATTTTAGATAATTCGCAGGCTTTTCCAAAACCAACAATATTAGCTACATTTTCTGTTCCTGAGCGTAGTCCATTCTCTTGACCACCTCCAAAGATTACTGGGTTTAAAGAAATTCCCTTTTTTACGTATAGGGCCCCAATACCTTTGGGGCCATTGATTTTATGGGATGAAATTGAAAGCATATCTACGCCCAATTTTTTAACATCTATCGGGATTTTTCCAACTGCCTGGACTGCGTCGGTATGAAAAATTATATTTTTTTCTTTGCAAATTTGTGCTAAATTAAAAATAGGTTCAATGGTTCCAACTTCGTTATTTGCAAACATAATTGAAACTAAAGAAGTGTTTTCCGTAAGATGAGTTTCTAAATCTAAGGGATTTACCAAACCATATTTATCCACAGGTAGATAGAAAATATCAAAACCCTCTTTCTCCAATTCCTTACAAGGTTCTAAAATAGCATCATGTTCAATTGATGTTGTAATAATTTTAGATTCTGGTCTTTGTCTTCCAACTCCAAACAAAGCTGTGTTATTTGATTCAGTTCCCCCTGAAGTAAAAAAAATTTCAGAAGGATTTGCATTAATTAAATTGGCAATTTGATTTCGTGCTTTTTCAATTGCTTTCCTTGCCTTTCGCCCATACCGATGAATTGAGGAAGGGTTTCCAAATTGTTCTTTTAAAAAAGGCTCCATTTCTTCCAAGACCAATTTATGAATTGGTGTAGAGGCTGCATTATCTAGATAAATCAATCCGCAATCACATTTATCTTTCCAGATTGGTAGCCCTCTAAATCTATTATTACATCTGAAAATCCAATCATTTTTAATTTCTGGGTAATTTCTTCTAGAATTGAACTTTCTGTTAAAACACAAATTTTATCTTTTTCTACTTCTAATTTTGCAACTCCTTTTAAATCTCGAACCCTTACTTGTTTTAGATTTGTAGCTTGTTTTACAATTTTTTCTCCAAATTCAATTCTCAGTAATTGTTCGGAGGTAATTTTTTGTCCCCAAGGAATTCTAGAGGCTAAACAAGAATTGGAGGGTCTATCAAAAACAGATAATCCTGCAGATTTTGCTAGATCTCGGATTTCATTTTTGGTCAATTGGTTTTCAACCAAAGGGCTTCTAATCCCATATTGTTTTAGAGCTGAAATGCCTGGCCTATAGTCACCCAAATCGTCCAAATTTGTTCCATCAACAATAAATTTAACATCATTTAGTTTTGCTAAATTCATTAAATGATTACCTAGTTCCTGCCTGCAATGAAAACACCGGTTAGAGTCATTTTTTACAAATTCTTTATTCTCAAGTTCATTGTAATCTAACAAAATTTGAGAAATTCCAATTTCAGCACAAATTTGTTTGGAACTATCCAATTCTTCTTTGGCTAGGGTTTTGTAATCAGCAGTAACAGCAATTGCTGAGGTTCCTAGTTTTTGAAATGCAGCATATGCAACTAAGGCACTATCCACTCCTCCCGATAGAGCAACAAGAACTTTACCTTTATCTTCAAACCAATTAACTAAATTTTCGAGTTTATTCATGCAAATCCTCCTGTTGTTTAATCTTTTTTCTAATCAATGATTCTGTTTCAATAATGGATTTATTTAGTTGATTAGCGATCTTTTTTAAATCGTCAAATTCAATTTTAAAAGAAGATTTTCCTTGAAAGAATGATTTCTTGTATTTCACCAAATAATTTGAATTTTCAATGTTTACTTTAACTTCATGTATAGTTCGTGGCACTGTTATTCTCTTTGATGAATTCACTCGTATTCCCAACGTTCCAGTTTCAGAAATTAAAGTATCAGTTATTTTTTGGATTGTTTCATTTTCGCATATTATTGAAACAAGGTTTGTTGGTCTACCTTTTTTTGTAATTCCATGATATATTGATACGTCTTTGGCTCCATCATTCATTATTTTTTCAATTAGGTTTCCTAAAATTTCTCCTGAAACATCATCTACGTTTGTTTCTAGGACAAGTACGGAATCGGATTCATAATTATTTTTTACACCTTTTACAATTTTAAGGACGTTTGAGAAATTTTCAAAATTAGCTTTGCCAGCCCCGTAACCTATAGACGAAACCTTCATTGAAGGATAATACTCAATTGGGTTATTTGTTAAATTGACCAAGATGCATGCTCCAGTTGGAGTAGTTAATTCATTTTTTATTGTTCCACCATGAATCTGCAAGTTAGAATTTTTTAAAATTTCAAGTACAGCACTTGTTGGATTTGTCATAACTCCATGTGAAAAGGTTATTGTTCCGCCTCCAACACAAATAGGCATAGAAACAATTTCTTCGTCCAATAATCCCAAATCCTCTATAGCAATTCCAGACCCTATGATATCCACTAAAGTATCTATGCTTGATGCTTCATGGAAGTGAACCGATTCCTCTGAAATCCCATGAATCTTGGCTTCAGCACTGATTAAAGATTCAATACAAGATTTTACAAAGTTTTTTGTTTTTTCAGATAGCCCTAAATCATTTGACGAATTTACAATGGCTTGTTTTATTTCAGATCCTTTTCTTTCCTGAGTGTTTTCATCAATTTCTAAAATTAATTCAGTTGATTCTATACCTTTTTTTCTGACTTTGTTAAAATCAATTTTTTTAATTGTGGAACCAGGAAGAAAATTTTCAACAGATTTTATTCCTTTTAAAATTTTTTCTTTATTAGCACCAATATCTACCAAAGAACATAAAATCATATCTCCAGAAATCCCAGCTACAAATGGGTCTATGACAATGACCATGATAAAAAAATGCTAAAAATGCATATAAATTCTGTCTAAATTGTTAAAACCTTTCACTAGATTTAATTAATGAAAAAATACGTTTCCAGTTATGATTACTATTATTGGATCAGGGAAAGTTGGTGGAGATGCTGCTCTATTTTCAGCTTTGAAAAGATTAGATGATGAAATTTTACTACTCGATGTAGTTGATGGACTTCCTCAAGGAGAAGCAATGGATATTAATCATATGCTATCCGAGCAGGGAATTGATGTGGATGTCAAAGGATCAAATAATTTTGCTGATATGGAAGGCTCCAAGATTGTAGTGGTTGTTGCTGGTTCTGGAAGAAAACCTGGGATGACCAGAATGGATCTTTTAAAAATTAATGCCAAGGTAGTCAAAAGCGTAGTTGAAAATGTAAAAAAATATGCGAATGATAGTATGCTTGTTCCTGTTACAAATCCCCTAGACCCCATGGCTTATGTTGCCTACAAAGTTTCTGGATTTGAGAGAAACCGAGTCTTTGGAATGGGAGGAATGTTAGATTTATCGAGATTTAGACAATTTATCCATGAAGCAACAGGACATTCTCGTGATTCCATAAGAGCCCTTGTAATTGGTGAACATGGTGAAAATATGGTTCCCTTACCACGATTTTCATCAGTTTCTGGAATTCCGTTAACTTCATTTTTGTCAAAAGAAAAACAGGATGAACTAGTTCAAAATACCAAACAAGTTGCTGCAAAAGTAATTGAATTGAAAGGAGCAACAGTTCATGCACCTGGAAACGCCATTTCTGCAATTTTGGAATCAATTGTTAGGGATAGAAAGCAAGTAATCCCTGTAACTACATATCTAGATGGGGAGTATGGACATTCAGATGTTTCAATAGGAATTCCAGCCGTAATAGGAAAACAAGGTATTGAAAAAATAATAGAATTAGACCTAAATGAGGAAGAAAAACAATCCTTTGATGCTGGCATTAAAAATGTAAGAGAAGCGATTTCCCAAATGGAGATCTAAGCCTTTTTTTATTCAAAAAATAATTAATCATTATTGGAATTAAATGAAATTTTGAAATCTTTAGAGCAAGGGAAAATTTCCTCTAGTACAGCAAAAAAGATGTTATCACTTTATTCAATAGAAAAGATAGAAAATTTTGCAAAAATTGACGTTAATAGAAGAAATAGAAGAGGGATTCCAGAAGTTATTTTTGGAGAAACAAAATCAATTGATGAAATAAAAAAAATAATAAAAATTATTATGAAAAAATCAAATTCTCTGGTTGTATCAAGATTAAAAGATGAAGATTATCAAAAAATAATTTCGTTTTGTAAGCGATTGAAAATTAAAATAAAGACAGGAAAAAATTCATCCTCCTTATTATTATTTAAAAAACCCATAAAATTTCATGGTGGAAAAATTGGAATTATTACAGCTGGAACATCCGATATTGGTGTTGCAGAAGAAGCCAGATTGATGAGTGAAGCCATGAATTGTAGATGTGTTACTAGCTACGATGTTGGAGTGGCCGGAATCCAGAGAATTTTTCCAATTCTAAAAGACATGATAGATCAAGATGTGGATTGTATTATTGTGGTTGCAGGAATGGAAGCAGCCCTAGCTACTTTAGTCTCATCTATGGTAGATATTCCAATAATTGGTGTACCTACCTCTATTGGATATGGTTATGGTGAAAAAGGAATAGCAGCTCTTGCCTCAATGTTACAGAGTTGTTCTCTTGGTTTATCCGTAGTCAATATTGATAATGGAATTGCAGCAGGGGCAATTGCAGCAAATATTTCTAATCGTAGTCGAAGGGAAATTACTGATCTGGAAGGATGAAAAGATTTGCTAATTAAAAATGGTGATTATCAATCCAAATGCTCTCGTAAATCATATATAAGATATCAATTCGAAATTGGGTAACCTTGTCGGGTAAAAGAATTGTTCTTACTGCAGATCGTAGCCTAATGACAAATTATCGTGGTAATTTTCTTTATGGATTTATCGCTTGTGGTCCCTACGAAGTACTTCCAGAATGGGTATTTGACAAAGTTTTTTGCCCTGCTGTTGAAACAGACCCAAAAACAGGTGAGGCCAAAGTGGCACAGGTGGGTCTAAGAAGAGTTGAAAGTTCTTTATTGCAAGGTTATCAAAGAGACGAAGTTTTTGTTGCAAATCCAGAAATGTTAGAAAAATCAATTGGCTCAGACACTAAAGTTGTTGGCATTAATGTTATGGATCCTCTTGGTATGGCACCTGTAACCACCACAATGTCACCAGAAAAATTATCCTATGTTGCAATGAAATTCAAAAAAATGTGTGCAAATATTATCCAGCTTAAAAAGAAATATGATTTCAAAGTTGTGGTTGGTGGAAATGGTGCATGGGAATTAGCAAAGTCAGATAGAATGAAAATTCATGGAATTGATACTGTTGTTGTGGGAGAAGCAGATGAGTTAGCATTAGATTTGTTTCATGATTTAGAAAAAGGAGATGCTCCAGAATTGATGCACTGCTTTGTAAGGAATATACAAAATATTCCAATTATTGAGGGTCCAACAATTAATTCCTTAATTGAAGCAATGCGAGGTTGTGGTAGAGGATGTGACTTTTGTGATGTAAATAAAAGATCCAAAAAAGATCTTCCTTTAGAGAGATTGCAACATGAAGCAAAAATCAATTTAGATTATGGATTTGATTCAATTTGGTTGCATTCAGATGAAATGTTACTATATGGATGTGATAATCGTGAATTTGTTCCCAATTACGATGCGATTACAGAATTGTGGAAAGGATTAAAGGGTTTAGGGGCAAATTTTGTAGGAACAACACATATGACGTTCTCGGCAGTTGCAGCAGATGAAAAATTAATGCAAGATATTTCAAAAATAAATCGACAAGATCAAACTGGTAGATGGCTTGCTACCAATTTAGGAATTGAAACAGTTGCACCAAATTTGGTTAAAAAACACCTTGGTGTAAAAACTAAACCATTTTCTCCGGATGAGTGGGGTAGCGTTGTTAGAGAGGGAGCTAGGATTTTAAATGAAAATCATTGGTTTCCAGCTGCAACTATAATCATAGGGTGGCCCGATGAAACGCCTGATGATATTCAACATACAATAGATATGATTAGTGACTTCAGGGAAATGAATTTTAGAGGTTTAGTTGCTCCTTTGCTTTATCAAGACTTCAGTGAAAAAAACTCAATGCATTTTGGAAATTTGAATGAAGCTCAATTTACCTTATTTTGGAGATGTTGGGAAAATAATCTTCGTGTAATTAATGATATTATTCCAATTATTCTAAGGAACAAAACATATGGTCCTCCCATGAAAGTATTCATGTATGGAATCCTTAAAGCTGGAACATGGGCTATAATGAGGTACCTTCGAGGTTTATGTAAGGATCTATTTAATGGGCGAACACCAGATGAAATAATTGACAAATACTCAAGAGCTAGATCAGTATCTGTTCCAAAAATTCAAACGAAGAAACTATAATTTCTCAATTGCATAATCAGCAATTGTATTTCTCTTGGGAGTTAAAGATACAAAATAACTTTTGTCGGCTCTTTCAATCGAATCTACTTTTTTGAATGATTTTGTAGTAAAATCAAATTCATAAATTCCTGGGTCTAAAGTTCCTTTGGCATAAATCATCAGATATGTCTCATTTGCAGATGAGCTTAATGGAATAAATGACATAACATAACCTTTGTACGAATTTACTGGCATTGTGTTTTTCATGGGAGGTGCTGCAGATGACATATACATAAAAACATCTTCAATGGAATCAAATTCCTCATATTCTATCTCCATTAAATTTACATATCCCTTTTAGTATAATAACTTAAAGAAAAATTTTGAAAAAAAAGGATCAAGGAAATTTAAAAAAGTAACTCATTAATTTGGACAAATTCTTAATTTTGTTTTTTATCTTGCCAATTGCGATCAATTATTTTTTTAAAAAATTCCGGTTATTTTTTTCAAAATATAAAAAAAGATTAAAAATTTTAGTTTAGATTAGAGGAATTAATTTTTGGATTTGAATTTTCTATGAATTGTAAATCCAATAGTTGCTGGTGCAGCAATATATAATCCCAAATTAAGTGCAATAACAGAAATTCCCAACCCTAATACTTGACTTTCGTTTCCGTCTTCGGCTAACGTCATTATTGACAAAGTGGAAATCATAGGAGTGATAAATAATCTCACTGCTTCCTGGAATGCAGGGTTTGCCCTTTCCATATCAGCAATTGTTGGAGAGAATGAATAGTATAGGTTGTTAAATCCAGTCATAAATGCTGTACCAGATTGGGTGCTCATTACAGTATTGTCCCTAATTTCTCTTAAGAACTGAACTTGTGGTGCAAGTTCTGTTCCATATGCAGCAGTTGCGATAAGGCAGCCACCACCAGATGAATCTTTAACTTCACACTTTCCATTAATTAATTCAGTTCCTGGACCACAAACTGGTTCGGGTTCAGGATCAGGTTCTGGTTCGGTTGGAGGTTCTGGTTCGGTTGGAGGTTCTGGTTCGGTTGGAGGTTCTGGTTCGGTTGGAGGTTCTGGTTCGGTTGGAGGTTGTAATGAAGGTTCAAAGATCCCTCCTGTGTATAACATAGTTGCCTCACCTGTTATAGCCCCAAAAAATAATTGAATTGCATAGTCTCCATTTTCCTTAAAGTAAGTTCCGCCTGCAACAAAATTAAAGGAAAATGAACCATCAGAGTTTGGTAGTTCCTGACCAATGGTTACTATATTGTCACTAGGATCTAAAAGCCGATAGGTCAAAGCAGTGTTAGAATGAATATCAGGATCAAAATCTCTGATAGATCCATCTACATAGACTCTATCACCATTTTCGTAAGATGGTAATTCGGTTTTTGCCGAAATAGGTGGAATGTTATGAGAATCAGCCGACGCTGAATTTAGAAACCCAAAAGAGATAATTGATAATGATAAAATTGCAAATGCAAGAAAACCGACTAGCCTCATTTTCATTTTGAATCAGGCCTGAGGGTATTTATGTATTAAATAAAAGAAAAATTGACCCGTCATATTCGAATTATTCCTTTTTTGGCTAAGAACTCAATTGCTGACAAAAATTCATCATCAGAGAACTGATTTTCTGCCCACCACTTTGCTGTTATTTTTATCCAGTCTGGAATAAGGACTTCTGATAATGAATTTTCAGTTGAAGGAATTTTTACAATTCCTTTTTCAATTAAATCCTCCAAACTATCCACAAATTCCTTATGAGTAATTTCGCCGGATAACCACTCTTTTACATTATTTTTAAACCAAGTAGGAACACTTTGATGTAAAACAGTAAAAGAAGTATCTCCCACATTTACATTGTCATGTGTTAGATAAATTTCATAATTTCCTGTTAAGGAAAATTCATCAATTGAAATCATCCCTTTATAATTTCCACTACTTGTCAAAGTAGCAGAAAATTTTTGAGTTACCCCATCAGGTTGAACCAAATTAACGATAAGGGGTTTTCCTACTTTATGATTTGGAACATTGCCCGATAAAACAATATTTTCAATTTTACCTTCTGAAGGAGCAATTATTTCTTTTAGACTTAATTCAGGTTGGCTTGAATATTGTGTTGGTTTTTTATTGCTAGAAAGACTAAAAATATTTGATTCTCCGGAAGCATCCCGAGCGTCATAATATTTGGCATCCAAACTCCCTCCAGCTGCGGAAATTAATTTTGTTCCCTGTTTATCGCATATTTGTGAAGGCATTTTAAAAATGCCTTTAAAAATTCCTGAAGAGGTTCCAGTTTCCACCAGACTAAAACCTGTAGAAGCTAAACCGCCATATTCAACGCCATTTATTGTACATCGTTTGTAACGAATATCTTTTATCAGAATTTCCAATAAAATATTGCCGTCCTTTCCTACGGTATCTACATTTGGAGAGAATGGATCATTAATTACATGATAGGAATCAATTACATCACTTTTTAGATTTAGGTCGGGATCGTTTAAGGTAAATGTAACGGGTTGGCCAAATCTATATGTCTTGGCGTCCAATGAAACTATACCAGAATTTGTGGTTATGTCAGATTTTGCTGAAGTTGTAACAACAACACCAACTTCAGCCAAATCAGAATAATTAATTGAAATACCCTCTTCATCAATTAACCTATCAGTTACTAGAAACTTTATTTCATCATCAATGGTGGCAATTGACCGGATAAAACTAGGATCTAAAATATTTAATTGGTTTGTTACAGCGTATTCTACGGTTCCCTCAAATTTGGAGGAATTATCACTTGTTTCCTCCAATTCAAATCTATAAATTGAATTATTAACATCTTGGTTACCAACTAGTCCAAAAGAAAAGAAATCAAAAACAATTGGTTGACTATTAGTTTCATTTGAAATCATTCCAACAACCGTATCATCATTAGATGAATCAAAATTGATGGTTAAAAATACTGAGCCACTTTTTGAAAAAATTTCTTTTGTTGTTGAATCAGGAATTTGAACAAACCCACTTGATGAGAATTGACCTGGATTTATTATCGTTATAGGTGATGAACCCAAGCTTCCAAAAGATAATTCAACAGTAGTGTCTGAAAAATCGTTTACACCAAGATCATTTGAAAAAGATCTAAAATCAAAATTAACCCAATTTGTTCCAAATGAACTTGAGGCTGAATTATCTATTAATGATGTTTTTAGTTTCGATGCAGTTATTCCAAGATTAAAAGAGACCTTCTCGAATTTTCCATTGGCCAAATTTGAGGTGTCAACAATTAACCTATCAGAATGCCTATCAGGAACATTTGAATTTGAAACTACGCCAATTGTATCAACTGAATCTGTGAAAAATTGAACGTTACTAGAATTTTCAAGGGTAATTGGATCCCCTATTTCTAAAGTTGGAATTATAGCAGACTCTCTAAAGACATCCAGATTGTCTCTTGAACCTGAATTGAAATTTTGGTCATTATCTTCTAAAATTATTGGAACTTCTGTTCCAGCTTTCAAGGTAGACCCATTCCCAATTCGGATAACGGGTTCATCTCCCAAAGAAACCCCTCCAGTTGAAAATCCTGTAAGGACAGATATTAGTTGATCATTGTATTCAATCCTTCCAGTTTCTCCTCTTGGGGCATTGTTTAGAATTTTTATAGTGGATTGGTCTTGGTCATCAACATTATCAAATTCTCCAGAATAAGGTCCATTTTCAACCAAAGTTATAATTTGAGAATAGATTTGGCTTCCCCCATTATTTACAGAGGTACTTGGTTGATCTTGATTTGATTTTAATTCCATTACATTTTGTAGGTCAATCGATAAAAGTCCATTATCTTCAAATCCCAAATTAGAAAGATGAGGTTTTAAATCAACCAAACCCAGGTTTCCATTTGCTGAACTTCTTCCTGAACTATCAAAGGCTTGATAAAAAACCGAGTTTGGTGAATTAATGTTAAATGTCCATGAATCTTCATCAGTTGGGTCTTGGTTTAATTGAACATCTGATATAGTTACAAATACCTCAGAATTTTGAGGATAGGTTTCTCGATCAAGTTCTACTAGAATGTTTGGAATTTCATCGTATTCAAGATCAACTTGTTGAGTAGGTCCACCAGGGTTGTATTGAATCGTTACATCATTAAATGAAAAAAGTTGAATTAAAGGCCAAGCATTTGGGTGTAAGCCTATTTGCCCTGGTGAAATACTTGGGTTTGTGTTTATTGATTTTGCCTTCCTTACAACATTATTTAGATTATCAGAATTGGTTGGAGTCCCTGTGCAGGAACTAAAAGAAACTTGTCCATTCGTAAAACCAGTCAAACCACCTGAACGAGGAACTGCCACACCATCAGTTTCAGAAAGATCAATTCCCAAAGAACTAGTATCCCTGCCACAAAAAACGCCGAAATCAAGTCCTTCACCATCAAGTTCTACTGTTGAATCGGCTGCTTTTGCTTTATCAGAATTTGCAAAGTAAGCATACCAGTTTCCATCAGTTGCCTGAACCATTCTAAGATTTTTTCCATTTATTGTAACATCCGGCTCTCCTTTTCCTTCGTCGGTATCATTAATACTGGAATCTCGAATAACAACTTCAACAACCATTGACCCCGAAAAATGGTTATCAAATTTTACATTCTCAGCAGAGACAGAAAGATTGGGATTACTTGCTGCATCAGCTTGAGAAATAGGTATGAGGAAAAAAAGTGAAAAAGCTAAAAGAAATACAGTTTTTTTACGCATGATAAATCAAAACTAAAACTAATACCAAATAATCTTGTCGGATAAAAGCTCCTTTTTGGATACCTGTATTAGATGGCTGTTACAACTGGAATAAATGGAATTGTTTGTTCAAAGGTCCAAAGTTCTGCAAATATCTCTTTTTGCAATTTTTTCAGCATTTTTGGTTGAACTAATTTTTGGACTTTATTCAAACAGTTTGGGTTTAATAACAGACAGCATTCACGCTTTGCTAGACAGCGTAGTAACTCTCATTTTATTATTAGCAGCTAGAATGGCAATAAAACCACCTGATGAAGAACATACCTATGGCCATGGAAAAATTGAATCCTTAGGGGGACTAATTGGAGGAATTGCAATATTTTTAATTGCGATTTTTTTTATTTATGAATCTGTAAATCGGTTACAAAGCCCACCTCCCAATATTCTCCCCGGAATGTTTGCAATTATTGGAGGATTGTATACGATAGGAATTGATATTTTTAGAATTATTTTACTAAAGAGATCAATTGCAAAAATTGGAGGAACCACACTCAAAGCAGATTTTTATCACGCCTTTTTAGATTTAGGATCCACTCTTGTTGCAATTATAGGAATTATTTTAGTAACATATGGTTTCTATAGTGGCGATTTTATTGCTGCTTTAATTTTAGGGATTGTATTAGTGGTATTAAGTTTAAAATTAATTTATAAAACTTCCCAAGATTTAACAGATATTATTTCTCCTGAGTTGGTAAAAAAAGCAAGGATAATTACTAAAGATACCAAAGATGTGATAGATGTTGTGTCAATATTGATGAGAAGATCTGGGGATACAATTTTTGCAGATGTTACCATACTAATTAGAGGAGATACAAGTTTTGATAAAGCCCATGAAATTAGTAGTAGAGTTGAAAAAAATATAACCGAAGAAATTCCAAATTCCTCTATTACAATTCATTTTGAACCCACATGGGAAAATGTTCCACCAGACTCAAAAATTTATGATATAGCAAAAAACATTGAGGGGGTTAAAGAGGTTCATAATGTAATAACTCATAAGTCACTGGGAAAAACATATTCTAATCTTCATGTAATGGTGGATAGAGAAATTAATCTATATTTGGCTCATAAAATTTCCGAAAATGTTGAAAAAAAAATTCAAGAAAATATACCCGAGATTGAACACGTAACGATACATTTAGAGCCTTTTTTAGCTGTTCCTGAAAATTTTAATTTAGAAGATAAAATTGCAGAAGAGAAAATAAAAAATATTTTAAAAAAATATCCAGAGATAAAAAAAATAGGTCGTATTATTTCATTAAATTTTGAAAATATTCTCAAAATAGATATTGATTGCTCTTTTGATCAGAACTTGTCAATTGAAAAAGTCCATGATTTAACTTCAGAAATTGAACATTTAATTCGAGCCGAGATTCAAAATGCAGTTATAACTATTCATCCTGAGCCAATTTGAATTTTACACCAAAATGCAAGTAACAAGGATAATAAAAGAATAGCATATCACTAAAACCCAAAACCAAACAAGGAGCTAAAAAAGTTCATTTTGTTTTTAAAATTAAAACCTGGTCTTTTCTTGGAGTTTCATAAATCAATGTTTTTGTTCAAATGAAATGTTAGTTAAAGAAGCTTTGTAAATTTGCATCAGACTAATAAAGTTAGCTTAGTCTAAATTTAAATAAGTCAAATTTGTGATTTACTTACTGGGAATGAAAAAATCAATTTTGGTAGCTGCTATGGCAATTGTGGTAGTAATAGCTGGAATTTCTTCAACGGTTTTAATCCAGAATAATGAAGATGCTAATAAGACAACCAAGATGGATGTAGAAAATCCTGTAAGTGATTCTGGTAAAATTATGGTAACCACAACGACAAATGTGATAACGGATCTTGTGGAAAATATTGGAGGAGACCGTGTTTTGGTCACTGGGTTGATGGGGCCTGGAGTTGACCCTCACTTATATCGTCCAAGTGCAAGTGATGTAAAGAAACTTCAGGATGCAGATATTGTATTTTACAATGGACTAGATTTGGAAGGAAAAATGGGTGACATTTTTGTTAAAATAGGAAGAGAAGGAACTGCAGTCTGGGCAGTTTCTGAAAATATTCCAACGGAATCACTTCTTAGTCTAGATACAGCAGGTCATTTTGATCCTCATATTTGGTGGAATGCTGAACTTTGGATGGATGCAGCAAAGGTTGTGAAAAAGGGGTTGAGTGAATATGATCCTGAAAATTCTCAAATATTTGAGGAGAATCTTGAAAAATACCTTTCTTCCTTAATTGAACTTAATGAAGAAAGTTTGGAAAAGATTAATGCTATTCCTAAAGAACAGAAAGTACTTGTAACTGCTCATGATGCTTTTCAATATTTTGGAAATGCTTATGGTTTAGAGGAAATGGCAATACAGGGTTGGAGTACAGATAGTGAAGCTGGAATAAGAGAGATTCAGAATTTAGCTGACGAAATAGCTGAGAGAAAAATTAAAGCAGTTTTTGTTGAAACATCTATTTCTCCTGCAACAATTGAAGCACTAAGAGCTGCAGTTCAAGATAAAGGACATGATGTTGTAATTGGAGGAGAATTATTTTCAGATGCAATAGGAGAAAAAGGGACTCATGAAGGAACCTACCTTGGAGCCTTCATCCATAATGTTGATACAATTGTGGAGGCACTAAAATGATGGAACTGAAATCAGGCCAAAAGGATTTGACAAAAACATCCCCAATTGAGATAAAGAATCTTTCTGTTACTTATCGCACAGAACCAGCATTGTGGAATATAGATCTTAATTTTCCTGAAGGAAAGATGATTGCAATAGTAGGTCCAAATGGCGCAGGTAAATCGACTTTGATTAAAGCAATAATGGGTCTGGTTCCTATTACTGCAGGCAAAGTAAGTGTTTATGGTAAACCATATTCCAGCCAGAGAAGAAAGGTGGCTTATGTTCCTCAAAGAGGATCAGTTGATTGGGATTTTCCTACTGATGCCTTAGACGTTGTAGAAATGGGGCTTTATGGAAGACTTGGATGGTTACGCCGGCCCAATTCTCAAACAAGAGATAAAGCAAGAGAATGCCTAGCAAAGGTTGGTCTGGAAGAATACACAGACAGACAAATTGGGCAATTATCAGGAGGTCAACAACAAAGAGTTTTTGTTGCAAGAGCTTTAGCACAGGATCCTCAAATTTACCTCATGGATGAGCCATTAAACGGAGTTGATGCCATAACAGAGGAGACCATTTTATCAATACTTGAGGACCTCAGAAAAGAAGGAAATACCATCGTAATGGTTCATCATGATCTTCAAACGGTTGACAAGTATTTTGATTGGGTGGTAATGCTTAACAGAAACTTGGTGGGTTCAGGTCCCATTAAAGAGGTGTTTACCAAAGATAATTTGGATAAAACCTATCGGGAGAAACAACGGGTTTCTCTTGGGTAACATGTGACAAGATGTCAAAATGGTTCTTGAAGAAATATTTTCAGTTTTCCTTGGAATTTTCACTGATTATACCTTAAGATACGTAGCTCTTGGCTCAGCTATTTTAGGAATAACTAGTGGAGCCTTAGGATGTTTTACTGTATTACGAAAACAAAGCTTGTTCGGAGATGCTTTATCTCACGCAGCTTTGCCTGGTATTGGAATTGCTTATCTATTAGCTGGAACAAAAGACTCTCTTCTTTTAATGTTGGGTGCTGCTGTGTTTGCGTGGTTTGGAGGGATTGTAACTTTAGCAATTACAAGTACTACAAGAATTAAACAGGATGCAGCCCTTGGAATAACCCTATCAGTTTTCTTTGGTCTTGGTATTGTTTTTCTTACATATTTACAAAGTATTGGTGGAGCAAGTCAAGGAGGTCTAGATAGATTTCTGTTCGGACAAGCAGCTGCCCTAATTGAGAAAGATGTAATAAATTTAGGAATTTTAGCGGCAGGTTGTTTTGTGGTTCTAATAATATTTTTCAAAGAATTCAAAATTGCAACATTTGATAGTTCCTTTGGTCAGAGTTTGGGTTTTCCAACAAAATACCTTAGTGCTTTGCTAACATCGGTAATAGTTGTTGCAGTTGTCATTGGTTTGCACACGGTAGGAGTGGTGTTAATGGTTGCAATGCTAATAGCCCCAGCAGCAGCAGCTAAACAATGGATTTCCAGTCTTAAAAATATGTTAATTCTTTCTGCAGTTTTTGGAGGCTTAAGTGGAATAATTGGTTCTATGATTAGTAGTACCACAGAGGGTATGTCCACAGGACCTGTTATTGTGATTACCATTACTGCTATTTTGGGAATCTCTTTGGTATTTTCTCCTAAGCAAGGATTCCTATTCCAGTTTATTAGAAGGAGAAAACAATTTCAAAACAACTCAGACCAAATCCCCAACATTTCAGGTAAGGGAAAACCAAGAGGCGATTAAAAATTTCAAGCGATTTAATAATTATAGGAACCGCAGTGTTGGTCGCAGCAAATTGTGCTTCAATAGGTGCATTTTTAGTATTACGGCAGATGGCAATGATGTCTGATGCAATAAGCCATTCTGTGTTATTGGGAATTGTTATTGCTGTGTTTACTGTTGGAGGAAGGGAAACTGTACCGGTAATTGTTGGAGGAGTTTTAGCTGGAATCCTTACAGTATCCCTAGTGGAACTACTATATCGAACAGGTAAACTAAAGCAAGACAGTTCAATTGGTATTGTTTTTCCATTTCTTTTTGCAATTGGGGTAATACTGGTCACACAGGCGGGTAATGTACACATTGATGCCCAACATGTGCTGTATGGTTCAATTGAGTTTGTTCCATTTGATACATTGTATTTAGACGAAATTAACATTGGTTCCAAATCTCTTTGGGTTCTTGGTAGTTTAGCAATTGCAAATATTTCCTTTATTGCGATTCTGTACAAAGAACTAAAAATTAGTACCTTTGATGCATCGCTTGCTGTAAGTGTTGGGTTAATGCCAGTGCTTATTCATTATCTGTTGATGATAATGGTAGCAACAACTGCTGTGGTTGCCTTTGAATCTGTTGGCGCAATTTTGGTTATTGCATTTTTTATAGTTCCTGCTGCTGGGGCTTATCTTCTAACAGACAAATTATCCAAGATGATTTTATTGTCAGTTTCATTTGGAATCATTAGTGCGGTTTCAGGATACCTTTTTGCTATTTTGGTTGATGTTTCGATAGCAGGCTCTATGGCAACAATGGCTGGTGCTGTATTCGGTTTAATTTGGGTATTTGCCCCAAACAGGGGACTCATAAGCAGATGGAGACGCATATCAAAACAGCGGTTTGATCTAGATGTTGTTATCTTGTTAACCCATATGCAAGATGAATTTAAGTTACATCGAAAAATAGATTCCTCTAGTATTGCAAACGACTTGGGATGGACAATTGAATATTCAAACAAAGTATGTGATTTTGCACTGAATAAAAAATTTGTAGAAATGGGTGATCAAGGAGACTTAAATCTTACAAATAGTGGACAGGAAAAAATACACCATTACACAGCTTGATAGATTTTTTTTATTTTAAATTTGGGAAATAGAGAAAAAATTAGGTTTAAACTAAAGAGCTTTGATTTGAAAAGAATGAAAAAAACTGGAATATTTTTAGCCATTGTTGGCAGTCTAATTGGAATTGGAATAATTTTATCAGTTTATGGAAATTTACTAATTTTTGAAGATCTTAATCAAGGAGAAGGAGAAGTTTTCTTAGGACAAGACTTTGAAATAGAAATTGAGCTTGATAACAAAGAATCTCAAACAGGAATCTATGCTGTGCAAATAACAGAATTTGAAAAGGCAGAAATCTACGCAACCATAATTGATCCATTCAACTCAGCAATTGAGCAACAACGATTAAGTCAGGAAGTATTTGAAGGAAATTTTGAAATTCGTTCCTCTGGAACTTACAAATTGATTATTGAAAACCGAGGAGAAATGGTAAAAATATTTGCAGTGATTGGCTCTGAACCAGATTCAGGAAAGATGTCATTGAACTTAATTTCTATTATTGTTTTAATGATGGGTTTGTTTGGAATGATTGGATTAGCTATCTTTCTAATAATTAACCGTAGAAGAAAAGTTAGTTGAGAAAACTATCCAATTTTTCTAGTCCTTCAATTGCAGCGCCAAAATTATCATCATTTTCTATTACTTTAGTTAGTTTGTTCTTATCTGCAGAATAAATTTTTTTTTCATCAATACTTTTTTCAACAATAAACCCATGGGCAACTAAATACGAAAGTCTTTCATTGATATCCTCTTCAGAAAGAGATGATTTTTCAGCAAGATATGAGGAGTTTTTTTCTCCATCTTCTAATTCTGCTATTATCGTTGATGTGATGGGATCAAACATTACTTCTAGAACTTTTTCTCTATCAAAGGAATTGCTCATCAAAATTTTTGGTCTGATAAAACCTAATAAATTTATCATGGAAAAAATACGGAATAGAGCCTAGATCCAAAAAAATGAACATTCATCAAATAAAATATTAAGAAAAAAGCCGTATTGGTATTAATGCAGGAATTATGCCAAAAAGATCCCTCTGGTAAAGGGGCTCATTGTTTTTGTATTGATATAGACCCTAAAATTGGAGTAAAAAAATGCTGTAAATGCAGTAAATGGAATATCCAAGGAAAGAATTGGACCCAAGATTCAGACTTTGCATAGAAATTTAAATTTCAAATTAAGCAATAACTAGACTCTCATAAAATAAGTCATTTTTTGTCAATTTACCAAAAGGATTGGAATCAAAATATGTGTGGTATTTTGAGTCTATACTTTTTTTACAATATTATGGTACCAAACGAAAAAAGGTGGCTAGCATGGTTTTTATCGGGGGAATCTAGAATTTTTGAATACTTGAGTAGTCAGGAATATAATCACATTGTAAGGATAGTAGGGAATGATATTCCCGGAGAAAAGAAGATTACTATTGGATTAACTCAGATCAAAGGAATAGGGTTTAATTTTGCTACTGCCATCCTTGACAAATTAAAAATTAATCCAAACACCAATGTTGGTTATTTGAGTGAATCAGATGTTCAAGCAATTGAAAAATTAATTAAAGATCCACCTTCTTCAAGTTTTCCTTCATGGTTTCTTAATAGGAGAAAAGATGTTGAAACTGGAAAGGATATTCATAATTTAACTTCGGATATAGACTTTACATTAAGAAATGATATTGAAAGAGAAAGGGTAACCAATAGTTGGAGAGGATACCGACATTTGTATGGATTAAAAGTAAGGGGTCAAAGAACTAGATGTACAGGTAGAAAAGGTGGTGCAGTGGGAGTTGCCAAAGGAGGAAAAGTAGCTCCAGCAAAATCATCTGGACCACAAGCAATAGCAGCTCCAACTGGAGAAGCAGCTGCACCAGCAGCAACACCAGCACCTGCAGCAGAAAAAAAGGAAACAACGGAGAAAAAAGAATAGGTGATTTAACTGGGAGATCCTAAATATCCACGTAAAGCTTGGCGAAAACCAAAGCGTCCATTAAACTATGATTTGAAAATGGAAGAGTTGAAAACTCTTGGAACCTTTGGTTTACGAACAAAAAAAGAATTATGGAAAGCTCATACCAAATTATCTGATGTTAGACACCAAGCAAGATCTCTTTTGGCCTTACAACAGGATATCCGAGATGAAAAAGAACCTATCCTAATGAAATCTTTAGCTAGGATAGGATTAGTTTCAAACGATGCTACTTTAGATGATGTTTTAAACCTTGAAGTTAACGATTTGCTGACAAGAAGATTGCAAACATTGGTTTTTAAAAAATTTGGTTTTAAAACCCCCTATCAAGCAAGACAAGCAGTTGTTCATGGTCATATTATGATTGGAGATAGAGTAGTAGACATACCCTCTTATACAGTTACCAAAAATGAAGAAGAACAAATCAAATTTTCTCCAGAATCAAAAATCCCAGAAATTTTAGAAAAAAACAAAGAATCACAAACAAACGTTGAACAGAATGTTGAAAATATCTCAGAGGATACAGCAGAAAATCAAACTGAACCCTCAAATAAAATCGATGAATCAAAGAATGAAAATCCCGCAAAAGACAATTCAGAACCCAAAGCAGATGAATCTGAGAAAAAAGAATGAAAACTTTTCAATCTACAAGTTACAAAATTAAACTAATCAATAAAATAACCCGTTAATTAGAAGTAGATCAATTATGTGCTCAATTATTGGTTATTCAGGAAATGAAAGTGCGGCTCCAGTCATAGTCAAAGGATTAAGGCGTATGGAGTATAGAGGTTATGACAGTGTTGGAGTTGCTACTGAATCAGAAAACCAAATCGGTGTTAAGAAAGGAGTTGGAAAGGTTGCTGATGTTAATTCAAAGATGAATCTTGAGGATCTCCCAGGAAAAACTGGAATAGGCCATACTAGGTGGGCCACTCATGGAAAAGTTACTGATACAAACGCTCATCCCCATCCAAGTAATTCAGGAAAAATTGCTATTGTGCATAATGGAATTATTGAAAATTTTGAGGAATTAAAGGAACAACTAAAGAAGGATGGATATGATTTTAAAAGTGAAACAGACAGTGAGGTAATAGCAAATCTTTTACAAAAAAATTACAATGTTTCAAAGAATGTAAAAGAAACTATGATAACCACAGTTTCTGAATTACGAGGTCATTATTCTTTCATAGCAATGTTTGAAGATGGTCAACTAGCAGCAGCAAGATTTCATGAGCCCCTTATTATTGGTGTAGGAAAAGAGAATTACTTTCTTTCAAGTGATGTCTTAGGATTTATTGAACAGACAGATGATGCTGTGTATATTGATAATGGGCAATTTGTCTTAATTGATCAAAAAAATATGCAAATTTTTGATTTCAGTGGGAAAGAAATTAAACCACAAATCACCAAAGTGTCCAAAGAATTTGCAGATGTTTACAAGGGAGATTATGCTCATTTTACATTAAAAGAGATTTCAGAGCAACCAGAAACAATTTTCAAGGCAGGAGAAAACACTCAAGATGCCATCAAGGTATCTTCAGATTATCTTAAACATGCAAAAAATGTTTACCTTACTGGAAGTGGCACAAGTTATAATGCTTCATTGGTGGCAAAATATCTATTTTCAAAATATGCAAAAATAAAAACTGAATCCATCATAGCAAGTGAAATGCAATTTTCACCAGATAGTATAGAGCCTAATTCAATTTTAATTGCAATTTCACAAAGCGGCGAAAGTGCCGATGTACTAGAAGCAGTAAATATTGCAAAAAAAGCCAATTGTAAAATTATCTCCATAATTAATTCATTAACCTCAACTTTGGCTAGAGAATCTGATATTGTAATTGGAATGAATTGTGGTCCAGAGATAGGTGTGGCTGCTACCAAGAGCTTTACATCTCAATTAATAATTTTGTATAAAATTATTCAAGAATTAAGCATTGAAAAAATTGAAATAAATTTTCAAGAAATCTCAACTTCTATTTCCAAAATTCTTGAAGAACATAACGAGATAAAAAAACTTGCCAATGAGATTAAAGGAATTTCAGACATCTATGTTTTGGGAAGAGGAATTCATTATCCAATTGCCATCGAATCAGCATTAAAAATTAAAGAACTTACATATATTCACGCAGAAGGAATTGCTGGTGGAGAATTAAAACATGGTCCTTTGGCATTGATGGATTCAAATGTCTTTGTAATTATTATCAACCCTGACGATTCAACTTATCATGATACACTAATGAGTGCAAGAGAAATCAAGGCCAGGGGCGCAAAAATAATAGGAATTTCTGATAAGAACAGTGAAGTTTATGATTTTTGGGTTAAGCTGCCAAAAACAGATGAATTAACTTATGCTATTTGTGAGACCATTCCAATTCAATTACTTTCCTACTATGCTGCATTGGAAAAGGAATCTGATCCAGATTATCCAAGGAATTTAGCAAAATCTGTTACCGTGAAGTAGTGATTCTATCATACTCATCTTCGGCCAATTCAAGGAATTTTGACGAATTGTTTTTACTTTTTACTAGTGATGCGATAATACTTCCCCCTGCACCAACGCCCTCTTTTGCAAAACCCTCCGAAAATGCCCTAAGGCCAGAAATTTTTGATTTTTCTAATTGAGGATTTACAGATATTGCAGGAATGTCAGCAATTTCTGAAATTAGATATTTGAAATTTGCACTTTTATCATTTGATATGTAACACGTAGTCCCAATTGCAGTATTTTTTTCGTTAAAACCAATTTTAGAAGCAAGAGCTAAAACTGCTGCCATTTGAGTTCCACCTGCTAACATTACAGGATTAATTTCAGAAGCTGTACTTAACATGCCAGTCACAAATGGAATCATTGGATCTCCCACCTGAGCAATAATATGATATGGATTTTCAGAATCTAATCTTTCTAGCGCCATTCCGGCGATTTGATTCTTTAAAATAACTGGATTGGTAGGAATACTAGAGCTAACTTTTGCTTGATACCCCAGAGCCCTCAAAACTGCAAGTGCTGTTGTAGTTCCCCCAGGAATGCTTTCGCCAATTATTAAGCAATCACTTATGGATGCTAATGTCCTTCCAACAATTCGTCCATAATCAATTGCTTGAGATACTTGAGAGTCACTCATTGCAGGAGTAATTGAAATATTTTCTCCCGAAGGTAAACCAGTTTGGATAAAGGGTAGTTGGGGAGGAATTTTACTTCCAGCATTGATTACCACATGAGGAATACTAGAGGATTCAAGCGAAGTTTTTGTAAGAAGAGCAGGCGTAGGTTTCCCATCTGGAGTCATTGGAATTGTTTTAATGGATTTACAATTTCCATAGTAAAGATACTCAGCATCTGCCGGAGGAGTATATTTGATCAAATCTGTATTTGCACCTGCAAAAGTTATTCCTGGAATTTCACATGTTTCAGTGTACGAAATTACCAGGGAAAATAAAAAATTTTTATTTTTTATTCTATCAACAAATTCTTCAGCTCTTTTGATATTTCCAAAAAATTCGAAATCATTCAATCACTTCACTGCCCCATCATATCTAAGAACTCTTCTTCAGTTCTTCTTTGCAATACAAGATTTGTAATTTTTTCTTGTCCAATTGTAGAAGTAGAAGACATGCCATAATTATGCCCAGAATAAAGTATCAAATTTTCATCTAAAGAATAAAGTGTATCAAAAAGACTATGATAGAGCTCTTTTGCACTACCTCCAGGTAGATCAATTCTTCCACAATTTCCCACAAAAAGCGTATCACCAGAAAATATTTTGCCATCACCAATTAAGCATATACTATCCTTAGAATGACCAGGGGTGTGCAAAATACTTAATTTGGATTTTCCGAAAATTATTTCATCGCCATCCTTAACTGAAATATCTTTTTCTAACTCAGATTCTTCGTGTTGAATAATTTTAGCGCCAGTTGATTTTGCCATTGCTTCATTTCCCAACGTATGATCAAAATGATGGTGAGTATTTACAATGTATTTTATTTTCAAATTGTTTCTCTGTATTACTTCTTCAATCTTGTCAAGATCCCATGAAGGATCAATTATGATTCCTTCATCGGTTACATCATCTTCAACAACGTAGGTAAAGTTTTGCATGTTACCAACTTGGATTTGATGAACTTTCATAGTATTCCTACCTCCGCTTCTGGTGGAATTCCTATTTTTTCAGCATAAAGTTCCCCTGTAAGATCTTTTCTTTTTGGGATGCCTTTTTTCATTTTATGAAATGTAACAGTCATGTCAGATTTTACAAAAATATTTGCTGTCTCCCCTGTTTCAGGATTTAAGCCAGAAGGAACATCTACTGCAATCTTAAAGCACTGCAATTCATTTACGTAATTTATTGCCGAGGCAAATGGTTCTCTGATATTTCCTGATATTCCTGTACCCAAAATTCCATCGACTACAATGTCTGGATCAAAGTTAAAACTTTCAACCTCTCCTGAAATCAATTTCACAGAAGGCATCTTCTCTAATATGGACCAATTCCAAGAACTTTCCTCAGTTTTAATTTTTTCAGGAGACCCCAGTAATACCACAGTTACCAAAGAACCAAAACCAGAAAGATGTCTAGCCATTACTAGGCCATCTCCACCATTATTTCCCAATCCTGCAAAAATCAAAATTTTCTTTTTTTCAAGTTCAAATTTTTCTGATAATTTTTTTACAGCAGCAGCCCCTGCATTTTCCATCATAAACTTTTTCAAAAATCCCATCTTATGCCCGTTATTTTCTATTTGATACATTTGATCCACAGATATTTCCATAATAAAATTAATGAAGAATGTAAAATAATAGCTTTGGTGGAAAATTCATGCCTAATATGGATAAAATCGATTAATGTGGTTATAGAAAATAATCATTTAGAAAATTTATTTTAATATTTGAGGTTCTGGATTTTTTTTACAGTATCATTTAATGAATCAACAAGAACTTTTTTCTGGTTAAAGTCAGTAGACTTTAAAAATTCTGCTCTTAGTTCTGATAATCTTTCATTTAGAACTTTTAATTCATTGTTTGGTTCTTGGGGTGTAACATCAATAATTTTTGTGATCTTTTTCTCAGTAGGTTCCGTTTTTTTCTCAGTAGGTGGTATTTTTTTCTCAGAAATTTCTGTTTGGTTCTCAATAGGTTCTATTATTTCAACTGTCAGGATATTTTCACATCCATAACAAGGAGCATCATTGTCGTTTTCAAATCTTGGAAGCTTGCCATCTTCATCAAAATATGCTTGAATTTCTGGATCAGCAAATCCATATTTAATATTAAGTTCCTTAATGTAGTTTATCATATCTACTCTTGGCATTGATGCATACTTGAAATATTCTCGTTGGGAATCATAAAATGAACCTCCGTTTTCTAAAACTAAGTTCTTTGCTGCAATTGCAAGCTGAACCTTTGCCTCTAGATAATCAAACTGGTCCCAAAATATTCCATGGTATGTTTCATTTAATTTTTCAACAAACTTTGCAAATGCATTTCTAGGTGTAAAATCTAAATAATCTTTTTCCATTGATTCAAGATCTTCTTGAAGACGTTCATTTACTATTTTTCTTGTTTCTTCAACCTCAATTTGTTCTTTGGTCAAAGGGACTTCAGTTATTTGTCCTTCTGATATCTGTTTGTATCGTAACTTTTGTGCCTCCATTTCTGCAATTATCTTCATTGCTAGTGGATTATTTTTCAATTTATCTGAGACTAAAATTTTAGGTTGGCTTTCATTTTCTGCAAAAGCTTTTTGTTCTGAACCCGTGAATGATAAAACAAGCATCCCTGCGACGATTACCGTTATTGCAGATAACAATTTTGGAATTGGTTTTTTATTCACGATAAATTTGAGGATTATTTTTTACTAATAAGGAAAAAGCAGAATTTGTCAGTATCAATAATCAGTACAATTTTTGAGTAATGGTTATAATAAAAGACATTTCAAAATTTTTTCCAATTTTTTGGGATAAATTCATAAAATTTTTATCCATATCTGAAAAAGGTGTTTTTTGCAAACGGCTTTATCCTAGTTTTTTTTTATTATAAGAATGACACTTGAAGACGTTAAGATCTCATTAGATAAAATTGCAAAAGAGCTAGCAAATTTTCAAGACGATAGGGAATTTTTGTTAAAAAATACCAGAGAAATAATAATTCTTTGTAGCCGTTCAATAATTTCTATTCATAAAGGAGATTTACAAACGGCCAAAAAAAATCTAAAAAAAGTAGATTTGCTTCTAAAAAAATACAGAAAAAAAACTTCTCCAAGCTTGAGGCGCTATTTGGTTACCTCAGAACAAGAATACGTAGAAGCCATATCTTTATTGTCCATAGTTGAGGGCAAAAAAATTCCATCAAATAAAAAATTGAAAGTTATGGAAGAATCCTATGTTTTAGGGCTGTTGGATTGTGTTGGAGAATTAAAAAGAATGACATTCGATAAAATTCGAATAAATGAAACGGAAAAGGCTTTGAAAATATTCGATATTATGGAAGATTTGTACCTTCAATTATATCCATTTTCTATGTATGATAAAGTTGTAAAAGAGGTAAGGAGAAAAATAGATGTTAATCGAATTTTGGTAGATGATGTAAGAGGTGCAATTACCGAGGAGAAAAGGCGATCGGAGTTGATTAAAACATTATCCAAATTTAAAAAATAATCAGGTTTTTACAAAACAAGAGTGCGGGCGATGGGATTTGAACCCACGAACTCCTGAGAGACTAGCCCCTCAAGCTAGCGCCTTTGGCCAGTCTGGGCGACACCCGCAGGAAAATTTGCTTGTATGGTTTTTATAATCCTTGATTACTTTTTCGTTCGTATGTTAGTACCTGTAAGATGTTTTACATGTGGAAATCTAATTGCAGATAAATTTGAAGACTACCAAACTAAAGTAAAATCAGGAGAAAATCCAGGTAAAGTATTAGATTCATTGGGAATTAGTAGATATTGTTGTAGAAGAATGCTTTTAACATCGGTTGAAACCATTCAGCAAATAATTCCATTTTATGAAGCAATTCAAAGAAGACATCAAGAAGTTCAATCTGAGTTAGAATAGCTTGGCAAAAATAACATCTATTGAAGGACGTCTTCTCTATAATAGCAGAGGAGCAAAAACAATTGAAATTGATGTTATGTCAGAAAACAAGTTTCTTGGAAGAGTATGCGCACCTTCTGGTGCCAGTGTTGGAAAGTATGAGGCAGTTAGTTTCCCCCATGAAAAGCCTGAAGAGAGTCTCAAAATTTTAAAAAATAATTTAGATAAATTTATTGGATTAGAGGTTTCAGACCTAAAATCAATACATGATGCGATAAAAAGCTTGGATAAGTCATCAAATTATTCTGAAGTTGGTGGTTCTCTTGCTTTTGCCCTAACCATTGCTTCTATGGAATCTGCCTCAAAATCCTTGAATCAACCACTTTTTCAAACGTTATCTTCTGAAACTTCTTTCAAATTTCCATATCCTCTAGGAAACATTTTAGGTGGTGGAGCTCATGCAGGTCCAGGAACACCAGATATTCAGGAAATTCTAATCTGTGCTAGAGGATCAAAAACAATCAAAGAAGCAATTGAGACAAATCTTTTAGTGCATAAAGAACTGCGCAAGGTTTTAGAAAAAATTGATCCAAACTTTACAAACGGAAGAGGAGATGAAGGTGGATGGGCTCCCAAATTGAACAATGAGAAAGCATTAGAAGCTTCTGCTTTAGCTATTGAAAATTTAGGTTTTACAATGGGAAAAGAAGTCTCCTTAGGAGTAGACTTTGCATCCTCTACTCAGTGGAATGATGAAAAAGAAAAATACCTTTATGAAAGAGCTGGATTTGAAAACTCATCTGGTGAACAAATAGATTTTGCCGCAAATATTATTGAAAAATACAAATTAATTTATGCAGAAGATGCTGTTCACGAAGAAGCTTTTGAGGATATGGCAGAATTGACAAAAAAATTTCCAAATTCTTTGATAACTGGAGATGACCTTACCGTTACCAATAAGGACATCCTAGCTAAGGCAATCCAAATAAAATCTTGTAATGCAGCAATTCTAAAAGTAAACCAGGCAGGTAGCCTTTTTGATGCATTAGAATTTGCTAATTTGGCAAATCAAAACAATGTTAAACTAATAACTTCGCACAGATCAGGAGAGTCTACTGATTCACATATATCTCATATTGGGTTGGCAACAAAATCAAAATTACTCAAAGTAGGGGTTGTAGGTGGCGAAAGAGTTTCTAAACTAAATGAACTTTTACGATTATCAGAGCATGATTTAATACGTGGTATGGTGGAGATTTAAAATCGTCATGAGCCAACAAACAGAGTCAACAGACATCAAAAAGAAGGTCCTATCTACTGGAATTAGAGTAGGGACTCAGGTAAAAACAAAATTTATGACTCCATTTATCACAAAAGCAAGCCCAGAAGGACTCTATATGCTTGATTTGGATATTACTCTTGAAAAAATAAAGACTGCAGCTAAATTTATCAATCGCCTTGGGACGGACAAACTTATAGTTTGTTCAGGACGACAATATGCAAATACTCCTATTGAAAAATTTTGTGAAATGTTGGGTACTAGTAAATTACTTGGAAGATTTTTGCCAGGAACTTTAACAAATCCTTCTTTGCCCTACTATATTGAACCAAAATTAATTTTAATTTCCGATCCTCAAGTAGACGAGCAAGCAGTTACAGAGGCCACAAATGCAGGAATTCCTATCATTGGAATTTCAAATACAGATAACATCACCTCAAAAATTGATCTAGTTATCCCTGCAAACAACAGAGGAAGAAAAGCACTTGCTACAGTTTATTGGTTATTGGTCAGGCAGATTCTCATAGAGAGAGGGGAGCTAAAAGAGGATGAGTCTATGAAATATGAAATAGATGATTTTGAGACTAAAATCACGGAAGAGGAAATAGAGTAATGCAAATTAGAACACCGGCTGTAGCCGGAATGTTCTACCAAAATGAAAAAAAAAATTTAGAAAAACAAATTGACGATTGTTTTTCACATTTACTTGGACCAGAACGAAATTTTAAAAAAGATAATAAAAAAATTTTTGGAATTATTTGTCCACATGCAGGTTTTATGTATTCAGGACCAATAGCTTGTCATTCATTTTTTTCCATATCAAATGAGTCACCAGAATTATTCATTATAGTTGGGCCAAACCACTGGGGAATTGGTAGAAGTGTTGCTACCATGAAAAATTGTCAGTGGGAAACTCCGCTTGGACGTGTAGAGGTAGATTCAGATTCCGCTGAAGAAATTTGTCAGATTTCAAAAAAAATAGAGTCAGATTTTTTTTCGCATACACGAGAACATAGTTTAGAAGTTCAAATTCCTTTTTTGCAAAAATTATTTAGAAATTTCAAAATTTTACCAATATCTTTGATAAACCAGAATAAAGATACTGCAATAGATGTAGGCTTATCAATTGCAAAAATTGCATCAAAAAAAAACTCTATGATAATTGGCTCTTCTGATTTTACACATTATGAACCAAACCAAATTGCGTATGAACAAGATTCTGCTTTGATTAAACCCATTTTAGAAATGAATATTGAGGAATTTTATGAAGTATTAGAAAAAAGAAAAGTTACTGCTTGTGGATATGGAGCGATTGCTTCTACAATAATTGCATGTAAAGAACTAGGAGCAAAAAAAGGTGAATTGCTAAAATATGCAACTAGTGGAGATGTAACTGGCGATGAGAGTTCTGTTGTTGGATATGGATCAATAGTGTTCACTTGAATTCCAAAGCTTCTGCACCCGGAAAAATTATCTTATTTGGGGAACATTTTGTGGTATATGGGACCAAAGCCATACTTTGTGCGATTAATAAAAGAATTACAGTTAGTGTGGAAAAAACTCTAGAGAATAATATTTTGATAGATTCAAGTGTTGGAAATTTGAAGTCAGAACCAGATAAATCTCTGAATGAAATTGATTTTCAACTAAGACCATTTTATTTTTTGGCAGATATGATGATCAAAAAATATAATCCCAAATTTGGATTAAAGATTAGAGTAGATTCTGAAATTCCATTAGGAGTTGGGTTGGGGTCATCATCTGCTTGTTGTGTTGCAGCAGCTGCGGCTATTTCAGGAATTTTTGCCAAAAAATCAAAAGATGAAATTTTGGAAATAGCAATTGAGGCAGAAAAAACGATTTTTCCAAACACATCAGGAGCAGATTGCACTGTGTGTACATATGGTGGTCTTATTAAATATGATAAAAAAAATGGGCATTCCAAGATATTATCAAAACCAAATTTTCATCTAGCCATTGCAAATTCAAAAATTAAACATTCCACCAAAGAAGTTGTATCAAAAGTAAAACAATTTAAAGAAAAAAATGAAGAGAAATTTTCCAACCTTTGCAAGGAAGAATCCAATATTATAGAAGATGTTTTAATTTGTTTAAAAAAAAATGACTTGTTGGAAATTGGGAAAAACATTATGAAAAATCAAGAGTACCTTGAAGCTATTGGGATCTCTAATGAAAAATTGCAAGATATGATTAAAATTGCAAACCAATCATCGTTTGGAGCCAAAATTACGGGTGCGGGCGGAGGAGGTTGTATTTTTGCTTTAACCGATGCTGAAAATATTCAATCAACCCTAAAGAAATTGAAGGAGCAAAATTACGATTGTTTTTCTGCAGAAATAGATTATAAGGGATTGGATACTTTTTAATTGATCAGGAATTTGGTGACAGCATGATTCTAATCAAACTAGGAGGTTCAATAATTACCAATAAAGAAAAACCCCTATCGCCTAGAAAAAAAACTATAGAAAATCTTGCAAAGAGTATTAGGAAAATTAATGAGCCTATGATTATTGTTCATGGGGGAGGATCTTATGGTCATTATTGGTCGGTAAAGTACGACATGCATACAAAGCCAAGAAAATATAATCAAAAAGGAGTTTCAATAATAAAAAATTCTATGATTGATCTTAATAAAATAATTTTAGACTCGTTTGTAAAAAATAGATTAAATCCATACTGCTTGCCCCCCACCGATTTTATGGGAGGAAACAAGCCAATATTAAAAAAAGTAAAAGAAATTGAAAAAATTTCAAAAGCCAATTTTATCCCAGTTACCTTTGGTGATGCTTTATGGTACGGGCAGGGAAAGACCTACATTTTATCAGGAGATAAAATTATGACACACTTATCAAAAATTTTAAAACCTCGACTTTGCATTTTTGCGTTAAAAGAAGATGGGCTTTATTCTGATTTGAAATCAAAGAAATTGATTTATGAATTAAAAAATGAAAAACCTACTTTTTCAGAAACCAAAATGGATGTTACAGGAGGAATGACCAGAAAAGTTGAGGAGGCCTCAAATATTTCAAAGATGGGAATCAATGTCTTTTTTGTAAATGGAAACAAGCCTGACAGAATTGTAAAAGCTATTAAAAACAAGAAATTTGAAGGAACTTTGTTTAGGGGAAAATAATTGACTGAAGAATATCTTGTTTTAGTAAATGAAAAAGACGAACCTATTGGAAAAGAAGAAAAAGTAAAATGCCATTTACCAAATGGAATTCTACATCGTGCATTTACTGCATTGCTTTTTGATAAGAATGGAAAATTAATTTTAACCCAAAGAGCCAAAGAGAAAATGCTTTGGCCTAGCGATTGGGATGGAACCTTTGCAAGTCATCCAAGAGAAACAGAAACCTATGTTTCCTCAGGAGAAAGAAGAATGCCTGAAGAGTTAGGAATTTCTGGCAAATTAGATTACTTGTTCAAGTTTGAATATCATGTTCCTTACAAGGATGTAGGCTCAGAAAATGAGATTTGTGGAACTCTAATAGGAATTGTTGATGACCCTTCAAAATTACAAAAAATTCCTGGGGAAATAGATGGAATAAAGCTGGTCTCATCAAGCGAAATGATATCAGAATTGGAAAGCAATCCTAAGATTTATTGTCCTTGGATGATTATTGCCCTAGAATTGCTAAACAAGTCAGACGAATCAATGCTAGAAAAATATGAAAATATTTTATCACCTTGGATGAATAGGGAAGCACATGAAAGATTTCAAGAGGCTATTAAGGTTCATCTTCCAGATGGAAATTGGAGGCTGGTAGAATGAATAATGCAAACCCAATAAAAAAAAATGCTAAAACCGTAAACAAGTATCTAAAAACAAAACTAAAAGGAAATCCAAAAATACTGTATGACGCAGCAGGACATCTTATTGTAAATGGAGGAAAACGTCTAAGACCTTACATGGTAATTAAAAGCTGCCAAATTTTAGGTGGCAAGACAGCAACTGCAACCCCAGCTGCTAGTGCAATTGAAATGGTTCATAATTTTACTTTGGTTCATGACGATATAATGGATAATGATGAGATGAGACATGGGGTACCAACTGTTCATAAAAAATTTGGATTACCGATTGCGATACTTGCAGGAGATGTTTTATTTTCTAAAGCTTTTCAAATAATTTCAAGTTCTAAACTTTCTGGCGGGGCAATTTCTCAATTAATATCTCAACTTGCCAAAGGTTGTGTAGACGTATGTGAAGGTCAATTATTAGATATAAAGATGGCCGACGAGAAACGAATTCCAACTCAAAAAGAATACATCACAATGATTGGGAAAAAAACTGCTGCATTATTTGATGTTTCTTGTTCTATGGGTGCAATTTGTGCAAGTAATAAGAAAAAAGATATACAAAACTTGTCTTCTTTTGGAAAAAACTTAGGAATTGCATTTCAAATTACAGACGACTTGATTGGAGTAATGGGTGATCCAAAAGTTACAAAAAAACCAGTGGGAAATGATCTTAGAGAAGGAAAAAAATCATTGCCAATTCTTTTAGCAATAAAGCTTGCAAAGGGAAAAAATAAAAAAATAATTTTAAAGGCTTTTGGTAATCCCAAAGTATCAAAACATGATCTTAACAATGCAGTTGATGTAATAAGATCAATTGGAATAGAGGAAAATGTAAGAAATCAGGCATTAAAGTATGCAGATAGGGCAAAAAAATCCTTGACAAAATATTCTGGACCAGCTAAAACAGAATTATTTGATTTACTTGATTTTGTAGTAAAACGTAGTGTCTAATTCATCATTATTTTTTGAGAATTTTACCTCAAAAAATTAATACGTTTTAAAATTTGAAAAAAGCAGTTTAATTTGTGAAGATGGGTATTATTGGATGCCCATCCTGAAAATGTTGTTCGGAGTAGGCGAGAGTTTTGTGTTTGTTAGGTTTATGCGTGGTCTTCATGCGTATGTGGGGTTTGGCTGGTCATTGTAGATGAATATTGGAGATGATAACTTGTTAATCCATCACTGAGAGTCCCACTGGCTGCATAAACACACCCTTGATTAAAACCATGAATCATCTCACCATCCAAAGATACTTGAAAAGTTGTTCCCAGCTCATTTGTTACTTCTCCTTTTGCCTTGAAACCGGCTCCATTTTCAGTAAAGGTCCAGGTGTTAGGATTTACAACAAATTTGAGTCGCTTTTCATCATTCTCGATAATAAACTGGCCATTTTTTACTAGATAATTATGATCGGTATTTTCACTTGGTATTTCAAAAAGTCGAAATTGGTAATGACCTTCAAATAAAATTCCAGAATTATCAATAATTGCTCCTTCACCGTCTACAACATCTGTTACTTTTAGTGTAGAAGGAATTTCTACTTTTTTTGATGACTTGTCTGATGATTTTTCTGCAGTTGCTCCGGGCTGTTGTAGTAATGCAATAGATATTACTAGTAAAACAAAAGATCCAGCGATAATTTTATTTCGAAGTTTCATTATTGACTGAATTAAAAATATAATATTTAACAAACGCGTATTAATTCTCAGTATGCTAAGAGTGATTTTGTTATTCTAAAATGTTACATACTGTTATTTGCTTAAAATTAAATTAAAAAATTAAAACTTTGTAAATTTCATTTGACCAAATAAAAATTTAATTTTGAATAAAATTGTAATTTATTTTTAAAACAAACTAAAATAAAAATCTAAAAAATTTTTTGGCTTTATTTAATTTTGTATAAAATTTAAAATTTCTTGTACATAAATAATTTCTTCAAAGCTTACCTCCAAATTCACTTTACGCTGTTAAAAAATTTTTAAGTTTCCAATCTATTGAAATTTAGATTTACAATGATTACAGTAGCCAAAAAGTTCGAAACTTCCTTTTAAAATATGATATTTTGATTTCTTTGATGCACGAATTTGAATTTCTTTAAGAGAATCTTCATCAACATCATCTATTTTTCCACAGTTCATACAAACTAAATTAATATGCGCATCCATATGAGCATCAAACCTAGATTCTCCATCTATCTCAATTTCATTGACTAATTTTTTTTCTTTAAGAAGACTAACTGTTTTGTACACGGTAGAAAGGCTAACCATAGGATATTTTTTTTGTATAATTTTATGAATGTGCTCAGCACTTGGATGATCATCAGTTTTAATTAGATAATCCAAAATGGCAACTCTTTGTGGGGTAATTCTAAGCCCTTCCTCCCGTAGGGAAGATACTAGATTCTCTAATTCCTGCATGTTCTTCTAACAAATCAATCATATTTATAGTTATTATTAAATGATAATTATTCCTAATTAATAACAACATTTAATTAGGTTTCATTATTAATAATATATGTGCAAACAAAAATAGTTCAACCAGAAAACAGGAAAAAAAAGAAAAACACAGTCAACAAGGCTATTCGAATTTGTGTAAACTGTGGGAATATCTCTGTACACATTGAAAATTATGGAATTTACTGCAAAGAATGCGATATGTTTTTTGATGTTATGGAGGACAAAAAATGATTGAAACTTCCTGTAGGAGTGTTTGCCGATATTATGATGCTAATTCATCATTTAGAGCCTCAAGCGTGAATATCTTTAAAAAATTCTGTCCAACCTGCAACTTGACTCTGATTTCAAGATACACTAGGTGTCCTTGCTGCCATGATAAATTTGGGAGAAATGATCAATAATGGGCTATTGTTGTAAGGGTATTTGTGAAGAGTATAAGGGAAAAAAGGTTCCAAATGGTTCACGATATGAGATTGGCCAAAAAAGATGTTCAATGTGTAGTGTGTTTCTTACCATTTCAAGTGTTAGATGTCCTTGTTGTGGAGCAATTCTGAGAACAAAGTCAAGAACAAAAAAAAATCAACGTTCCAAAGTAATTGGAGACAAAATTACATTAACAATTAAAAACTAAAGGTTTTCAATATTGAAAAAATATTATATTTTTTCTACAGGTTTTTTGTAATTAATTTTCCTCTAGTTTTTTAACAAATTATTGCCCATTAATATAAAAAAGCCTAAACCATCAAGCATTCAGGGTACAAATTTGACTGAAGATATTAAAAAAGAAATTAGGAGAATTGCTCTACAAAATGCTTTTGAACATGAAGGAAAAACTCAGGATAAAATTGTACTTTCAAAAATTTTGGGTACCCAACCTGAATTTCGTACCAAAGTAAAAGAGATAATTGGAGATATTTCAGAAATCGTTTCTGCTGTAAATCAAATTTCTCTTGAAGAGCAAAAAAAAGAAATTGAAAAAAATTACCCCGAATTGCTTAACCCAAAGGAAAAAATTATTGAAAAAGAAGGACTACCTCCCTTAGAAGGAGCAGTACAAGGAAAAGTTGTAACTAGATTTCCTCCAGAGCCCAACGGGTATCCCCATATCGGCCATGGAAAAGCAGCAATAATTAATTCAGAATATGCAAAAATGTATGATGGAAAATGTATCTTAAGATTAGATGATACAAATCCCGAAGCTGAAAGAATGGAATACCATGCTGCCATAAAAGTTGGATTAGATTGGTTAGGAGTAAAATTTGATGTTATAAAAAATACTTCAGATGATATGGAAATTTTTTATGAAAAAGGACTTGAATTAATGAATTTAGGAAAGGCCTATGTTTGTACTTGCAAAAGAGACACCATTAGTAAAAACAGAAAGGAACGAAAAGCATGCAAATGTAGTTTTCAAGACATAGAGAAAAACAATCAGGGGTGGAAAAAAATGTTTGAAAAATTCAAACCAGGAGAAGCTATAGTGAGATTTCGTGGAGATATGAAATCAGATAATGCTGTTATGCGAGATCCAGTACTTTTTAGAATTATAGATGAAAAGCACTATACTTTAGGAGAAAAATACAGGGTTTGGCCAAGTTATGATTTGGCAGTAGCAATTGAAGACAGCATAGATGGAATTACTCATGCTTTTCGTTCTAAAGAATTTGAATTACGAAAAGATTTGATAGATGAAATTTTGGATGTGCTAAAAATGAGAAAACCATATCAAGGCTTTTTTTCAAGACTTGAGTTTAAAGGAATGCCCATTTCAAAAAGAATCTTAAAACCACTAATTGAAGAGGGAAAAGTTTCATGGTATGATGACCCAAGGCTTCCAACTTTAGAAGCACTTAGAAGAAGAGGAATAAAACCTGATGCAATCAAGAAATTTATCTTGTCATTAGGACTTACAAAAGCAAATACCTTAGCTCCATTTGACGCACTTGAATCTTTTAATCGTAAATTTGTAGATGCAGATAGCATTAGACTCTTTATGGTTCAAAAACCAAAAAAACTTCAGATAAATAATATTCCCTTTTCTTCAGTGGAAATTTCAAATCATCCCATTAAAGATATGGGAAAAAGAACCATAAAGGTAGGTAAAGAATTTTTAATTTCTGGGGATGATGCTGAAAATATTACCGAAGGTTCTCAAATTAGATTACTAGGTTTAGGAAATATTCTCATAACTAAGGTAAGTTTTGATTTGGAAGGAAACTTTGTTGAAAATGGAAATACTTCAAATATTCCAAAAATTCAATGGGTTCCAAAAGAAGAGTCACATCAAATAAAACTTCTTGTGCCTAACCAATTGTTTATAGACGATGAATTTAATGAAAACAGCCTAGAAGAATTAGATGTTTATACAGAACCTCACTATCTTAAATTAAAAGAGGGAGAAGAAATTCAATTTGTTAGATTTGGATATTGTAGAAAAGATTCTCAAAACCAAGCAATATTTACTCACAAGTAAGGTGTAAGAAAATGAAAATTGTAAGACTTTCACAGGATAACAATGAAACGTATGGAATTGTAAAGGAAGACAAAGTTGCAACTAAAGATGAAATTACTTACCAGACAGGAGTTCCTATTCCACAAAGCATTAAGGATTTTTTATTTGATGGTTGGTTTGATGAAATAAAAAACAAAGTAAAAGACCTCACATATAATGAAAATATTTCAAATTTCCAAATCCTGGCACCAATTCCTACCCCAAGTAAGATAATTTGCCTTGCCTTTAATTTTACAGACCATGCAGAAGAGCAAGGACATGAAGCTCCAAAAGATCCCGCTATTGTCATAAAACCTAGAACCGCGCTAACTGGGACAGAATCTGATATTGAATGTCCAGATTTTGTTGGCAAGTTAGACTATGAGGTAGAGTTGGCATTGGTAATAGGGAAAACATGTAAGAATATTTCAGAAGAGCAGGCATACGAGGCAATATTTGGATATATGGTTTTTAATGATGTTTCTGCAAGAGACATTCAATTCAAAGATAAACAATTTACACGAGGAAAAGGATTTGATACCTTTGCTCCTTGTGGTCCTTGGATAACAACTAAAGACGAAATCAATGACCCTCATAAATTAAAGATGATTACCAAAATCAATGGAGAAATAAAACAAAATTCATCCACAGAAAAAATGTTTATTAAAATTCCTCAAATAGTTTCAAAATTGAGTCAGGTAATGACTCTTGAGAGAGGAGATATTATATCAACAGGTACACCTGCAGGAGTAATGTTAAACCAATCAGATGGAATATTTCTTAAAAATGGAGACAAAATAGAAATGGAGATTGAAAACTTGGGAACTCTAAATAATACAATAAAATTTGTAAAAAATCAAGATAGAGATTTTTTCATCAAATGAAAACTGATCCGTTTTTCTAAATCTTTGAATTCAGGTAATACTTCCTTGGTTAAAATTTGAATACGTTTGTATTTATTCTCAAATCCATAATTTTGTAAAAAAGAAAGAAGATTCAATGTATTTGTTTTTGAGCCTGAAAACAAAGTAACAATTAAAGTTTTTTTGAAATGTTCAGAGTCTTCAAAAATTGCTAATGATTCTGTTCCCCTAATGCTAGAAGAGACAACTTGATTTTTTGAAACTAGATTTGATATTGTTTGATTATCTAATGGTATCCATCTCCATGAATTTATGAAATGGGAAAACTGTTTTGTTTTAATTTTGTTTTTAAAAGAAATATTTTGTGAAAAATTTTTCTTGGGCAAGAGAGAATAAAATTTCCAAGTTTGAAATATTTTATAATCAAGACGTTTTGCCATTTTAAGAGAAGCAAAGTTTTCAGTTTCAATTAACATAAATAAAGTTGGAATTTTTTTCTTTTTGGCTTTAAATTCTACACTAGAAATTAACTTTGAAGCAAATCCCTGTCGTCTAAAAATTGGATTGATTCTAATTCCTTCAATCCATCCTTGTTTTTTAAAAAATACCGCATGGCAAATACCAATTGGAGAATCTTTTTCAATAACAAGTAAGTTTTTTTCTTTTAACCAAAAATCCCAAACATCTTTGATATAATCGCCCCACGAAAATGTATTTTTACAAAATTTTAGAATTTTTGATTTATCAGAAGGTTTGGCATTTCTAATTAACATATCATACAAAAAAATATTAAGAATAATAAGTTAAAAGCCCAAATGGGAAAAATAATTGCAGGAAAGATTTCTGATATTCCTCCAGGAAAAATGATAAAAATTTCTGTTGATGGAAAAGAAATTTTGGTTTCTAATATTGATGGTGAATTTTTTGCAATGGATGATTCTTGTACTCACTCTGGAGCAAGCCTTTCTGAAGGAAATTTGGAGGGTTGCACAGTTACTTGTGGATGGCACAAGGCAGAATTTGATTGTAAAACTGGAAAATTGGTTAAATTTCCTGCAAAAATTAATGACTTGGGAACCTACAAAGTTTCTCTTGAATCGGATAACATATTTCTAGAGATGTAACTATATACCTCTAATTTCTCAATAAAGATGTAAAAAATGGCCGACGAAAAAGATAACCTTGAATCAATGAAAGAGGCAATAGATACCCTAAATCAAATTGTTGCTAGTTCATCTACACCTAAAACCATCAAAAAATCCATAACAGATTTGATTAATGATTTAAAAAATGAGGAATATGCGTTATCTGTCCGAGCTGCCAACACCATAAGTTTGCTTGATGATGTAACCCAAGACCCCAATCTCCCTTCTTATGTTAGAACCCAATTATGGCAAGCAGTCTCAAAACTTGAGAGTATAAGAGAATAAATTCCTAAATTATCTTTACTTTACTATTGAAAATAGAAGAATTCTTAGAAACAGTTCCTCAAAATGTAATTAGTGGTGAGGATGTACAGTTATCTGATAAATCATTTAGAGAGATCTTTAGTTTTGTAGAATTAGGAGAAAATGATAATTTTTATCATTTAGGTTGTGGAGACGGAAAAGGAGTTGCAATTGCAATTGACGAGTTTAATGTAAAAAAAGGCATTGGAATAGATAACAATAATCAAAAAATAATTCAAGCAAAAAAAGGTTCAGGAGAATTTCTTTGCAAAGACATTGAAGATTCAGATTTTTCTGATGCTACTGTAATTTTATTTTGGTTTGCTGATGAAAAAATAATAAAAAACATGATGAATAAATTTGGAACTCTAAACCCTGGAACTAAAATAATAACAATTTGGGGACCACTGCCGGATTGTATTCCACAAAAAGTTAGCTTTCCTTATATCCTAAATACAGTTCCTTTCAAAAAAGCAAACTCCCTGCAAGAACAACTACTATCAGTTTTTGGAGTAAAATGTATTGATTTTGTAACTGCATGGGAATTTGCAGAACGATATACCAAAGCAATTGGAGAACCCAAAGTAAAAAACGATCGGTTTCTTACCATAATTCAAACACTTGTGATTTGGATAAATGCAAAAAATTTAGGAGTGGCTTGTAGAGAAGAGATCCCAGAATCAATTAAGACCTATATCGATATAATGAAAATCCATTTTGATATTGATTTTGAACATCTTTTGAAAGATTAATCATTAATCCTTTTATTTTGTAAAATATTAACAATAATCATGTATGATAGAATAAACATCAATGTTTCAGCCGTAGATTATGATAAAACAAGCAAAGCAATAGGCCATAAACTCTCCCTTTTAGAGGAAATGGTGCATAGCAGTGATGACTTTGCCATTACCGACTCTGAATTTGCTTTTGGGTGGCACTTTTTTGTTGTAAGTGTAAATAGATCACTTGTGGAAAAACTGGCCGAACAAATGGGACCCGACTTTGATAGACTTAAAGGAAAAGGAATGGAAAAAAAGTTTCTTACCTGGATTGCAAAGAACATGGAAAGTAAAGAGCATCGATTCAAGCTTGCAATAAAAGAAGAGATGGAATCCAGTAAATACGGAATTTTCTAGCATAAAACTCTAAATTGAAAAGATATTGAAAATTAGAGCCTAATTTTAGAGAATTAAGAGCCAAATTCTGTCTGATAGAAATTTCGTGCTATAAGGGGTATTTCAAAATAACAAATCTTTTTTCAGTATTAATTGATTTTGAATGAGATTTTTTTAATGATTTGAAAATGGATTTTTCTATTTTAGCGATCTATTTTGTAATTTTTTGTATTAGTTTTATAAAAAATTGAAAGCAGACGTATCCAAAAAAAATTTGGAAATTTCCAATTAAATTAAGAAAAATTTTTGCAGTGTTTTTAGGAATATTATTACTTGTGACAGTATTATTGTGACAAAAAATTTTAAAAAAAATTTAATTCTAAAATAAAAAATTATTTAGAAAATTGATCGACTGGAATTTTTTTAGGGTTTTAAAACATTACTGCTGTTTTAATTCTGGAGTTTTTTATTCATTACATCAAATCAACTCTAATGCAAAATGAACAATGTGGTAAATGCTGGAATTTAAAATTTGATCGAACAGGTGAAAAAACTCATAATCAAAATAAAAATTCTCACAATTTTGTTCCATTGGATTATTGCGAAAAATGTTTAGTCCTTGAGTTTGATCAAAATGGAATACCAACTCATATCAATGAAGATGATAAATTACAAACCAATGGGGAAAAAATAACCCACAAGTTTACTTCAGCAAATGCTAGAAAGGTTCAAAAAAAGAAAAGAAAACGAATTGTTTTTAGATTAATTGGAGGAAGTTTGATTGCAATAGTATCAATTGTAAGTATATCAAATCTATTTCTTTGAGACTCTAGTGTCACTATTCATAACGGTCATGTTTATCGCAAGGGCATCCAGGATCTCTTAGTTTGGGAGAGAGACATCTACATTCAGGACAGCAACCATACTTCATATCTAATTATTATTTTCATACTTGTATAATTAAATAAAATATGTCCAAAAAAAACAACATTTTGTAGTAAAAAATTTACAACTATGAGAACTTGAAACCAAATAATGACAAAAAATACCAATTAATGCCAATATTTTTCATTTTCGAAAATTAGGAGGGCCCTCGAGGGGAATCGAACACCTGTCCGGGGATCCACAATCCCCTATACTAACCACTGTACTACGAGGGCCACGGAAATAAAAAACTCATTATCCCGTAATAATCTTTGATTTGGCTTTGTGAAAACTAGCCTCTAGATTTATTATCAACCAAATTATTTTCTACTTATGAGATATTGGTGGGTAGCAATGGCCATCGCAATCGGGCTTACTTATGTAGGCGCGAACTATCTTATGCCCTGGCATTAATCTAATTTTTTGGAATAAATTTTCCATTCCTAGCGATCGCTTTAAATTTGCAGTTTATGGCAAGTGTTCAACATGAAAAAAGGATTTATCTCAAGTCGATTACGTTCAGGAAAAAAGACTCTAGAGGAATCTCTACCAAGAAAAATTGAGACAATTGAAGGGAAAAAATTTTCATGGATTGATTTGCAAAATCCTGATAGAACCGATGTAGAAGAATTAGCCAAGAAATATCATTTCAATTCATTAAACATTGAAGATTGTATGACTAAATTTGAGCTTCCAAAACTTGATAGTTATAATGACCATTTCTTCGTCATTCTTCATTTTCCACCAATATCACCAAAAGTAGGGATTGCAAAAAATAGTCAGCTTTCAATATTTGTAGGAAAAGAATTTCTTGTAACAGTACACCAAGGAGATCTTAAACCTCTAGTAGATTTGGTAGAATTGTGTAAAACAAAAACAGATCAACAGCGAGCAGAACGACTACTTGGAACTTCTTCAGGATTATTACTTCATGAGATTATCGATGTGTTGGTAGATGATCTTTTGCATACTGCAAGAAGAATTATTGCAAATCTGGATGATATTGAAGATGGAGCTTTTGATGAGACAAAATCTGTGGCAAGAAGCATTGCACTACTTAGAAGAGAAATTAACAAGTTAAGAAGAATTGCAAATCCATTAAAACGATTTGTTTTGGAGATGGCAAACAATGTAAAAAGATTCTCAAATGAAGGTGAAGATCTTGCCTTACTGTTTGATGACGTTATTGACCATATTGACAAAGTAATTGAGACTTTAGAGGAATCAAGAGAAACTATGGAGATTTACAAAGATACAGACTTTGTTCTTAGTACTGAGAAAACAAACAAGGTTCTTGCAGTATTGACTATAATCTTTACACTTGCAATTCCTGCAACTGTAATTGGAACCTTTTATGGAATGAATGTCAATTTACCAGGTGGAGAAGGATCTGAGTGGATGATTTTTGGTCCATACACTTCATTTATCGTAATTATTTTGGCGTCTGCCATACCAGTAGTGTTGATGTTTGCATACTTTAAAAAACTAGGATGGGTAAGTGGATAAAATTTCCCATTTTTCCTTGTTTTTATCTCCTAAAAGTAGCAAAAAATCCTAAAAAAACCAAAAAGGAGTTAATTAAATACCAGATGCTGCAAATTATAGTATGGGAAAAATTAAAGTAAGATCCGGACGAGGAACTGGAACTGTCGAAGTAGATGATTCTGGCAAAAAATGGTCCGGTGACGAATATAAAAAACATCAAGCAGAAAAGAAGAAAAAATCTGCAAATAGAATGGTCAGTACCGGAAGAGGAACTGGCAGAAAGAGATTAGGCGATATTCCCGATCCAAAACCTAGACCTTCAACAGAGGGAATGACTAGAGTTACAGGTAGAGGAACCGGCTCTAGAAAAAGCAAGAATAAAGGTTCTTAGAATTTTTTAAATCGCCTCTTAATTTTAGAGGTTTTTCTTAGTATTTAGGAACCTGATTGTAGTTTCTTCCAATCAGCAAGGAAATTTTCTAGTCCAATATTTGTTAGCGGATGCTTTAGCATTTTATCTAATACTTCAGGTGGTAAAGTAACAACATCGGCACCGATTTTTGCTGCTTCAATTACGTGTAATGGATGTCTTATACTTGCTACAAGAATTTGTGTTTTAAAATTATAATTTGAAAAAATCGTTTTTATTTCTTGAATTAAATGCATTCCATCATGTCCTATATCATCTAGTCGTCCAATAAATGGACTGACATATTTTGCTCCAGCCTTTGCTGCAAGAATAGCTTGGTTTGGTGAAAAAACTAGAGTTACATTTACTGGAATTCCTTCAGAAGTTAATGATTTACACGCCTTTAATCCATCTGGAGTCATTGGTACTTTAACTACTACATTATCACCATAGTTTCGAAGGGACCTTCCTTCTTCTAACATTCCAGAATATTCAGTACTAACTACTTCCAAGCTAACATCTCCTTTGATAATTTTTGTAATCTCTGCCATTCCATCTTTTGGATTTCCACCTTCCTTTGACATCAAGGAGGGATTGGTAGTAATTCCATCAAGCAATCCCATATCATTGAATTTTCGAATAGAATCCAAATTTGCAGTATCTAAAAATATTTTCAAACTCGTTTACTCCTTATTTCTTTGACTTGTTTAACCATATTAAAAGATGTTATTCCATGTTTTTCTAAAAGTAATGAAATTTCTTTATCTCGTGCTGACTCTCCAAACATATCTTGCGCACCAATTCTTTTTATCGGAACTGGATATCTTTCTGAAACAGACTCAGCAACTGCTGAACCTAAACCACCAAAAATGTTGTGCTCCTCGCAGGTAACAATACCACCAGTCTCTCTTGCAGCTTTTTCTAAAAGGTCTCCGTCAATTGGTTTTATTGAAAACATGTCTAAAACTCTGCAAGAAATTCCTTCTTTTTGTAGCATTTCAGCTGCTTCTAATGCCATTCTCACAGTAATTCCACAAGCAGCAATTGTACAATCAGAGCCATCCCTTAGAGTAATTCCTTTACCTGTTTGAAATTCTTGGGAAGGAGAGTGGACAATTGGGGTTTTTGACCTTGCCATTCTCATGTAAAATGGCCCATACTCGTTTGCCATCAGCTTTACTAATTTTGGAACAGCAATGGTATCAGCTGGAATAAAAACACGAAAGTTTGGAATTACTCGCATTATCGCAATATCTTCAATTTGCTGATGAGATCCTCCATCCGGACCTACTGATAAGCCACCGTGGGATGCAACTAGTTTTACGTTAAGTCCTTTTTTTCCTGGTGGAGAAGGATATGCAATACCATTTCGAATTTGGTCTACTGCTCTTCCTGGGAGAAATATTGCATAAGTACTTGCAAATGCAGTCTTTCCAGAGTACGCAAGACCTGCAGATATTGAGACTAGATTTCCTTCAGCAATACCTACATTAAAGAATCGATTTGGAAATTCTCGTCCAAAGGCGGAAGTTTTTAGAGAATCAGTTGTATCTGCGCCTAAAACTACAACCTTTTCATTTTGGCTGCCAAGCTCAATTAGGGCTTTAGAGTATTCTGTTCTCATATCACCCATTTCTGGTGGATTCAAATCAAGCCCTCCTCCTGTGCAATTTTTGTGATTTTTTCCTTCTTTTTTCCAACAACATGAAGTCCAATCCACTTGTTTACAAGCTCCGAGCCTCCAAACTTGTGAGCCTGTTCAAGTAAATTCTTTCTTCTCCTTCGAAGTACTTTGTGTCTAAACTCTCTAATTGCTTCTCTTACATTGTGTTGTCCAATAATTGCACTTCCCCCAACAAAGGAACGTGCTCCATCTGCATAGCAAGACCCAACGTTTTCAAGGTTTACACCACCATCAGCTTCGATGTATCCCCGAAAATTATTCTCCTTTAGGATAGGATCTAGATATCTCATTTTTTCATGAGTCTCAGGAATGTATTTCTGACCAGACTTGCCAGGAACTACAGACATTACAATTAGTTGGTCAAGTTTTGGTAGGAATTGATAAGACCATGGTGGCAAATCAGTTTCAGGATTTATTGCAAGACCAACACTTACTTGATTTTGTTTTAAGACATCACTAATCTCTCCAAAGCTTGATTCATCACAAACTTCTGCATGAACTGTAATGATATCACTTCCGGCATCTACATAATCCCGTAAATGTCTCAAAGGCTGTGAAATCATTAGATGTGCATCAAATGGAATAAGAGTAAGCGGACGTAGCTCTTTGATTTTATTGTAATCAAAAGTTTTTGCTGGAACAAAATGGCCATCCATTACATCAAGATGAATATAATCTGCTCTTCCATTGACACAACGTTTAACTTCATTTTCTAGGTTTGTCATATCTCCTGCAATAATCGAAGGAGCTATCATAAATTGTGCATCAAGTTCTAAATTTATCAAAGGTACAATATCTAAATCCGGAGCTTTTCCGTGCCACTGTGGATTATCTTCCATGTGCTCTACTGCATTTCCTTTGATAGTTCTGCAGATAATAATTGTAGGAACACCTTTTGTTTGATTTGCTTTTTTTATTGCTCCATCAATTTGCTCAATTCTATGACCGTCAATCTCAAGTACATTCCATCCAAATGATCTCCACTTGTCTCCAGTCTTCCATCTTGATGCATCCTTCCACATCTCTGAGATATCATCACCAATTAGCTCCTCATCAAGTGGCATAACTTGTTCGGTGTAAGAGTCTTGTTGGATAAAGTTTCTATCTAAAAATACTGTTAGATTATCTAGCTTGTATTTGGCAGCAGTCATTGCAGCCTCCCAAATCTGACCTTCATCAGACTCTCCATCTCCAATTATGGTGTAAACATGATGACTCTTGTTGTCAATCTTGGCAGCTAAGGCAATACCTATTGAGTAGGATAATCCAGTTCCTAGCGAGCCTCCACAAAACTCTACACCTGGGCACTTCAAGTCTGGATGTCCTTGGAGTCTGCTTTCAAATTTTCTTAGAGTCTCTAGTTCTGATTCTGGAAAATAACCTGCAACTGCCATATTAGAAAACAATCCAGGAGAAGCATGTCCCTTTGAGAGAACAAGTCTGTCCCTGTCTTCCCATGTGGGGTTTTTGGGATCAAATCTAAGATGTTTGTAAAATAGGCAGCCTAAAATTTCTGCCATAGAAAATGAACCTCCCGGATGGCCAGAGCCTGCCAGACTAGTTGATTTTATGACAAGCTTTCTTGCCTGTAAGATGTTCTTCTTTATGTGATAATAATTCAGACCCAACATGTACTTGACTTTTGAAATTTAATAAAAGTCTATTTCTGCAAAGAAAACTTTGAGAAAAAATCTGATTCGCTAAAACTCATTTATTTTATGGAACTGGGGCTACTATAATTACAGCGCCGCCGACTTGGATCAAGACTCCGCTAAAGGATTCTACAGTAAGGTTGGATCCTGCTGGTATTGTCAAGGTAACTCCATTTGGAATTGTTAGAACAGAGGTGTTCTCAACAATTACACTTCCAGCTGCAGTTGCATTTCCAGTCATTGTACAACTAGCATCAACTATCCAATCTCCAAAGACTGGTGGAGCACATGTACAAACATCAATTGGTTGGTCACCAAAGATTGTTCCAGTAACTGAGCCAAAGCAGTCATTTTCAATTGTTCCAAGGTTAGTAAAGGTGCTAGTGTTAGTTATTGGACCATTGTTGTTTATGGTACCAAGGTTTGTTACAACACCATTGTTGTCAAAGGCTCCCGTATTGTTGAGTGTACCGTTAATAGTTATTGTGCCATTATTTACTAGAGTTTCATTGCTGTTGTTTGTAAAAGTAACACCGTTGTTAATTACAAGTGTGGTTCCTGCATCAACGGTTAGCGTGTTTCCTGTCTCAATTGTAGTGTCTTGAGTTACAGTAATTGTTCCAAGACTATCAAGTGAAAAGCTGTTTGTAATGGAAGTTGCTAGTACTGGTGGATTTGCACCATCAAGTGTTCCATTGTTAACATAATCACCATTTAGTGTAAATGTACCGTCATTTGTGAAGGTTCCATTATCAGTAATTGTACCATTGTTTGTTACAACATTGTTGTTAAGAATAGTACCATTGTTTGTTATGGTGTCTGTTGCATTGTTAATTATTGTACCATTGTTTGTTAGAGTTACCCCACCATTGATTACAAGTTCAGTGCCATCCTCAATAGTTAGGGTATTTCCAGTCTCAATCGTGGTGTCAGAAGCTGCTGTAATTGTTCCAAGGCTAATTATGGAAAAGCTGTTGGTAATACTTGTGGCTAATATTGGTTGATTACCAGTAAAGGTATCAGTGTTTGTGTAATCACCATTTAGAATGAAGGTGCCGTTATTTGTGAAAGTACCATTGTTAGTTACAACATTGTTGTTAATGATTGTACCATTGTTGAGAATGGTATCATCACTGTCATTGATTATAGTACCATTGTTAGTCAAAGTCTTACCACTATCAACTACAAGTGTTGTGCCTGCACCAATAGTTAGTGTAACACCTGCATCAATTGTGGTATCCTCAGTAATGGTAATGGTACCTAGACCATCAAGTGGGAAAGAGTTTGTAACTGAAGTAGCCAACTCTGGTTGGTTACCAGTAAGGGTTCCACCTGCAATATCAAAATCTCCATTTAATGTTAAGGTCGCATTGTTTGTAAAGGTGCCATTATTTATCAAAGTTCCATTAAGGATTACCGTAGTTACACTGTTGTTAACTATTGTACCATTGTTTGTTAGAGTAACACCTGTGTCAATTTCTAGAGTAGTGCCAGGACCAATAGTTAATGTGTTTCCAGTTTCAACTGTGGTGTCTGCGGTTACATTAATTGTAGCAGAACCAGTAATGTTAGCATCATTTGTAATTGATGTTGCCAAGACTGGTGCATTTGTTCCATCAAGGGTTCCATTGTTGGTGAAATCTCCATTTATGGTAAAGGTTCCATTGTTGGTAAGAGTAACAATACTGTCGTTAACTACAGCACCATTATTGGTAAGAACGTTATTGTTTATCAAAGTAGAACCACCATTAATTGTTAAAGTCCAAGTTGGGTCAACTACTATCGTAGTTCCAGTACCAATAGTCAAAGTACTACTACTTGAGATTTGAGTATCTGCATCTATTGTAATTGTCCCAGCTCCAGTGATTGTTGCATCATTGGTTATGTTTGTTGATAAGAATGGCTGATTGCCTGTAAACGTTCCATTGTTTGTAAAACTACCATTTAATCCAAGACCACCATTATTTTGTATAGTACCATCATTGATTAGTGTCATTGAACTATGAACTGTTAGAGTATCAGAAGCATCAATAGTTAATGTAGTTCCAGTGCCAACAGTAACAGTTACTCCATTATTGATATTGGTATTACCCTTTGTGACAACATCACCTGCGTTGATTATTTCAGAATCATGGTTTATCGTGGTATCTAGTTCTGGATCATTACCTGTAATAGTACCTGAACCATTATAATTTCCATCTATTGTAAAAACGCCTAAGGTATTATCAATTGTACCGTTGTTGATAATAGTGCCTCCATCGATAATGATGGTTTCAAGACTTTGGTTTGTAAGTGTAATACCGGCATTAATTACAAGTGTGGTTCCTTCCTCTACAGTTAACGTAGCATCAGTAATTGTTGTATTTTCAGATATAGTGACTGTTGCTAAACCAGATAATGTAACATCATTTGTAATATCAGTGGCAAGTATTGGTTGGTTGCCGTTAAAGGTGCCATTTTGATTAAATTGGCCGTTTAGGGTGAAGGTTCCATTATTTGTAAAGGTACCATTGTTGGTAAGAGTACCGTTAATGATTATTGTATCATTGTTGATAAGAGTAATAGGGCTTTCGTTAACTAGAATTACACCTTCGTCAACGATAAGAGTGGTTCCTGTGCCTATAGTTAGGGTATTTGGATCTATAATGTTAGTATTTTGTGTAACGTTAATTGTTCCACCATTGGTAATGCTAGTATCATTTGAGATAAATTCTGCCAGTGTTAATTGGTTACCTGTAATGGTACCAGTTCCCGAATAATTTCCGTTTAATTCAACGGTACCTGTTGTATTATCAAGTACACCATTGTTTATCAAAGCGCCTCCATCAATTTCTAGAGTAACAGGACTTGTGTTTGTAAGTGTAATACCAGAATTAATTACAAGTGTAGTGCCATCTGCAATGTTTAGAGTTACATCGTCAATTAATGTTGCAACTGCAACTGTAATTGTTCCACCATTTTGTATTGTAGAATCATTGTTTACAGTAGTTGCCAAGGCTGGTGCAGCGCTTCCAGCAAGGGTTCCACCAGAGTTATCAAAGTCTCCATTTATTGTAAAGGTGTCATTGTTTGTTAGAGTACCAGTGTTGGTGAAAGTACCATTGCTTGTTACAGTACCATCATTGGTAAATGTTCCACTGTTGATTAAAGTAACATCACTGTTGTTAATGATAATACCGTTGTTAGTTAGAGTATCATTATTTGTAAGAGTAGAGCCGCTCTCAATTGTAAGGGTAAATGTATCATCAACTACAAATGTGGTTCCAGTTTCAATTGTCACAGAGCCACCATCAATGAATGTGTTTACTCCAACGTTAATTGTTCCAGCATTTGTAATTGTTGCTGGATTAGTTACTGTAGTTGCAAGGACTGGTGCATTAGCTCCATCAAGGGTGCCACCCTCATTATCAAAGTCACCATTTATGGTAAATGTACCATTGTTGGTAATTGTAGTGTCACTATGATTAACTACTGAACCGTTGTTGGTAAGAGTTCCACCACTATCAATCATTAGTGTTGCTCCATCATTAACCCTAAAGGTATTGCCGCTGTCAACTATGATTGTAGTGCCATCACCAATAGTTAGTAAATATGGAGACGTAATTGTAACATCAGAATCTATGTTAATTTGTGGAACACCAATTAGTAGGGCAACATTGTCAATAGTAGAATTAAGAACTGGTTGATTTGGCCCATTCAAAGTACCATCGTTCAAAAAGCTTCCATTAATGGTAAAGGTACCGTTATTGGTTAGAGTACCATCATTATCGATTGTACCATTGACTACAAGAGTTGTATCAGCGTTATTGATTAGTGTAGCACCACTCTCAATTGTAAGGGTGAATAAAGGATCAACTTCTATTGTAGTGCCAGCCTCTATGGTTAGAGTATTTGGAGAATCAACTTGAACGCCAGCTCCTACATTAATTGTTCCAGCTTCAGTAATTGCTGCATCATTTGTAATGTTTGCAGGTAATACTGGTGCGTTATCTCCACCAAGAGTACCACCAGTGTTATCAAAGTCTCCGTTTATTGTAAAAGTACCATTGTTGGTAAGAGTACCATTGTTATCAACAGTACCATTGTTAGTAAGAGTACCACCGCTATCAACTACAAGAGTAGTAAAAGCGTTGTTAACAATTGTTGCGCCATCTTCAACAACTAGTTCAAAACCCGACTTTACATCAACTGATGTTCCAGCTTCAATTGTTAAAGTATTTGGAGAGTCAACTTGAGTTAAAGCTCCTACATCTATAGTTCCAGCATCAGTAATTGTTGCATCATTTGTAATGTTTGCAGCTAGTACTGGTTGATTTCCAGTAAAAGGTGAGTTATTGTCAGTAAAATCTCCGTTTATGATAAAAGTACCACCGGTATTGTCAACCGTAGCATTGTTTACGAAAGCTCCATTATTGGTGAAAGTATCATTATTATCAAAAGTACCACCGTTTGTAAAAGTAGTAGAACTATTGTTTGCTATGTCACCATTGTTTTCAACTTCACCACCAGCATTGGTTGTAAGAGAAGCACCATCAGCAATTGTTAGTGTAAAGGTAGAATTAACATCTAAAATGGTGCCAGTCTCAATTGTTAAAGTATTTGGAGATTCAACTGTTGTCTCTGCATTGACGTCAACTATTCCGGCGTCAGTTATTGTTACATCATTATCTACTGTAGTGGCCATTTCTGGTTGATTGCCAGCATAACCTTCACTTCCAGAATTATCAAAATCTCCATTTAATGAAATAATTCCACCGGTGTTGTCGATATCACCATTGTTGGTAAAAGAACCATCAATGTTAACAGTACCGTCATTGGTAAGAAATCCACCAGAATTTATTGTAAAGGAGTCAAGGTCATCAATGGTAAAAGTAAAACCATCTGTAATAAGATCCACACCTGATGGAACGATAACACCATCTTCGGCTCCTGTTGCAAAGCTAGCAGTTAAGGTACAAGTATCTGGATCTGGACCTGCATCAAAGGTACCAATTATTGGTCCATCGCCGTCACAAGTTGTGGCATCTACAGTAAAGGCAGCACCTGCATGAGCCTCTGGCATCATACTTGGAACTGCTAAAATCATGGAGATCACAAAAATAGGCACGAAAAGTAACGAAATTTTCAATACAATATTTTGAAACAGGATCTTTATTAGCCTTTTTTATGAATAAATCCTTTTAACCTTCTTTTTTCCTGATCTGAAGATTTTTTCAGATTATGAAACTGGGGCTACTATAATTACTGCACCGCCGACTTGGATCAAAACTCCACTAAGTGAAACTACGGTCAGGTTAGATCCTGCAGGTATTGTCAAAGTGACACCATTGGGAACTGTTAGGACAGAGTTGTTTAAGACAAGGACATTTCCTGCTGCTGTGGCATTTGCAGACATTGTACAACTTTCATCAACTACCCAATCTCCAAAGACTGGTGGTGAACATGTACAAATATCGATTGGTTGATCTCCAAAGATTGTTCCAGTAACTGAGCCAAAGCAGTCATTTTGAATTGTTCCAAGGTTGGTAAAGGTGCTAGTGTTAGTTATTGGACCATTGTTGTTTATGGTACCAAGGTTAGTTACAACACTATTGTTGGTAAATGCTCCACTATTGTTAACAGTTCCATTGTTTGTTATTGTGCCGTTATTAATTAGAGTCTCACTACTGTTGTTAGTCAAAGTAACACCATTGTTTATTACAAGGGTGGTTCCTGCATCAACAGTTAGGGTGTTTCCTTCCTCAATTGTAGTATCAGCTGCTACGGTAATTGTTCCAAGACTATCAAGTGAGAAGGTGTTTGTAATGGAAGTTGCTAATACTGGTGGATTTGCACCATCAAGTGTTCCATTGTTAACATAATCTCCATTTAGTGTAAAGGTTCCATCATTTGTGAAGGTTCCATTATCAGTAATTGTACCATTGTTTGTTACTACATTGTTGTTAAGGATAGTACCATTGTTTGTTATGGTATCTGTTGCATTGTTAATTATGGTACCATTGTTTGTTAGAGTAACACCGCCATTAATTACAAGTTCAGTGCCATCCTCAATGGTCAAAGTATTTCCAGTCTCAATTGTGGTGTTGGAGGTTGCTGTAATTGTTCCAAGACTAATTATTGAAAAGCTGTTGGTAATGCTTGTGGCTAATATTGGCTGGTTACCAGTAAAGGTATCAGTGTTTGTGTAATCTCCATTTAGAATGAAGGTACCGTTGTTTGTGAAAGTACCATTGTTTGTGACAACATTGTTGTTAATGATTGTACCATTGTTGAGGATAGTATCATCGCTGTCATTAATTATAGTGCCATTGTTTGTTAGAGTTTGGCCACTATCAACTACTAGCGTGGTTCCTGCACCAACGGTAAGGGTAACACCTGCATCAATTGTGGTATCTTCAGTTATTGTAATTGTGCCTAATCCATCAAGTGGGAAAGAGTTTGTAACTGAAGTTGCCAACTCTGGTTGGTTACCTGTAAAGGTTCCACCTGAGATATCCAAATCTCCGTTTAGAATTATTTCTCCATTGTTAGTAAGAGTACCATCATTGTCAAGGGTGCCATTTACAATTATAGTGAATGCACTATTGTTAACAATTGTACCATTGTTGGTAAGAGTAACGCCAGTGTTAATGTCTAATGTAGTGACATTATCGAGTGTAAGAGTGACACCACCATTGATTGTGGTATTTTCTGTGACGTTAATTGTCCCTGCTGAATTAATGGTAGAATCGTTTGTCAAGGTAGTTGCCAAAGCAGGGGCAGTAGTTCCATCCAGAGTTCCTAAGTTAATGAAATCCCCATTTATTGTAAAAGTACCATTATTCGTGAAGGTTTCATTGTTATTGAAAGTACCGTTATTGATTATGGTATCGTTATTGATGACAGTTGAGGGACTGTTGTTAGTAAATACACCGCCAATATCAATTACTAGTGTGGTGCCAGTGCCAATTGTTAAGGTGTTAGGATTTTGAAGTGTAGTTGGCGCAGTAATTGTAATTGTTCCAGCACCAGTAATTGTAGCATCATTATTAATTACAGTAGCTAGTTGTGGTTGATTACCTGTAAATGTGCCGTTATTGGTAAAACTTCCGTTTAATACTATGGCTCCATCATTGTCAATAGTCCCATTGTTTACAATTGTATCGAAACTGTTATTGTAAAGAGTATCAGAAGCATCAATGTTTAAAGTCGTACCAGTACCAATAGTCAGAGTAGAACCAGGATTAACAAAAGTATCAGACTGTGTGACAACTGTTCCTGCATTAGTTATTGTAGAGTCATAAGAAATGTTTAATCTTAGTATTGGATTATTTCCAGTAATGGTTCCTGTGCCCGAATAATTTCCATTTATTCTAAAAGTACCAGTTGTGTTATCAATTGTACCGTTGTTGATTATAGTACCACCCATGATTTCAAGAGTAACAACACTATTGTTTGTAAGTGTAACACCAGCATTGATTACAAGTGTGGTATCTTCACCCACTGTTAAAGTTACTCCATCAATTAGCGTGTTTTCAGAAACGGTAATTGTGGCAAGATTTGTTATTGAAAAACTGTTAGTAAGAGTAGTTGCAAGTTCTGGTTGGTTGCCAGAAAAGATTCCAAATTGGTTAAATTGTCCATTTAATGTCAAAGTGCCATTGTTGGTAAAGGTCTCAAAATTATCAAGAGTACCATTTACAATAATTATATTATTGTTGACCAGGGTTGCAGTACTATCGTTAGTTAATGTAAAACCTTGGTCAATAATTAGAGTGGTACCAGTACCAATAGTTAGAGTGTTAGGGTCTTGAATGGTAGTGTTAGCTGAAACATTAATTGTTCCCGCATTAGTAATCGTAGCATCCTTAGTTATTTCTGTAGCTAGTACTGGCTGGTTACCAGTAATGGTTCCAGTTCCTGAATAATTTCCGTTTAATTCAACTAAGCCTGTGTTATTATCAAGTATGCCGTTGTTAATCAGTGCACCTCCATCAATTTCTAGAGTAAAAGGAGTTGTGTTGGTAAGGGTAATACCAGAATTAATTACAAGTGTGGTGCCATCAGCAATGTTTAGAGTTACATCGTCAATCAAAGTGCCAATTGCAACGGTAATTGTTCCACCATTTTGTATTGTAGCATCATTATCTACAGTAGTTGCCAAGGCAGGAGCTGCACTTCCAGCAAGGGTTCCACCAGAGTTGTCAAAGTTTCCATTTATTGTAAAGGTGTCATTGTTTGTTAGAGTACCAGTGTTGGTAAACGTACCATTGTTTGTTACTGTACCATCATTGGTAAAGGTGCCACTGTTGTTGAGAGTAACATCACTGTTGTTAATGATAGTACCATTGTTTGTTAGAGTGTCATTATTTGTAAGAGAAGAGCCACTCTCAATTGTAAGGACAAATGTGTCATCGACTACAAGTGTTGTACCTGTTTCAATGGTTACAGAACCGCCGTCAATGAATGTGTTTACTCCAACGTTAATTGTTCCAGCATTTGTAATTGTTGCTGGATTAGTTACAGTAGTTGCAAGTACTGGTGCATTTGCTCCTGCTAAAGACCCCCCAGTGTTATCCAAACTACCATTTAGTGTAAAGGTACCATTGTTTGTTATTGTCCCGGGACTGTAATTAAATATAGTACCATTGTTTAGCAATTCCGCACCGCTGTCTATTGTAACTGATGCGCCATCATGAATCACAAGACATTCGCCAGCTATCACGTCCAATGTGGTTCCTGTTGCCAAGGTTACTGTATTTGGAGGATCAATTCCAGTACAATCATCAGAAGCGTTAACAGTTCCCGCATTAGTTATTGTAACATCATTTGTTACACTAGATGCAAGTCTAGGAAGGGTTCCGCCATCCAAAGTTCCACCAGTATTATCAAAGTCTCCATTTATTGTAAAAGTACCACTGTTTGTAAAGGTTCCAGGATTGGTAAAAGCTCCATTGAGTACTAGAGAAACATCACTGTTGTTATCTAAATCCCCATTGTTTGTAAGAAAAGCACCAGAATTAATTGTTAAAGTATGACCACTTGCAATTGTAAAAGTATCACCACTATCTACGATAAATTCAACACCAGAAGCTACCGTCAAATCTCCAGTAGTTGTAAAGGAAGCACCAGTAGTACATGTATCAGGGTCAGGTCCTGCATCCCAAACAGCACTAGTTACCAGGGTTTCACAAGATGTTTCATCAAAGATAGTATCACCTCCTGCATATGCATCAGGCAACATAATTGGAAAAAGGGCAAATCCTAGGATCGCAAATAGTCCGACAAAAATTCCCCCGATTTTCATAGATAGTCTGATAAAATCTGATTTAATAGATTTTTCTTAGAATAAAAAATCAGGACTAATAGGAAAGAAAAATTGTGCCTAATTTTTGGAAAAAAACTACATAATCAAGGGGAAAGCAACAAGAAACCTTTGTGATTATTTTCTGTAAGATATTAATCTGATCGGGGGTATTCTATAGTATGAATATTTTAGAAAACACGCCAATTGTAATGTACGATAATCTTTGTTATCTTTGCACAAAATTTGCAAAATTTGTAAATTTCCTAGCAAGAGGAAATCTTACCATTATTGGGCATTACACAACTCAAGGAGAAGAGATTCGAGACAAAATACTAGATGACTCTGCCCTTGAGATGTTTTGGCTGGTTGATAAAAAAACAGCATATGGTGGACGAGCAGCCCTTTTGCCATTAATTAAAGCAATTTTTTCATCAAAAAAGAAAGCCACAAACCAAATTGATTTTGATGATTCTTGCTTACAAGAATGCAAAACAGTAAAATCTGTTTTTATTAGATCTGCTAGCCTATTATCTAACAGCAAAAAAATAGAGTTTACGTAAATCTAAATACAAGAAAACTTTGGTCTTGTTTATGAAAGTCAAAGTCGAAAGCTCAAACCCAATAAAGAAAAAAACCGAAATGCTTTGTGGATTTGTCCTTGAAGACTCTGATAAAATTCTAGGGATAAATAAAATAAATTCAAAGATTTCAGATTCTGTAAAACAATCAATTAAAGACAACAAAGGAGAGTTGGGGAAACTCACAGTTATTCCCACAAACAACAAAACTCCGGCAAAACGAATTCTTTTAGCAGGAATTGGCAAAAAAGAAAAGATAACCCAAGATACTATTAGGTTTGTTTCAGGAAAAATTGCTCAAAAAGCAAGAGAATTAAATCTAAAAGAATTTTCGTTAGTTTCTCCTCCAAGTTTTGTAAATGATCCTATAGCGTCAGCGTCTCAAATAACTGAAGGATGTAAATTATCTTTATTTTCATTCGATGATTTCAAAGCAAAAAAAGAATCAAGGTCACCTGACTTGACTGTTTTTGTTCCAAAATCAAACAAAATAACAAATGCAATTAAGACCTCAGAGATAGTCTCTGACGGAGTTATCTTTACAAAAAGTATTGCCAATTTGCCACCAAACAAGTGTACTCCAACTACTTTGGCTAATTTTGCAAAAAGTATTGCAAAAAAAAGCAAGATGAAGTGTTTTGTCGTCTCAAAAAATGAACTCAAGAAAAAAGGATTTGGTGGAATCACAGCAGTAGGTCAGGGAAGTAAAAATGAACCTAAACTGATGGTTTTAGAACATAATGGCGGACCTAGAGGACAAAAACCAATTGTTCTTGTTGGAAAGGCAGTCACCTTTGATACTGGTGGAATATCTCTCAAACCTGGAGAAAAAATGGATGAGATGAAGTTTGACAAGTGTGGCGGATGTACGGTTTTGGGAATAATGAAGGCAGTATCAGAACTAAGATTGCCAGTAAATGTTGTAGGAATTGTTCCATCAGTTGAAAACATGCCAAGTGGTGAGGCATACAGACCAGGTGATATCATAAAATTATACAACGGCAAAACAGCTGAGATTCTAAACACAGATGCTGAAGGAAGATTAATTCTTGCTGATGCTCTTGCCTTTGGTGAGAAAAAATATTCTCCAAGAGTGATAATTGACTTTGCAACACTAACTGGTGCATGCATTATAGCTCTTGGAACAAATGTTGCAGCAATTGTTTCAAATGATGAGAAATTAAAAAAACAAATCAATGAATCATCAGTAAGAACCACAGAAGAAGTCTGGGAGCTTCCACTAAATGACGATTATATGGATATGATAAAGTCCGATGTAGCAGACATGAGAAACATTGGAATTGGACGAGCAGCTGGCACCATTACTGCAGCTGCATTTTTGAAAAATGCAATTGAAAAAACTCCTTGGCTTCACTTTGATATTGCAGGAGTTGCATGGACACAAGTTGCAACAAAATCAAAACCTTACAATCCAAAAGGTGCAACAGGTTTTGGTGTTAGATTAATTTTAGACTATCTTCAAAAGATCTAAATTTTTTTAATAGCCCCGACTGTTTCTGTCAGGTTTTCCAATGTTTGGATTTCTAAATCCATGTTTTTCCATCATGTGATTTAAGAATCGAATATCATCTGAGAACTGTTGCCCACAAACACTGCAGATTGCCATACAGATAATTGGTAAAAATTTCAATATTAATAGTATGAATAAATGCCAGCACTGTTGCTTCCCAAGAGCTCTCGCATCTTAGTAGCACAACAGCGACATTAGGTTTGACTTCCAAGTTCGGAATGGGATTGGGTCGCACCCTAACGCTATGGCCGGCTTGAAAGTTTTATGCAAATTCGTATCTATTAAGGTAACGCCGGCTTTTTTAGCCGTCCCAAAGAGGTTTAAAGCAAGGATTTACCGAGATACGACATGACTCACCGAGTAGCAGTGCTAGATATGGAGTTGTGCCAGCCAAAAAAATGTGGCCTTGAGTGCATAAAGTACTGTCCAGTAAACAAATCAGGTGCTGATTGTATCGTTTTAAACGAGGAGACAAAAAAGGCCCAAATCGATGAGGATATCTGCAATGGTTGTGGGATATGTGTAAAGGTATGCCCCTTTGATGCAATTACCATTGTAAATTTAGCAAGTGAGCTTGCAACTGATAAAATTCACCAGTATGGCCCAAATTCTTTTAGACTATACAAGCTTCCAACTCCAAAAAAAGGCGAAGTCGTCGGACTACTTGGCAGAAACGGAATGGGAAAAAGTACAGTTGTAAATATTTTATCAGGAACCCTAAAACCAAATCTTGGTAGATATGAAAATCCCCCAGAATGGGATGAGATTTTAAAATATTACAGTGGAACAGAATTAAAATCACATTTTGAGAAAATCAAAGATAAACAAATTAGCGCATCAATTAAACCTCAGCAAATTCAGCATTTAGCACAATCCTTTGATGGAACAGGAAATGAATTAATTGAAAAATATGATCAAAGAGGAGTCTCAAGACAGCTTGTAAAAGAGTTGGGATTGGAAAACTCTATGGAGCAGAACCTAAAAGAGCTTAGTGGTGGAGAACTGCAACGACTAGCAATTGCTACTGTTGCATCAAAAGATACTGACTTTTATTTTTTTGACGAGCCATCATCATACAACGATGTATTTCAGAGAACAAGTGTCGCCCGAGTTATTCAAAGTCTAGCAAAGATTGGAAAAAGTGTGATGGTGGTAGAGCATGACTTGACTTTACTTGATTTTCTTAGCGATTTTATCGAGGTGCTATATGGAGAGCCATCAGCTTATGGAATTGTTTCAAATGTTTTGTCCACAAAAGTTGGAATAAACGTATTTCTTGATGGGTATCTTCCAAATGAAAATGTTAGATTTAGAGACAAAAAATTCTCCTTTGATGTGTCAGCATCAGCTACTGAAGAGTTTCAAGCAGGAAGTGAAGTAATTTCATATCCAAAACTTGAAAAAAAATTTCCTTCATTTTCCCTTTCTGTAGAACCTGGAGTTGTTAGAAAAGGTGAGGTTTTAGGAATAATGGGTGCAAACGCCCTTGGAAAGACAACAATGATGAAGATGATTGCAGGAGTCCTAAAGCCAGATTCAGGTAGTGTTGATAAGAAAACCAAGATAGCATACAAACCACAATATTTAGAAAATGATATCGACGTTGATGTAGTTTCAGTTTTAGGCAAAGCAAATGAGAGCCCTATTGAGGGAAGTCAAGAAGAAGAGCAAATTGTTGATCCTTTAAAAATTAAAAAACTCTACAACAAATCTGTAAAAAATTTGTCAGGGGGTGAACTGCAAAAGGTGGCAGTAGCTGCCTGTCTTTTACAAAAAGTAGATCTTTATGCGCTAGATGAGCCCTCTGCATTTTTAGACGTTGAGGATAGAATCGCAGTTGCAAAATTTTTGCAAAAGTTTGTTCGCTCCTATGGAAAATCTGCCATAGTAATTGACCATGACATCCAACTCATGGATTTAGTCTCTGACTCTATGGTAATCTTTGAAGGTGAGTCTGGTCTTAGTGGACAGGCCACTTCTCCCATGCCAAAATCAGATGCAATGAATAGATTTCTAAAATCACTAGATATTACTTTTAGAAGAGATGAGAAGACATTAAGACCTAGGGTTAACAAGCTGGAAAGCAGATTAGATAAAGACCAAAAGGTTTCTGGTGATTTTTACTATAAAAAATGACACGGATGCTAAAAAAAGCACTAGAAAAAATTCTAACACCTCAAGAAAGTGAAGAGCTTATTTCTGCATTTGATCAAATAGGAGATATCATTATCGTAAGAATTCCAGATGTTCTTTTGCCAAAAAAGAAGATTATTGGAGAAACTCTACTAAATGAGGTAAAAATTGTCAAAAGTGTATTTTATCAAGCCTCTCCAGTTGAAGGTGACTTTAGAACAAGAAATTTAGAAATTCTTGCAGGAGAAGACAGAACTGAAACAGAGTACAAGGAATTTGGTTGTAGGTTTAGAGTAGATGTTGCAAATGCATTTTTTTCTCCTAGGTTGTCTACAGAACGAGAAAGAATTGCAAATCTAATTGAAGATGGAGAAGTTGTTGTAAACATGTTTGCAGGGGTAGGAATGTTTTCAATTATGGCTGCAAAAAAGAAAAACTGTACAGTTTACAGTATTGACATTAATCCAATAGCTTCTAAATTGTGTGAGAGAAATATTGAATTAAACAAACTTGCAGGAAAAGTTATTTCAATTAATGGAGACACCACAAAAGTAATTGAAGATTTACAAGAAAAAGCAGATAGAACATTAATGCTTCTTCCTGAAAAATCAGATGAATACTTGGACTCTGCAATCAAAACTACAAAAGATGGAGGTATAATTCATTATTACTCACATATTCATGCAGATAAAAAATCAGACGCAGGAAAATTATCTGAACAACACTTTCTTGATGTAACCCCTGTAAAATCAAAAATTCTTGCATCAAAAATTGTAAGACCAGTTGGACCTAGATATTATCAAACAGTAGTTGATGTAAAAATTTCAAAGTAACCTAGTCATCTGATGAAATTGTTGCAGATGTTTTCCTTGTTGTTGCCATGACATAGCCAATCCAAGCAATTACCCCAAGAATTCCACCAACAATCATCAATATAGATAATTGTAATACGATGGGGCTCCATTCAGATAACATCAACAAATAGGCATAAACGAAAAATGCACCAATACATAGAATAAAAATTACTATTCCTGTTCCTTTCCGTTTGTCCATCGCGATAAAATTATTTGAGATATATTTATGGGTTTGAATTACTTGTTTATCTCAATTGCCATAAGATAAGCATCCTCGCCATCACGATAATATGCATTTAATTGCTGTTTGATTTCAAATCCCAATTTTTCATATAATCTAACAGCTTCAGTGTTACTACATCTAACTTCAAGATAAAATTCATCACATTTTTTTAATCTAATACCGTTTGTAGATTCTTCAACGATTGCTTTTCCAATTCCTCTTTTTCGATATTCTTCAAGTACTGCAATTGACACAACATGTCCTTTTTTAACAAACCCTAATTTTTTAAAATTTGAAAACCCATATTCGGTTTTACACATAACATATCCAACATGTTTCCCATTTACTTCAGCAACAATGAAAGCCTCAGGTGCTTCAGAAAGTAGGCTTTCATAAAAATAATCGGAATAATGTTCTGGAAGGGTTTTGAGATTTATCTCCATTACAGGAATTAGATCACCTGGAACTGCTCTTCTGATAATACAATCATCTAATTGTCTTAGGACAGCCTGCATGTTTATCTAAACTGTTATTGATATTTAATTTTATTTTTTGTTCAAATTGTTACAAAAAACAGGCTTAATTTTACAATTACAGTGTATTTTTTCAAGATTACAATAAAAGAATATTAAAAAAATAGCCTCCACCAAGGCTAAAATTTCCAAAAATGTTTGGCTTGGCTATTTTTTTTAAAAAAATACCATGGATGGATTGGTTTTTAGGCACTAACAAAGAATCGCAAAGCCATTTAACAGAAAGACTTGGAAGAATGTAATATGGATGATTCAAGAACTGAGAGTGTCATATCTTTAGTTTATTCCATGTTTGATGTTAGTAATTTTAGCAAAGAAAGATATTCCTTAGAATTTAAAATCGCAGATACCGACTTTAAAACAAAATTTGAAGAACTTGCAAGAAAACTAGAGGGTTTGAATTTTCTAGCAAAACTAGAACGAATGGATAATGAAAATTATATCATTATTCAAAAATTTCCACCAAGAAAAAAACGTCGATGGCTAAGTTCTCCTTGGGTTCCAAGAATTTTGTTTACAGTTGTAGTTGTGTTTGTGCTAATTGATGGATATTATAGAACAATTGGAGTAAATACAATTCCAGGGATAAACATCGGAGGGCCACAAGAAATGGCAGTTCTCTATACAATCTCTCTTTTAGGAATTTTAGGAATTCATGAATTGGGCCACATGATTGCAGCTAAATTTCATGGCTTAAAGACGACGTGGCCTTATTTCATTCCTGGAATTCCATTGTTTGGATTTCTTCCAACCTTTGGAGCTTTGATTATTCCAAAGGGTCCTATGATTAACAGGAAAATTTTATTTGATATTGCAATTGCAGGACCCATTGCAGGATTAGTTATTGCAATAATAGTTTCATTGTATGGAGCATATTCAGCTCCTGCATTAGATCTAGATGTTGCACAACAATTACAAGAAGATAGAAATATTATTGATTTTTCTTTTGGCGAGCCACTATTTATGAAAGGATCACTTTCTTTATTTGGTAAAGGAGGACCTGATACTGAGGTAATTCTTACTCCAGTTTTGTGGGCTGCTTGGATTGGATTTTTTATTACTTTTTTGAATCTAATGCCTGCGTGGCACCTAGATGGAGGTCATATGGCAAGAACATTTTTTGGCGCCAAATGGCACCGGTACTGCACCTATGCAAGTCTAATAGTACTTGCATTAATTGGATTTGAGTTTGCAGCAATAATGATTTATTTTCTTAGTAGAAGAGGAATGAGCGCAAACCCATTAGATGACATGTCACCTATTTCAAGAAACCGAAAGCTTGCATATTTTGCTGTAATTGGTTTGGCAATTTTTTGTGTTCCGATTCCTGAAAACCTTTGCATGCCTTTCACAAGAAGTCTCTGCGCTTTTTAGTTTAGATTACCGAATTAAGGTTCTTGCACCATCGGGGACTATTGCTACTTTTTGTCGTGCCCCTTGAGTTTTTAGGATATAATCCATCGACTCTTTTATTCCAGATAGAGAAACTAGATTCAATTTCTTTGTATAAAATTCAGGAAGAATGGAAACTAGACCTACCTGAATATTTTTTTGAACCTCAGTTAAGAACAATAAAGCCTCCATACCATCAATGTAATCAGTAGGGTTTTGTAGTCTTTGAAGAGGAAATCTACCCTCAATATACTGCTGAAGAGCATCTGAACCCAAACCCCCCTTACATTCTGCAACTAGAATTGCAAGACCTCCATTCTGAATAACACTAGCACAGTTCCAAAGCGATGAAAGAGATTTACTCAAATCAAAATTGCTTGAATCTTTTCCGGTGCTAATTATCATTGATTTTTGTCTTTCAATGTCTTGAACGCCAATGGATTCTAATGTTTTTGTAAGGACATGGGTTTTGGAGGGGTGATCAATTGAGAAATCTACAATGCCTTTTGAATTTGCAACAATTTCAATTGCCTGAATTTCAAAATTATTTGTAAATTTATTTGCCTCATCAAAACTATCTGTTGGCTGACCTGGAACAGGAAGATTTCCTTTTCTTTTTGTGTATGCAGAAAGCATATTCTCTTGGCCAAATTTCTTAATCAATCTAGTAGAGATGGTTTCATAACCAAATAATCCATCAAATTCCATCTCTCCCATAAAGACTAGATTTGATTTTGAGAGTTCGTCGGTTTCAAATTCGTTAATCGAACTTCCTTCTGGCATTCCTGCCTTTACTTGATTCATAATTTTTTTCTCAGCTAGGACGTTTGGAAATGGGTGGGATTTTTGTTCACAAATGGAAAATAATGATGATAAAATATTTTGGATAGCCCTTGAATTGTGTAAGACCACCAAATCCATTGGTTTGGATAGATCCATGGAGCTAAGTTTCTCATTTATTGCAGTATCCTCAAGGATTGCCCCTTCAGAATCAATTTTTTTCTCTAAATTCTCTGCTCGAATGTCTAAAACCACGTCAGTTATACCATAGTTTAACCAAATTTCAGGCACAGTATTATCACAAATACAAACCAAAATAAATCCAGTTTAGTTAATTTTGGTATGGATTTTGTAAAAGAGTTTTCAACTTTTTTGTTCGAAAATAAGATAATTAGATTTGGAGATTTTACTTTGGCAAGTGGAAAAAAGAGTTCATACTATGTAGATTTGAGACTTGTTCCAAGCTATCCACACCAATTCCGAATGATGATAAAATATTTGCAAAACCAGATTATCAAAGACATTGGGCTTGAAAAATTTGATTCTTTTGTATCTGTGCCAACAGGCGGATTAGTTATTGCCTCAGCTTTGGCAATAGAGACTGTAAAACCCCTAATCTACGTACGAAATAAACCAAAAGAATATGGAACCTCCAAGTCCGTAGAAGGAAAAATTTGGGAAGAAATGAAGGTGGTTATGATTGATGATGTTGCAACAACAGGGGGCTCTGTGGTAAATGGAATTAAATCATTAAAAGAGTCCAAAGTAAAAGTTGAGGATGCATATGTTATTGTAAATAGAATGGAAGGGGCTGACCAAGCCCTAAATGACCAAGGTGTAACCATGCATTCAATTTTGAACATTATTCAAATTACGCAATCTTTGCAAGAACAAAATCTCATTGATGATAATATTTTAGATAAAGTCAAAAAACAAATTGAAGGAAAATAAGTTTTGGCAGCTCAGTCAAATGCCTTCAAATCACCATTCAGATATAACTCTGATTCTTCATTGCAGCCGGTATTTTTTACTCGTAGTTATTTTAAAACTAATTGAATTAACATGGGCCCGAAGGGCTTCGATCCCTTGGCTCACCGGTTATGAGCCGGTTACTCTACCAAGCTGAGTTACGGGCCCTACCAAATTGAGACAAACCTGCCGTTTAAAATGTTATGAACTTAACAGTATGCTTCGTAGCAACTATCAAGTAGCAGGTTTTGTGCAGAGATGGATTTGTCTGCAATTTTTATCAAATCATCAGTGTTTGTAGTTGCAGATTCCAAAATATTTTGCCAAGCAGCTGCATGTCGAATATCAGCTTCGGTATGGAGCTTGAAATATTCAGTAGCATCATCATTTGTCATTCCATAAAATTGTGCCATTCCATCAAGCTTTGTTTGGCTTATCTTTGGAATCTCCTTTTCAAATGCATACATTGCACAAGAACCACCTTCATAGGTATTCATTAAATCAGAAAGATCAGATACTGCATTTTGGGTTTTTTCCAATCCGTTGTAATTTGACAACTCTTCTTCTGATATTCCTAGTTCTCCTGCAAATTTAATCCAAGGTCTAACGTGATCTACCTCTTCTTTTTGATTTTCAATTAATTCACCAACGACAGATTCTGGTGCTTTTTCTATAATTGGCGTCATAAAGGAGGGAACTGCTTTTACAAGTTGAAAATATTCTTTAGAGTATCCTGCCAAGGACTCTACTGATAGTTTTCCATCTGACCACATCTCATAAAATGGATGTTTTAGTAAGCTTCTCTCTTCAATCATTTCATCTATTTTTTTTATCAAACTCATACCAAAAGTCCCTAATCACCAGTAAAAAATCTTTGGTGTTTACAAAAGATTTTATGGATAAAATATGAAATTTGATTGGGTTCCAGTGGTGTAGACCGGTCAAGCATACTGCCCTTTCAAGGCAGTGATCCCGGGTTCAAAATCTTTCGATGAAAATCCCGGCTGGAGCACCAAGATTTATTTAGTAATGATAAATTTTTTTTGTTAGGACATCTTGGACAGGAAAAACTTAGAGATCAATCCTTTACTTGAAACTTATGGAAAATACATTGATAAAATTAATCTCTCCTTAGATAGAGAGTTAGATCTTTATTCTGAATCAGAATTCATAGAGCCTCTAAAGTACTCCTTAGAAGGCGGGAAGCGAATTAGACCCATCATACTAATGTTGGCTGCTGAAAGCATTGGCAAAAGTGATGAAAATACTCTTGTAGCATCATGTGCAGTTGAATTTCTACATATGGAGTCAATAATTCATGATGACATTATTGACAATGAGACTTCACGAAGACAAAAAGATCCATTCCATATCAAGTATGGATACAACACTAGTGTTTTGACTGGAGATTTTGTTTTAGGTTTGATTTTAGGAATTTCTGCCAGATTAGATAATCCAAGAATCACAAAAGAGCTATCAAGCACTGCAATGCTGATGAGTGAAGGCGAAATGATAGAAAATCTACTTGAAGCAAGTGAGGATGTTACTTTTGATGATTATCTAAAGGTAATAGAGTACAAGACTGCAGTTGCATTTCAGGCAGCGTCTAGAATTGGAGCAATAATTGGAAAAGGAACAGAAGAAGAGATAGAAGCATTAACTGAATATGGACGAAATATTGGAATTGCTTATCAAATTAGAGATGACTTGCTTGATTGGAAAAATGAAGATAAACTATTCAACTTGTTAATCAAGAAGAGTTCTGATCCTAGAGATGTGTTTGATAAAATGGAAGAACTTTTGAAATTTTATTCTGAAAAAGCTCGCAAGGGATTGAGAAAAATTCCTGACAACGAGGCAAAATTGAATCTTGATAATTTAATTAAATTTACAACCTTTAAGGCATAACTGTTGTACTAACAACTGGGGTTGCCAATTCTACAAACTGAATGATTGGTTCTGGATATACACCAAATCCTACCAAGAAGATTATAGAGAATATCACTACTGCGATAATTGATTTTGGTTCTTTGACTCTCTTTTCTCTTTCTCCTTCAAAGTACATTCGTCTCATAATCCAACCATAGTAAGCTAATGATAACGCACTGTTAAGAACACCAGCTATGGCAAGCCATGGTGCCCACCACAAAGCTGAAGTTGCATCAAGTGCTCCTCCAAATAACATCAACTTACTCCAAAATCCTGCAAGAGGTGGAACACCAGCTAGAGCAAGCAATGAAATTACCAAACCAAGAGAAGTGATTGGCATCTTTCTTCCTAATCCTTTTAGTTTATCCAAATTAGTTACCGCAAGAGTTGTAACAATTCCTGCAACTGCAATAAAGGCCATGCCTTTCATTACTGCATGGTTTAAGATTTGGTAAAGAGAACCTTGCAATCCAAGTGAACTGTGTGGAGCTACTGCAAGTCCTATGAGAATGTAGCCTGCATGTGCAATACTAGAGTATGCCAGCATTCTAGATAGACTCTTTTGCATGATAGCAGCTACGTTTCCAACTGTCATGGTCATTATTGCCAAAATTCCAAGAGCCAGTGTCCAATCAAGATTAAGAACCACCATTCCAAGGACAACAATTCGAATTGTTGCTGCAAATCCTGCCTTTTTGGTTCCAGCAGCTAGTAGAGTAGTGATTGTTGGTGGCGCACCGTCATAGGTGTCTGGAAGCCATTGATGAAATGGCACCAATCCCATCTTGAATCCAAATCCTGCAATAAACATTCCAACTGATAGTAATGCTAAAGGTACAAGGGAAGGATCAAGATTAGAGTATCCCTGAATAACTTCACCAATGTTAGTTGAACCTGTTATTCCATAGGTAATTGAAATTCCGTAAATGATAATTGCTGAGGATAATGCTCCAAACAAAAAGTACTTTAGTGCTGCCTCATTGGATGTAGGATTTCTCTTGATAAACCCAACTAGAGCATAAGTGGGTATACTCATCAATTCCCAGGCAACAAATAACATAATCAAATCAGTAGAGTATGCAACAAGCACCATACCGATGGTGGATAGCAAAATTAGCGAATAGTAAATTGAAGGATAGCTTTGCTTTCTCATGTAATTAAACGAGCCAACAGTTGTGAAGATTGCAACTATAAGCATTGCAATTGCAAAGAAGCCTCCAAAGGCATCATCAACTATTACCTCTTTTGAGAAAAGTGCAGATGGAAGAATGTTATCACTAACGAACTGATATCCTACATAACCAATGGAAAGAATTAAAGCTGCAAATGCAATTACTGCATAAAATGAGTTTGAACCTTTTTCTTTTCTAATTACATTAATTACAGGTAAAATAACTCCAACAATTCCAAGAATTATTATTATTACAAGTGGGGTTGAACTTAGCTCTATCATCTCATTGCACTCCTATATCAACAAAATCAGAATTACGAATAGTAATCCTGCTCCAAATACGAAAAGATACGATTGTGAAACGCCTGTTTGTGTTCCTTGAACTACTCTTGCTCCCCAACCAACGGCTTTTTGGAATCCATCATTCATTCCATAATCGATTGCAGTCCTTTCAAAGTACCTAAAGACTGCTCTTGCAAGCCAAAGTGGGGCAACAACAAAGCACCAGTATACGATTGCATTAAGATACCATCTGTTTAAGAAAAGTTTGTGAATTGCATAAAAGAAAATGTTAGAGTTTACAAATCTTGTAGCATCAACCCATCTTCCAATATAGAAAATATATCCAAGGCCAATTCCAACTGCAAAGGCAACCAACGATGCTCCTAATGCTACTGGATTTAGTCCTTGTAGGAATGAAGGTAATATGGATTCGCCAGTTTCATGATGAACCGTATATATACCAAACGAGTTCTCAAGGTAGTATTCAAAGGTGTGATGTAATCCTTCTTCAGCAGACAAACCAATTATACCAATACCAATAGTTAGGACAGCAAGAATTCCATATGGAGCCCACATTGAGAGTGGTGCCTCATGTATGTGATGTCCTTCTTCTTCCATTTTTTCAATGTGTTTGCTTGGTTTTCCAAAAAAGACCAATCCAATCATCCTTGTTGTATAAAATGCTGTAATTACTGCAGTCAATACTGCAATGATGAATATTGGTAAGGCCCATTCATTTCCTGATTCATAAACTGCAGCAAAAATTGCATCTTTACTCCAAAATCCTGTCGTGATAAATGGTGCTCCCATCAGGCCAAGTCCTGCAGCCCACATGAAGGCATAAGTCTTTTTCATGTGTTTTCGTAGTCCACCCATATCTGACATAAATCTCGAACCTACAACATGCAACAAAGAACCTGCTGCCATAAACAAAGATGCCTTAAACATTGCATGAGAAATCAAATGGAAAAATCCTGCAGTATAGCCATCAACATATTGATGTGAAAGTCCTGCAACACCTAATGCCATCATCATGTATCCTATCTGAGAACCAGTAGAATAGGCAAGAACTTTTTTAATTTCAGAATTAACCATGCCTTGGGTTGCAAGCAGTAATGCCGTGATTGCACCAACCCATGCAACAATCTCAAAGAATTGATCAGCAAGTATTCCTGCAGCTCCTAGTGCAAACATTATTGGTCCGATTCTTGCGACAAGAAAGACACCTGCCTTTACCATTGTTGCTGCGTGAATTAATGCAGAAACTGCAGTAGGACCAGTCATTGCTTCTAAGAGCCATTCATTTAGCGGGAATTGGGCTGATTTTCCAATTGCACCTCCAAAAAGTAAGACAAAGGCAGGAACTAACAACCCTTGGGCTGCCATGGATTCTGCCCATCCAAAGTCACCCATCAGTTCTTTAAATCCAAAGGTTCCTGCAAACAAAAATATCAAAAGCATACCTGCAATCATCATAACGTCTCCAACTTTGGTCATGATGAATGCCTTCATTCCGGCATGTGTTGGAGAATAATAATCTAAAAGACCCAAAACTGTTCTTCCCTCTGTTCCAACATGGTCTTTCTTTTTGTCACGATACCAAAAGCTAATCAAAGCATACGACGCAAGACCCACTCCTTCCCATCCAAAGAAGACTTGAAGCAAGTTATCAGATAGAACAATTAGCTGCATTGAACCAATAAAGAACATCATCCAGAACCAAAATCTTGTAATGTCTTTGTCGCCTTTCATGTATCCAGTACTGTAAATCATAATCAAGAATGAAATCCATCCAACGACATTTGCCATGATTACTGAAAGTGGATCAGCTAAAACTCCGCCGTTAAGACCTAGGGTTTCAATCCATGTAATTTGATGATGAATCTCACTTGCCTCTAGTACTACTGGAAACAAAGATGCTGCAGAAAGTGCACTCATTAAAGCAAAGGCAACAGCAACATAACCTGTAATGTGCTTTGAGGCTTTGCCAACTGCTGGCATAATAAGGGCTGCTGCAAATGGCAGAATCCAAACTAGCCATGCTGCAGCGGATGTTGCTTCAAATGGTAAGCCTACTGATTCAGTTGCCATCTTCTATACCCCCAAAACTCCGCTCATGTATGGAACAATTGTCTTCAAGAACATTTCAGGATAAATTCCCAAAACTATAGTAAATCCTGCAAGCACCATCATTGGTGCAGTCATGTACCAGCTACCCTCCTTTACTTTCTCAAGGTGTTCTGGAGTTTTTCCAAAGAAGACTCGTTTTAGCATCCAAAGTATGTAAGACATTGTAAGTGCAGTAGCTACAAGGCCAAGACCAAAGGTGACTGCTCGAACCGTAGAGCCTTCATCAATTGCAGTCTCTAGTGCACCATAAAATAGAATCCATTCTCCCATAAAGCCACTTGTTGGAGGGATTCCCATAATTGTCAATGCTCCAATTACTGCACAAACAGCAGTAATTGGCATCTTTCCTGCAAGACCTCCAAGTTTTGAAATCGAACGCGTACCAACCTTTACAATAATAATTCCAGCCATCATGAAGAGAATGCCTTTTCCAAGTCCGTGTGTAATGTACATCATTTCTGCACCTGCCAAACCTAGAGTAGACATTGAGCCTATTCCAAACAAAATGTAGCCCATCTGACTAATACTTGAATAAGCAAGAAGTCGCTTGATATCATCTTGCATCAAAGCCATAGCGCCTCCGTAAATCATTGTGACAAGACCCCATATGTGGAACCAAATTGAGAGTTCAGCAAATGTTGTAGGAAGGAATTCAACGATTAACCTAAAGATACCATATGCTCCAATGCCGATCATGGCAGGAGACAATAAAGCACTAATTGGAGTTGGCGCCGAACCGTGAACATACGGCAACCAAATATGGAACATAAAGACAGCTAGTTTTACTCCCAAACCAATTGCTATTGCAACTGCTGAGGCAAGAACAATGTCTTGCGGAATTTCAGATTCTTTAATATCAGCAAAGTCAAAGCTACCAATTGTAAGACCTATCATCAAAAATCCCAACAACAAAACAACTGCGCCAGCATGAGTCCAAAACAAAAACATCAAACCAATCTTTCTTCTTGGACCATCACCCCAAAGTGCAACCAAAAAGAAACCAGGAATTAGCATTACTTCAAAGAAGATATAAAATTCAATCAGATTAGTTGCAAGAACAGTTCCAAGCATTCCCATTGCAAAGACAAGAAATAGTGCAAAGTAAAGACCAGATTTTGCATTCACATATTCATTAAGAGAACTTGAAGTTACGACTGCAGACTGGCCGCCACTTGATTGAATTGCCTTTTGTTCTTCCTCATATTGTTCATGAAATTTGTGAATCATGTATGGTTTGGAATAAAGAGCAAGAATTGTGCTTAGCACGTATATGATAATTGCAAATGGTGATGCTAAACCATCCATTACAAAACCAAATTCGCCAAACAAACTAGTCCATGGATAGTGCTCCTCTACTGTTCCACTCATTGCTGCATTAATAACCAAAATTGTTGTGTAAAGTAAAATTGCAAACGTAAACCACATTGCAGGTGTTGGGCCCATTTTTCTTCCAAGGATATAGGCAACTGGTGATAGCAATAATGGCAAGAAAACTGCCTGCAAAAGTGCGTATTCCATTATCCTTTCAAACTCCTGAAATCAGCAACGTCAACATTGTGATACATTCGGTAGGCCACAATTATCAATGAGAGTCCTACAGCAACTTCAGCTGCTGCAATTGCAATGGAGAACAAAGCTAAGGTTTGACCACCACTATCTGGCAAAAATCGACCAAACGCTACCATGTTTAGATTTGCAGCATTGATGATAATCTCAATTGCAAAAAGCATTCGAATAAAATTTCGTTTTACTGCTAGTCCATAGATTCCAATGCCTAAAAGGGCAATTGATACTAAAACAAAATCACTGAGTTCGTTGACCATTTTCCTCATCTACCCTCCTTGCTAATACCAAAGCCCCAGTTACTGCGCCTGATAGAATCAATGCCATCAAAATCAATGCAGGCCAATAATATGTCAAAAAGTCCACACCAATTTCTCTAAAGTCTACTGCAGGTTCATCAGTTGTAATTTGTTTAATCCCAGAATCTAAGATAACTGCACTTAATGCAACGATTAAAACTAACATTAATGCAATTCCAACAAACTTTCTTCTCTTGTCTTCAATCTTTTTGAAAATAAGTTCTCTTTTAACAAGCATTACTGTAAATAGAATCAGCACTGCAATAGAGCCAACATAAACTGCTAGCTGAAACATTGCAACAAACGGTGAATCTAATAGCAAAAAGAACCCAGCAATGCCACCTAAGGTTCCCATCAATGCAATAGAACCATAAACCAAGGATCTTAGCTCAAGTGCAGCAATTGCACTAACAATTGTTAGAACAGAAAGTCCAAGAAAAGCTGCATCAACCATGTGTAGCGCCTCTATCAGAAATTTGAATCTCAGAATCCTGAGATACATCAGGTTTTACCTGAAGTTGTGCTGGTGTGTAAATCAAGCCTTCCTTTGAAAAAGATGAAAGCTCATAATCATTTGTCATGTACAATGCATAAAATGGACATGCATCTACACAAAGTCCACAAAATACACATTTACCGTAATCAATTTGAGGCATTATGGATTTTTTATTTTGTTTCCATTCGTCAGGAACTTTTACCATTCCAATTGCCTCAGCTACTCCTTCACATGCAATCGAACAAAGTTGGCAACCTGTACAATGGTCATGGAATAACATATGACGTCCTTTTAGTCCTGCAATACCAACACCAGTTGTGGGATCAAACTGATATCCGTCTCCTACAAATTTTAATTTCTCTTCAGGGTACCTTAGTGTAAATCGCTTTATTGCTAAGTGCTTGATACCTGAATTTAGTGCCTTTATTATCCCAGTAGCAGTCCCCATTAGAATATACCTCCTGGTCCCAAGATTCCAGAGTACAGCAATCCCAGTGCTATAAAGATGTTAACGAAAGCAAGTCCAATTAGTTTCTTCCAACCTAAATTCAACAATAAATCAATTCTAATTCGAGGAAATACACCCCTTGGCAACAGAATAAAGAAGATAACTCCAACTGTTTTTAGAACAAACCATAAAGTACCATTCAACATTTCTTGGTCAAAGATTGGAAGTCCTGGGAATTGTGCATTTACAGGACCAATATCAATTCCTTCAGTCACAATTTCTGCTGGGAATGGTGGCACAACCATTGGACCATTCCAGCCTCCGAGAAATATTACAACAAATAAAGCAGCAAATGCATACAATTTCAAGTAGGTTCCTAACTGGACCAGACCATACATCATTCCAGATAATTCAGTCAACCATCCAGCAACAATCTCACTTTCTGCCTCTGGCAAGTCAAATGGGATTCTTTCTAATTCTGCAAGCATTGTGATAAAGAAAACAATTGCGCCAACTGGGAAAAATATAATCCAAGGGAAGCTTGATTGGCTTGCTGCAATCTCTGATAGATTCAAAGTTCCAGTAACAATAACAACACCAAGAAATGACAAGATTAGGGGAATCTCAAAGGATACCATTTGGAATAGTGCCCTTATTCCACCAATGAATGGAAACTTGGAGTTTGCAGCCCATGCTGATAAAATAGTAATGATCGGGAAAAATCCAATTATCGCAAAGACTGCCAAAAGACCAACATCTAAATCAGCTACTACCCATCCAGGCGCAACTGGAATTAGCGCAACAAATGCAGCCGCTGTTGCCACAAATAAGACAGGAGCTGCCCAAAATAGTGGTTTGTCTGCTTTTGCAGGAATTATAATTTCTTTTGAGAGAAGTTTAAACCCATCACCCATTAATTGTAAGATTCCCTCTACCTTACCACAATAGAAAGGACCTACTCTGAGTTGGAGTTTTGCTAGCATCTTTCTTTCAACAAAGATAGTACCAGCTGCAATCAATGCTGCAAAACCAAATCCTGGAAATGCTGCTATTCTAAAAAGATCAGTTGTCATAAATGCCTTGATAATAGGAAGTGTTCTAGACGGATCTGCTATCCAAGTTAAGGCAAGAAATGGTGTAAGTATTTCACCATTAATTACGGGCATTTCAATATAGAATAATACAATAAATGCAATTGGAAGTCCGACTAGAGTAAGGAGTAAAAGAATCCAAAATGCAACATCTAAAATGGATTTTATAAATTCACTTAGTTTAAAATTTGGTGCAATTACTGACATTTACCTATCTGCCTCCACTGGCCAATAATTAAGACTCCAATAAATTGAGGGCATGTTTCCAAGTTTTTCGCCAATTAAAAGATGTGGCAAGGCAATCAAGTTTCTAAATGATGGGACACTTAGTTTTACTCGGTATGGTTCGGGTTTTTTATCAGAGACAATGTAACAACCTAAAGCACCTCTGCCGGATTCAACTCGTTTGTAAACAGAGCCAAGTTCTCCTTTTGGATTTGGTTTTAGTTTAACTCTGACAGAGCCAGACTTTGGCATTTTTTGCAATGCGTCTCGAATTATTCTGCAGCTTTCCATCATGTCAAGCCAAGGGATTCTTGATCTTGCATATGAATCGCCACTCTTCATAACATTAGTTTGGAAATCTAATTGGTCATAGACATCATATGGTTCTTTTTTTCTAACATCATAATCAATACCACTAGCACGAAGCACCGAACCTGTAGTTCCAAGTCTTATTGCGTCTTGTCGTGATAGTACTCCAGTCTTTTCAGTTCTTGAGATTAAGATTGGGTTATCATAAAAGACATCAGCGTATTCTTTAATTCTTTTTTCAAAATAATTTACTTGTCTTAGACAGACATCTTCAAAGTTTGCAGGCAAGTCATTTCGAATTCCTCCTGGTATAAAGTAAGAGTGAGTTACCCTTGCACCAGTCATTTTTTCTAGTAAATCAATTAATAGTTCCCTGTCTCCTGCAGGCCACATAAACATTGTAGAGTGACCCAAAAAGATTCCATAGATTGCAAGCCAGTACATGGTATAGACACATCTATTGAGCTCAGATGCAATTACTCGAATGTATTTGGCACGTTCAGGAATTTCAAGACCAAGGAGTTCTTCAGATGCTAAAACATATGGATACAAAATATTACAAGAATCATGAATGACTGGTCTTTCAAGATGTGGTACATTTAGAGTATAATTTCTATACTCTGCCATCTTCTCTTCTCCTCGGTGAACATAGCCAGGATCAGGGTCGCATGCAACAATATAGTCCCCATCAATTTGTACAATAATTCTCATATGGCCAGACCCAGGATGTTGGGGCCCAACATTGAGAGTCATAATTCTCTCGTCTGCTTTTTGAATTGCTAATCCAGGTGGTAATACAGGCTTGCTCATATCTATCTCCCCTTATTCCTAAAGTCCTTGCGAAGTGGTGGCAAATCTGCCCAATCTTCTGGTAAAAGTAATCGTCTATTATCTGGATGACCCTCAAAGTAAACCCCTAGCATCTCAAAAACTTCCCTTTCGTGAAATTCTACACTGTAGAATATATCTCTAAGACTTGGCAATTTTGTAGAATCTCTTCCTGGAAGTGGTTCTTCTTCACGTTGTGCTCTAGTTGCAAGCTCTAGGACTTGTCTGTCAAGTGAAGAATCAGTATACGAACCCAAATGGTAAACTACTTCAATTTCTTTGTCGGCAGGATAGTCAACTCCTGCAACAGAGTCAACGTGGTCATAATTTAAAACGTCTCTTGCAAATTCTGCGACTTGATGAATAGAATCTCTGTTTACTTTGATTCCAACTCTATCAGGTTTTACAAATGAAACACTAGTGTTTTCACCAAACTTTTCTGTAATTTTATCTGCAATACTTTTTTCAAATGCTGGAGGTTCGGGTTCTTTTGGTGCAGGTTTTGCTGCAGGTTTTTTTGGTGGTGGTTTTGCTGCAGGTTTTTCTGCAGCAGGTTTAGCTGCAGGTTTTTCTGTTGCAGGTTTTTCTTCGGCCTTTGGTTCTTCAGTTTTTTTTTCACTGGTTTCTTCTGAACTCATTATACAAACTTCCTAGCCTTCATCCTCTTGATCTTTTCTTGCAACAACATACATCCTTGAATAAGAGTTTCAGGTCTAGGTGGACAACCTGGAACATACACATCTACTGGAATAATTCCATCAATTCCTGGAAGGACATTGTATGAATCAAAATATAATCCTCCAGTTATCGCACAAGCTCCCATTGCAATTACATATTTTGGTTCGGGCATTTGATCATAAACCAAACGTAAACGTGGTGCCATCTTTCTTGTAATGGTTCCTTGAACAACAACTAGATCACATTGTCGTAATGATCCAAATGCTTCAATGATACCAAATCGTTCAACGTCGTATCGTGGACTTGATGCAGCTCCAAACTCAACACTGCAACAAGCAGTCTCAATGTGTACGGGCCATAGGGACCAAATTCTACCCCAATTAATTGCATAACCTAATGGTTTGTCTACAGCTTTTTCTAAAATATCTCCAAGCTTTCCTACAAACACATTGGCATTTTGTGGAGTGATAAGATCTTTTATCATTTAGGTCCCTCCCAACATTCTTTTTGATTAATATAAAAAACTACCAAATGTTTCTCCTTCCTGATTGGTATAAAGCAAAAGCCATTGCTCCAAAAATAACTGCCAAAAATCCTATGATTGGAAGGGTTGCCTCTTTTGGAAGATACAAGATTGTGCTTCCCCATGCGTACAAAAATATTGCAACCACATCAAAAACGACAAACATCAAGATGTAAGCATAATATTGCATCATAAAGTGAGTTCTTCCTTCCCCACTTGGAACTTGGCCACATTCCATCGGCAAAAATTTTACTGGATTGCTTCGTTTTCTGGGAGAAATCATTCTAGAGATTAAAAGAGCAGGAGCCATTGCTGCTACGGCAAAGCCAAACATCAATACAACGGTACTATAATTGCCCGCTAATTCCCCGACCAATTTAGCTTTGAACCCAAGTTTTTGTATAAAAAGGTATGCACATTTTTTTGGATCTAATTTTTTTAAATTCCGGTTTTTTTGTAAAGTACTTTATAGGGATAACAACTGGAAACTATAATGTCATTAAATATTGGAGATACTGCTCCAGACTTTGAGCTTCCTGATACTGAACTAAAATTGCGGACTTTGGATGAATTTAATGGAGATAAAATTGTGTTATCATTTATCGTTGCTGCAAGCTCTCCAGTATGTGAAACAGAACTTTGTACCTTTAGAGACTCTTGGAAAGAAATTTCAGATCTTGGCGCCAAAGTAGTTGCGATCAGCAATGATGGACCTTTTGCAAACAAGGCCTTTGCAGAAAAACACAACTTTAACTTTCCATTACTAGGAGACTACAATAGCAAGACAATACGTGATTATGGTATACTAATGCCAGACTTGCTTCATATCAAGGACTACAATGCAGCAAAGCGTTCTGTCTTTGTAATAATGGAAGATGGAACAATTGGCTACAAGTGGGTTTCAGAAGATCCACTAAAAGAGCCAGATTATGAAGAAATTAAAAATTTTCTAAAGTAAATTTATTCTATATCTACTACTGGGTCGCCTTTTGCAATCGAGTTTCCTTCTTTAATTTTGATTGCCTTTATTGTTCCTGCTTTGTGAGCCTTTACTGCTACTTGCATTTTCATGGACTCTAGCGTACAAACTACATCTCCTTTGTTTACAGAGTCACCTTCTGCAACTGCAATTGAAATGACTTTGCCTGGAATTTGACTTTTCAGTGATAGTGCTGCACTTCCTGAACCACCTCCGCCAGTATTTTTGTAGACTACTTTATCAAAATGAGAATTCATGTTCAAAGAGATTGGAACATTGTCAATTACTAGATTCATTTCATTTGTTGATTGCTCAAGATATTTTGCTCTGTGATAGTTTTGATCTAAGATAAACTCTATACCTTTTGATGTCATCTCAAGAATTTTTAATTGATGCTCGTTGTCGTCAATCTTGATTACATATTCATTGTTTCCAAGGTTTTCTGTTATTGTTCCTTCAAATGATTTTTCAATATCTGGTATTTTGTAATCCATTTATCATCAACCTATAACTTGTTTTTCCAGTTTGCGCTGTTGTTTGAGTTTTGTTTAATTTGACTCTTAAAGTATTCAGAGTGAATGATTGCTGCTGCAACTGCTGCTTTGCTTTTTTCTTCTTTTTCTGTCTTCAAGTCTTCAGTGAGTCTGTCAATCATGTTGTAACGTTTAAGAAAGTCTGTAGAAAGATCTCCGTTTTTGTATTCTTCTGATTCTAGAATTGTCTTGTAAAGAGGAATTGATGTTTCTACTCCTTGTATGTAAAAGTCATCTAATGCAGTAAGCATTCTGGTTCTTGATTCATCAAATGTCTGACCCCATGTGCAAAGTTTTGCCATAAGAGAATCATAAAATGGAGAAACTGTACATCCTGAATAAAGATAAGTGTCACATCTAACATTAGGACCTGCAGGGATTGTTACATCAGGAACAGGACCAGTAGATGGTGCAAAGTCTAAGAATGTATCTTCGGCATTAATTCTGCATTCAATTGCATATCCATTCATCTTTAGGTCTGATTGTTTGAAGGGAAGTGGTTCTCCGTTTGCAATATCGATTTGCAATTTAACAAAGTCTAGTCCTGATACCATTTCACTAATTGGATGCTCGACTTGGAGTCTTGCATTAATCTCTATAAAATAAAACTCTCCATTGTCTGCACGCAAAAATTCTGCTGTACCAAGGTTTGTATAATCGACAGCTTCTGCTGCCTTTACGACTAGCTCTCCTATTCTTTCTCTTGTTTCTGCATCAACAACAGGTGAGGGAGTTTGTTCAATTAGTTTTTGATTTCGTCTTTGAATGGAGCATTCTCTTTCAAAGAGATGAACTGCGTTTCCATGTTTGTCACGGCACATTTGATATTCAATGTGTCGAGTTTTTTCTAGAAACTTTTCAACAATAATAGCAGACTTTCCTACTGCTGCAATTGACTCACCAGTTACTGACTCAAAGCCTTCGGCTAATTCTTTGTCATTTGTAACTAGTCTAATTCCACGACCTCCACCGCCATAAACTGATTTGAGCAAAACTGGATAACCAATATCATTTGCAATTTTTGTTGCCTCTTCTGCATCTTTTACAAGGTCAGGACTTCCTGGAACAGTTGGGACCTGGGCTTTAAGCATAGCAGCCTTGCATTCCATCTTGTCTCCACAAAGGTTCATAGATTTTGCAGTAGGTCCGATAAAGTTTATCTTGTTTTTTTCACACAAATTTGCAAAGTCGTCATTTTCAGACAAGAAACCATAGCCTGGGTGTACAGCATCTGCGCCTGATGATAGCATTACTTCCAAGATTTTTTCTTGGTTTAGGTATGATTTTGCAGGGGCGGCCTCTCCAATATGATAGGCCTCAGTTGCCTGTTTTACATGGAGTGAGTTATAGTCCTCATCTGAATAGACTGCCACAGTTTTGATACCAAGTCTTTTGCAGGTCTTAATTACACGTAAAGCAATTTCTCCTCTATTTGCGATAAGAACTTTTTCAATCATTTTAATCACAAATTGATGTTTCCATGTTTCCTGGGAAGTTGTTTTTCCCTCTTGTTTTCAAGCATGTCAAGTGCCTTAATTAGCATAGGTCTTGTTTCAGCTGGATTAATTACATTATCTACAGTTCCATGAGAGGCTGCAACGTAAGGATTTTCGAACTTTTCTGCAAACTCATCGATTAGTTCTTTTTTGAATGATTCAGGGTCTTCTGCATTTTGAAGCTCTTTTCTATACATGATTTTTACAGCAGCTTCTCCTCCAAGTACTGCACATCTTGCAGTAGGCCATGCATAGTTAATGTCAGTTCCAAGATTTTTGCTTCCCATTGCAATGTATGCTCCTCCATATGCTTTACCAATTACAAGAGTAATTCTTGGAACTGTTGATTCACAATATGCATATAGTAATTTGCTTCCATGACGAATGATTCCATTGTGTTCTTGGTTAGAGCCTGGCATGTAGCCTGGTGTATCAACTAGTGTGACAAGGGGAATGTTAAATGCATCACAGAATCGGATAAATCGTGCTGCCTTGTTTGATGAATCAATATCAAGTGCTCCAGCAAGATACATTGGATTGTTTGCAATAAATCCTACAACTCTTCCATTCATTCTTCCATATCCAACAATAATGTTTGATGCAAACAATTCATGAACCTCAAAGAATTCGTGATTGTCAACAATTGAATTAATAATTTCTTTCATGTCATAGGGTTGTACTGGGTTTTCAGGTACGATATTTATCAAATTATGATCTAGTCTGTTTGGGTCATCATCTGATTTTATTTTTGGAGGCTCTTCTGTATTGTTTTGTGGGATGTATGACAAAAGTTTTCTAATGTAGTCCATACATTCGTATTCATTTTTTGCAACAAAGTGAGCAACACCACTTTTTGTTCCATGTGCCATTGCTCCACCAAGATCCTCAAAAGAAATTTCCTCACCTAATACTGTCTTTACCACATCAGGTCCTGTAACAAACATGGTTCCAACTTTTTCAACCATAATAACAAAGTCAGTCATTGCAGGAGAATACACTGCACCACCTGCTGAAGGTCCAATGCTTGCAGTAATTTGTGGTACAACACCTGAAGCTAGTTGATTGTGATAAAAGATATCTGCAAAGCCATCAAGGCTCATAATTCCTTCTTGAATTCTTGCACCACCTGAATCCATAATTCCAATGATTGGACATCCAGTTTTGAGTGCATGATCAGATAGTTTTGTAATTTTTGATGCTCCCATCTTACTGAGAGTTCCTCCAAGTACAGTAAAATCATAGGCAAACACAAAGACTTGTCGGCCATTTACTGTTCCATAACCACCAACAACACCATCTGTAAAGAATTTCTTGTTTTGCATGTCATATTCGTAATAATGATGAGTAACTAGTGGGTCCACCTCAGTAAAGGTGCCTTCATCTAAAAGGAGATTGATTCGTTCTCGGGCAGTAAGCTTTCCTTTTTCATGTTGAGCGTGGATACGATCTTGGCCACCGCCTTGCAAAGATGTGTTTGTTCTCTTCGAAAACCCTTCAATTTTTTCAGAGTGCATCTTGCTATCTAAGATTATCTTGTACTTATTAATTTAGTTGAAGATTGCTCGAAAATACACCAATTAAAATTAAAAAAAAAATTCAAGATTTTAATCGATTTTTAAAAATAATTTTAATTGTTTTAAGGAAATACATTTAACTAAAGTCCAGGCAATTTATGATATAATGGTCACAGAGATGAATGCCAAAGTAGTTTATACCCAGCTACTTAAAGAAGATCTCGTAATTATTAGAATAGTTCCTGATGAGGGAATGCCCGATTATATAACAGGTCAATTTCTCACCATCGGAGTTGTCGTTCCTACTGAAAATTATAAACTAGTTAGAAGAGCATATTCAATTGCATCTCATCCTGAAAACCAAGACTACTTTGAATTTGTAATAAGATGGGTTAGAAATCCACTTCCTGGTAGGGTTACAACAATGCTATTTCACTCAAGTGTTGGAGATGAAGTAAAGTTAGGATATCCTACTGGAAACGCCTTGTTAATCAATGAAAAACTCCCAAATGGAGAAAAAGACATGAGACGAATTGTTTGCGTAGGTGGAGGAACAGGACTTGCACCATTTATTGCATATGCAAATCACTTACACGATGTAGGAGATAAGCGCGAAGTTGTAGTGCTGCATGGTGCAAGTTATGTTGATGAGCTAAGCTACAAAAGATTACTTACAGACTTGGAGGACGAAAGCAAAAGAAGAGGCCCTGACCAATGGAATTTTAAATACCGAGCAGCTATTAGTAGACCTAAAGAATTTTTTAATCGTTCATGGAGTGGACATGTTGGTAGGGTTGAATCATTTTTCAAACAAGGCAAAAATGGATTATCACCACTTGATGAACTAGTTGGTGAAAAATGTACTCCGGAAAATACCTACATCTACATTTGTGGCTATCAAGGAACAATTGATGGTGTAATAGAAAACACCAGAGCTCGAGGTTTTGTAACTAAAGATGAAATGCGTGATGATGGTAGTTACGAAATTAGATACGAATCATACGGCTAGAATATTTTTTTGGTTCAAATAATATAACTTTTTTTAGATTAGTTATTTTGACGAAGAATAAATTGCATCAAGGCTTCTTTGGAATAGTCTATACCCCATTCTTCTTCCATGTGAACTCTGAACTTATCTATTACTTCCTCAACTTCACCTTCGGCTACGAAATCATCATCAAATCCATAGTCTCTAGCTCGCAATCTAGCCATAATTTGGGGTTTATTGGTGTACAATAAAAACTAAGGCATTTTTTAAAATAAAAAATAGAGAATTATTTATTTTTGAAAATTAAAGATCAAAAAATTAGGAATTTAAATTTAGAATAATTTATGCCTCAGGAATTTTTTGAAGGAGAAGATACAATACGCTTTGTAACATTTTTTGTCAACTCTTCAATAATCTTTATTTTACTCTCATCGGTTTCGCCTAGCATCTCAAGGGCCTTTTCTAACTCTTTTTTCCTGATTTCATCAACATTTTCTAGCACACTTTTTACAATAGGTTCGGCGTTAATTCTCTTCATGGTTGCCTCAATTATTGGGACTTCTTTTGAAATCATTTTTTCAACCTCAGGCACTTTGGCCATACGATTTGTTTCATTTTCTTCAACCAGCTCATTTATTTGATCTTTGAACATTAACTTGATTCCTGAAACCATCGAGACTGAATCTGCAACTGCCCTTGGAGAGGAAATATCTAAAATCAAAACCCCTGTTTTCTTATTTTCTACTACTCTCTTTATCTTCTCTTTTGTAATTAGGAAATAATCTGAGGTTGTAGCCACAAATACTATGTCAAATTTGTCAAATGAAGGAAAAATGTCTTTAAATTCTATTGGAGTTCCTCCCAGCGTTTTTGAAAACCCTGTTGCCCTATCTATTGTCATGCTTGTAACATCAAAGGCATATCCTTTCCTGTTTAAGGCCTTGGCAACTCTAGCTGCTGCTTCTCCGGTACCAATTAACAAAATGTGTTTCTTTTTGTCAATTCCTACGTTGTCTTCAGCAATCTTTACTGAAATATCTCCAAGTGATGATACGTTTTCACCAATTCCAGTAGATTCCCTAATTTGAGTTGCAACTCTAATACAAGTTTCAAATAGTTTTTCTAAGACTCGTCCTGAAGTTTCAGACTCTTTGGCATTTTCAATAGCTGTTTTTAGTTGTTCAAGAATTTCTTTTTTACCAACAACAACAGATTCTAGACCACAAGCAAGTGAAAGTAGGTTTTCGTAGACTTCAGTTCCGGTATAGATTTCAAGAGTTTGATCAAAGTGATCAACTTCCCATTGATCTAAATCAGTTAATGAAGTCCATGTATCTTGAATTTTTTTAAGAACAAGACCGCGTGCTTCTGGTCGTCTTCCATCAGGTGAATCTCCAACTTCTAAATTAATAATAAGAAAAATTTCTACTCTACTTGAAGTTTGAACAATTACACATTCTGAAACGTCATCTATTTTTTTAAATTCGTCAGCAGCAGCTGCAATATCTTTAAAAGAAAATTTTTCTAATTTATGAATTGGAATATTTTTATGAGTAAATTTTGCATTTACAATTTTAAAATTACCTTCAGTCATTTCAAATCACCGTTATTTGTCAAACTTATTCCTTCCACCTTTCGCAGTTCGGAAAACATTCATTCCAAGATTATAATTTTCAAAAAGATAATCAATAGTTTTTAGATCTTCTTGTGCTCGATAAAGGTCATCTTCACTTGCATCTGGATCCTTTTGTAGTCTTGCTAATTTTTCTTCTAGCTCATCTCTAAAAGTTGCAATTCCAATTTCGTAATTTGATGTTCCTTGGTATTTTGGACTTAAAATTAGTTGAGGATCATATTTTGGAGTTTGATCACTTGGAATTTCAGCTAGTCTTGATATTTCGTCTTCTTCTTCTTTGGTAAGAATTGGTCGTGGTGGTGCTAATTCATGTTTTCTCAAAAAGAATTCAGGTTCTCCCATCTCTCTTCTAAAAATCTGTTCTGAAAATCGTTTATTGGTAAATGAATCTGTAGCTTTGGATACAACAGCCTCTTTTGCTGCTAGTTTGTATTCTTCTTCAAGAGCTTTTTCAGCAGCTTCTTGAGCAGATTTGGATCTGGCAAGGGCAGCAGAAGCTTCTTGAGCTGCAATGGCTGCTAATTCTGATGCAGTCATTCCAGATTTTTTTGATTCCTCACTAGCTGAAGGGCTTTTTTCTTGTGATTCTGAAGTTTCAGGTGTATTATTTTCGGCTTTGGTCTCTTCTGCTTTGTCTTCTTTTTTCTCTTCAGACATCAGAAATTACAATAATTGAGTAGGATTTTAAGCTTTTAGAATTTTTTACGATCCAACAAACGTAATTTTAGTGATTTTCTAGGTATTTGGTTTTGGATTCAATAACATGAATTTTTTCATAATAGATTTTTGATATGTATCAAAGGCTGATTTTTCTTCGCTGCATTTTTTACAAATGCATAATTGAGAAACGTTTTCGATATCACAAGAATCTTGAAATTCGCAACTTGGGCAACCTGCAGGTCCCTTACAAATTCCACACTTTAGTTCTTTGATTTCAGCACATTTTTCGTGTTTTACTCCAAGTCCTTTAGCCCATAACCCCATTTCATTTACTTCAATTTTCTCATTGCAGACTATGCAAGTTCCTGGAAACTTCATAGGAATTTTTCTCCAGCTCATTTGATTAATTCAATCTCCTTTTCAATAATATCTCCAAAAGTTTCTTCCAAATCAAGTTGTAACTTTTTATTTTTAATACAAAATAAAACATATGGCAAACCAATTGCTGAAAAGCTACTACAAGAAAGGTGCAGTTTCTGCGCTAAAACTAGAGATAGTGATTTTATTTTTCTGCCATCCCACCTTATGCGATTTAAAAGTGGCCAAGACAAATTATATTGCGAATACCTAATTTCGTTATCTTTTTGATAAAGCTCCAAAAGGATTTCATTAAGATACCGCAAAAGTCTCCAATTTTGTGTTTTCATTATTTTGCCAAATAAAACATCTGCTCTAGAAATAATTTCTAGGTATTTTGCAAGAGAATTTTTTTCTATATTACTTGTTAGTATACTAGAGTAAAACGCATTAATTTTTTCCCGTGGATCAATTTGCATTGCATATAGAACACTTCTAGCCTCTTCAATTGAATTTGCCTTGAAAAAAGCGTTAATTCCATCTTCTACATTGATAGTCTCAAATGATTTATCAGTTTGAGGATTAAATCCTGTCACTAAAGATTGTGCCAAATTAATCATTGAACGAATATCGCCTTTTGACTTGTCAATGATTTTGATCACAGCTCCTGGGCTAATCTTAGAGTTTTCTTTTTTCAAAATATTTTCAAGGTAAATACGCAAAAGACGGGGAGGAATAGGTTTGAAAGAAATTGTTTTTACAACTTTTTTGATACTTTTCATTTTATCAGAAATATCGCTATTTGCAGCCAAAATTATTGGAACAGTTGGTTCTTTTAGAATTTGAATTAGAGCCTCAGCACCTCCATAATCACCTCGTCCATGAATTCCATCTACTTCATCAACAAAAATCATTGGTTCTCCAAGAATTGTAACGTTTCCTAAAACAGGAGAAAGTATTTCATTAATTCTTGACTTGCTCCTAACGTCACTTGCATTAAGACCAATCAAATCATATCCAAATTGTTTTGCAACAAGATATGCAATTGTAGTTTTTCCTATGCCAGGTGGGCCAACTAAAAGTAAAGGTTTGGTTCCCTTCTTCCATTTTGTAAACCATTCAACTATTGCAGACCTGGATTCTTCATTTCCAACCATATCTGAAATATTTTTAGGCCTGTGTTTTTCTGACCACATCAAATTAATCACTTGGGAAGGTTTGATTCAAACTCTGACCATTTGTTTGCTTTTTGAAGCTTGTTAAACCAATATTGATTATAGTGCTCAACTGTCAAAAACAAAAATTCTAAAAATTCCTTGTGAGAAAAATTGTCAGGAAGCAACTCGATTGCAAGACGAGCATCCTTCAAGTATAAATTACTTTTTTCTAGAGTTAAATCAAATCCTTTTTTGACGTCGTTTGCCAATAATGAATAATAAAGTGGCCAAGAAGGTACTTTAACAAAACCATTTTTAATAGAATCTTCTATCTCATTTCCACAACCAACACCTTCAGCAGCTCTTGCCATTCCCAAGTAGAAAATTTCGCCTAATGGTCTTGTTGCAAGTGCCATGTTTCTTCCGGCTGTTCCCATCACTGATCTATACTTTTTGTAAGATAGCGTCATCTCTTCTTCGGTAATTTTTGTTGGTTTTAATTTTAATTCCTCATCAAGATACTGGCCAATTCTTGCGTCTTTGAAGCCTTCTTCAAATTCATTTAAGACTTCCTCACCACCTTTAGAAATTTTATCTCTAGCTAATTTCAAAATGTATGGATTCATCAACTTGTAATCATCTAAATATTCTAAATCTTCGTCCTTGTCTACAATTCTATCCATGGGTTCGCTTAGATCAATTGCTAAAATATGACCTTCAACCACGTCTTGTTTTAGTTTTGCATTTTCTTTACCCAAATAATCTGAAGCCCCATCAAACAAAGCATTAAAGACAGGAAAAGTCATCTTTACAAAATTTGAATTTAAAATTCTAGCAACTCTATCTCTGATAACTTCAATATCATTTAGCTTTGATAGAATTGGTTCAATCTCTGAGGATTGGAGAATGATTTCAGATGAGCCTACCTCATCTCCAAATGCTTGTTGAGTTGAATCGGGAGAAGGATCTGATTTAATTTCTTTATAAAGTCCCTGAGCAAATCTTTCAGCAAAATTTGGAAATTCCTTTTCTGTTTCGTCTTTGTAATGGTTGAATAATTTGTATCCTTTTGATTTGAATAAGGCCTGTTTCATTATTTGTTTGCCAGGCTTTGTACTCATCAGAGCTTCTTTACTAACTACAGATTGATCTTTTCCACTCACACCGGTCAGTTCCTATGTTATTATTTATGCTTTCAAATCAATAAAACTTCTTTCACTTAAATTACGAATAAAAAATTTGTCAATATTGGAAGTTATTGATATTCTAAGAGAAGTTTCAAAAAAAATTTATGAAAATGTAAAGGACTTGTCAGGTACTGAAGAAGCTGCAGGAGATTTTGGAATAGGTGCAGGCGGAGACATCTCACGAAACATCGACATTATTGCTGAAAAAACGGTTCTTGACTATTTAAAAGAGATTAACTTTGAATGTACTGTCCTAGGAGAAGAATGTGGAAGAGTAGAGCTTTCTGATAACCCAAAGGGATTTTTAATTATGGATGCAATTGATGGCTCTGCCAATTCTGTAAGAGGGGTGCCATTTTTTTGCAGCTCTTTAGCTTTTGCAACTGATTACAAATTGAGTTCAATTACCGATGGTGTAATTACAAATCTTTCAACTGGAGATATGTACTGGGCAAGTAAAGAAAATGGTGCATTTTTTAATAATTCCAAAATGCATGTACACGAAAAAGATCCTATTTACAAGATTGTAGGAATTAACACTTCTGGTGCAACACCAGACTTAATGAAAAAATTATTTCCAATTTTTGAGCAACATAATCACACAAGACATTTTGGAGCAAATGCTCTTGAAATGGCAATGTTTGCAAAAGGATTAATGGATGTTTTTATTGATTTGAGAAAAAAAATTCGAATTCAAGATATTGCAGCAGGATATTTGATTGTAAAAGAAGCTGGTGGAATAATTTTAGATGAAAATTTTAATTCACTTGATGCAGACCTTAGTTATGAAACCAGAGTTTCTTTTGTTGCTGCATCAAATAAAAAAATTTTAGATGAAATATTTCATGATGTAAAGTTATAATTTTTAATTTGATAATTTAAAAAAGTTCTAAAAATTCATCAGGCTAGGGTTTTATTTCATAAAAATCGATTTTGTGCGAGAATTGTCGATTATAATCAACTTCTTCCCAGAACTTTTCTTCGTCGATTTTTTTTCCTTCTGAAATCCATTGATTTAGAACTTTTTGCATAAACATTCTCGTAGTATCATCAATGGGTGGTCTAGTTCCTGTCTCTTTTTCAATCCTATCCCGTTCTTCTTTGAATTTTTTTAGTAACTGTTTTAGATTCTTTCCATTTATCTGAGCGGCTTTTTTTCTTTTAGCAATTTCTAATTCCTTTTTGAAATTTGATAAAAAACCCATACTGTATAAAAATATAATTTTGTTAAAAATGAATCGATTGTAATTTTTTGTAATAAAATAATCTTGTAATAAATTTAATTCCTTTTTTTAAGAAAATTCTATAAAATCCAAAGACAAATTTTGAAAAAATAGGGTTCCAAACATTATAGAAAATCTTATCATCTAGAATATTCTGTAATAATCATGGATATTCAAACCGCAGCAGAAAAAATACTAAAAGTAAGTCCCTCTGTCAGAGTGGTAAGCGTTTGTGATCTGAAAGGAAAATTAGTTTTTTCACAACGTTCCAAAAGGGTTAAAATTTTGGTCTCAAAGAGCCAAAGCTTGGCATCCTTAAAGGCAGCTGCAACTGATTGGAAAATGAGGAAAAAACTTGCTAGAAGTCTTGGTAAGTGCAAATATGTTGTTGCAGAATACGACAAAGTCAAAAGAATAGTAGTTCCTGCAGGATCAAAACATATCTTGTATATTACAACTACCGCATCGTTTGATCACAATAAGGTTATACGAAAAGTAAGATCATTCAGGTAGAAAAAAATAATTTTTTTATTTTATTTTTTTTTTAAAATAAAGAAAAGATTCTAGATTCCTCTAGACACTTTACTTTCCAAATTTGGTTAGTATATTGTGTACTTTGATTCCAATAGAGTTTATTTGAGTTTTCTTCGTCCTGTTCCTCTTCCTGAACTGACCCACATACCTTTGGTATCAGGTGTTGATGTACTTTTGATGTCACCAAACTTTATCTTGCCTGTTCCCCGTCCTACGGTGATATATGCGTCTTTTGAGGCTTCTTTTCTTTTTTCTTGTAATTTTTTAAAAGCCCCACCTTGCCAGTTATCGTCTTTTTTCTCTTCAACTCTTCTTTTGGTTCCTCTTCCGCCTACTCTTACAATTCCCATTTTCTATCAATTATTATAGAAAATTTCATGTTAATAAAACTTTGAAGAATTAAAACGACATTTTGGCCTAAATAGGATCATTTTTTGAAAATTAGTTGCCCATTTGAATCTGATTTTGTTTTTCAAAAATTTTGAGAAGTAAATGAAAATTTAAAATAATTTAATGGCGCCCTCGGCGGGATTTGAACACGCGTCTCAGCCGTGACAGGGCCGAATTCTAGACCGGGCTATACTACAAGGGCACAATTAATTTTCAGCAAATTCCTAGATTAAAAGTTTCGGTAATAACAAAAAATTTTGTAAAAGACTAAATTATACACTCTTAGCAATTTTCTTTGTGGGTCTATGGCGCAGCCAGGTAGCGCACCGGACTTTTAATCCGGTTGTCGAGGGTCCGAATCCCTCTAGACCCGTCTCCTTTTTTAAAAATAAAAAATAGAATTTCTTGGTGATTATTTTGTTAATAAAGAAATTTTTTTATTTAAATTCTCAAATGCGTGAAACAAGGAATTTTCTCTATTAATTATCTCTGTCCTACAATCATTAATTTTTTTAATCCTATCATTAACCATTCGTTTTTGTTCGGAATAACTTGATGAACCAAAGGATTTCCGATCTCGTAAGGAAGATACAATTGTGGTAGATTTGATAATTTCTGAAACAGTATTGGGATCTAATTTTGTACCCTTTATGGCACTTTTAATTTCGGCAGCTGTTAATTTGTTTAAGGGTTTTTTGGAATTGTATGCTTGCTGAACTAAAGACCCAATAATTTTATGTGATGTCCTAAAGGGAATTCCCTCCAAAACTAATTTCTCTGCAATATCAAGTGCTACAAGATAACTAGAATCCGTTGCTTTTTTCATTTGTTTTTCGTTTACTTGCAAAGTCAATAAAATAGATTTTAGAATTAGTAATGCACTGATTGATGTTTTTGATGAAGACCAAATTGCAGATTTTATTTGTTGAAGATCTCGACCATAACCCGTAGAGAGGCCCTTTATAGTAGAGAGAATACCAGTTAGGTTTCCAATTACATCTGCGGTTTTTCCTCGGGTTAATTCTAAAATATCTGGATTCTTTTTTTGTGGCATTACGCTTGAAGGAGATGTAAATTCATCAGATAATTCAATAAAAGAAAACTCAGAAGTTGACCAAAGAACAAAGTCCTCAGATATTTTGCTAAGATTAGTCATCAAAATTGTAACCATTGCAACATACTCTGCTACAAAATCACGAGCACTGGTGGCATCTATAGAGTTTTCAACAATACCCTCAAAACCCAACATTGTTGCAGTGCTTTGTCTATCTATTGGAATACTTGTTCCTCCAACAGGTCCTGCACCTAATGGACATTCATTAACACGGCTATAGACATCGTTTAATCTTTCAAGGTCACGGAACAAAACATCTGCTTGAGCCAAAAGATAATGAGAAAACAATCCTACCTGAGCTTGTTGTAAGTGAGTATAAAGGGGCATTATTGTTTTTTGATGATTTTTTGCAATAGAAATTATTGATTCGATTGTATCAACCAAACAAGTGCTTAAAATGTTAATGTCACTTCTAATTTTCATACGAATATCCAAGGCAACTTGATCATTTCGAGAACGTGCTGTGTGCATTTTGCCTCCACTTGCCATTCCCGCTTTTTTTACTACCAGTGATTCAATTAATTCATGAATATCTTCTGCATTTGAAGATGAATCAAATTTTTCTTCTTTAATATTTTCTAATGCACTAAGGATCTTTTTGGCATCACTTTTTGAAATTAAATTATTTTCAAGTAACATTATCACGTGTGCTTGACTTCCAAGAATATCAAATTCAATTATTTCTGAATCGTCGTCTATAGATGAGACATAATCCAAAGTAATACGACTTAAATCATTTCCAAGACGGGAACGATACATCAAATAAGGTTCTAGAATGGTTATATATAGCATCGACGCTTTTGCCCACATGAGTCAAGATATCAAACAACTTCGAGTAAAAATCTTTGATGAGCTATCTAAGATTGTGGACCCTGAAATTAACACAACCATTACCGAATTGGAACTAATTGATGAAGTAGATATCAATGATGCAAATGTAAAAGTTGATTTGCATTTAACAAGTCCATTCTGTCCTGCAGTTTTTGGATTTAAGATTTGTCAAGATATCCATGATAATCTTTTGAAACTTGATGGAATTGATGATGTTAAAGTAAATGTTTCAAATCACTTCATGGCCGAACAGATTAACAATCAGGTAAACAATAGTCCAAACCCAAAAAAGCTTGGTTAACTCTTAAAACCTAAAAGATAGCCTCGAAGAAATTGGATTCCCATAGCTGGATCCACTCCTTTGGGACATACCTGGCTACAAGAGCCAGCAAAATGGCATCTCCAAATACCGTGAGATTCATCAATAATTTTCAATCTTGAATCTTTTCCTTTATCTCTACTATCTGCTACATATCGATATGCTTGAGCCAAAGCTTGGGGACCTACAAAAGATGAATCTGTAGCCATAGTGGGGCATGCCGAATTGCACAATCCACATTTAATACAATTTGAAAATTGGATGTATTGCTCTAATTCTTCAGGTGATTGTAAGAACTCTTTTTCGTTTGAGCTTATTTCCGAATCTTCATGAATCAAGAAAGGTTTGATTTTATGATGACTATTAAAAAGTCGTTCAAATCTTACTGTTAAATCACGAATTATTGGAAAATTATTCATGGGCTCTACAGTAACTACATCTGAATCAAGTTCGCTAATTTTTGTAAAGCATGCAAGTCTTGGTTTTCCATTAATTACCATTCCACATGAACCACAAGTTGCTTGTCTACATGAATATCGAACTGCAACAGAATGGTCAAAATGTTTCTTTACTTCAAGAATAGCTTCAAGAACAGTAGTCCATTTTTCATAGGGAACGTTAAATTCCATAAATGTTTTCTCGTTATCATATTCAGGATTATACCTTGTAATTCTAAGAGTAACGGACTTTCTTGAAGAAAGTGGTGTTGTCGATCGTTCTTCTGCTATTCCAGATACTTGCGCCATCTATACCATCCCCATGTTAACCATAAATATTGTTCGCGAACCATATGCAATTAATCCAATCATTGCAGCTACACATCCATAAGACACTGCCTTCTCATATGCTCTTCCTTGTTTTAATTCAAGTAATATTACTCTCAATCCATTAAATCCATGAACAGACAAAAGAATCAAAATTATCTCTAGCATCCCTGCATATGGGATAAATTGATAATTTGCAATTACATTTGCATACTCTAGTGATTCGGCGTAATTTTGGGTTAAACGCATTAGAATATGAACTGCCACAAGTGCAACTGCTCCTAAGGCAGTCCCATAATGAATTTTCATAATTATACTTTCTCTCATTTTTAATGCCCCATCATTACTGAGAATCCATACATCATTGCAATAGCTGCCAAAACAATTGCAGAGTAGATTCCAATTTTATGTCTAGTATTTTGAGAAGCTGGCTTGTAAGGATAGTCTGGTCGTGCAGGAGTTCCAACTCCAACTCCACCATGTCCAAGCATTACTCGAATTCCATTTACTGTATGAAAAACACACATCCCAATCACTATAGTCATAATAATATGGCCTTCAGTGGTTTGGGTAAGTTCCAGAAATTCTTGCCAACCCATTTCTCCTTGTAAAATTGAACTTGTTTCATAGATATGTCCAATAAAATATGCAAGCAAACCAAGTCCACTTATTCGCATTAACAAATATGCAACTCTTTCAATTCCATACCTTCGAGGATTTATCATTCCTCCAATTCCTTCTTTATTTTCGTCTTGGTTTTCCATCTAGTATTTCCTCTCTACTGGTTGATAGTTTGTAATTGTTACGGGATGTGTTTTCATGATTGGCTCTTTTGGATCATAATATGCAAGTGTATGATGTAAGAAATTTGCATCATCACGTTTTGGATAATCTGTTCTTGCATGAGCTCCACGTGATTCTTTTCTGTTAATAGCCCCAATTAGAACAATTTCTGCAGTTCTAATCAAGGAATCAAGTTCCATAACATTAGTGAAATTTGTATTGTACTCTTTTGCCTTGTCATCAACATGTTTCCATGTTTCCTCTTTTAGCTGTCTGACAGTCTTTAATCCTTCAATCAAATTTTGCTCATTTCTGTAAACGTATGCTTTGTCATTCATGGTATCAGTTAATTTTTGTCTGATTTCATACGGATTTGCATCTCCATTTCCTCTAAAGATTCCATCAAAAATTCTTTTTTCTTCAAGAGTAACTAGATGATTAGGCCATTGATTTGAGTTTGAATATTTTTCAATATACTCTACTGCAAGATTTCCTGTAATTTTTCCCCATACTATACATTCAGAGGTAGAATTGGCTCCAAGTCTATTTGAACCGTGAACACTGTTACACGCTGCTTCTCCTGCAGCCCAAACACCTTGCAATTCTGTTGCTCCATCAATGTTAGTATGAATTCCTCCCATCATGTAATGACAAACAGGTCGGATGTCTAGGATTTCCTCAGCTGGGTCTACTCCTGAAAACTTTATTGAGATTTCTCGTATTCCACCTAATTTTTCTTTAATTTTTTCATCACCAATATGTCTCAAATCAAGTTTCATACAATCTACACCAGTTTCATGTTTGAATCCATTTCCTTGTTCAATCTCAGTCATGATAGCTCTTGAAACAATATCTCTTGGAGCTAACTCCATCTTTCCTGCAGCATATTTTTTCATAAAACGTTCACCCTTGTTGTTAAGCAAATATCCTCCTTCTCCTCTTGCACCTTCTGTAATCAATATTCCAGAAGGAAGAATTCCTGTTGGATGAAACTGAACAAACTCCATATCTTTTAGCGCCATTCCAGCTCGATAGGCCATATCGATTCCATCAGGAGTTGAAGATAATGCATATGTCGAAAAACTATAGAGTCTTCCTGCCCCTCCTGTTGCGATAATCAAAGCTTTTCCTTTAATTTGATAAAAGTTACCTGAAGAAATTTCAATTGCAGTAAGACCCATGAATTTATTTCCATCATGGATAATGGATGTTGCAAACCATTCGTTTAGATATTCAATATTTTCATATTTTTGGCAAGTATCATACAAAGTTTGCATTTCGAAAAATCCAACTTTATCAGACGCATAAGTTGCTCTTGGAAAACTATAGCCACCAAAGTTTCGTTGATCAATTCTTCCATCTTTTCTTCTTGACCATGGCATACCCCAGTGGTCTAATTGACGAACTTCTCTGGGCATTTCCTCACAAAGTCGTTTTGCAACATCTTGGTCTGCAAGAAAATCACTGCCCTTTACAGTATCATAAATGTGGGATTCAATGGTATCTCCTTCATCTTCAAAGAGAACAGCAGCAGTTCCACCTTCAGCTGATACTGAGTGAGAACGCATTACCTGAACTTTTGATACAATTCCGATTTTGATTTTGGAGTTCTTCCTAGCAGCTTCTACGGCTGCACGAAGGCCTGCCAATCCTGAGCCACAAATAATCAAATCAAATTCGATTGTTCCTACCATTTAGACTGACTACTTTGGAGGCAGGTTAAATATGTAATAATTAGACCTCGTCAAATCATTAATATATATCGCTAGCGATATCACTAGTGATGGTATCAGATTGGGTTTCAAGGGTTGGAAGTTCAGTTCCAAGAGGATTTTCCAGATATTATATCTTAGAACTCTTAAAAGAAAAAAATCGAACTGGAAAAGAGATCATCGACTATGCCATTGAGCAAAGTGAGGGAAAATGGAAACCATCACCAGGTTTGATTTATCCTCTATTGGGAAGATTGCTAGATGAGGAGTTAATTGAAGAGGCCAAAGATGGAAGATATCAACTAACAAAGAAAGGTAAAGAGACTGCTGCAGATGTGGAAAAAATTAATGAATTTATCAAAAACCAAGTTGATGTGCTTTTAAGGTTGGGAAATGTAGGAAGGTTTGTTGTTACGGATTTGCTTGAAAAAATATTTAGTATGGGTTCCCTTTTGAGTTCAAATCTTCCACCTATGACTGAAGAACAAACTACAAAGTACAAAACATTCTTGGAAAAAGAACTTGATAAATTAAAGCAGCCTAAAATCACAAAGAAAGTCAAAAAAATAAAAATCGAATAAATATTTTTAAAATTTATTCCTAAAAATCAAAAATTGAGTTTTTTAATAAAAAATAGAGTATACTGTCTATTTCTAATTTAGCAGGTAATTTTTCTTAATTTTCTAAAATCCCACAAAATGAATTTTTTGGTCATCTAAAAGATGAAAAAAATTAGGTGTTTCTCTGAAATCATAAATAATCCAGGAATTAGGATATTTTATGGCAAACCTCAAAAAAATGTTAAAATCAAAAAAACCTATTGTAATTCCAGGCGTATATGACGCAATAGGCGCGAAAATTGCAGAAAAAGTTGGTTTTGATGCCATGTTTCAAACTGGGTATGGAACTTCAGCAACTTTGTTTGGGATGCCAGACTATGGGTTTATTGGATCTACAGAAACAGTTGACAATGCAAGAAGAATTTGCCGAGCAGTATCAGTTCCTGTAATTGTAGATTCAGATACTGGATATGGAAATGCACTTAGTGTTTGGAAGTTAGTACAAGAATTAGAATCAGCAGGCGCATCAGGAATTTTTCTAGAGGATCAAAAATGGCCAAAAAGATGTGGTCATATGAAAGGAAAAGAAGTAATTTCACAAGAAGAATACACTGAAAAATTAGGAGCAGCAATTGATGCACGACAAAGTAAAGATTTCATTATTGTTGCAAGAACTGATGCGCGAGCTACTGAAGGATTAGATAATGCAATAGAGAGAGGACTTGAAAATAAAAAGACAGGTGCTGATGCTATATTTATCGAAGCTCCAAGGTCAAATGATGAAATGAAAAAAATTGGAAAATCAATAAACGCTCCATTGGTTGCAAACATGATTGAAGGAGGGGCAACTCCACTAAATTCCTCAGCTGCACTACATAAAATGGGATTTAACATTATTTTGTATCCTTTATCAGTATTATTTGCAAATACTTTTGCAACAATGAATATCCTAAAAGAACTAAAGAAAAGTGGAACTACTGCCAAATTAAAACAAAAAGTTGTAAACTTTGATCAGTTCAATGATTTAGTTGATTTACCAAAGTTTAGAAAACTAGAGAAGAGATACGAATTTACAAAAAGAGAATAAAAATTACAAGTAAATAGAATCTTACTTAGTTTCTCTTTACTTCAATTTCTATGGTTGAAACATTTCGTGTTCTACCGTCTTGTGACTCTAATGATTCTGAGCCAATTTTTATTTCGCCGATAGAATATCCTGCATGTTCGGTTTTGCGCGCAATGATTTGGGCAACATCTACAGCACGTCCAATGCTCATGCCCCTTGCTTTGATGTTAACGGATGGTAAATTTGCCAATTGAATTAGGGCAGATGTAACATATGCCATCAATGGTTTTTTACCAATGAATATTGTGTCTCTTGTTTCGGTCGACATTAGGGTTTGGTTATTTAAGGATAATTTAAAGCTAAAAGTAATTTTTAGCATCAGAAAATAAATTTCCACGAGAATGCAATTATTATTAGTATGAAATTGCGAAATGAATAGTAATTTGGGGCAAGATATTAAATTACTAGAAACCGGCACAATTGACGAAAAAATCCAAATTTTAGAAAGTTTGGATTCTACTGATGATTTTGAAATAATTAAAAAAATGATAAATTGTTTGGATGATCCAGATATCAAAGTTAGAGGTGAAGCTTTTGCCTCTCTAATTTTAAACAAAAATAATATCTCAAATGTTTTAATTGAGAATCTAAATGATGAGAGAAAAAACATAAGAGGTTTTGGAGCTTTGGTTTTGGCAAACCGAAATGATTCATTTGCAATTCCCAAATTAATTGAATTAACAGAAGATGAACGTTCAATGGTAAGATCTTGTGCATTTGGAGCTTTGGGTCACCTTAAAGCAAAAGAGGCTAAAGATTCAATCCATAGAGGTTTGACTGATTCAAATATCGAAGTAAAAAAAAGTGCCTTGCAAGCTTTGTTAAAAATTGATGGAGAAATTTCTGAAAAAGAAATCTCTGAGATTTCGGAAGAAAAGGATTCAGAAGTAGATCAATTAATTGCTAAATTAAAAAAAAGTGGACCGGAAGGGATTTGAACCCTCGATCCGATGCATGCCATGCACCTATCCTACCGGACTAGACGACCGGCCCATTAGTCGATATTCTGACCGAATTACAAATTACGAATTGGTTATTAACGTTTAGCGGTCAGAACAAAAATTTGGTGAGAAATAGCACAAGATATTTAACCACAGATTTCCTTGATTGTTCGGTATGGTAGTAGATAACGAGGCAACGATTACATATATTCAATTATTAAAAGAGGACTTACTAATTATGAGACTGGTCCCAGATGATGGACCAGTACCAGAATACAAAGCTGGACAATTTATCACCTTGGGATTACCAAATCCTGAAGAAGATGGAAAAATTGTTAGAAGAGCATATTCAATTGCGTCACATCCTGAAAATCGAGATTACATTGAGCTTGTAATTAGATGGGTTAGAAAACCATTACCTGGCAGATTAACAACACAAATTTTCAATGCAAAAGAAGGAGACAAAATAAAGTGGTTAAAGCCTACTGGCTTGGCGCTTTTGATTAACGAGACTCTACCAAATGGAGAAAAAGATATGAGACGAATGGTCTGCATTGGCGGAGGAACAGGAATAGCTCCTTTTGTAAGCTTTGCACAACATTTGCATGCAACAAATGACAAAAGAGAAATCATTGTTTTACATGGCGCAAGCTACGTAGATGAACTAAGTTACAAAGATTTGCTAACTGATTTAGAAAATGATAGTATTAAGCGAGGAAGAGATGATTGGAACTTTAGGTACAGGGCAGCAATCAGTAGACCACAAGAATGGTTTAACAGGTCTTGGGCTGGCCAAGTAGGAAGAGTTGAAACATTTCTTAGACCTAGAGAAAACGGCATGTCTCCTCTAGAGGAACTAATTGGTGATAAAATTACCAAAGAAAATACCATCTTTTACTGCTGTGGGTGGCAAGGAACCATAGATGGAGTGATGGACTTTTTATCTCCAAGAGGATTTGTCACTTTCCACAACAAACGAGAAGATGGTTCCTTTGAAGTCAAAGACGAATCCTACGGATAGTTATTTTCTTTTTTTAAAAATTATTTTATTTTAAAAAGAATCTATTTTTTATCCCAAATTGATTTAAAACTCGATCATTGAAATATGGCTCCTTTTTAGCCATTGATGGTTGACGACAATTCTATATCTTGCACATCTAAATCCCCTGACAAATGCGCATATTGATATCATTAATCAGCTAAAAAAAGACGGAGAAACCGTCAAGGTTATGCCCGTAATTTTCATGAAAGGAGACAAGGAGGTAACTGCCAAGAGTTTTCCATTTAATTTTGACACCAGAAAGAAAATGATAGAGGCAGTTTTTGGTGACTCTGTTTCAATTACAGATGATTATACGTTTAATGCACCTTTCAAGAAATATTTGCCACCACTTTTGTCTCTAAAATCCTGGAAATTAAGAAAAAAAATTCTAACTGGAGTAAAGGGGGATTACTATTCTTACACTGGCGACAAAGCTGAAGGATACATGCTAAAACTATACAGACTAAAGCCACAGATTGGAGAAAGAAGACAACTTTCTGCAGCCTCTGTCAAAGAAAAAATGTATGATCAAGTCTTGGGTAATAATTCTGATTGGAAAGCTGATGTACCTGAAGCTGTTGGAAAAATAATTGAAGAAAATTGGGATGTAATTGAAAAATATGCAAAACTTGAGGATAAAACAAGAAGAGTTTTGGGAATGAAGTTTCCAATTGAAGGTTGGTCCGAATAGATTAAGTACTATAGGAATTGAGATTTTTTTGTGAGTCTTCCACTTTTAAAATTTGTATGGTTTGATGGAAAGTTTGTTACCCTTGACAAAGCTAAAGTTCCAATTACAACCCATGCAATACACTATGGAACATCAGTTTTTGAAGGAATAAGGGCATATTGGAATAAAAAAAATCTTTTTGTTTTTAGATTAGACGAACATGTAAAACGATTTAGAAAATCAGGGCAATTCTACAACATGTCACTTAATTTTTCTGATAAAGAAATCACAGACGCAATAACAGGAATTTGTAAAAAAAATAAAGTAAAAAGTTCCTGCTACATAAGACCATTTTATTTTATTGGAGATTATGGAATAAATCTACATGTGACTGAAAAGGCCCCAACTAGTGTCGGAATCTTTTCGTTTCCCTTTGGAGATTTGTTTAACAAAAATGGTATTTCTGTTGGCGTTTCATCTTGGAGGAAATTTTCAGACAAATCAACTCCACCACAGGCAAAGATGGGTGGAAATTACCTAAATTCCATAATTGCAACTCAAGAAGCAAAGAGAAATGGGTATGATGAGGCCATTTTGCTTGACCATAATGGAAACGTAAGTGAAGCCCCAGGTGAGAACATCTTTATTTTCAGAGATGGTCAGCTGATAACTCCTCCTTTGTCATCTTCTGCCCTTGAGGGCATTACTCGTGATGCAATAATCAAAATTGGAAAAGATTTGGACATGGAGGTGCAAGAAAGAGACGTTACAAGAAGTGAACTGTATACTTCTGATGAGGCGTTTCTAACTGGGACTGCTGCTGAGATTACTCCAATAACCTCAGTTGATGGTAAAAAAATTGGAAATTCAAAACCTGGAAAAATTACAAAAAAATTGATGAACGAGTATACTGATATTGTGATGAATAAAAATAAAGACTATTCTCATTGGTTGACATCGGTGTATTAAATGAAGATTGCTCAAATTGGAACAGGTGGCTGGGGTAAAAACCATACAAGAGTCTTATCTCAACTTGGAGTTTTATGTGCAGTATGTGATTCTGACCAAGCACGTTGCAAAGAGTATGGAGAACAATATTCTGTAAATTATTACCAGTCTTTAGATGAGATGATAAAAAACGAAGAGTTTGATGCAGCAATTGTTGTTACGCCAACTTCAACTCACACTAAAATTGCTACAAAGCTAATTGAAGCAAAAAAACATGTCTTTGTCGAAAAACCATTGACTTATGATTCTGCAGAAGGTGAAAAATTAAAAGAACTAGCAGATAAAAATAAAATTATTCTTACTTGTGGGTACATTGAGCGGTTCAACCCAGTTGTTGATACGGTAAAAAGTTATGTCAAAGACCAAAAGTATGGCCAACTTGTAATGCTAGAATTTCACCGTGAAAATAGAATGCCCCCACATCTTAAAGATGTTGGAATTATTTATGATACATCAGTTCATGATATTGATACTGCAAACTGGTTATTTGATGAGATGCCAAATGTAGTATTTGCAAGAGCAGGAACGATTAATCATCAATATGAAGACTTTGCAAGCATAATGCTAGGATACAATGATAACAAGACTGCAATTATTTCATCCAACTGGATTACCCCAAAAAGGGTTAGAACGTTTAGTGCAGTATGTACTGATGCCGTAATAGTTTCTGACTTTATCTCCCAGGAGATTAAAGTTGAAAGAAAAGAAGAAACAGAAATCCCAAGAAATGAACAAAAAGAACCTCTCTTACTTGAGATTCAAAATTTCATAGGGGCAATTGAAGGAAAAAACGAACCTTTGGTAAAACCTCAGGAGGCACTAAATGTTACAAAGATTGCCGAGGCAGCACTTTTATCTAGTCAGAAAGGGGTTCCAATCTATCTGGATTTAAAATGAACAGGACTCTGTTGGACATCTTAGCATGTCCCATTGACAAACACCACCCTCTGGAATTGCTTGAGATTAAAGCAAAAGATGATGTAATTTCTGAAGGGTCCTTGTTTTGCTCAAAGTGCTCAAGATTCTACCCAATTATAGAGGAAATCCCAATAATGCTTCCTGATGAGCTTCGAGATAAAAAATTAGAGATGGAATTTCTAACAAATAACAAAGAAAATTTACCTGATAAAATTATTAGAAATGCCAAACCATGGCATTTGTAGTATGGTTACAAATTTTATTTCAGATAAAGCCAAAGTAGGAAACAACACAAAGATTTGGCACTTTACGTATGTTGGTGATGATGTTGAGATTGGCGAGAACGTAAAAGTTGGGTCGCTTGCTCACATTGATTACAATGTAAAGATTGGAGACAACACAAAGATTGAAGGGCAAGCATACATTCCGCCACTTTCAAGAATTGGAAAAAATGTCTTCATTGGTCCTGCTGCAGTCTTAACTAATGATCCTTATCCGATGTGTGATAAGATGGTAGGAGTAACCATTGAAGACAATGTAATAATTGGAGCACGAGCTGTAATCAAAGCTGGTGTAACTGTTGGGAAAAATAGTGTTGTTGCAATGGGTGCAGTAGTTACAAGAGATGTCCCACCTGATACAGTAGTTGTTGGAGTTCCAGCTACAATTAGATTTACTCGAGACGAGTATGACAAAAAGCAAAAACAGTGGAAAATCTAAGACGCAATCTCTTTTCTAAATATCCAATTTTTAATTTTCAATAAAACAAAGATCCAAATTATTACAAGGCTGATTGCAAATGCTGCTTTGAAGGCTGATGAAAACAACCAGTCTAGTTCACCAAAATCTGAAAATGAGATTGGGCCTAGGATTAAAACCATAATTCCTCCACCGCCTAAAATTAAAAGCCACATTGCAAACAAAAATGCAAAAAGACCAATCATAGTGTTATCCTCATTAAAACTGCAGTAATTATTGCAAGAATTCCGGAAAAAGTTGCCAATTTGAAAATCTGAGTGCTTACTTGTTTTTCTGTTAATGGCCCCTTGGCTAAAATTAACCGAACCAGAGTAATTGGAGCAGTAGTATCATTTGTTGCTTTGAGTTTGAAGTCCTCTGTATGCTCAACTGGCTTTCCCTTGATTTGCCTGTGCTCTACTATTCTTCTCATGCTTGCAAGAAACAAAAATGAGTTTATCACTGCAGGTAAAAGTGCAACTGCTGCTACAATTTCAACTTGACCAACAATTGCTATTGCGCCATACATTACACCAAGGGCCAAAGCACCAGAGTCTCCTGGAAAAATTTTGCTTGGATTTTTATGGTACTTGTAAAAAGCCAAAGAGATTAATCCTAATGGCAAGCTGACAATTGCCATCTCATAGTTTTCCAAAATAAATAGAGCTATACTTAATGAAAAACTTGCAATTACCATAAAGCCACTTGCAACTCCGTTTAGAACATCAATTGAATTAATTGTGTTGCCAGTTATGGGGATTAGAACTATAATTATTCCAAGATACAAGATTGGAATTTGTACTTCACCAAATAATGGAAATGCAAGATTTGAATCATATGCTCCAAGAAAAATTATTGGAGTTGCAGCAAACGCTAGAGCAATTGGTTTGAACCATCCACCCATTACTTTTCTATCATCTACATATCCAATGGCAAAAGCTAGAATACTTGTAATTAATACTGCCAAAATTTCATTTAACTGCAAAAATGCATATAAAATAATTTCAGATGCAATGATTCCTACAACAATAGAAATGCCACCAGGTCTTGAAACCATTACAGTTTCTTTTTTATTTACATCTTGTACAGTGAAATTTCTTTTTTGTAAATATTGTATTAGAGGTGGCGTAATTAGATAAACTGTAAAAAAAGCAACAACACATGAAACAATTGCTGGAATAATTAACTCAGTCAATATCTGACTTTTTTTAATTCTGACTTTATGTTATTTGCAAGGGTTAAACCAATTTTATCAATCTCTGCTAATTTATTCACTGGAATTTTTGCCAAATCATCAAGAGTCTTTATTTTGTGTTTGAAAAGAATTCTAGCTCGTACCCTGCCGATTCCTTTTACTTTAACTAGCTCTAAAAGCTCTTCTCGAATTCCATAGACAATTCGTCGTCTGAGGTTTTCAAGCTCTTCAAGCAAGTCTGCTCTTTCTACGTGTTTTGCAATCTCCCTTAGGCAATAGGTAAGCCAATTTGCAGTCTCTACCATTCGGTGCATATCGCCTGATTCTATTCCAAGATTATCTGAAAGCGAAGTCTCAGAGGACTCTGTAATCCAGGCATGCAAAGAAAGAAGACTTCGCGAGCAATCATACTCTGAGATTTCTTCTAACAATTCTGATGAATTATTCTCAATTAAGAGGCTTGCAGCCTCAAAATCCTTGTTTCTCATGGAGAATTTGGGGAAAAACTCCTCAGAACTAGTAATTACATGCAAAAAGCCCAAAGTGTGTTTTTTCTTTTTAGAGACACCTTCTATTGAATCTCTAAAAAAAGTAGCAGTCAAGGGGTCAATATACAGCATTGAGGTCTTTTTTCCAAACTCAGTTGCAGCATACCTGTCACCTTTTTTTACGATAAGAAATTCACTTGACAAGAATCGCAGGGCAATATCGATTGCAAACTTTATTGTTGATTTTCTTGTTTGCAGTCCTCCAAATGTTTGTAAAAAGAATTCTAGAATTTTTTCTTTTTTTATTCCAGGATTTGTAACTATAACACTAAGAATGTGAACTCGCAAGGACTTGTCATCATTGATTTTTGATTCTATTGGTTCAGGTTCTCCTTTGATGTAGTGCTCTATTATTTCCTGTCCATTTCCATTTCCAACTATAATTGATTCGCCATACTTGTCATACTGTGGTCTTCCAGCTCTTCCGCAAAGCTGCTTGTACTCTAGTATGCTGATTGGTCTGTTTGCACCAACCTTTGCATTATACCTGCTGATACTTGAAATTACAACTCGCCTTGCAGGAAGATTCACACCAGCAGCTAATGTTGGAGTAGATGACAATAGCTTTATTGTTCCTTTTCTAAATTCAGTTTCAAGTATTTGCCTGCATGTTTGATTTAGTCCTGCATGATGAAAACCCACACCTTTTTTTATCAAAATTGCAAGTGTCTTTACTAAATCTGTGTTTTCACTTGTTGATAGAATCTTTTTTGAAATCTTTGCAAGTTCAGCTATTTCTTTTTTATCTAGTAATGACTCAACTCCATCCATTGCCTTTGTTGCCAAAGACTTTGAGCGAGTTCTGGTTTCTGCAAAGATTAATGATTGGCCCCCTTGCTTTACACATTGTATTCCAAGATCAATTGGAGGACCACGTACAGTATTTTCTACTTCAAATGTTTCCTCATCATCCATTGTAACTAGTCCTCCATCATAAACTCCTTCAGATAGTGGTACTGGTCTCCAAGAGTTTTCAACTAGTTCGCATCCAAGCCATTTTGCAAGCTCATCAGAATTTGTTATAGTTGCACTAAGACCCAGAATCTGTGGTTTGCTTTCTAGTCTTTTTAGCTGAGTCAAAACCATCTCAAGTGTTGGACCACGAGTGTCATCGCCAATAAGGTGAATCTCATCAGAAATCACAAGGCCCACCTCATCAAGCCAATCTACGCTTTTTCGGATAATAGAATCCATTTTTTCATTTGTTAAAATTAAGATGTTGTTTTTTTCTAGCTTTTTTTCTACATTATCAAAATCCCCAGTAGAGACTGCAACTTTGACCTTGTTTCCTATGGCTAGTTTTTCTAATTTTTTAAATTCCACAAATTTTTCAGCAGCCAGGGCACGAAGGGGGCTAAGATAGATTACTTTGCCCTTATTTTTTGAGAGATAACTAATGATGGCAAGAGTAGCAATCAGGGTCTTGCCACTTGCAGTAGGGGCAGATACTAGGACGCTTTTTCCCTTCAAAAGTCCTGCCTTTATGCTATCGATTTGAGGGGGGTAAAGCTTTGCAATTCCTTCAGACTTTAAAAACTCGATTGCAGATTCGGGAAGATCTAGTTTTTCTAATTTCATACTCGGTTGTAATGACCGGGACTTGATTCATAAATAGATGCTTCGCGAAGCATTCTTCTAATATAACTTCGGGCTTCTTCTTCTGTGAACTTTTCTGTCTTTTCTAGTTCTTGGACAAATGTCTTTTCTTCAACTGCTACTTTGTGTTCTCCTTCTAGGGCTTTTAGGACATCCATGAAGAGTTGCATCTTTGATACTTCACTTCTTGGCCTTCCTTGCAAAACACCCAAGTCTACTTTGCCAGTATTTACATCAACTCCAGCATCTTGGAGCATTGATTCTATTAGGAAAATTGCGCGCTCTGCGTCTTCTTCTTCTACTTTGTCTTTCATGAGAAGTCTTGCACGTGCAGTTGAGAGTCTAATTATTCCTTCTAATTGTCTTGGAGTAACTGTAATCATCTCTTCTGATTCTACATTTCTCATCTTCAAATAATACTCTAGAATCTTTTCTTCAGCTTCTTTTGTTAAATCAGGATTTCCTCTTTTTGCATATGCAAGATATTTGGTAAGTAAATCAACATCAATTACAGAGCGTTTGTCTGTTCCTTGTGGAGTGTGAAGCTCTATAATGTGGCGTGCAATTTGTTCGTCTTTTTCCCTAGCTGGAATATCTCGAACAACAAAAATTAGGTCAAATCTTGTAAGCAAAGGAATTGGAAGATTTACGTTTTCTGTAATGTTTTTGAATGGATCATATTTTCCATACATTGGGTTTGCAGCAGCTAAAATTGATGTTCGTGCGTTTAGTGTTGCAACAATACCACCCTTTGCAATGCTTGCAGATTGCTGCTCCATGACTTCGTGCAAGGCACTTCTGTCCTCAGGCTTCATCTTGTCAAATTCATCAATACATACAAGACCTTGGTCTCCCAAAACTACAGCTCCTGCTTCTAACATCATGATTCCTGTCTTGTCTTTGACTACTGCTGCTGTAAGTCCTGCAGCTGTTGAACCCCTACCAGAAGTGTATAGGCCTCGTGGTGCAATTCTTGCACAAAACTTTAGCATCTCACTTTTTGCAGTACCAGGGTCACCTACAAGAAATACGTTAATGTCACCTCTAATCTTGCTTCCATCACCTAATAATCTCTGGTTAGAGCCTACAATTAGAAGCAAAATTGCTTCTTTGATTAGGGTTTGACCCTGGATGTGAGGGGCAAGTGAATCAATTAATCTCTGATAAATATCAGGACTCTCAGCTAGGGCTCGAATTAATTTTTCATCTTCAGGCAAAATTTCTTCTCGCTGAATTTTTCTTGAGGTCTTGTTTCCACGACCCCCAATAAACTCAATATTGTTTCCTTCAATTCTCAGTCTGTATAGTCCGCTATGTCCTCGTGCTACTCCTGAGACTGATTCTTGCTCGATTCGAACAATCCCTGTTAGGATGATTCTATCTCCTGGTCTTGCGTTATCTACTAAATCTTGTCTGATTGTTACATCGATATAGTGAGGAAGCTGTCCTGGTGGAAGGTCTTCAGGAAGTTCTTGTAATCTTAGAATTTGAAAATCGATAAACTTGCTTTCTTCAGGTTTTAACTCAAAGTCTCTGTGTTTACAGTTTGGATTATCACATACAACTGGAGTCTTTACATCCATCCCTTTGATTTGAATTACTTTGGTTGGATGCTCATCAGGACAAACAAAGATTAGTTCTTTTGCAAGTGGCTTTACCTCTGATGCTCGAACCACCATTCCTGAAACACTTGTAATACTGCCAATTGTTTCGGCATTGATTTGTCTGAGGCTTCTTTGTAATGGATAGTTTACAAGTCTAACTCGGACTTCGTCTTTTATCTTTTCAGCATAATCAGGAAATCTAATTTGTAATGTTTCTTTTATTGCACGAGCAAATGCATTGAAAACCTTGTCAGGATCTTCTGAGAAAATTCTTGCAATCTCAGGCTCTATTACTAAATCATTGTAATCAACTAGAATATACTTTGCATTTTTTGGCATCATCTCATCGATTTGGTCAACGTACTTGTAGTTGCCAAACTTGTCTTTGAATCTAATTAGAAAATCCCTTACTCTATCTGATAATGCAGATTCTGTAAATGTACTAGCTTGAACTTTGCTCATCTAAATTACTCCTTATTTGGTTTTCAAAATTTTTGCTGTTATCATGGATTGTTTTAAAGAAAACACTTTCTTCAACAGTTAGTTTGTTGTAAAGATCAGTATTTAGCTTTGTAGAGTCTGCAAGTTTTACAAGCTTGCCTCTTCGCATTCTAAATAATTCTAACATCATGGACTCTACGTGATTAAAATCATCTCTTGATAATTTTCTCATGTGTTGCTTTAGTTTTATGTAAAATTGTGGCTCTAAAATTGATACTTGGTATTCACCTACCATCTTTTCTTTTGATAATGCTTGTTTTAGCTCAGTAACCATATCAGGAGAATCAAGGTTTGCAATTTTATTGTCATCAAGAATTTGTCCAACCCATCTAGGAATGTTTAGGACCTCGCCTGTACTGCCTTCAATCTTTATCTTTCCTACCTTAAACTTGACATCTCGGGTAAGGGTAGACTTGGCTTCCTTTAGGCCATTTCCGATCGCATGTAATTTTTCTACACTCTCAATTTCCATTAGGATCACTTATGCACCATTAGATCCTCATGTAATGGATCGATCAATTCTTTTCACCCTTTAGTGAGATCAATTGATCCTAATTATTCACTTTATTAGTGGGAGTTTGACTACGAATTGACATGCTATCAACAGGCATGTGGGTTGAAAAATACCGCCCACAGACGCTATCTGAGATCGTAGGCCAAAAAGAGATAGTTGGAAGCTTGGAAGCTCTTATTTCAAATCCTGAAGACATGCCTCACTTGCTATTTTCTGGATCGGCAGGAGTAGGAAAAACTACTGCAGCTCTATGTTTATCAAACCAAGTCCTTGGAGAATACGCCAAAGACTATACCTTGGAGCTAAATGCGTCTGACGAGCGAGGAATCGGAATGGTTAGAGAAAAGGTAAAAAAATTCACAAGATTTGCCGGTATGGCAGATGCTCCATTCAAACTGATAATTTTAGATGAAGCAGACGAGATGACTAATGATGCTCAAACTGCCCTTAGACGTATAATTGAGGACACTGCAAAGTTTTGTAGATTTATCTTAATTGCAAATAATGTCTCAAAGATAATCGAACCCATTCAAAGTAGATGTGCATCATTCAAGTTTACATCAATTTCCTCAGACGATGTAGTTTCTCGGCTATCTGAGATTGCAAAAAAAGAAAAAGTCAAAGCAGACAAAAAAGCACTCAAAGAAATTTATGAATACTCTGAAGGGGATTTAAGACATGCAATCAATCTACTACAGGCAACTGCAAGTCTTGGAGAAATTACCATAGAGCACGTAAAGGCATCAGCCGGTCTTGCAAAGACATCTGATGTAGATTTGGTTTTGAAGATGGCATTAAGTGGAAAGGTAGCTGATGCTCGAGGAAAGATGATAGAGCTAATCAAAGTTTATGGAATGAGTGAATCTGATTTTCTAAAATATCTAAACTCTGCAGTCTTTAAGTCAAAACACGAAAACCTTGGAAAAATTCTTGAAACTATTGCAAAGTATGACTATAGAATTCTAGTTGGAGCAAATCCTGAGATTCAGTTATCTGCGTTACTTGCAGAACTTGCAAATACAAAATAAACGCAGAGAGAGGGATTTGAACCCCCGCGTTCTTGCGAACACAGGCTCTCAAGGCCCGCGCCCTACCGGACTAGGCGACCTCTGCAAATTTCGATAAAAATAGGTAACTAAAATTTGTTGATGAAATAGAAAAATAAGAAAAAAGAAATGAATTCTTTAATCGTGTGCGTGCGGATTACCGCTTCCTTCCATCTTGACGTAAGTACCTGCTGCTTTCTCATGGAATTCAGCGTTTGCTTGTTCAATGAGAATTGCGCCAGTTGGACATGCCTCTTGGCAAGCCATACAAACAGTACAATCATGCTCTCTAATTGGCATTGATTTGTCAGTCTTGTCTAATCGCTCATCTTGTTCAGTCAAACCAGTACCTTCAAAGGTTGCATCAACAACTGCAGTTGCTGCTACGTCTTGTTCGGTTCTGTACCACTGGAATGTCTGTACTGGACAAACGCTCATGCAAGATCCTGCTGCAATACATGAATCCCAGTCTACTGCGACTGTGGTTCCATGAACACCAAGGGGAACTTGTTCCTCTCCGCGGTCTGCATATGCTGCTTTAACTTCATCGTCTGAAAAGGCGGCACCATTTTTTCCTGTATTTACAGGCCAAATCCAGTGAAAGTTCTCGCCATCACCGTGGCTTGTCTTTCCTGATGGTTCTTTGTCCTGAAAAAAGTCTTCGGAAATTACTAAATCTGCCATGAATAATTTACGATTCAAATATTATTTAAAGCTAAATAAAATTAATCTGACCTAATCCTTTGATTGGCAATGATAGGAAAAACTGGGTAAAAAAAATTACAAAAATGAAAAACCTGATTCAATCTATAGTGCTTTTTCGTGAACCTCTTGGTTTGATTGGTTTACGATGATAGCTTGTGGCGGACAAACAGAAACACATGCCATACACCAAATACAATCATGCTCTCTTATTGGGTCTGCCTTGTCAGTGTAATCTGACCTTTGATCTTTTTCAGTACTCCCAGATCCTTCAAAGGTTTGACCAACAACGTCTTTTGCTGGAATATCTTTTTCAGTTCTGTACCACTGGAAAACTTGCACAGGACAGGCCTCAATGCATGCACCATCTGCAACACATGAATCCCAATCAACTGCAACCATAGTTCCTGAAATACCTAGTGGAACTAGTTCTTCTTTTCTCAACTCATATGCAGTCTTGACTTCTGGATTTGCTGCAGCCTCATCAGTTCTTCCTGGGCCCCACATGATATGATAATGCTCACCATCTGAGTGGTTTATCTTTCCTAGTGGTTTCAAGCCTTCAGGGAAATTCTCTGGAATTGGCATAATGCTCTGAGATTTAGATATTATTTAAAGCTAGACCGAAATTTATACCCCAATTATTAATCGATCAATTTTTTTTGTTCGTAATACCGTAGGTTATTATCGACTGAATGCGAATTGCAATAGTTGGATATTTACAAGTACGATGCATATCAGGGGCCAAACATTGGAGTGTTTATTTCTGTAAATGACTCTAATGTGTATCTGCCAATGGGCTTTGCTGAAACAAAAGCTGCAAAACTTGCAAAGTATCTAGATGTGGAACCAATCTATACATCAGTTGCAAACACAAGATTGCTAGGATCATTGATGGCAATAAACAATCATGGAGTGCTATTACCAGCAACTGCATTTCAAGAAGAGTATGACTTTTTTAAAAAAGAGTCTGGTCTGCAAGTAGGGGTTTTAGATTCAAAATATACTGCAGTTGGAAACGTGATTTGTGCAAACGATAAAGGAGCAATTGTATCTCCCTGGCTATCAAAGGCAGACGTTGAGACCATAAAGCAAATCTTGGATGTTGAAGTAGTTCAAAAAAGAATCTCAGGCATTAATGTGGTAGGGTCTATGATGGTTGCAAACAATCACGGTGCTGTAATTCATCCAGAAGCTAATGAGGAAGACATGAAGATGTTTGCAAATGTACTAGGCGTTCAGATAGAGCATGCTACAGTGAATAAGGGCGTGCCATATGTAGAGTCAGGCGTTTTGGCAAACAACAAAGGAATCGTAGTAGGTACCATGACTACTGGTCCTGAAATTATGATGCTAACTAGGGCTTTTCTAAATTAAAGACTGAATGTGGATCATCAGTAATTGATTCAATTGATACTTGCGATTCATCGCCTGTAGTCATATCTCGTAATACCGCTTTTCCTTCTTCAAGTTCATTTGGTGCAACTATTATGCAGAATCTAGAGTCTTCAGCTTGGTCGATTTGTTTTTTTAGTGGCTTTCCTGCAAGGTCAATGTTTGTTGGAATGTTTGCAAGTCTCAATAGTGAGGCAATGCTCATTGCGACCTTTTGCATCTCTTCATTGACGTACAAAACAGAAACTCGATTATGTGGAGTTTGTGGGATTATTTTTTGCTCTTGCATTGTTAGTATCATTCTCTCAACACCACCAGCTACACCTGTTGCTCCAATGTCTTCTCTGCCAAATGCTTTAGTTAGTGCATCGTATCGTCCCCCACCAGCAAGTGCTCCAAGAGTTGAGTTTGTATCAAATACTTCAAAGACAGTTCCTGAATAGTAGTCTAGTCCTCTTACAATTCCGAAATTAATTCTGACATTTGATACTCCACGATTTTCTAGTGATGAAAATAATTTTTGTAGATAATCCCAAGAGTCTAGTTTGCTTGTGTCTAGTTTTTGCTCTACTTCTTTGAGTGTTCCTTTGATTTGTGAAAAGTCTAGAATCTTTTCTAGCTTGTCAGTATCGTATCTGTCTTTGAATTCATCGATAATTTCTTGTCTTGATTTTTTTTGGATTTTATCAATTGCTCGTAGGATGTCAGCTACTAGAGTTTGGTCTTTAGAATCAAAGATTTGAAAAATGTAAGATTCTACAAGTGATCGGTGATTGATATCAATTGAGATGTCTTTGAGAAGTAATGAATCAAAAAGCCTTGAGGTAAATTCAATGATTTCAGCTTCAGATTCAATTCCTGGCTTTCCATAAACTTCGATATCCCACTGGTGAAAGTAGCGATATCTTCCCTTTTGGGGCTCGTCATATCTGAATACTCCTCCAAAACTTGAGATTTTAGCTGGCAATCTCATTGATTTTTGGGATGCTGCATATCTGGTCAATCCTACTGTAAAATCAAATCTTAAGGCAACTTCTCTTTCTCCTTTGTCTTTGAAATAATAAATCTCGTCCTTTATAGCTGGTCCTGACTTAGTCTCTAAAACTGAGAGTAGTTCAATTGGGGAGGGATCCATAAATGAAAAACCATACAATCCCGATAATTGTTTAAAGTGTGATCTGATATGCTCAATGTTTGCATGTTCCTGTGCCTCAAAATCTTTCATTCCACGGGGTAGCTCCAAGACAGTTTGTGTGTATAGCATTATGATTTAGATCTTTCTAAAACTATGCAATTTTGAAATTAATTTGAGTCTAATTTTATGGAATATACTACAGGGTCACCTTTTCCCCTGCTTGCAAAGCCTGCAATTGTTGCCCTAAATCCATACTTTTTCTTTCGCATCTTTATTGCATTCTGAGCTTTGTTCCCTTCTATTTTTGTTGCAGTACCCATAATCCACTCACCTATGGTTTTTCCACCAAAAGTACATGGAGCAATTTTAACTTCAGGGTTATTTTTTAACCGCTTTACTTTTCCTGTAAGAGAACGAGTTATGACATATATCAATCCTGAATCAACTACAAACCAAACTGGTGTTTGAACAGTATTGCCGTTTTTTTTGTAGGTTGCAAGTGAGATGTATTTTTCATTCTCTAAAATATCCAGCATTGTCATGTTAGTATATTATTTTTAATTAATTTAGATGTATCTTTGAGATTGGATTATTTGATTATGTTATAACTACATCAACGAAGACCTAAAACCAAATAAATAAAATGAGACTTAATAACTCTCAATTTTTTAACTGAGAAATATTTTGTAAGGTTAATTTTAGTCTTTGTTCTGAGAAAATTTTATTTCTAGTAAGATTTTCCAAATCTAAAATTAATTATCTTATGTGTTTCTAGTGGAAGAAATGATGAATCAAAATTTTGAAAAAATATTCAGAAAAGTAGTAAATGAAGAGAAAATATTTGCAGATAAATCATACCTTAATACATTATCCAAACCTAAAATCATTCTTGGACGAGAAAATAAAATAGAAGAAATTTTGAGGAAGTTAATCGGATACAAAAAAGGATTTGCAGTACCTTTAGTATCCATTTATGGTAGGAGTGGATCTGGGAAAACCACAATCACCAGATACGTCTGTGAGAATCTAAAAGACATTTCATTTTGTTTTGTGAATTTGAGGAAGGCAAAAACATTTTTTGGAGCTTCCAACCTCATTTTAGAGGCCCTTGGAAAATCTCCAATCAGTAGTCAGTCAGGTCTGAACTCATCTATAAAATCTATTGAAAACGCAATTACCTCAAAGCTAGAAGAACAGAAAAAGACCACATTTGTTCTAATTTTAGATGAAATCGATTCCATTCTAAACGATAAGCGTGGAAAGCCCTCTGACTTTTTTTACAAGCTTTTAGTGTTAGAAGAAAAATTAAAAGAAAAAGGTTTTCTGGTATCCCTCATAACAATATCGAATAATCTTTTTGAAAACTATTCACTTGATGACCGAGTAAAATCAAGAATTGGTCATAACCAAGTATTTTTTGAGCCTTATTCTGAAAAAGAAGTATTTCAAATCTTAAAGAGGAATTCAAACAAGGCATTTTCTTCCAAAATAGACGACGAGGTTTTACATCTATGCTCAGAGCTAAGCTCACAAGAACACGGAGACGCAAGAAGGGCAATCGAACTTCTTAGAATTGCTGCTGAAACTGCATCTATGTCTGATGAAAAAATCTCAAAAAAACATGTACTAAAAGCTCACGAAAAGATTGGAAGAGTTACCTTTGGAGAATTTCTGGTAACCTCTTCCTTTCATATGCAATATCTCTGCCATGCAATAGGTTTCATTTCTTTTGTTTCAAGAGAACGATGGATTGCGACCTCAAGCATTTACAAAACATACAAAAAATTATTGGCAAAAGAAAAAATGCCCTTAACTTATAGGCGTATATTTGATCTTTTAAACGAACTAGAACAAGCAGGGATTGTTATTTCATCGACAGAATCTCGAGGAAGATATGGCTTTGGCAAGCAATTTCAGCTAACAATTCCCCCAGAGATCATAGGATTAAGGGATCCTGAACAATTTGAAAAATGGAAAGACATGAAAGAAAACTATTATGATCTTCAAAATAATCCCGATCTAAAATATAATCGCAATTATCGCCTTAGATTTGATCGATTTGAAGGGCAAAAAGATTTTTTAAAATTTTTTGGACAATTTTAGGTCTGAGATTGTCCAAAAAGGGTTCAAGCCTTAACAGATTAGTTTTCCTGCTTTGGTATTGGCATAGATAAAGGCTTGTCGGTCAATCCATTTCCATCCTCAAAGCATTTGGTTTGGTATTTACAAAACTTACACAAACCAGATACTTCCCCATCTAGAATTTTCTCAGTCTTTGCATTTTCTATTTCTTGAATCCTAGTATTAATCCACTTACTCACATCTCGTTTTTCTACTTTGTAAGTTACAATGTCAGACATATCAGCATACACAATGTTTAGATTCTCTACTGGCATGTATTCAGAAAACATTGTTTGATAACACTGGAGTTGTAGAATGTGTTCTTCTCTAGGTAAGAATCCTTGTTTTATTTGCCATCTAACAAACTTTGTAGTTTTTAGATCAATGATAGTCTTGGTCTTCCAATCATACATGTCTAGCCTTCCCGCAAGGGTAGCAATCCGTCCATCTTTTAGAGGAACATAATATTCCATATCCATCTCCCTCCACTTGTAAGCATAGGTCATCTGATGCAAGAAATCCCCTCTAACAGTACCCCACATACTCTCAATGGTACCATCGCCAAGAAGCTCTTCTTTTGAGATTCCTAATTGTTTGTAAAGAGATTTTCTTTGGCAGCCAACTATTTCAGTAACTGAATATCTAGATGTGTAATCTTTAGAATACAAACCATTTCTTTTCTGTAAGAAATTTAGAATTCCTTCAGGTGCGTCAATTTCTTCTGAAATTGATTTTATTTTTTCTAGTGGAATTGTACTCAATTTTCTTGCACCTCAAATTGCTTATTCACTAGATTCTCCCTCCAAAATGTTAGATGGTCTCAAACTTGGTTGAAGTCTTTCTAATTGTCTTTGTTTTTCTCGAATTGCATCCTCAAAGATTTTACTTTGCTCGTGATGGTAATCCAATTCAACTTCCATCATTCGAATTTCAAAATCTAGTTCCGAAATACTAAATCTTTGTCGGAAGGGGTCTCTTACGTTTTTAGACATTAGTTTACACCTCCAAAAAATCGCTGAATCCATGCAGGAACAGGCTTGTTTGCAAAAACCTTGCCTGAGTCCTTTAGGATTTGAGGTATTCCAATCTTGACATCAAACAAAAGTAAAATGTCTTGAATGATTGCAGGTGAAAACCTCATCTCTTGATGTAAAAATCCAATTGCTCTGGATTTTACAGGGGTCTTGAGGTGATTTATCTTACAATTTACAATTGCTTTGATTGCTTGTAAGATATTTCCATAGACATATTTGCTTACTCCCAAGTAATAGTCATCAAGTGTTGACATTACATAGTCGTAATGCTCATCTAGGGATTTTCTCTTAAAGAGTAAATTCTCTTGAAGATCAGAGAAGACAAACTTCTCAATGGAATCATAAGATTCAGCGCTAAGGTCGCCACCCATTTGGTATGAAAGTTGTTGTTTCATACATTATATATCAGGCTCAGAAACATATGTTATAATTTGTATTATACAAATATTATTTGTATAATTTTATACGATGCTTCCTAACAATCCTGGATATTCAACATAGTACTCTCCAGAAGGTGTAAGCTGAATAGTTCTTTTCTTAAAATCCATAATTGGTTTTCCTGTTTTTTTACCTCTTTTCCCTGTATCCCAACCAAGCGTAATGGTAATTAGATTATTTTCAAGTAGTTTTTTTAAAGAGTATTCTATTCGTTGATTCTTTTTTAGACGTCTGTCTTTTCTTACTTCATCAAGAAGAATTGCATTAGTACACTTTCCTAATTTTTTTATTTTTTGAAGCACAATTGCAGTAGTTCTAGAAGTATTTCCTCTATTATCATCTTCTGGTCTAACAGGCATCGGTAGTTCTTTTACAAGATCATCTCCTCTATGTTTTGAGGCTTCCATTACATAGTAAACTCTCGTTCCTGCTAGAAATGCCGCAGTAGTGGCAGCTGAAACCATTAATTTTGTACCTCCAGTAATGTTAATAGCAAAATCGGTTTTCAAAAGACTTGAATTTTTCTTCCTTTCTTGAAAGATGATATTAAGAATAGATTTGATAATTTTATCCATATCAAAAGCATCCACTTTGACAAGTATTGTGGGAACTTTGTAATGAGTTTCAATTTTCTTTTTTAGTCTTTTTGCTTCAGTTTCAAATTTGTAAGTTTCTTCATTTTTAGTATGTATAATGTATAATTTTTCAGGAATTGATTTTTTTAATCCTTCTTCAACTACAATTGGGGTTACGCCAAGTGTGGCTAATTGAATCATTTTAAACAAATAATATTTGTATTATACAACTAATAACCATTTTTCTTTATATAAATAATAAAATTTGATTTTTGGAATTTAAAGAACATCTTAAATGCTATCTATACAAGCTGCAAATGTATTTCCATGAGTTATGATGAACCTGAAGATGAGGAACCTGAAAACTATGAAAGTGAAGAAGAGCGACTCGAGCGAGAGCAAGAAGAATTTGAAAAAGACCAATGGGAACGAGAGTTAGAAGAATTTGAAGGCGATAGTGAAGAAAATGAAATTATAGAATCTGAAAATTCTACAGAACCCTCAGACGAAGAACAAAATATCTTAGATATTATTCAATCAAAATATTCACAATTAGCTGATCCATCTTTAGATGAAGACGAAAAAGAAAAAATCAAACGAGAACTTGATACATTAATTTTTCAAGCAAAGAAAAAAACAGAAGAACCTAGATTAGAATTTGAATACGATCCAGATTATAATATCTATAATTTTGCAAGATCCTCGTTCGTGTTATCTTTAGAATTATCTTGGCCTAAAATTAGAACAAAAATGGATTCCTTAATGAAATTGATTGCAAACACTAGATTGGAATATGAGAAAATTATTGCTCTAAGAGATCTTATTGATAAATTTGAGCGAAAATATGTTTTTGAAATAATTAATTCAGTTAAACCAAAATCACGAAATGAAAATTTTACATTTGAATCAGAAAAATTTGAGGAAATAATAATCGATCTTCATAAAACATATGATGATTTCTTTAATGTTTTCCTTGAGGATGTTCATTTTGACACAAGGGGGAAAAAATATCTTAAATTCATGGGTAAAACTTCAAAATTTCGTGCATTAATGTTAGATTTACGTGATAAAAAAATAAAAGCAGATGAATTGAAACAAACCTTTGAACCTAATTTCAAATATTGTAATTTGGATTATGGAAATAGTTTAGGAAAAACAGGCACCGAAGAAAAAGGGTTTCTTTTTCAAGGTTATTGGCAAATGGAATATACATTAAATGAATTACGTCATCACACACAACACTGGAAGCAAGATGATGGGAAAAAATTCCTAAAAGAAGATGTACAAAGAAAAATAGAAGATCCAATTTCAGGAATAGAATCACCAGGAAATTTCTTTATTTTGATTAGTGTATTATTTTTGGTAAGCTATCATTTCATAGATGTAATGCAAACTTGGATTGATACTGATGTGTTGTTTAGGAGGTCAAGAATTAAGCACTAATTATACAAATATTATTTGTATAATACAAATTTAGAGATATGAGTCGGAGTCTGGTAAATAATGTATGGGAAAAAGAACAACCATTAAGAAAAATGGAAAAAGAGAAGAAAAATTCAATATTAATAATGAAAGTAATAGTTATGTTGAGAATCTTACCTCGTTTAGAAGGATTATTGGTGAAAATGACATGAACATGAATGAAATTATCAGTTTAGCATGGGGGGCAAAAGAGATTCTAAGAGGTGATTTTAAAAGAATTGATTACGGAAGAATCATTTTACCATTTATTGTTCTTAGAAGAATAGGTAGAGTATTAGAGCCAACAAAAAAGAAGGTTTTAGAAGAATTAGAAAAACATAAGGGAGAGGATGAGAAGTTTCTTGAAGCCATACTCAATGATGTTTCAGGATTTAGATTCCATAATAAAAGTAAATATGATTTAGAATTACTTTTAGCTGATCCTGAAAATATTCACAAAAACATGAAGACCTACATTAGAGGATTTTCTAACGATGTGAGAGATATCTTTGAGCATTTTAAATTCAATAATACAATTGATGAGTTAGACACACAAGGAATTTTGTATTCCATTGTTCAGCACTTTGCAAAAGCACCACTTGATCCAGAAATCATTAGTCACCATGATATGGGAACTATTTACGAAGAATTAATTAGAAAACAAGCAGAAGCTACCAACGAAGAAGCAGGAGAGAATTTTACTCCAAGAGAAGTAATCCATTTAATGGTAAATCTTATTTTTTCTGACGATGAAGAAATTCTAAAACAAAAAGGTGTTTCTAAATCTGTATATGACCCTGCTGCAGGAACTGGAGGAATGTTGGCAATTGCAGAAGAACGTCTACGCGAAATTAATAAAGATGTGCGAGTGGAATTATTTGGTCAAGAACTATTACCATTTGCATATGCAATTTGTAAATCAGATATGTTATTGAAAGAATTTGAACAACTTGATCATATTCAGCTTGGAAATAGTTTAACTGATCAAGACGCTTTCAAAAATGAAAAATTCCATTACATGCTTTCAAATCCGCCATTTGGTGTAGATTGGGGAAAGTATGCTGGGAAGATCGAGGCTGAAAGAGAAAAAGGATATGAGGGAAAGTATGGTCCAGGACTTCCAAGAAAAAGTGATGGCTCTCTACTATTTTTGATGCAAATGATTTCTAAAATGAAACCAAAAGAACAAGGTGGTGCAAGGATTGCTATTGTTCTAAATGGCTCTCCTTTATTTACTGGAGAGGCGGGTTCAGGAGAAAGTAACATCAGAAAATGGATTATTGAAAATGATATGCTTGAAGCGATAATTGCAATGCCGGATCAATTATTCTATAATACTGGTATTTTCACATATCTTTGGATTGTTACAAATAATAAGCCAAAAAATAGAATGGGAAAAATTCAGTTAATCAATGCATCAGGTCCAGAATTTTACCAGAAAATGAAGACTAGTCTAGGTATGAAAAGAAATGAAATTGAGGAGGAAAATAATGGACAAATTACAAAAATTACAAAAATTTTCAAAGAATTCAAAGAAGGAGAATATTCTAAGATCTTCGATAACAAAGACTTTGGTTATACCAGAATTACTGTTGAGCGTCCATTAAAAAGAAATTTTGAAGTAAAAAATGAAAGAATTGAAATTTTAAAACAAGAGAAGAACTTTTTGAAACTACCCGAAGAAAAAGGGACTGAAAAGATTCCTTCTCAACAACAAGTTCTAGAGTGTTTAAGTAAGATTCCAAAAAAAGTTTACAAAAACTATACTGAATTCTTGAATGTTCTTAAAGGAGTTTTCGCTGAAAATACCGTAAAACTTTCTTCACCATTACAAAAAACAATCGAAAATTCTTTATCTGAAAGGGATGAAACTGCAGATCCTCATTACAATAAATCAGAAGATCTCCACCCTGTACCAGATTCTGATTTAAGAGATTATGAAAATATTCCACTAAAACAAAATATTGATGAATACTTTGAAAATGAAGTCAAAAAGTATTTTTCAGATGCCTGGATTGATGAATTAACTAAAGAAAAAATAGGTTATGAAATTCCATTTACGCGTCAATTTTACAAATACAAACCATTAAGACCGCTAGAAGAAATTGATGCTGAAATAAAACAACTACAAAAAGAAATCACTGCTGGGGTGGAGGAGTTGATGAATGAATGAAACCTTATCCAAGGATGAAAGAATCTGGCGTAGAATGGATTGGAAAAATCCCTGAACATTGGGAAGTTACTAGATTAAAGAGAATTCAATCAAAAGAACCACGTTCCTTTGTTGATGGAAATTGGATTGAAGCACCTTTTATTACAGATAAAGGAATAAGGTTAATTCAAACAGGAAATATTGGAATAGGAGAATACAAAGAAAAAGGATTTAGATTTATTTCTGAGGAAACTTTCAAAAAGTTAAATTGTAATGAAATTTTTCCAGATGATGTACTTATTTGCAGGTTAGCTGAACCAGTAGGAAGAGCATGTTTAGCTCCTAAACTAAAGTCAAAAATGATTACATCTGTAGATGTGGCAATTTTAAAACCCTCAAAAAACATAGAGCCAAAATTTGTAGTGTATTTTTTGACAAATTCAAAATATTTTGATTGGTTAAATTCGGTTAGTAGGGGAAGTACGAGGCAAAGAATCAGTAGAAGTATGTTAGGAGATATTGATTTTATTCTTCCTAGTTTATCAGAACAAAAACAAATTTGTAGTTTTTTGAAAAAGGAAATTTCTAAAATTGATTTTGATTTAGAAAAAAACAAAAAATTAAGTAAATTGTTGGATGAAAAACGTGCATCAACTATCAATCATGCAATTATTAGAGGACTCAAACCAAGTGCTAAAATGGAAAATTCAGGGATAACCTGGATTGGAAAAATCCCTAAACATTGGGAAATTAAGAAATTGAAAATGATTTCAGTTATTACTAAACTTACAGGATTTGAATATACAAGTTTTTGGAAAACTGAAGATGAGGGAGAAATTTTGGCAATAAGGGGTGAGAATATTGGTTTTAATGAATTAGACAAAGGGAATATGGAGAAAATTTCCAAAAAACTTTCAGATAAATTATCTCGATCAAAATTGTTTAAAGGGGATATAGTGTTCCCATGTACAGGAAGTATTGGAAATGCTGCAATAATTCTGGAAGATAACAAGTATCACATTAACCAAAATGTAGCAAAAATATCATCAAAAATTATAGATCCAAACTTTTTGGTATTTGTTTTATTAAGTAATATCGTAAAATTTCAAGCAACATCAGCAAATACTTCAGGAATTCAACCAGTAGTTTTAATAAAAAACATTAGACAATTTTTGATTCCAATTCCCCCAAAAGATGAACAAAAAGAAATTGCAGAATATTTAGCAAAAAAAATGGTTGAATTCGATAATACAAATTTAATATTAAAAAATAAAATCCAAAAATTAACTGAACTTCGTCAGTCGATAATAACATCTACGGTTACTGGCCAAATTGATGTAAGGGAGACAATAGTATGACCATTGAAATTACGGAAAAACAATTCGAAGATCATATTGAAAAAGTTCTACTTGATTCAGGTTACATTAAAGGAACTGAAAACTATGACAGAAAACTGGCAGTCGATTATGAAATTTTAATTCAATTTATTCAAAATTCTCAAAAAGAAAAATGGAATAAATTAAGCGAAATTCATGGTGAGCAAACAAGAGATGAGATTCTAAGCGCGCTAGAAAAAGCCCTTAATTCTGATTCCATGATTCATGTTTTAAGAAATGGCTTTAAAATTTCAGATATCAAGGTAGAATGTGCCTATTTCAGGCCAGTTTCTAGCCTAAATCCTGACCTAAAGTGGCTTTATGACCAAAACATTCTCTCCGTTAAAAGGCAGTTACACTATTCAACAAGAAATGAAAAATCCTTAGATTTAGTATTTTTCTTAAATGGATTACCTGTTGGAACAGCAGAGCTCAAAGACTACAAAAATGGATATCTTGATGCCATAACACAATATCAACAAGATAGGGATCCTGCAGAGATTCTGTTTTCATTTAAGAAAAGAGCATTGGTTCACTTTGTAATAGATCCTTTTGAGATTCACATGACAACAAAACTTGCAGGAAATGATACTGAATTTTTACCATTTAACAAAGGAGAAAATGGTGGAAAAGGAAACCCTCCAAATCCTAATGGAGTTAGAACAAGCTATCTTTGGGAAAATATTTTGCAAAAAGATTCATGGTTAGAAATAATTGGAAATTATATCACACACCAAATTATACCAAAAAAATATCCAGAGCCACCTAAAGAGGTATTGATTTTTCCAAGATTTCATCAATTAGATGCTGTAAATTTATTAGAAAATGAAACAAAAAACCTTGGTGCGGGTAATAACTTTTTAATTCAACACTCAACAGGTAGTGGAAAAAGCAATACAATAGCATGGCTTGCATACAAATTATTTTCCATTCATGATTCAAATGATAATCCTATTTTTGATTCCATTGTTGTATTGTCTGATAGACTAGGAATTGTTAATCAATTATCAAAAACTATTGAACAGTTTGAGCAAACATCAGGAGTAGTACAACTAATGGATACAACTCAGATTTTGATTGATAATTTAGAAACCTCAAAAAAAATTCTAGTTACAACACAACAAAAATTTCCACCAGCACTAAAAAAAATTGGAGAAATCAAAGGGAGAAAATTTGCTGTAATTATTGATGAAGCACATTCATCTCAAACCGGTGAGGATGCAAAAAAAGTTGTAGAGATGTTATCATCAAATATGACCGAAGAAATCAAAAAAGCTCAATCAAGAGAAGAAGGTACAAAAGATATTGTAGACCAGTTAGAAGAATTACACTCAATTGGAAATTTGAGCTACTATGCCTTTACTGCCACACCTAAAAAAAAGACTTTGAGACTATTTGGGAGAGAGATTTCTGAGGCTGGTGAAGGTGGAGTACCTTTTGAGCCACATCATGAATATTCAATGAGGCAGGCAATCGAAGAAGGATTCATCTTAGATGTTCTTCAAAACTATACTACTTACAACCAATATTTTCAACTAGTAAAGACTACAACTGGAGAAAAAATAGTTGAAGGAAAAAGAGCAGCAGCAGCAATTTTGAAATGGGTTAATTCTCATGAGATGTCAATAGAGGCAAAAGCTGAGGTTGTTTTAGAAGACTTTCATCAAAATGTAAAACCAGCAATAGGTGGGCTGGCAAAAGCAATGGTGGTAACTCCATTAATAAAATCAGCCTTCAAGTACAAGCAGATTATTGATAAAAAAATTAAAGAAAAAAACATCAAAGGAGTAAAAACTCTAATTGCATTTTCAGGTTCGATAAGAGATGAAGAAGGAAATACACATACTGAAAGAAGTCTAACTCATACTAGTACAGATCAAGAGTTAAGAGACCTTTTTGATACTCCTGAATACAATATTTTGATTGTGGCTGAAAAATATCAAACAGGTTTTGATCAACCATTACTTCATACTATGTATGTAGATAAACAACTTAGAGGAATTAAAGCAGTACAAACATTATCAAGATTAAATCGTTATCATCCACTAAAAGAAGAGACCAGAATTATTGATTTTCAAAACGATTCTAGTCAAATTGAAAAAGCCTTCACTAGATTCTATAATGGAACAACTTTAATCGATAAAGTAGAACCAGATTTTTTGCCAAGACTATATTCACATATAATGAATGATTATAACATCATCTTACAAAATGATTTAGATGAATTTGAAAATTTATTTTTAAAATCACAAGATGACTTTGATGAGACTGAAGTTTTTAGAATTGTAGAACCAATAATTCAGAGATTTAATCAGGTAGAAGAAAAAATTCAGAATGATTTTAGAGCAAATCTCAGTAAATATCACAAAGAATATTCATTTCTAACAAGACTAGTGCAATACACTAATTCAAATCTAAAAAAATTACATGGTTTAATCAAATTCTTGTTTATCAAAAGATTATTGCTTGATCCTGCATTAGAATTAGGCGTAATTCAAAGAGATTTGTCTTTACAGAGATTTAGACTTGAACGTATACATGATGGACGTATTTCGATTGATTCAGATAAAAAAAGGCTCACCTCCTCAGACAAAACCCCCACAGGAAAAGAGCCAGAAGAAATGACATCACTTTCATCAATTGTTCTAGCAATGAATGAACAGTTTGGTGTAGGTTTTGATTTGACTGATGCTGAGGTAATTACCATTGATGAGTGGATGGATGTTCTAAAAAAAATGCCATCATTAAAAGACATTGCACAATCACCACACAATGATTTTAATGATTTTTCAAGAGCATTTCGTGAAGAATTTGATAGAATAATAATCAGAAAGGAGATGGTTCAGCAATACAAAGGATTGATTTCAAAAATTTGGGAAGATGAATCATACCACAATGCTATTGTTCAAAAAGCAGCAGAGATGTATTATGAATGGGCAAAAGAAAATCACATTCCACCAATTACTCCTGCAAATCCAGCAGAGAATAGGTTAAGATTCAGACAAACAATTGCTAGTTGTAAAGGGTATCTTAATTGGGTTGATAGATACTTCAATTATGAAGGATTGGAATTTTTAATGCATGGATTAAACAGACAAGATGTAAAGCAGGTAAAAATTCTAACTAGTGTATATCAAAACGGCGTAAATCAAAAACTCTATGATGAATTTTCAATATTACAAAATGAATTGCAAAGTAAAGGAATAACTTGTGAGATGCAAGTAATAATGACAAAAGACTTGCATAGACAAATGCATGATAGATTTATGATTGCAGAAAATGTAACATATAATGTTCCATCGCCCACAACTGTTAATCTAGGGCAATATAGTGAAATCAGGAAATCAACATCCAAGGTTCCATTTGATGATTGGTGGAATAGTTCTGAATCTATAGATATTTTACAAAACTGGGGTAAAATCAAGGAAAAAAGGGAGCAAATCAAAAGGAGATACTAGATTTTGAGGCTAAAACCATATGAAAAAATGAAGGATTCAGGAGTAGAATGGATTGGAGAAATTCCTGAACATTGGAAAATTTCAAAGATTTCCAAGGTAGTTACTAAAATTACGAATGGATTTGTTGGACCTACAAGAGACATTCTAGTAGAAGAGGGTACACCCTATTTACAATCACTTCATGTAAAGAATGGGAAGATAAAATTTAAGAAAAAATATTTTGTTTCTGATTCCTGGAGTAAAAATCATTCAAAATCAATTTTAAGAGAAGGTGATGTAGTGGTTGTTCAAACAGGTGGAATTGGTGAATGCGCTGCAGTCACAAAAGAATTTGAAGGGAGTAATTGCCATGCTTTAATCATAGTACAATTAAAACAAGACTTGGGAATTGGTTTTTTTCTTTCATATCTATTGAGATCAAATTATGGATTAAATACAATAATTAGTTTAAAGACTGGAGCTTTACATCCACATTTAGAAATTGGGAATTTTAAGGATGTATTTATTCCGTTACCACCATTAAAGGAACAAAAAACTATTGTAAATTTTTTAGATAGAGAAACTGCAAAAATTAATTTACAAATTGAAAAAAATCAAAAGATTATTGAACTTTTGTTGAGTAAAAAAAAAGTACTAATCAATCAATTGGTTACAAAAGGACTTGAAAAATCAGTTTCAATGAAAGATTCTGGGATAGAATGGATAGGGGAAATTCCTGAATCATGGGAAATTTCACCTCTAAAATTTTTAGTAAACAAAATTGGAAGTGGAATAACCCCAAAAGGCGGAAGTGAAAGTTACAAAGAATCTGGGATTCCATTAATCAGAAGTCAAAATGTTCATTTTGAAGGATTACGATTAGATGATGTTGCATTCATTAATGAACATACTCATAAACAAATGAATGGTACACATCTTAAAGAATTTGATGTGCTACTAAATATTACAGGAGCCTCAATTGGTCGTTGTACATTCGTACCAAAAAATTTTGGAGAAGGAAATGTAAACCAACATGTTTGTATTATTCGTCCTAATGAAAATCTTCATTATTCATATTTATTGAATTTTTTACAATCACCTACAATACAAGATTGGATTAACGCTGTTCAAGTAGGAGCAAGTAGACAAGGGTTAACTTTGGAAGAAATTAATTCATTATTAATTACCATTCCAAGTATTGAAGAACAAAAAAAAATTTCCAGTTATCTTGGACAAGAAACAAGTAAAATTGATAATATTATTATGAATACTGAAAAACAAAATATTAGGCTACATGAATTTAATCGATCCTTAATTAATTCAAGCACACTGGGGAAAATTGATGTTACAGGATTAGCTTAATGAATCTGGTATTGAAATACTATTACTAACTAAATATTGTTTCAATTCTGTCATGGATTTTTCCAGATCTTCATATTTTTCAGATAAATCTGTAATTTGCTGTTCTACCTTTTCATAATCAGAAATTGTAAGATATGGCTCTGCAGATAAATATTTTTTATGTTTTTCTTCAGGAGATAATTGATAGTACGTATCCATGTAAAATCCGTGCCCCATCAAGGCTTCAGCATAGTCTCTTCCACAAACATTTCCAACATTAGTCCTGAAAAACTTTCTAAACGCATGGAAATGAATGGCTTTTCGTCCATTTTCATTTTTGATGTTCAATTCAGGAATGTTTTTGATATGATTTTTCAATAAAGAATTAAGATCTCTTCTGGATGAAACAGAGTTGTATCTTGGAATATCTCTTTTTTGCTTAGATAATTTTCCGAAGATATAGGTACCACTCAAATCCAAATTAAGACTATTTGGATGCCATCCGATATCCGTTTTAAGATATTTTTGAAGAACTTGTGTAGCTTCTTCTGTAATGAAAGTTTGTCTTGACAATCTACCCTTTGAAAAATTCTTACGAACTAAAATCTTAGTAGGAGTTGTAGTAAAATCAACATCAAATAAGCGGAGTTGTACTAATTCTCCAATAGACATTCCACTTGTTAAAATAATTAGAATTGCTGCCTTTAATTTAGGAACAGTGTTACAAACACATTGAAGAATTTCCTTTCTGGTTAAATCCAAATACTAGATTTTAGCAATTTTGAATTAATTTCCATAAACTGATCTGTATTTTTTCACCTTATTGATAGTATTTTCAGCCACGGAACTGGAATAAATCTAAGACGATTTGAACCTAAAAAATTAAATTGTTCCGACCTTGATGTGACATCTTGTCAAGTTTTTTACCCGTTTGTAGACAAAAAAACCACTAAGGTATTATAGTATGTTAATTACAAATTTTCTACATGCCAGAAGAAGTTCCTCAAAGATTATGGCTACCATTGCTAATTTTAGAAACAACAGGCGATTTACGTTCAAAAACAAAATTCCAAAAAATTGCATTCCTTACACAATTTGAATCAAAACTTGATGAATATGATTTCATAAAACATCATTATGGCCCTTATTCTGATGGCCTTGATTTAGATACTGTATGCTATCCCTCATTAATAATCCAAAAAATTTCTCCATCATATTATTCATCGAATAGACCATGTTATTCTTATTACATTACTGAACAAGGAAAAAATGTTCTTTCAGAATTAAAACAGAAATTAAATCCAGAAACTATTCAATTAGTAGTTACCAAAATTAAAGAGATCAACGAAAAACCCTTGTGTGAACTACTTGAAGAAGTCTATGAAAAATTTGCTCTTAAGAAGGATGATTCAAAACAACTTGAATTGCAGGTAAAAGAAGAACTGATGAAAGTAATTCCGCCAATAAACCACAGTTATATGAAATTCGGAAATCGACAAACTACCTTTGTTTTAGGAATTTTAGAACTAATTGAAAAAATTCTCTCAAAATCACAAACAAAGGATACCGTTCAGAAAGGTGTAATTTTTAATTTATCTAAAGAAATTATTCAAAGATGCAAGGATTTAGCAAAAGATGTAATTCCACCTACAGATTCTAAATATCTTCGTCCACAATTTTTGGAAATTTATGATCTTTACAATTACTTAATTCAATATTGTGAAAATAGAAATATTGTGAAAGATCCTATGTCACAATCATTAGATGAGATACTAACCGAGGATGAAGCATTACGTCTGTCGAAAGCCCTGGAAAAGGTCGAGCTTCCATCCTAACAATTCCTGATACAAATGCTTGTCTTTTCTATTCTATTAATCACAGTGTTACCAAATCAGGCAGAAAAATTCCAATAAAATTAACAAGATCTGACCCTGTAAATCAATATCTAGCTCCAAAAATTTCTGATAATTCCATTATCGTTATTGAAATTGTAAATCAAGAAACTACCCTAAAAATTTGGGATGAATTTTCAAAAATTGGATCAAGTTTTTCATTTCCAGCCTCAATTATTTACAAATTAGTACAGTTATCTTTTTCAAATTTTAACAAATTAACTCAAAATAAAATACACCCAAATGATTTGTCTCTTCTACACGATGTTGAAGATATGTATTCAAATATTTGGAGTGATCAAACCAAAAATGAAAAAAAGAGAAAATGGGCACAAATTAAACATACTTCCATAGATAAGGGTCCACCAAACGGTCCCGATCTTAAAATTTTAGCAACCTCAGCAAAATTGGCTCAAGACGAAGTGGTAGAGTTATTAACATTTGATAATGATTTTATATTATTTGCAGATGAAATTCTAAACCGGTTTGGAATTTCCATAAAAAATGGTTGGTTGCTTTAATTTAGTTAATTGATCGCTTACAATAGGATCCTTTTGTTTGATCAGAATTGGATTTATGTTATTAAGAATAATTGAAAATGATGAAAGGAAAAAATCAACGAGGACAACGAAAAGCGATTAAACAAAAATCAAAAATGAATAGAATTTCCTACACTACCTCAGGAGTATCCAAACTTCCAAGAAGCCCAGGAGTATATACCATAAACCATTCTGGAGAAAAATACATTGGAAGCACAAAAGACTTGAGAGGAAGAATCGGGCAGCACATGAGGAATGGTAGAGAGGGAACAACGGTAAGCTTCCGAAGGACAGTTACCAGAAAACAAGCATATGATATAGAAAGAAAATCGATTAGACGAACATGTCCCTCACAAAACAAAACAAAGCCCGATATTTGCAAAAATTTTTGGGAAAAGAATTTTGGATTTCGTCTTTAATTTATCAATTAATGCCCGACTGTGGACAATTTTATACCCAATTAGGGTCTGAGCCGTTTAAGATGTGAACCCATGATAACTTTTTTGTAATTGTGCCTAGTCTCAGGCATGATGACTCTTAAAAAAGCCTTGAAACTGCTTGATTTCCTAATTGAATATGAAACTAGAATGTATAATGGGATGATTGATCCCACCAAATCCTGGAATATTGGAGATGACAGCTTCAGTAAACTTACAAAGACACTTTCCAATTGCCACAAAGACAACATTCGAATTTTGAATATGATCAAAAAGGAGCTAGTTCCCAACTGTAAACATCCAAAGAAGATGAGAGACAAGGCCCCCGATGGTAAAGAGTATTGCATGAATTGTAATTCTGATCTTTAAAAAAAAATTTCGAGCCTGTTTTGTAGTATTTTTTTAGGACATGAAATTATCCTTAATACCTTCATAACTTAATTCAAAATTCTTGGGCGATATGGAACAGGGTTAGTGAAACTTGAATGAAAGTAAATGAGAATAATTTGAAATACATTGCAATAATTTCCCTAGTTTTAATCGGTGGATTTTCATCAGCTTATGCTCTAATTACAATTACTTTGGATGGAGATGTTATTGTAACTGGTGATATGGTGGTGCAGGGAATTCTTTCAGGAACTACCATTGAGAATTTACAATCTCAAATTGAAAGTATTCCAGAAGGTCCACAAGGTCCACAGGGTGAGAAAGGAGACAAGGGCCACAAAGGAGATCCTGGAAAACCACTTCACCCTTGTGAAAACTACATACAAAGCAATCTTAATGCAATCAAATCAAACTCAACACCAGAATACTGTTTTGTTGTAGGCCCTGACACCTGTGAGAATTTTCAAACTCAATTCAATCTTGCCAAACATAATACTCCAGAACCAATTTGTTTTGTAATACCCCAAGGTACTGATGGTTTGCCTGGAGCAGATGGACAAGATGGCTTACCAGGAAAGGATGGAGCACAAGGTCCTCCGGGTAAAGATGGTGAAAGTGGTTTCACTGGGTTAGAACACAGAACAGTTAGTCAAAAGAAGGGATTTCTTCCCGGGCAACAAGGAGGAATTGGGCCAAATTGTAATCCACAAGGTGGGGAATTTGCAATTGGAGGAGGTCATTTCATAAACAATGGAGGTTTTTCAAATAGTGAAAATACTATTAACAAAATAATAGTATTTCAAGAAGTTCAATCAGACTCTGGACATACAGTAAACGTAAAAAATACTGATACTCAAAACCACACAGTTACTGCTGTCGTTTATTGTCTTAGGATGTTACCTGTATCACTTCCTACTGTTTCGGACCCTCCACAAAATTTCTCAATTCAAGTAATCGGAACGGATGCAATCTTCTCATGGAATCCACCAATATTTGATGGTGGCTCACCACTGGTAGAATATGTAGTTCAAATTAATCCAATATTTTCAGATGGTTCGATTGGTTCTTGGAATTTACCTACTACTGATACTACAATTACTCAATCACTTCCGGCCAACACCGAATTCAAAGCAACTATTTATGCAAACAATGCAATTGGAAATTCAAATATGCCTACAGAACAATTTTTCACGACAGGACCATAAACTCGTTAGCACTCGAGTCTGAATATTTCCCCAATAATGGTTCAAGCCCTATCGGAATCAGATAAATTCTATTTTTCAAACCTGTTATTAGCAAATTCGTATAATTCATTTTCAATTGGAACTAGTTCTTTTAACCATTCTTTTCCTGATTTAAGATCATATATCATTCGAATTTTTTCAGGTCTATCTAAAATATCTGCAATATGAAAAATCGCTAATGGCAAATCAATTTTTGACATTGTCCTTATTTGACTACCAGAAAATATCACATGCCCGGTTTTGCTTTCAACCCATGTAAAAAATACATCAGAATTTACTTTGGAGTAATCTCTATACTTCTTTAGGTTACATGCAAGAAAATCAAATACAAAACTTGGACTAGTTGAAGATCGATTTGTTGGTTTGACAAGTGTCTTTACCTCATCTCGGATTTTTTCTGGAATGGTTATCTTAATTCTATCAAATCCTTTTTTAAAAGTAAAAGTCCATTCAGGATTCATGGTTTCGTAAATTTGTTCTAACGAAACATAGGCCCATCCTTCTTGATCACAAAATTCTTTATAGTAAATTTCTCCTAGCGAGCCTCGGAGTTTATTTGTAATTCGGGGTGTAACCATGGTAATAGGATATTTGCACAATATTAGATAAATTCGATCGTGATTCTCAAGAACAACTTTGTGCCTATCTGCGTCCAATTTTATCCCTAATTTGGTGGGTGAGTCCCCGTGGACTAACAACCATGTTTTTCAGCCCAAGTCTCTTGTGCAAATTCACTTACTGGACAAAACTCTAAACCAAAAGTGGCATAGCCTTCATCAATTATTGCAGCATTGAGATTATACCCATTACAGTACACAACACCAATTACTCTATCGTGACTGCCTTGAGCTTGCCCGTCATCTTCATCAACAAGAGCTACTGAGCCTACAGGGCACACCAAACTGACATACTCTCGTGCATCAATTCCACCTTTCTCATCAAGTTCAGGTGCCATGACTAGTGCAAGTCTTATTGGCTCTCCATCAATTGATATGGTATCGCCATCAGTTACTTTGGTTACTGTTCCTGTAAAGCATAAAGCATCACCAGAACAATCCCCTGACTCTTTGATTGGAGTGTATTCGCAACCAATGCCATCACCTTCCTCATCAAATCTGTGAGGATCAGGTGGCAGTACCTTAAAGTCAGTGTATGGAATGTCATGGCAATCTAAATCAGGTGGTGGTGTTGGAATGCATATGGTTGGATATGCAGAGTTGCAATTTTCAGGATTTTTTGCCTCTGTGACTTCTTGGATTTCGTCTCTTTCTAGTTTTATGACATTATTTTCTATTAGCCAGGTAATTCCGTTGAGAAACTCGGAATCAGTAACTTGTCCATCTGCCCACCATCCAGCATTGTTTTTAATCCAAAATGGAACAAGTGGGGAGTTTTTGCCTTTGACATCAAATGATGAGACAAAGACTTGCTGCCCTTGAATTTCAGCAAACACCTTGTAGTTTCCTAAAAGAGAGTCTGTGCTTAGCTCCATTGTTGTTACAAAGTTTCCATCACGAGAAATAGTCGTTAGCTCGTCTGATGAACCATCAGGCTTTACTATGGTAAGGGTTAGTGGGCCTTCGTGTTTTATATCAAAGTCTCCTGTAATTTCGGCATATCCTTTTGAGCGCTCATCAGGCAATGAAAAGACATTTTTTATTGGAAAGTCATCAGGTATGGAGACTGTAATTACCTCATTTGCAACCAAGTACTCAATTGCAGACAAGAATTCTGATTCTGAAATTTTATCAGTTGCCCACCATCCTGCAGTGTTTTTAATCCAAGGTGGGATGGGTTCTTGAGCATGTGCAAATGAAATAGTTCCAAAGATTATGATTGGTAATACCAAAGCTGAAAAGAAAAATTGTTTTCTCATTTAAAATTTCGAGAGGATCTTGGGTTATAACAATTCCTCATAAAACAAACTAACATCAATCTAGAATCACGTTACTCTTTGATGATAAAATGTAATCCTATGTGTAGTTTTTTTTATAAACATCGGTTTTAATACTCACAAAATATGAGAATGTTACAAATGTCTTACAGGAAATCTATTTTATATCATCTAAACATCTTGAATCCTGAACTTTGTGATGAATCATTAGAAGAGTATGACTGTTGATTTTCAAACACATTTTTTATTGATTTTTGAAATTATTTTAAGAAAAAGATCAGATTAATTTAGGACTAGCTCCTTAATTGAGCAAATTTGAAAGGAAAGAAAAAAGCACTCATCATTAGTATTAGTGATTATAACGATGAATCTCTCCCACAACTGGATTTTTGCAAAAATGACGGAGAGGAAATGTACCAAACCCTTACCAAACTTGGATATGAAATCCAAGAAAATCAAAAAATAGTTGGAAAATCAGATTTCAAAAATATTAGAGATAACTTGATATCTTTTTTTAGAAAAGATGCCAGTTTAGATGATACTTTGCTCTTTTATTTTTCGGGTCACGGGGTTTTAGATGGATATGGTGGCAGGTTTTTTGCAACCACAGACATTGACACCAGCATTCCTGAACAAGATGGAGTCCAATTTGAAATACTAAATGAGCAAATGAAAAAAAGTGTTGCCCAGAAAAAAATTGCAATTCTTGATTGCTGTTTTAGTGGTGGGGCAGTACCTGACCTTGTGGGAAAGTCAGGTGATGATGTAGAAAAAGAAGCAGAGGACTTAGGAAGCGAAAGTCTGCACAAGGTGTTTGATAAAAGTCAAGGTAGCTGCATTTTAGCATCTTCTCTTTCAAACAAAAGGTCATTTTCTCTTAAAGACCAATCTCACAGTGCCTTTACTCGTTTTATTATTGATGGATTAAAGGGGACTGAAAATTCCGTTGATGAAAATGGATTTGTTACCCCTGAAAAATTATCAACGTATGTCTATACTGAGATGCAAAAAATACCAGAACTAGAAAATCAAAAGCCAGTTAGAAACATGTCAATTTCAGGAACAATTATTCTTGCAGAGCATCCCCACCTAATGCTATCTCAGGGATCAAAAGATAATAAAAAAATTAATCAACTCCAAGACCGCCTTGTCAATACAGGAAAACAACTAAAAGAATACGAATCTGCACTAGACCAAATAAAACAAGATGAATTAGATCCCATTCTTGAAATTGTAGAAGTTATAGATTGGTCAATACCAGGTGGCACATTGACTCAAAAACGCTCGTATGGATTATTTAATCAAGAAAAATCAAACACTCCAATGAACTATGGGTTTATCTTTTTTACCGAAAAAAATTTGCATGTCGTACACATCCATAAAAAAGAGGGTTTAGAAAGTTTTCTCAAAGTTTTAAAAATGGATGACTTTTCAATTTTTCGTAAATTAGTTACCTCAAACAATTTCACAAAGGCCTTCAAAAAATTACTTGAAAACATACCAACTAAAGAAATTATTAAAGCAGGAGATGCAAACTATACTATTCCATTAAATCGTGTTGATGAGATAAAAATGTCCCCAAAATTTAGCAGGTGGAAGGGAAAAAATTTTACAGTTTCAGTTGATGGAGATAAACTAAACCGTTTTATTTTTAGTTATCTTCACGGTGGTAGAAATAAGGAATATTATAATGAAATGAGAGATTCTTTAAAAGAAATTTTGGGAGAAAAATTATTACTAAAATAACTCAGAACCAAAAGTAGTTGTTTGGATTTTTTTGAAATTATTTTTTTGGCCACAATCGTTTAATTAAAAAATAAACTCCGCCAACTACCATAACTAGACCTACAATTTGCATAATATGTATCGCCACAAAAAAACTGCGAGCTTAGAGTCTTAAAGGGCAATGATCTGTAACTTTCAAAGTTTACACCACAGGTTTTGCTAAGAGTGAATTTTGTAAAAGCTCCATTGCAACTTGTCTTCTACCTCAAATTTTAAAAAGTCACCATTTGATGTGCAAAACTCGACTAGAGGAAAAATTTGATTTCCCCAGGGAGGATATCGTGAATAGTCTTCGTACTTGTCGATTTTTTCTTTTTGGTGCACAGTTAACCAGTTTGCATACCTTTCACAGTTATCAAAATCAAGGACTGGCTTTGAAGAATTCTTGTAGACTAGGGGAGAACCTTCTCCAAGCACCTCATGGAATAGCTCTGAATCAAAACCAACGTCTTTTTTTTCAGGCTCTTGTGTTGGTTCGACTTCAGGCACTGCTTTTTCAAAATAAATTCTGCCACCAGCGTCAGGGTTTTCTAAAACATGATACCTATAGCTTCCAGTCTGGTTAAAGAGCATATGGCCAGTTGTACCTGAATCAATTTGTCCTGTACTCCAGCTACCATCTTCTGCAACTATTGTATGAGGTACAATGTCGTTGTTTACCCAAAAAATATAGTTGTGAGGAGAATCGATAAACTCTTTGGTGACTTTTGACGGATAGACCATTGCTGCACCATATGTAATTAAGATATTAGTCTCAGCAGGCATTCCAATTCGAAGTGGAGTCCAACCTCTCCTGAGAAGCTCACTTTCAGTCTCTTCAGATACACATGCAGGCTTTATCCTGTCTCGCTTTACAATAGAGTTTAGTCCTTCTTTGCATTTTATCTCGTATAGGGGAATTCCTTTTTTCATTTGCTTGTGAGGATTGGTAAGATCCTTTACTGCCTGTACTGCGTCTTTTGCATCTTGGACCTCAAAACTTTGGCCTCTAGTCAGGCTGATTCCCATTCCAAGGGATGGAATATCATATGATACATGATAGCTCTGAGCAAAAAGGCAGTCTTTCTGATTTGGCTTTTCCTGGATTCGGACAACAAGGGACAATCCATCTCTGAAATACTCTGATTGGGTAATGTTGTTTCCAGACTCGTCTGCAGTCTCATGGGTGTAAATTTCTGAAGACGGATTAGCTTCTAGAAATTGGGCAATCACTGGGTCCTGGTCTAATATTTTTTGTATGTCATTTGGGCATGCCGTGATTTGTTCATCAGTTTGGGCCCAAACATTGACATCTAACAATCCAAAAGAGGCTGCAATCAAACCAAGAAAAATAACAAAATACTTCATCTAAAAATTTCAAAGTCTTGCTAGAGTCATAAACACTTCGTATCATTTGCTCTTGATTCAAAAAAAATGATACGAAACCTGTATCTGCTTTATTTCTTAAAAAAAATGGTTAACAGTTGTGACCACAGCCACAAGAATGACCCTCATTACCCTGAGATTCATTTGGTGCGCATCTTGTGCACTTGTCTGAACCCATTGGGGAAAAAAAGCTAATACCACATGAAACGCATTTTTGATTTGCCATGACTTTTATCAAAACTTGCTATATTTAATCAATAGTGGGTTGCCAAAAATTAATTTCCTAATGAAATGTTCCGCCGCCTAAAAATCCAGTATAGCCTGTAGGGTTTTCATGAAATCCACATTTTGGACACTTGGGTTTGTCATATACTGTAGAACAGATAGGACATTTACGCCGCATATCAAACTTGGAATTTTATCTGAAAAAAAAGTTTTCTACAAAATTAGTTTGAACACAAACAAATGTCAAGTCACATTAATTTTCAAATCCTGAAATCATTTTTTTGAGAAGGATTTAGATAAAATGCCAAAATATTGAAATGCTGTAATTGGCAAAAAAAGTAATTCTGTATGTTGCAGCTAGCTTGGATGGGTTTATTGCAAGAAAAAACGGTTCAGTTGACTGGCTTGCAAAATATGAAAATAAAGATGAAGATTATGGTTACAAGGAATTTTTAGATTCAGTTGGAACTGTTGTGCTTGGAAACACTACATTCAAACAATTCAAGGCACCATACCCTGACAAAAAGTGCTATGTATTTTCAAGAAAAAGTACCGGAAAAGAAGGAAATGTTGTGTTTGTAAATAGTACCCCAAAGGATTTTCTTGATAGTATGGATGATAACCAAAGAGTATGGCTTGTAGGTGGAGCAGAAATTGCAAGAGAATTTCTTAAAGACAACCTGATTGATGAATTTATCATAACTGTAATTCCTACAGTACTAGGAGAAGGAATTTCTCTATTTGGAAAAGGAATAGAAGAGCATCAACTACAACTTGAAAACACCAAAAAATTTGATTCAGGAGTAGTCCAGTTATTTTACAAGCTGGAAATAACTTAAATTCAAGAACCAGGGTTGAGCATTATTGAGCGTCATTGTTATTGTTAATCTTTCAGTAAAAGAAGAATCTCTAGATGAGTTTAAGAAATTTTTCAAAGAAATTCTTCCAGACACACGTTCTTTTGAAGGATGTCAAGGAATTCAGCTGTATCAGAACAAAGAAGTGCCAACAAAATTTACAATTCATGCTAAATGGGTTTCTGAAGAATCACAAAAGAAATACATGGAATGGCGCGTGCAAAACGGGTCTTTAGAAAAACTCATGCCAATGATGTCTGAACAGTTTTCAATGCAATTTTATGAAATTGTTGATGAATAAACCATCATAGATTTTTGAATATAATTTTTTAGAATTATGAGAAATTAATTATCTCGAACCTTTACGAGTATTTGATTTATCGTTCCTGAATTATATTCAAATCCATGTACAATCTTTGAATGTTTTTTGAATCTGTTTATTGCATCACTATCATCTAAATCAATTTCAAATTTACAATCAAATCCATGGCTAACACACCTAATTTTGGACATGATTTTCGTATATCTCTAGAAATAAAACAAACAGTATGTCACAAAGATTACAACTAAAAGTTAGGCTCGTTTTAAATTAAATCATTCAAGTAAGATTTTCTCTTTTTTTCAGGGAATTTTTCTATGGCATATCTCAGCATTGTTCTTGGCATTTTCTTGTAATGTTTTTTCAAAAACCTTTCTAGGATTTTTTCGTCTTTTTTTCCAACCTCTCTTAGCATCCATCCAACTGCTTTGTGAATCAAGTCATGCTCGTCATTTAACAGAATCTCAGAAATTTTTAATGTATCAGAAAATCGATGATTCAAGATAAAGGTATGAGTAGAAATTATACTGATTCGTCTCTCCCACAGGTTTTTTGATTTTGAGAGCTTGTATAGTATTGATTTATTTTTATCAAGAAGAAAATTGCCTAGAATTTTTGGCGCAGAAAGGTCAACAAGATCCCAGTTGTTTATCTTTTTTGAATTTTTTAAATAATAATCTACAATGGGTTTTTTGTCTTCAGAGTTTTGGTATTTATGGACTAGCAAAAGTATTGCTACAAGCCGTTCTTCATGAATTTTGGAATTTAGAAGTCTTTTTGTATCATCAAGGGATAAGTCTGCATATTTTTTTGCAATGCTTCTTGATTGTGGAACAGTCACACCTAGAAAAACATCACCTTCGCCGTATTGTCCAGGTCCTGTTTTGAAAAAGTTTTGAAGAATCTTTTTCCTCTTTGTGTTTGCTAATTTATGCAAATCTTTTTTCAAGTCTGAAAGATTTAGCATGTTTTTCTAGATCTCACCAAAAGTTTTGTTTTTATCAATAGTTTTGTCCATTAGTATTCCTTGATTTGTAATAATTCATGAGTGTTTCCTAATTTCTCAAAAAGCTAGGGAACATGTGGTGGTGCTGCATCATCAAAACATATTATGTATATTGTAAGGGTCTCAGCTGACTGGCTTGTGTTAATTGCATGCACCTCCCAAACTTCAACTTCTTCCTCAGTTGTAGGGAAGCTATCAGTAACAGTCATTGCATTTCCGGTGCTAACGCCTCCACTAATCCTGGTATCTCCAAAATCACAGCTAATCCCTTTTCCCAAACTATTACCTGGCTGAACCACTGTACTTGACTCCTTTACGTATTGGTTAGGCAAAGATGCTACTGTATCGACATAACCCTTGGTTGCAGCATCATTGCTTGAAGTCGGAGTGCCAAGATTTGTAATCTTGTTTCCCACCATGTTTAAAATATCAGTAACCTCAACTGTTCCATCAAGTGTGATGTTTATCGCATATGCACTAGTAACTCCAACTGATATCAATACAACAAGCAATACAAGATAGCTAGTGCGAATCAATTGCAAAGTAAAGGAAGAGAATCGACTTAAAGATTTCCTCAGGATTTTTTTCAAGTTTTTTTACAAAATATTTTTTGTAACTTTTCAAATGTTACACTGATTAGACTTATTACCTAAAACTGGAAAAAAAACTCGAGGGCGATATGAAGCATAAGGTTTTTGCAATTACACTAGGTGTTGCAGTATTTAGCTTGATGTTCTCATTTGGCGCATCTCATATTATGGCACACCCACTTGTAACACATGAGCACTTTTTATCCTACCAAATCAAAGAGACTAAAAACACACCAAAGTTTGATTCGATTGATGTGGGGCTTACTGACCAGTTTGTCTCAGGGGATTTCAAGGTAAAAAAAATACAAAGGCTGCTAAATCCTGTTGATAAAAACCAAGAAGGACTCTTTGATGCAGTTACCCACTTTGTAGGATATCAGATTCAGGCAAAGGACAAAAATGACCGCGTTCGAGATACTATTGCAATAAAAAACCAGTTTGGCGTGCTATCACTTGATATTAAAAATGAAAGGCTGTTGCTAGTCCCATCATCTAAAGCCCATGATATTACGCCAGAGCAATTAAAGGAAAACTTTGTTGACCACTACAAGTGCTATGACGTAAAAGTTTCAAAGAACACACCAAAGTTCAAACAACTTGAGGCCAGTGTCTATGATCCAAACTTTAATGAAGACAGGGTAATGGATGTCAAAAAGCCAAGGCTATTTTGCAATCCAGTTGAAAAATTCCACAACAACGAATCTTCTTTTGTAAACCATCCTGAAGAATACTTGGTGTGCTACGATGTAAGAAAAGACAAGGGCCAGCCAAACCACCAAAGAACAAGTGTGTTTACAAACAACCAATTTGGTCCTGAAGAACTAGACACAAAGAAGGAAAAAGAACTCTGTGTGCCATCTGAAAAAATAAACTATGTAAATATCGATGACAAAAAACTACTGGATATAGAAGTTGACCCAGAGTTTGGAGATACGTCATCATTTAACATTGAAGAGGTAAAATGCAAAGTCCAAAAAAACAACCATGAAACCAAAGTAAAATGGTGCAAGGCAATAGCCATACAGGACAAAGCTGAATTGCTAGACTTGATTGACAACACATTTTCAGACATTGCAAACCTCACACTTCTAATTGATGCAATTGAATCAAGCCCTGAAGACTATGATGCATTCATTGTAGCATACGAGACTGGACTATTAGAAGTAGAGATTCAAAATTATCTTAGCACACTACACCCACCAATAACGCTACCAGGTGACTTCAAGAACAAGTCAGTTGCAATGGAGTGGAGCCTACAAAACAATGGTGGAACTGAGACTTCACAGACTAAATTGTTTATGAAAATAGAATACTAGCCCCAATTTTTTAAATTTAAAAATATTTTTCTTATTTCCCAATTTTGGGAAATTACCGAATCGATTAAAAATATTTTTTTTTGGGACAAACTATGAACAAAAGAATTTGTGTACTAATCCAAGATGATGTTTATGATAGTTTAAGGATGACCCAAGCCAAATTGATTTCCAAACACAAGCGTGGATATAGTTTATCTCAAGTAATAAATCTAGTACTTCGAGGCAAACCCCTTTGATGTAATGAAAAGTCACTTGTAAATTTTTGAAATTATTTTTTTAAATAAAAAAAGAAGAGTAGAGATTACTCATCATCTACTTAATACTCGAATTCATCTGAATCAAAATCCCATTCTTCATCGAATTCCATGTCATCAAATTCATCATCAAATTCCATGTCATAGAATTCATCATCGAATTCCATGTCAGTGAATTCTATTTCATCTGATTCATGTTCATGAGAATCATGGTCATGAGATTCGTGTCCATCTTGCTCAAATTCTCCGAAAATTTCATCATATTGTTCCTCTAGGGGAGCAAGTCGTTCCTCAAGTTCTTGTTCTTGGGCTTCTGTGAGTTTTGGTTCAATAAAACCAAATTCTGCGTGTATTGATGAATATTTTGCATCAAGTTCTTCTAGTTGTTTTTCATGAACTTCTTCTAACTCCTTGAGCTTTTCTTCAAATTCAATGCAGATCTTTTCATATTCCTCATCTAAGGGAGCAAGCTTTGCTTCAAGTTCTCTTTCTTGCTCTTCAGTTAGTTCTGGAAAATGGAATCCAAATTCTTGAAGAATTGCATCATACTGTTCGTCAAGTGCTGCAAGTTGCGCTTCTTGTTCAGGTGTTAGTTCAGAGTCAAAAAACTCCTCATCTCCATAGAGTCCCTCTAACTCTAGGAATTTTTCTTCTAGTGGAGCAAGTTTTTCTTCTAACTCTTGTTCTTGAGCTTCTGTTAGCTGTGGGAACACAAATCCATATGATTCAAGTATTGCATCATATTTTTTGTCAAGTTCTGCTATCTTTGATTCTTCTTCGGCAGTTAGGTTCTCATTGGCAAAGAGTTGCTCGTATTGCTCCTCAAGTGGGGCAAGTTTTGCCTCAAGTTCTTCTTCTTGGGTTTCAGTGAGCTTGGGCTCTACGAATCCAAAGGACTCTAAAATTGCAATATATTGCGCTTCTAATTCCTCATACAATTTTTCAATGTCAGATTCTGAATCCTCAATTGACTGTGCAAGAACAGAAGGAATTGATATTGCACCAATACTTCCTAAAAGCACGCCTGTTAGAACCAGATAGTTCAACAGTTGTTTTTTGTTTTGTGTTTGATTGGATTTCATTTCAATCAAAATATCTTAAAACAAGTTTTATATGAGAATGCCAAACCTATTGCGGTATGGCAACTGATTCAGACCAAGGAACTCACTACGGTAATCTGCTTTCATACAAGTATTACATGAGGCCTACTGCACACAAAACGTATGGTTATTCATCAAAACCAAAAATAAAGCACCATGAAAATATTCAGAAATTACTAAAAATTCTTGCAATGAATGGAACATGCACTACATGGGAGATGGCAAAGATTCGTTTCCCAAATGACAATCTCAGAGTTAGAACAAAAGAAAAAGAATTCAGAAGACTACTTGTTGGAAGAACAGACAGGGGAAAACACTCATCAGGAGTTTTAGAATTTGGATTGGTTGTAAAGGATGGCAAAGTTTTCAGACACCCAATATCTGACAAGTACAGACTATCCCTGCATGGATTGCTTTATTGTCTTGATGTGCTAAATTTAAGCAAAAAAGACATTGACAAGATTGCAAACAACTATGCCCATGTTTTACCAAACTTTTTTGGAAGATGGGAATATCTAAAAGAAATTGTTGGTGATCAAGTATACAAAATTCAGATTCTTGCCCGTGGTCTTTTACTTGACAACCCTGAGATTGTAAAAAGCAAAACAAATCCATTTTATGAATTAATGTCATTTATCCATACAAAGTATAGGAGAAATTTTGAATCAATTTCAGAAAAAGACTTGTCTGAACAAATATCATTGTGGTTTTACACATATCTGTTGTATGATATCGAATCAAAAAAAGATTCCAAAAAAAAATCAATTAAAAAATTACAAAAAGTTTTAGAAAAAGACAAGTCATTAAAGCAATGGTACTTGAAATTTGTACAAGAGGCAAACAATTACTATTCAAAAAGAGTAGATACAATAAAAAAATCAGGTTTGTTGTAATTTACTTTGAATGTTTTTTTATCATCTTTTCTAAATCACGAAACTCTAATGGCTTGTTTAGCAGTCCCCTAAGAGAAAGTGATTTTGCCTTTTGGAATTTTTCATCATCAAGTGCATAACTTGAGGTAAATACTATTCTTGCATCAGAATCAGACTTTACTATCCTAAAAAATGCCTCATATCCGTCAATTTCAGGCATTTTTATGTCTAAAAACATGATATCAGGCTTGATTTCCCGATATCTTTCTACTGCGTTTATCCCATCAGTGGCAGTTACCACATCAAAGCCCTTGTCTAATAGCATGAGTTGCGTGGCTTCTAAAAAATCCACATCGTCATCTGCAAACAAAATTCTCTTACCTGAAAACATGATATCTCCCCCAAAAATTTTTAGCAAATATATTTTTAATTTTCATTTTTTGTCTCCTGCTTTTTTGGTAACTCTACTCTAAACACCACAGGATCTGACGTAACAGTAATTGTACCTTTGTGCTGCTCTATGATGTTTTTACAACTCGACAGACCCAAACCAGTTCCCTTTAGTTTTGATGTAAATAATGGCTCAAAAACTTTATTGATTTGTTCTTTTGGAATTGAAGGGCCAGAATTTTCAAATTCCAATGCTACTGTACTTGGATTTTCAGAGATGCGAATTGCAATTGTTCCTTCTTTTTTGTCTATTGCTTGTACTGCATTTAGTATCAGATTCACAAAAGTAATCTCTAGTTTTTCCTGGTCACACTCTATTATTACATCATTTTTTGGAAGAATCAACTTGATGTTTGAAGGAATCGATAAGGAATCTTTTGCATATGAAATCATCTCTAAAAGTGAGTAGTTATCTGAGATTAGCGGTGTTGTTCTAACATAGTTTAAAACACCTTCAACCTGGTGTGACATTCTATTGACAGACCTCTTTACACGTTCTACTTCTTGGGTGATGTGTTTGTTTTGTCCTTTGTTTTGGTCTGATATTCTTTCAATAGAGCTTCTAATTGTTCCTAAAGGATTTCTCATGTCATGTGCAATGTTTGATGAAAGCTGTCCAATGGTTGACATTTGCTCAATATCATTTAGTTTTCGTGATTGTTTGTAAAAGACTCGCGCAAAATAAACTCCAAGCAATACTGCAATTATAGTAACTACAACTATGGCAATTAACAAAGAATCTCTTTGTGCATTTACCTCAGCTAAAATCTCATCCATTTCGGTATGAACCATTAAAGTCCATCCAAGTGAAGAAAACTCGTCGTATCCTATTTGTCTAGAATATGAATGAAGAATCTCTTTTCCTCCATCTGTTCCCAAAATGGCAAATCCCTTATCCCCAAATGTAAAATCAAAATCAAACTCATCATATACCAAGCCAAATTCTTTCTCTAATGCAAATAATTCAGCCTCTAGTTGTTCTTCTTGTTCTGGGGTTAAATTAGGCTCAAAAAATCCATATTCTGCAAGTATTTCCCTGTATTGCAGGTCCAACTCTTCAAGTTGCAAGTCTAGTTGTTGCTCTTCTTGAAAGGAAGGGTTTTCAAATTCGAAAATTCTAATGATTTGATCATATTGTTCTTCTAGTGGTTCTAGTCTATAGGATAGTTCTTCTTCTTGTTCATCAGTTAGCTCTGGTTCGTTAAAACCATACTTTAACAAAATTTCTGCTTCCTTGTTTTCTAATAACTCAAATCTCTCTTCTAGTTCAAGCTGAACATCTGAAGATTCATCAGAAATATAATCACCAATGAATCGGTCTTCTTCAAAATCTGCAGTTGAGTAAATTGAAAAGCCATCATTATCAAACAAATCAAACTCTGATGTTCTCAATTGTGATTGCGCCTTGAATTCTTCAATTATTTCAACAATGTCTTCAAAATTATACAAGGCATGAATGATTCCAATAAAATTACCACGCTTGTCATTTATCCTAACACTAATTTCAATTCCATAGATATCCACATCTTCATCATAAATAATGTCTTGAACATGCACATAAAATTCTCGAGCTTCATTCCACCAAAATTCTTCAGATAAATTCTCCAAAGTCCTTGATTCAGTGTCTCCCACCTTATTTCCATATGCATCAGTGACAAGTATTCTTCCAAAAACAGGATAACCAAACTGGTCTTGATAAAATGATTTTTTTTCCTCTAGTTTTGTTGATATTAAATTAGAGACATATTCTGTATCTATCTCTGATTGTAAAAGCAAGTTTTGAATTCTAGAGTCACTACCTAGTTCTCGCAGCTCTGAGATTTTATTTGAAACAGAAAAATCAATCCTATTTAGTGCCGAATGTGCAGTTAAAGTTGATTGTTCACCAACTAGTTGATTTATAGAGTTTTTTGTGATATTGGATGATACAAATCCCATAATTCCAGTAAATGATGCAATTACTACAAAAGATACGATTAAAGTAACAACAAGCTTTTTGCTTCCCTTGCTATTCATTTTCACTTTTTTAAATTCAGAAATACTGTTTAGTGTTCAGAGGACATAAATCTGAACAATTCAAATTGGCTTTGCTGTAAAATAACCTTTTACTAATCCTAAATTTTTTTTCTCTCATTAAATTTGGTTATCTATGTATTATATTTACTTGCAATTCCCTTTGCGGTATGGCAATTTAGCCTCAGAACTATTTTGAAATGAGTTTATTCAAAATTCTCCAGGCTTCTGCATGCCGCTCAGGAGTCAGCCACAGTCTCTTGTAGATTTTGTAATCAGTCTCCAAGACTATTGCCTTGCTTTTCAAAGGCCTTTTTGCATCAAAGTGAAACCAGTCACGAAAGTTACTTGTGCCTGAAATCCGGCCTTTTCCTGTAAAAATGCCCATCTTTCTCTCTGAAATCTTGCGTACATGCTCGATTTTGACGTCTTTTTTGCCCCATGGAAGGCACCAGGACTTGAATCGAATCTTGTCCCCAGTTATTTGCATGTGCTTGTCGTTGTAAAGAATCGTCATAAGTTCTATATTCCAAGTTTGTAATTTAAATTTTCTTATACTGACTGACTGGTCAGTTATCTTTATATTATACAACTACCTTATACAATATACGAACATGAATCAAGTAATCGGCACTTCAGAGATCTGGATGACTGCAACTAGACCAAGTATGCCTTTTTTCCCACCTTATCCAGATTTTCGTTTTTCTTGCATGAAGTGCGGTTCACTTGACGTGTTCATAAGAAATGAAGAGAAAACCTCAACAATAAAGTGCCTTGACTGCCAAAAAACCGGAGTTATTGCATGATAGTATACACCAATGACTTGACGCTTGCCAAATGGAAAGACCGACTCTTTGCATGGATTATTGATTTTGTTATAGTCTCAATTGGAATTGCAATTCTTGTTGGTGCAATTCACAGCATGGGTTTTTTTATGGAGTCTGAATGGTATGTTACAACTAGTGTAGTGTTTTTCTTGTACTGGATTATACTAGAGTACAGCTCTGGCCAATCACTTGGAAAAAGAGTTTTGCATCTAAGGACTGTAAAGCATGATGGAACAAATCCTAGTCTTCTTGATTGTATAATCAACAGTTTTGGAAAAGCATTCTTGTTGCCTCTAGATGTATTGCTAGGCCTGATATTTACTGACAAAAAGCGACAGAGAATCTTTAATCGATTGAGTAACACAATTGTCATCAAAGTAACAGAAGATGACGACGAACAAGTAACTTACAAGCTGGATTGATTTTATGCCAAAGGTATCTGCAGAACATAGAACCCAAGTAAGACAAGCAATAACAAAGGCAGCGTTTAAGAACTTTTCAAAAAATGGCTATGCAATAACCAAGATGGATGATATTGCAAAAACAGCTGATGTCTCAAAAGGGACACTGTATCTGTATTTTCAAAGCAAAGAAGAGCTCTTTGAATCCTTGTGCAAATCAAACCAACAGACACTAATTGATGAGAGAAGCGGATTATTCCAAAACAAAAACAAGATACGACAAGACCTGGGATTGTTTTATGACAATTTCCTAAAGTCCCTTCAAGAAACGCAAAAGGTGCGCTTTGAGGCACTAGCTGAATCTGTCCACAACCCAAAACTAAAAAAAATCATTCAAAAAAACCGCAAGGAAATTGAGCTAAATGTAGAAGAATTCTTGAAAGGAATGAAAAAGGTAGGATTTTTCCAAAATAATGTGGATATGAATGCGCTTTCCTCAGGCATAATTTCGCTTTTTGATGGGCTGATTATCAGTGAGCTTGTAGGCACAAATCACGAGGATAACAAAAAGGCCTGGATAAAGACGATGATGGCCATCTTTGAGGGAACAGGACTCAAGCACTAGGAGTTTAGCTGTACATACTGAAAGTGCTGATTGAATGAATTTTTCAAAATTAGATATGCAAATAAACTAGTTTGCCCACTTTAATAAGAAATTGAAGTTTTGTTTTGAGAAAAAAATTCAATTTGGAATATTACTTGTTGTATCGGTAGGATTAGTGCCATCAGCTTTTGCTTTAATTCCAGGTAACCTTGAAACAGAAAAAACAAACTTTGAGTTTGACCCAAACGACGTTGCAGATTTGACAAACAAAGGGATCTCATTTTACAAATCAGGAGAATTTGATGAAGCAATTGCATATTTTGATAAAGCATTGGAGATTGATAAAAAATATCAAGATGCATTATTTAGCAAAGGAATTACACTAATTCAACAAGAAAGATACGATGATTCACTTGCGTATTTTGAACGTGTCTTGGAAATTAATCCTGATTATCTTGATGCATACATCAATAAAGGATATGCATATGAATCACAAGAAAGATTTGATTGGGCACTTGGCAATTATGATAAAGCATTGGAGATTGATCCTGATTACCTACCTGCATTAAACAACAAAGCAATTCTTCTTTACAAACTTGAAAGATATGATGATGCAATTCTAGTCTTTGATAGGTCACTTGAGATTGATCCAGAAAATGTGGATGCTTTGTTAGGAAAGGCCTTTGTCTTGTTTGAATTTGTAGTTGAAAACCCTGAACTTTACAATACGGCTGAAGAATTAATTTGGAAGGTTTTGGAGATTGATCCAGAAAATTCCATAGCTAAACAGCATTTTGGGTTAACTGGTGACGGTTGTCCTACATGCAGTCCTCTTCCTCCAGTTGAATTTTGGAAGTTAATAGATGAATGGAACCCTGAACGAATTTTCTTTGAATTTACTCCCCCTGGAAGATTATGGGAATGGATGCAAGAAGCATCAGCAGAACCTGAAGAGTCTGCAATTTATGTAGAAAAGATTCCTGAATGGTTTAAAGAAAATATGCAGTGGTATCTTGATGGCAAAATTACTGACAAGGAAATGACTTCGTCAATAAAATTTTTGATAATTAAAGGAGTCATCGTTCTTGATTGAATTCTTAAATAAATAATATCATTTGAATAAATTATGAAAGTTGCAATATTATCTATCATCGTATTTGCTTTTGTTTTTGGAACATTGTCTTTTGTTCAGGTATCAGTTGCTCAAGACCTTGGCGCCACCCCTGAGGATTTAGTTCAATCAGGTATTGAACTTGTAGAACAAGGTCAATTTGATGAGGCCCTACAAATTTTTGAAAAGGTATTAGAGATGGATCCTGAAAACATTGATGCATTATTAAACAAAGCAATGGTCTTAAGTTTCTGGCGTGGACAATATGAAGCACATGTCTATTACGACAAGGTGTTGACAATTGATCCTCAACACATTGGAGCACTCAAAGGAAATGGAGTGCATCATTATGATTTTCTTGAATATGATACAGCCATTCTTTATTTTGACCAATTATTGAGTATGAATCCTGATGACTTTGATGCGAATTTTTTCAAAGGAAGATCTCTAGTTGAGTTGTTAAGTTTTGAGGAGGGGATTTCATATTTGGATAAGGCTCAAAGTATAGATCCTGAAAATGTTGAGGTTTTATTTTACAAAGCATTTACATTTTATTTATTGGAACAATATGATGAGGCACTTTTCTATTATGATCAAGTACAAAAAATTGATCCTTTAGACATTCATGTTTTAGGAAATAAAGCACTAGTTTTTAGTAAATTAGAAAGATATGAAGAAGCACTTGAAATTTATGACGGAATTATATCTGATTTTCCTGAAGACTTTGATGCGTTTTTTAACAAAGCAAATATTCTTACTCACCTTGAAAGATATGAGGAAGCACTTGAAATTTATGATAAGATTTTAGGCATTGACCCATATAGATTTTCTGCATTACAATCCAAAGGATATCTTCTTGATCAACTTGAAAAGTATGATGAGGCTATCCAAACTTATGATTTGATACTCAAAATGAAACCACTAAATGTTGATGCATTATTAGGAAAAGCTTTTGCATTGGAAGAGCAAGGAGAATCTCTACAAGCAGACGAGTTATTTTATCAAGTTTTGGATATAGATCCTGAAAATTCAATTGCCGAGACGGCTTTGATTCAAGTACCAGACGCGATTGTTGATCCCAGCGCACCTGTGACACAAAACCTAGGTGGTACTCCTTTTGATCCAGTCGATGAAGCCAAAGAAGAATGGAGACCAGACCAAGTCTTGCTCCACTATACGCCTCTCGGACTGTTAATAAAATCAGTTTTACCTGAAGTATCAGCAGAACCTGAAGAAGATACTTTAGCAACACCTGAAATGGCTCAGACTAGTTTAGCTCCTGGTGGAGCAGATACTAATGAGACTGGTGGAGCGCAGACAACAGCAGCTGGGGGAGTTCAGACTACAAACTCAGGTGATGATTCGTCTGCTCCAGTAGAAAAAATTCCCGAATGGGTAAAATATGCCATGGGTTGGTATGCAGAAGGTAAACTCTCAGAGGACGAGATAATTAATGCCATTAAATTTTTGATTGAGCAAGGAATTATCATACTAGATTAAATTTTTAATTCACAAACCAAGTAGATAGTTCAATATCGCCTTCTACAAGTTCAGGAAGCCTTGCTTTGAAATTTTTTAGGTGCTCGCTGTTCATGTGGTCTTGCCAAAGTTCATAGCTAGTCCAGTTTTCATAAAATAAAAACACACCATCATCATCAGCTGAAACATGCATGTCATAGTTTATGCAGCCTTGTTCTTTTAGGGTTGGAGGGATTAGTGATTCAAGAACTCGTTTGGTTTCTTGTTCTTTGCCTTTTTTTGCAGTAATTTTTGCAACCACTGTTAATTGTTTCATGGTTTGGCTTTTTTTTCTTAATTGTTTTAAACTTATGGTAAACGAGGGATTGAAAAATTTTTGAAATTTTTTGCATGGTAAAGCTATTAACCAAATCATCCAAGGACTTGGTATTGGTAAATTCAGAATTGAATGACTGGGAGAACTATTACAAGGAAAATGATGTTAAAACCATGCCTTGGTTTTTAGAAAAATTAGACCATGATGTACAAAATGAAATTAATTCCAAAGGTCGCAAAGAAGGAAAGTTCTTAGATTTAGGAACAGGTCCAGGCACTCAAGCCAAGCATCTTGCATCTTTGGGTTTTGATGTTGTTGGTTCTGATCTTTCTCAAAGTGCAATTGAAAAGGCAAAAAAGTTGTATTCAGAGCCAGAATTTGTAGTAGATAATATTTTAGATTCAAATTTTGCAGATAACGAGTTTGATTTTATCTTTGATAGAGGGATATTTCATGTCTTTGAGGAAAGCCAATTGTCTTCTTATCTTTCTCAGGTTAGGAGAATTTTAAAACAAAATGGATTGTTGTTTTTAAAATGTATGAGTGTTGATGAGAAGAGTATACCTAAAGGCCAAGGACCAAATCTATACTCGCAAAACCAAATCACAGAGTTTTTCAAAAACGATTTTGAGATTCAAACCATAAAAAACTCAGAATTTGAAGGGGAAACTTCTGGAAAATACAAGGCAATCTTTGCAGTCTTGAAAAACAAGAAAAATTAGAATGACTTGAAATGGTTTTTAATTTAAAATGTAATACAGAATAATGCCAACAGCTACGGCAATTCCGATTCCTGCAATTTGTATGATGGTTTTGTTTTTCGTGGTTAAAATTTTCATTTTAGCTTCCAAATGGTAGTCCGCATTTTGGGCATACCCTATAATCGTTGGGGAATTTTTGATTGCAGTTATAACACAATTTACCATTGTTTTTTTCTTTTTTTCGCTCCTCAAGATAATATCTCAATAGTATTACACCAATTGTGGTAACTGCACCAATTATTGCATAAATTAGAACCATTTAGATCTCCGTTTGAGTTGGGTTTCTTAAATGGTTCTGATGATTTGATTATTCTTCATCTATTATTATCCAAGACAATCCCATAAGCTGCTCCCATGCTGGTGCAGCTTCTAAATTATTTGGCATACCATACTATTACAAAATTTACTTTTAACACTAATGAATGATTTATCCATTAACAGAAAATCAATCGACTCCATCAGAAAAATTATTGTCACAATAAATCCTACTAATTTTTTAAATACTTGCAAAAAAACACAAAATCAGTGAAGAAAGAACTATTCCTAGCGGGCTTTTGTTCTGTTATAGTTTCATTATCAATGATTGGTTATTCTGAAGAAGCAGATGCTGCCATTTACGTAAAAATTGAGGGCCTCAAAGGGGATGTCACCACAAAGGGTTATGAGGGCTATTTTGTAGCAGACTCTTTTTCGTTTGGTGTTGAGCGGGAGATGAAAGAAAGTGGCGAAAAAGGAGGAACTGCTGATATCAATATCGGAGTAGGTGAGCTTCAAGAAGTCACAATTTCAAAATCCATGGATAGGGCTTCAGCTGAATTGGCACAATTTGCAGTAAATGGAAATTCCCCAGGAACTGCTGAAATTGAATTTGTAGAAGTGGCAGGTGATGGAAAAGCATACACATATCTAAAATACAAACTGGACCGTTGCTTTGTTAAAAGCTGGTCAACTTCAGGCGATGCTGATGACAGACCAACTGAAGAAGTTGCATTTTATTACAATAAGATAGCCTTTAACTATTCTCCAACAAAAGACGGAAGAACATTTGAGCAAACCGCGACAATGTCATGGGATAATGTAAAAAATGAGCCATGGCATGAACATGGTTTATCAGCAGCAACTGCAGTCATTCCACAATGATTTTTCTAATGAGAACAACTGATTTTTAAAAAATGGCAAATAAATTCAGTTCATTAAACAAACTTGTTTTCTTTTCAGTACTTAGTCTCTTTGTTTTTGGATTTTCTGTTGGTGAAGTGTATGGTGCAGCGTATATTAAACTTGGAGACATTAAAGGTGAAGCTACCGATTCAAATCATGATAAATGGATTGATGTTTTATCAATTGACCTGCATTTAGAAGATGCTGATGCAAAACAAATAGATCTTACAAAAAGACTTGACTTTTCTTCAGCAAGAATAAGCGAGGCTGCAATTACTGGCGAAGTTATTCCAAAAGCTACCGTGCATATTTGTTCTGAAACTGAACGAGTAAAATGTGAGGAATATCAACTAACTGATGTTTCTTTTTTGAGATACTTTGTCTCTGCAAATGGCGATGACAGACCAACAGAACAAGTTACACTAGTTTATTCTGAAATAAAAGAATCATCTGCACAAAAACCTGAAGTTACTCCAGAACCTGAAAGTCCTGTGGATACAACAGAACCAGAAAAACCTGTAGAGATACCAGATGAAACCTCTGCTGAGATGCAAGACCAAGATACTGATGCGCCAAGAGTTCCAACATGGGTAGAAACTACTGCAACCTTTTGGATTGATGGAAATGTTTCAGACCGTGAGTTTACCGATGGAATTGGGTATTTGGTAAAAGAAGGAATAATTGAGCTTGATGAAAAAGTTGAATCAACAGCTGAAGACACCTCAACAGAACCTGAAGTTCCTGATTGGATTAAAGAATCAACTAGATGGTGGGTTGAAGGACTAGTCCCTGAAGACCAGTTTCTTGAGAGCATTAAATGGCTAATTAAAAACAACGTAATTAGAGGAGTATAAGGTTAATCTAAATTTCTCATCGGTCCTAGAAGATAAGCTTGGATCTGATACAATAATGTACGGAAATCGTAATTTCATAAAGTAATACTTAATAGATTAATTGTGCTAACGATCTTGGCACAAAATTGACTCTTTCACTAGATGAAACCCAAAAAAAATCTGAAAAAACCATTGATAAAAAACAATTCGTCATGACGAATTCAGACTATATGGTGGCTTTTTCAGGCATGGCAAAGAGTTATTGTGTTGGAATTGTCGACATTGTATCATCTACCAAGATTTCATCTGAGATGAATGAATTGCAGTGGTGCAAGTATTATGAAATTTTCTTAAACTCTATGGCAAAAATCATTCCTAGATTTGGCGGGGTGGTAATAAAGAATCAAGGAGATAGTCTTTTGTATTATTTCCCAGAGTCCTCAAGGTCAACCAAATACGGACTGATGAGTTGCATTGAATGCAGTTTATCTTTGATTGAAAATCACGATGCAGTATGTAGTATTATGAAAAAGGAAGGATTACCTTGCTTGAATTATCGAGTAAGTGCAGACTATGGAAAGATGGTGATTATGAATTCAAATAATACAACATCTGTTGATTTAATCGGGCCTCCGGTAAATATGTGTGCAAAGATTAACCATTTGGCAAATACAAACGGGTTTGTCATTGGTGGAGATTTTTATCAAAATATCAAGGATCTCAAAGATTACAAATTTAGCAACAAAGATGGATTTTCAATTGGATTAAAGTACTCATACCCTGTATATTCTGTGACTAGAGCCTAGTCAAATTTAAAAAATAATTTCAAGAATAGTCTTGGTGATGAATTTTTTCTGCATGAATTTTAATTAAAATTCTTTTTTCGTCGGGAGAGCGTCTAGGATACTTGTCCATCCCAAGATATCTCTTTGCTAATTTATCAACATGCTCTTCTGCATCATTGGTGGTAATCTCAGTTACTTTGCCACGAATTGCAACCATGTGATATGGATTTTCATTATCATAAATTGATAATGCAACTCTTGGGTCTTTTCTTACATTTTTTTCTTTTAATCTTCCCATTGCAGTGTTTACCAGTATCGTATCTTCATCATGGTCAATCCAGATAGGTGCAACATGTGGAGAGCCATTTCCTAGCAAAGTAACAAATGCTGCAAAATTTTTTCCTTCTAGCAATTTTACAACTCCTGGTTCAAATTGGCCCATACTTTACTGCCTCAGGCTTTCATTAAAATTTGTTTCACCCCTTTCTGCATTTCACCAATTACATTATGGGAAAGCCATGGTTTTAGGATTTTTTTAATTAAAATTCAATTTTTCAGTTAGCACTATGAATGAATCCTAGTTATCTTCATGTATTGGAAAAAAAGATTTTTTATTAACAATGAGAATATGGGATATTTCTCCCTCAAGGCTGTGTCGAAATCATTTGTTAGGTGAGCATAGAGAACTTCATGCCATGTGGGTTGTCATAACACAAAACAAGAAAGGGTATTCATCGCATCCTGAAACTTTGAGGTGGAGGGGAAAACTACAAGCAATGTTTCTCAGACATGAAAAACTTGCTTCAGAAATGATAAAACGTGGATATAATCACAAAAGCCCCCTTGATAAAAGAAAAGCAGTTGGTAGTGCAAAACAAAATGAGTATGTTGATTCTATTGAAAAGCAAATTCAAATTATAAAGAAAAAAGGATGTTCTTGTAGGGTATAATATATCTAAATTATTCCAAAATAGTTGGATGGCTTTTCTAATTGGTCGAAATCAAGTGGTTACCTATAGTTGTCTTTTTCATATAGAAAATTAGGCCAAAAATCGATATTCCTAGAATCAAAATCGCAAATGCTCCAAATTCTGGAATTACCGTTGTTCCAATAATTTCTATAAACTCTGCTCCAGGGGGAATAACCATCCCAAGTGCATAATTTCCAGGAAATTTAGTTAGGTCGTATTTTGTTTCCACACCATCAATGAAGAGTTGGTATTTGGCACCTTCAGCACTAATTACATCAAGAGGTAATAAAACCCAAAAAATTTTATCACTTTGAATAGGATCAAGAGTAATTTCTAAGGACTTGCGCTCAACATTTAGGTTCATAAAAGAAAGAGTTGGCTCATCTTCTTCAAGTGCTTCTCCACCAATTTCCAAACTACCATAACCGCCATAATAGATATCAAAGCTCTGGTCATCAACTTCGATTGTGTATGGTTTTCCTGTTGCAGTAATCGTATCAAGATATTGCGCAAATGCCTCTTGAGTCTCAAAAATATGTTCAGCATATGCAAAAGTTGGTACCATAACTAGTAAAGACAAAACTATGGAAAATACCAGAGTCTGTTTGTACAAGTCGTTACAGGTTAAATTTTTTCAAATAAAATCGATTTTCAAATTATCAAAGATGATTCTTTAGACTGATTTTGCAATAAATTGAATTTCTTATTTGAAAATTGTTTTTGGAGAAAAGAATTTAAAAAAAACCAAAATGCCAACCCCCAAAATTGAAATGGTAAAAACCTCTGGAATTAACCCAAATAACATGTTTTTATTATGAAAAGGTAGAATTTTTATTTTTTGAGGAAAAAAAATTTCAAAAGTAGAAATTCTTACATTACATTATATACGATGTAAGGTCACTTTACTCATTGAAAATAAAAAATCTGTTTATACCTGCAGAGCCTCAGGAGTATTGGTGTTTTCATGACTAAAACCTTTAATCATATTTTAGTTCCCTTTGATGGCGCCCCAGGCAGCCAAAAAGCATTTAGAAAAGCAATTTCGCTAGCTCAATCCCTTCAGGGAAAAATAACTATTCTTACTTGTTTGGAGGAGCGGCATACCTTTGGATTCTTTAAAACAAAAACAAGCAAACAAGAGTTTGAAAAGGAACAACAGGTAGTAGAAAAACAACATCATCACTTGGAAAAATTTGCAAAGGACCATAATGTTCCATGTAATTCAAAAATAGTAAAAAACGGAATGGCCTCAACTAAAATTTTGGAATTTTCAAAAAAACATGATGTAGATTTAATCATAATAACTAAAACAAAACACTCTTCTCAATATGAAAGACAACACTATCACAGCACAGTTGAAAATGTGTTTCGAAATGCCCCTTGTCCAATTTTAATTTTATAATTGAAAACAAAATCAAAACTGATTGCAAAATTACGATTAAAGACTAGAAGTCTTTATGAACCCATAATTATCAAAAATTCAAGGTAACGAAATGAAAATTGATTCTAGAATCATTATTTCCTTAGACAAGCAGTTCTATAGTTATGGCGAGGAGATAAAAATTCATGTTTGGTTTAATCATAATTTTTTCGCTCCTGCAACGCTTTCCATTTTGGCTCCAACTGGAAGAAAAATTGATACTGCTGGACTAAAGACTGATGTTGACACCACTGAAACTTTTGCGTTTACTTGTGGTGGGCCTTTTATGTTTGAAAATGGATATTACACCATTAGAGTTGAGTGCGAAAATACAGTTTCAGAGGCAATGTTTGAGTATTATGATCCAAAAAATCGATTTGGGTCAGGATTTGGAAAATGAAAGCTAGTTTTACATTAATTATTTTAGGAATTTTTGCAATTCTTTTTCCTTTCAATTCGGTCTTTGCAAGCTGCACAGCTGAGGTAAATTATAGTAAATTAATTGAAGAATCTCAAATAATCTTCAAAGGAACAGTAGTATACATTGATAATTCCCCAGGTCCTCAGCAAATCCACTTTGATGTCCATGAAGTATCAAAGGGAGAAATTCCTGAAAGATATATTTTAAAAAATTTGGAATTTGTAAATTTTGAAGACAATTCTGTTACCACCTCTTCAATTAACGTAGATTACAAGGTTGGGACAACCTACAATGTCTATGTTATTGGTGGAATGACTAGCATGTGTACAACAAAGCCTACTGCACCAGTAAGTGGATATGTCCTTCCAAAAGTTGTTCCTCCCCAAGAAAAAGAATCTGAAATTGCTTATTCTTATGAACTAGATGAACCAATTTGTATTGGTGGGCCAGGAACAGAATATGATGAAGACTGCATGCGAGTTGAGTCCTATGACCCATATCAAGAAGATGAGGAGATGAGAATGGCAAGTGAAAAAGTCATCCAAGCCGAAGAAAGTATGGGTTTTGGTTCTGGAACTGCAATCATGGGAGAAAATGATATACAAACTCCATTGATAGCATTTGGTGCAGTAATTGGAATGGGGACCTTTGCCGGTTTGTTGTTATTTTGGAGGAGAAAATGAAAATAAAAATAATTGCAATTGCTGCTATGGTTTGCCTTTTGCTTGGTTTTGCCATAACAATTCTTAGTTTTGAGACAATCCCTTCAGAGCCTCCGGAAGACCTGCCTGAAGGAATGGTTCCCATAACTCCTGAGGTTGGAAAAACAACAAATCCCGTTGGGCCTTACATGATGGCAGCAGGTGTCCTTGTTTTGATAGGAACTGCAGTTTACTCCTTGACTGGTTTTCTAAAAGGCAAGATTGCAAAATGAAAACTAGATTCAAAATAGTTATTCTAGCAATAATTATTGCAACGATAATTATTGGCTCATATCAATATCTAATGTTTCAATGTGGCACACTGGCAGTATTCATGGAAACTCCCAGAACACCAAACTTTTGGAAATGTTTAGAGATCTGGCAAAATACAAGCAATTAGAACTGGTTTTATTTACGTAAAAATTATTGCAAAAATTCTCTAGTTTAAAATAAATCAAAATTAAATTCCATTCATGTCTGAAATTGAGTCTCTTCTAAAAAAGGGCCAGACATGTATGAATCTTGGAAATCCTAAAGAAGCCATGATAATTTACAACCAGATTTTAAGAAAAGAGCCTTTGCAAATTCAAGCTTTACTCAAAAAGGGCCATATTTTTGGACAACTTGCAAGATACGAGCAGGCAGTTTCGTGTTATGATAAAGTATTGACACAAGACCCTGAAAACCTCTTGGCTTTTTTAAACAAGGGGCTAGCTCACCACTTTTTAGGTCAGTATGATATTGCAATTTCTTGCTATGACAGGGTTTTGGAGAAAAAACCTCAAAACCCAACTGCACTATACAACAAGTCCTCTTCTTTGGTAAGGTCAGGCAGAATCAATCAAGGATTGGATATTTTAGCACAATCCATAACATTTGATCACTCCTTAAAAGAAAAGGCTGAACATGATTATGACTTTCAAGAGGTAAAAAAGACAATTGAGTTTAAAGAAAAAATTTCTAGTAGAAATTCGTAGTAATTCTTTAAATTCTAGGAATTAATTGACCTTAATGGACTGGGAATATAGAGTATCTGATAAACGATCACAAGAAAAAAAAATTATTAAAAATAAACAAATCAGTTATCTTTCAAAATTTTTGGTAATATTATTTCCAGCAGTAATTGTTCCAATAATTAGTTATGATTTTTTGATTTTCTATTTTAAGCACAATACTGTGATTTACTCTAGTATCATTTTTGGTGTAATGGTTGGGATTGTTTTGCTATACTTTGGTGAAAAGTTTCCAAAGAATCTTTTTCGAAAATTACCATTTTAAAAAATTTTCGTTTTTTCTCTTTTAATCGAAGACTTTACAAAGATTTTCCAAGAAAAACTATCTTTTTGGCAAGTAGGGAATTATTGCCCTTACAAACTCCATAAAGTTTTTTGTTTGCATGTAAACAATTCCAGGACCTGTAATTTCAATTACCAAGGCTTCTCCTCCAAATAGAGTTGTTTTGAAACTGCCGTGTTTTGAGACGCGGTATTGCGCAGAAGAGCTCAAGGCAACTAATTGATAGTTGTCTAAAATCATTTTCTCTCCTGATTCAAGTTTTTTGGAGAGTATTCCTCCCCAACCATTAACAAACATGTCACCTTCTCCTATTGTCTTTAACATGAAGAGGTTACTTCCAAAAATCCCCTTGGTAAATCCTTGCCACTTTGTATCAAGAGTCAATCCGCCAGTTGAACCAATGAAGGCACCTGATTGAATAATAAACTCTTCATCTACATGAATTACTTCAATATCACCTAGCATGTTTCCAGTTAGGCCAAGTTTGCAATTATCTTCATGGGCAATAAACTCATTTACAAAAAATGACTCTCCCCCAAATGCAGCAGCTTTTAGTGATTTGAAAAAACCACTTTTTCTCATTCGAGTATTGGTTTCAATGTCTCCTTTGATATAGACCATGGCAGCAGCTTCAGCTGTAATAGAGTCATCTTTGTTCATAGAAAATTGGATTAACCCCATTGGATTTTTTATAATTTCATATTCCATAATTGGAGTTTTTACGATACTAGAAATTAAGAATTTGTACTATTCAAACTAAACCAATTAGTAATTTGTTTTTTTGATTTTTTTTAAAAAATAAAGAAAGGTTGAAGATTATGGAGCAACATTAACTGCTACAACGTCTTCAACACAAAATGCTGGTGGGTTTACTCCGGCGTCTGCTCTGATATTAAATTTCAAGAGGTCTCCAGTGGTATTGCCCATTCCAAAAATTTGGGTCAAGCCAGTTATTGATTCTGTGAACTTGCCAGTTTGTTTAATTTTTGACAAGAAAATCTTGTTTCCAATTACATCGACTTCTGTTGGATTCTCATACGTCAATGCTGCAATCTCCAATGCAGGCAATCCAGATCCTGGGCTTGCAGTACAGTTTGAGCCATCTCGTGCAGGTACTAGATTTGCAAGGTGTGTATGCCATTCAGGTCCACATGATGGCAAATCAGAACCATGACAGATTTCAACAAATGGACTTGCAAATGTATCAACGGCTCGAGGTATTTGAGATTCGCTGTCATAGAATCCTCGATGAGAAGTTACTACTAGCAGCGTTCCATCAGTTAGGACTCCAAATCCACCAAAAACTTCACCATGTCGAGGAATTGGATCCTGGAAGGTAGTGAATTTTATCACACCGTCTGAGATTGATCCGCCAATAAGATCACCGCCTTCAGCTACTCCTGCCATGGCTTGTTGGGCTGCAATCATTGAGACTGCAAACACTGCAGCTAATGAAATGCCCAAAACCATTTTTGTTTTCATAGGCCCCTAGGGTAAAGATTTCATTTAAGATTACCTAAAAGAAAAACCTACAATATACTTATTTTCATACTAAATCAAAAAAAATCGTGAATGTATTTTCAATTTTGTTAATTGGTTCTAGTATTTTTTTCCCAATGTCAGTCTTTGCCCAAGAGACAGAATTTTATCAAGATGAAAGATATGATTTTTCATTTCAAGTACCACCCAACTGGCAATATCAAGAAGACATTTCTTTTAATGGAAAAACTATCTTTCAAGTCTTGATGTATCCTGATGAATTTAGCCTTGACAAACTAGATGAATCAAAGGCTGGATTGCTTGATTTGGCACCAGCACTTGCTGGACTTGATTTTCAATTAAAATCTCCTTTAATGGGAATTTTATTTGAAGATATCCCTCAATCGGAAGTCTCCCAACTAACTGAGATTAAAATTCTTGAATACGTTATAGAAAAAATCAAAATTGATACTCCTCATGCAAAAACAATCGATTCGTATGTAGAGACGCACTCCTGGGGATGGGAGGTAACGGTGGTCTCAGCTGTTGACCTGAGCTTTGGATTTGGAGATAGCATGCCCTACATTAGCCAAAATACAACATATTTTTTTAAAGACAGGGAAGCCTATTCAGTATTTTACATGGCCCATGAGGATTATTATGATGAGTATCGTCCAGTTTTTGATAATCTAATTGATACTTTGGTGATTAGAGGAGTCGTAGTGCCCGAGTTTCAGGAAATTGCCTTGGTGGTTTTGGCAAGTGCTATTGTAATGATTGTTGTTTTTACAAGGAAATGTAATTTACCAAGTCCTATGTTTGTAAAAAATAGTATTAAATCCACATAATTTTTCAAAAAACTGTTTTAAAGAGAAATTCTCATAAGATCAGATTAATTTATGATAATTTCTTAAAACTAATTGTTCTTGGAAGGAAAGAAAAAAGCACTCATCGTTGCAATAAGCGAGTACAAACTTGGAAGTGGTTTTCAAAACTTAGAATTTTGTAAAAATAACGGTGAGGAAATGTATTCAACATTAATCAACCTAGGATATGAAATTCCAGATAACAAAAAAATAGTCGGAAAATCTGACCAGAAAACAATTCAAAATGCAATGATTGATTTTTTTGAAGAGAGTGCTGTGCAGCCCTCAGATACGCTTTTGTTTTACTTTACTGGTCATGGTGTCTTAGATGGACACAAGGGAAGATTTTTTGGAAATTCCGAGATAACTCAAGAAAGTCCTAAAAAAGATGGAGTTAGATTTGGTTTGTTAAATGAGTTACTGTCAAGCAGTATTGCCAGAAAAAAAATTGCGATACTTGATTGCTGTTTTAGTGGTGCTGCAATGGCTAATGTTGTTGGAATGTCAGGTGGTGATGAGGAAAAAGAAGCAGAGATGGCAGGGCGAGGAGAACTAGAAAAAGAATTTGATAAAAGATTTCTGGGAGAAGGAACGTGTATTTTAGCATCTTCTCTTTCGAACAGAAGATCATATGCCCTAAAAGATGAAAAATTTAGTGCCTTTTCTGGTTTAATCCTTAAAGGGTTAACCGGAACGCAAGGTTCAGTTGATAAAGATGGGTTTGTAACTCCTCACTTATTATCAGAATACGTAGCTACAGAAATACGAAAAATTCCAGAATTAAAAAACCAAAAACCAGTTACAAATTTTTCTGTGACAGGACCGTTCATTATTGCCGAACATAAGGAATTGGCTAAAAAAACATCTGAGTCATTTGAAGAAAAAATAACTAATTGGTTAAATGATGAAAATATAGAGGATTTCAACAAATTCAGAAAAGAAAATCAATACAAAGAAATCATACTTGAAAATAATACTTTGTCAAACAAAAATCTCCTGGGATTGGACCTTAGGTTTTCAAATATTAGACAGATGGGTTTTTCTGAGTGTAATTTACGAGAGGCTGTCTTCCATGCATCTACGCTTTTTAACGTAAAATTTTTTAAATCTGTTCTAAATAATGCTGTACTCTCAAGGGTTACCTTTTCTGGATGCAGTTTTACAAATACTTCCCTAATGGATGCACAAATAAAAAACTCCAATTTCTCAGGTTGTAGCTTTTTGTTTGCAGATTTTACCAATGCGGATTTTTCAAACTCTATTCTTACTGGAGCAAATTTTTCAAATATCTATATGAAAGACGTAAATTTTATAGGCGCAAATCTTACAGGAGCTAGTTTTAAACACACCATGCTTCAAAATGCTAAATTTACAGATGCAAATCTTACAGGAGCTGACTTTACGGATGCAGATCTTACAGATGCGGACTTAACTGGAGCCAATTTAACAGGAGCAAAAACTGATGGTGTAAAACCTAAATCACTTTCTGAAGAGTTGGAACAACAAAGAGAAAATAATCAGGGGGAAAATTCAATCCAATCTAATCCAGATTATGTAAAAAAAGCAAAAAAATGTCTTGAAATTTTAGAAAAAAGTTCCAAAAAATGGAGGTCTGATGTTATGTTAATGAGAGATTCTGGACTGACAAAAACTGAATTTGATTATTTTGTGAATAACACTCCAGAGGTAATAAAATCAAGAATACCTGATAAACACAAAAATAATTTATTTACTCATCGAAATAAATTGTAATTCTAAATACACGAGAAGAAAAAATATCTTACCATACAATTCTTCCCCAATTAGATTCACGTTTGCACCTTAATGCACATTGAGTTATTGCAACTTTTTCGTCTTGTGACAAATCATCAGATATACGGTTTGATGGATTGGCAGGATCTTGTAATGGTATACTAGAAAACCCTTGCGAGCTGAGAAAATCAAAAACATGTGATACATTGTTTGCCAAGTCTCCAACCTTTTTTCCTTGCAGGACTGTAATTATTACTAGCTCCAAGTATAACGATGGAAACTCTAAGTTGTGCAGCTTGCTCCAAATTTTTAGAATCTTTATTTCATCCAGTCTTTGACTATTTTTTACGAAATTGGTGTGAAAGTTTACATCTTTTTTGATCGTTGTTTTTTGTTTGTTGCTCCACAAGTCATGCTCATTTGAAGCCGAATCTATTTTTCGTCCAGGAATTAGGTCAACTGAGATTTCATTTATTTTAACTGCAATTGATACATTTTTCTTTTTGGGATTGTATCCTAGCTTGCTTAGTTTGTTAAATAGTGAATTGTAAATATCCTCAAGAGTCCCAGGAGTTGAACCATCTAAGGATATGAAAAGATCAATATCAGTAGATAGATTTGTTGTGGTTTCTTTTTCGTACGAGCCTGACCAAAAAAGGGCAATAAAATGAACTGATGCCCATTCTTGAACATGTGCTTTTATCTCTATTGCAATCTTGTTGTATTGTGATGACTTTGATTCGGGGATTGAATATTTTTGTAAAATTTGTTTTAGATATGCATCTTGATTCATTTCAAACTCCCAAACTATAGGGTGCTTGAGTAATTACAAAGGATTTGTTTTTCAAATTATTGAAAAAAATATTTTTGAGCCTAAAATGTCTTAAATTTTTGGGACAGCCATACATGTATAATAATTCAAAAAGTTGTTTGAAAAATTGTTGGGCGATAGTAATAGGAATTATTTTTTCCTTTTTGGGATTTTTGGCTTTTTAATTTTGGGTGGTTTTGGTCTTTCTCAAGACGCTCATGCAGCCACAATTACTGCAGCTGCTGGAGGAGGTGACTGGAATACAGGCTCGACTTGGGTTGGAGGAGTTGTCCCCGCTGATTCTGATGACAAAGTAATCCCGACAGGAGTTACAGTTACTGTAACTACCAATGTAGTAAATACTGGAAACATTAGTAATTCTGGAACAATTGCAATTTCAAATTCTGTAGCAAGTAGTGTGGGAATTAACAACAATACTCCTGGAACTATAACAAATAATGCTGGGGGTTTAATCACTATAGCAAACACAGGTACAAGTAGTATTGGTATTTCCAATTTTGGTTCAGGTTTTACAAACGATGGAACAATTACAATTACAAATACAACAGGATTGGGAATCTTTAGTACAACTTTTAGAATTATCACAAACAATGCTGGTGGAATAATTAATGTACAAAACACCGGAGGAACAGGAATTAGTAATCCAGGTACCATAAACAGCTCTGGAACGATTTCAATTACAAATACAACTGGTGTTGGAATTGCAAACTCAACTTCTGGTTCTTTAAACAACCTTGCGGGAGGTCAAATTACAATATCAAACACTGGTGGGACTGGAATTAACAATCAAGGGTTTGGAACAATTACAACAAATAGTGGTACGATTACAATTTCAAACTCTGTCAATTTTACTTTTGGAATAACAGGTAATGTTACCAATAATGCGGGAGGATTAATCACAATATCAAATACTGCAAGTTTTGGAATGAGAAATGGAAATTATAGTAACTCTGGAACAATTACAATCACGTCATCTGCTTTTGGAGTTGGTATTGATATAAACAACGCTAGAAATTTGACCAATAATGTTGGTGGAATAGTAAATGTACAAAACAGCAGTAGCTCGGGAATTGACAACCAAGATACCATTACCAATAATGGTACAATTAATGTAGCAAACACGGGACTAGTCGGAATTAAAATTTTCAGTAGCGGTCATTTAATCAATAATGGAACCGTTACAGTATCAATTACAGTTGCATCTACTACAGGAATACAAGTAGGTTTTAAGAGCGATTTGACTAACAATTCAGGCGGTATTGTAAATGTAACAAACAGTAACGGTACAGGTATTTTTACCCAATCAGAGGGCGTGATCATCAATAATACAGGAGGGCAATTTACAGTAGCCAATTCTGGAGGTAGGGGAATTCACAACACAGAAACTGTTACCAATGATGGAACCTTTTCTGTAGAAAACACTGGGACGTCTAGTACTGGTATTTACAATCCCGCTCTAAGTTTTATTGTAAACAATGCTAGTTTTAGTATTTCAAACACCTCTGGGACCGGAATTTTTAATCTTGTAAGTGGGCTTTTTACAAATAGTGCAACAGGAACACTTACCATTTCTGAAAACGGTGGATTTGGATTTCGTAACCTTTCAGGTGCAACTCTTTCAAATTTAGGTACAATTAACGTATCAAAAACCAACACTGGGGGCTCTGGGATTTTCAACCTCGGTACAGTAAACAACAGTGGAGCTCTGAACGTTTTATGCAATGGAGTTTACTCTGGAACAAATCCAGTTGGAAATCCAATTAATTTTGTTGCATGTGTTTCAGATTTGTCAATAACCAAGGCAGACGACATTGATCCCGTAATAAGCGGGCAAAACTTTGTCTATACAATTACTGTTTTTAACGCAGGACCAGATCCTGCAACAGCGGTAATAGTAACTGATACCCTTCCACCCGAAGTAACCTTTGTGGCTACTTCTGGTTGTTTATTTGGACCTGCAAGCATTCCTGATTGTAACCTTGACATTATTTTAGCTGGAGAAAGTGCATCTTATACTATTGAGGTAACAGCAGATCAAGGAATTGGACTAGTGACGAATTCTGCAACTGTAAATTCAAACTCTGATGATCCTAACTTGGATAACAATTCAATTGAAGAAGATACCACAATAAATCCAAGCATTGAGCACTATTTATCGTATCAAATCAATGAGTCTAAAGGTACACCAAAGTTTGAATCCACCAATGTAGGACTAAATGACCAATTTAGCTCAGGAGAGTTTAAAGTAAAACAACTATACAGACTTTTTAATCCTGTTGATAAAAACGATGAGGGACTAACAAATGAGGAAAATCATCTTGTAGGATATAGAATACAAGGCAAAGACAAAGTAAGAGAAACTGTTCTTGTTGAAAACCAATTTGGAATACTATCTTTGGATATTAAAAATGAAAGATTACTTTTAGTTCCTTCTTCAAAAAACCATACATCTACACCGGATTCATTAAAAACACCTTCTGATCACTTCAAGTGCTATGATGTAAAAGTTACAAAGGGTACTCCAAACTTTAAGAAACTAAAAGCTGATGTGTATGATCCAAACTTTGAAGAAGACCGTACCATGGATGTGAAAAAGCCAAGATATTTCTGTAATCCAGTAGAAAAAATTCATGACAATACTACAACTCAAATAATTTCTCCTGATGATCATCTAGTCTGTTATGATGTTAAAAAATCAAAAGGCCAGCCAAATCATGATAGAACCAGCGTATTTACAAACAATCAGTTTGGTCCAGAAGCACTAGACACAAAGAAGGAGCGAGAACTTTGTGTTCCCTCTAAAATAATTTATCCAGATAATGACTATGATGGATTACCTGCAAATGAGGATCCAGATGATTCAGACCCATGTAACCCAAGTGTTAACAACCAAGTATGCCAAGCAATTACTAACAGCCCAGGCGAGCACTTTATGAGCTACCAAGTCAAAGAGACCAAAAACACCCCCAAGTTCCAAAAATTCTACATGGATTTGGCTGACAAGTTTGGATATGGTGATTTTAAGGTAAAGAAAATCCTAAGACTACTCAACCCAGTTGACAAAAACAATGAAGGAATACAAGATGAAATAACCCACATGGTAGGATACCAAATACAAAAACAAGACTATACAAAGTATGACGGATATGACCAAATCATGGTTGCAAACCAGTTTGGTTTGATTAATTTGGATGTGAAAAAGCCAAAGGTGTTACTTGTCCCATCAGCTAAAAGTCATGATTCTATACCAGATGTACTCTTGACTTTGAATAACAAGTTCACGTGCTATGATGTAAAAGTAACAAAGGGCACTCCAAACTTTAAGAAGATAAAAGCAGACGTTTATGATCCAAACTTTGATGAGGACCGTATCATGGATATCAAAAAGCCAAGGATATTCTGCATTTCAATGCAGACAAACAATGTCATCAAAGCTCCAAACGAAGTTTATGGAGAGCAACTGTTATGCTATGATGTCAAAAAATCAAAAGGTGAACCCAACCATGATAGGACAAGTGTTTTTACAAACAACTACTTTGGTCCTGAAGAACTAGACACAAAGAAGGAAAAAGAACTCTGTGTGCCATCCACTATAATTAAACCTGGTATGACACAAGTTAATCCACCAAATTAATCATAAAAATTTTTTCAACCAGATTTGGGAAAGGTTTGTGTAAACTGGTAATCCAAATTCAAAGATAAACTATGCCATAAATTTCAAATTTGAAAATTAATCATATACTAATACATGCCAAATAATCTGAAAATTCCATGAAAGACTTTTCAAAAATCTTGGTTCCAGTTGATGGATCAAAAAAATCATTTGACGCATTAGACAGAGCACTTACCCTTGCAGGGTTTACACATGGCGAAGTTACATGCATCCATGTAATTCCTGAGGTTCCCCCAGGAGGACCCAGAACAAAAGAGATGGCAAGACAGCTAGAAGAAGATGGCCATATTGTTCTAAAAAAGGCTGCAAAAAGAGCAGGCAAAAATGTCAAATTCAAAACAAGACTGGTTCGAGGAGCGCCAAATGTTGAGGCCATAAAAATTGCAAGAAATGGAAAATTCGATCATATTGTAATGAGCACAACTGGGGTGGGTGGAGCAACAGGAGATATGTTAGGAAGTGTCTCAAACTATATCCTTCACAAATCAAAGATTCCAGTATATCTGATAAAATGAATCTCGTATTGGGATTTAACAAATAAAATCTTAAAAAATCTTTAAGATCAAAAGAAGACATGAAGGTCAATCTCATCAAAACTGTTGACAAGGTGGGAAAATGGTCAGCATCTAGAGTGATAGGAAAAAGACGACCACTAATTGGAGTCTTTAGCCTCACACACTACTGCAATTATTACTGCCCAATGTGTCCATTTGGGGATGCAGACAAGGAAGGCCAAATAAAACTTGCAAGAAAAAACGACTTAACCACTGAGCAATGGAAGCAAATCTTTGATAAGGTATCAAAGTATTGTATTTGGACCATTGTAGAAGGCGGAGAGCCAACAAGCAGACCTGACTTTATGGAGCTGATAAAGCATCTTCATTCATTGAATCTTCCAGTTACTCTCATTACAAATTGCTCATTGCTTAACGAAGTTGATCTTGATGAGCTAAAAAAACACATCCAGTTCATCACATGTAGTATTGATTCAGTCTTTGAAGAACCCTACTGCAAGGTAAGAGGTGTAAGACCTGAGGTTTTTAGAAAAGTAATGAATAACCTAGAGCTGCTAAATCAACACAAAATTCCCCACTACTTTAACAGCGTCATTACAAAATACAATACACAAGAGTTTCTTGATGGAAGTTACTTTGATAAAACAAAAGAGCTTGGAGTAAACTCTGTTTCTTTAACATTTGTTGAGGATAGATCTGATGTAAACTATTCACTGTTACCTGATAGAAAAGATATAATCAAAATTTGTGAAAATGTTTTAGAGCACATAAAGAGCAAAAAATATCCCCAGATTATGCTTCCACCTGACTATTTTGAGCAAATAATTGAGCATGGAAGAGGCGTGTTTGATGAATGCGGTGTGTGGAAGAGCATCTTTGTTAATGCAGATGCAAAAGTTATGGTACCTTGTTGGAAGTATACTAGCCCTGAGAACTCTTACAATCTACTTGAAAAAAGTGTTGGAGAGATTTGGGATGCACCACAGTGGGACTTGGCAAAGGACTGCCATGACTGTGAGGTACTAGGTTGTGTTTGGTATTCATCACAGCCAGTTACAACCTTTGCTAAAAACTACATGAGAGGACTCTCAAAGATGATTAGCCAAGAAAAACCAGAACTTGAAGAATCAATTACAAATTAATTAAAATAAAAAGTTAGTTTGTAGGATTCATTAATTCCATTCTTTCCTTGGTTTTTTGATCAACTAGCCATAGTATGGATTCTCCCACTTCAGCATTACATTCTCCAATGTTTACTGGAAAACCATCCATGGTTTCAGCAATACATCCTTCATCTGTAACTGCAACTATTGTTACTCGCTCAAGCACTTCTTCAGGTGCAGTATAGAACATCAAATATGCAAATAGGGAAATTCCTATTGCGGCTAATACACCACAAACTATTACCAATGATCTTTTAGAGGAATTTTTAGTACTAGACATATCCCTAAAAAACCAATTTCCTGATTTAAGGAATGTCAAAATTTTCAATCCTGGAAATTGCCTAGTTTAGGGTAAATTTTCTATTAAACTCATTAAGATCTTCCTTTAGTTGATTGTCATGTATGGCAAAGCTTGGGATGATATGGCATCTGAATACGATAACTGCGTTGAAAAAAATCAAGATAAAGTAATCTCAAATTACATATCAGAAGAAATCAAAATAATTGCAAACCTTTGCAAGAAAATAATCAAACCCGGCAAAAAATATACAATAATTGACCTAGGTTCTGGAACAGGCAGGGTCATCTTTTCACTTTACAAGAGTCTAGGCGATTCCGTGTCTTACTATGGCCTTGATGCATCTGAATCCATGGTTCAGCTATCAAAAGCAAAACAGTCTGAACTTAATTTCAAAAATATTTCATTTCTTAATCATGACGTTACTGATTCAAAAATTGATTCATTGTTTGATGACTCAATAAAGATTCCAATGTGTGTTTACAATACCATAGGAGTCATACCCGTACCAAAAAGACAGCAATTCTTTGACAATATGACAAGACTTGCAGGAAAAGAGGGATTTGCCCTAATTTCTGCGTTTAATGGAGATGATTTTGCATTTGCAGCGCCGCAAATTTACAATCCAATGAAAAGTATGGTAAAAAGAATTGATGAAGATTCTTTTGATGAGAAAAAAATTGCATTTAGAAACAGTTTAGGGTATTACAGTCAATGGTTTACACGAAATCAAATAAAAAAACTGCTAAACTCAAATGCTGAACCCATTCCAATTGAGGTATCTATTAACAACAAAATACACGCTTTAGGTCATGTGTTTGTAGATAGAGATCTTTAATTCAAAATTAATTTTAAAAAAAATAAAAAATTAGGACTTTTCAAGGTCCTTAATTCTTTCTGCTACTCCTTGACTTTCTTTGTCAAGATCATCTTTGTACTCTTTTAGCAGCGAGATTCGCTCTTCTTTCGTTAAAAAGCTTCGAACTTTGCTACTTGATACTACACCACAACTGTATCCCATTGTATCACCTCCTTTTTGATTATATCGGACATACGATACATACAGTTCAAATGTATTTATATATATCGGATGTCCAATATATGAACATGGCAAAGTTTGCAGATGACTGCTGTGATATGAGGGGATTGTTGGGATTTTTGATTCTGTTTTTGCTTTCAAAAAAAAATATGCATGGCCAAGAAATTGCAGATGAAATTGCAAAAAGGCGAGGAGACAAGCCTAGTCCAGGCACGATTTATCCAGCATTAAAAGGCCTTAGAGAGGCAGGTTTTCTAAAAGAAGACAAGGTTGGAAAAACAATAACGTACAGCCTTACACCAAGAGGAAAAAAGGCACTCTCTATTGCAAAAAAGAGATTTACAAAAACGTTTTTGGGGGTATTTCCATAATCGAAGAAAAACAAATCCAGCAGCGAACAATTTCTCAAATAATTACTGCAAAAACTACTACTGAAGGAGACGGATTTATTGTTCACAGACCTTTTCCAAATTATGCAACAAGAGACTTTGATCCGTTCTTGTTACTTGATGAAATGGGACCAATAACTTTAGGTTCTGGTGAAGCAAAGGGTGCATCTGATCATCCACATAGAGGATTTGAGACAGTAACTTATGTAATTGAAGGTGCCTTTGAGCATAAAGATTCTCAAGGAAATTCTGGAAAACTATTTGCAGGTGATGTACAATGGATGACAGCTGGCTCAGGAGTTGTTCATTCTGAGATGCCAGAAAAAGAATTTGCTCAAAAAGGCGGAAGACTACATGGTTTTCAGCTTTGGGTAAACTTGCCAAAAAAAGACAAAATGATAAACCCACGATACCAAGATGTACCTTCAAAAAATATTCCAATTGCAACAAGTGATGATAAAAAAGCTGCAGTCAAAGTAATTGCAGGACAATCAATGGGAAAAACTGCAATAATTGATACAAAAACTCCAATAATGTATCTGCATTTTACAATAAAACCAGGAGGAAAAGTAATTCAAGATATACCTCAAAGTTACAATGCTTTTGCATATGTTGCAAGGGGTGTAGTAAAGTTTGGAGCAGAAAACCAAACTGCCAAAAAAGAACAAGCTGTATTTTTTGAAAGAAATGGAGACCAAATTGTTTTTTCAGTACCTTCTGAATCAGAGTTGCCAGCTGATATACTTCTTTTGGCCGGAGAGCCACTTGGTGAGCCAGTCAAAAGATATGGACCATTTGTTATGAATACTGAAGAAGAACTACAGCAAGCAATTGATGACTATAAAGACGGTAAAATGGGAAAAATCAATTTTTAATTTTATTTTTAATTTTTTCTTCAAAAACGTTTCAAATCAAAGCAAAACTTGAAATTATTTTTACAACAAAAGCACGATATCTCCAAAAGTACGCTGGTTTGCAAGTTTGATATTTTGCTAAACCCATTTAACTAGTTTCAAGGCAATAGAAACTATGAAAGTAATGAGAATAATGGTAGGCCTTGATGGATCTAAAAATTCCCTTAGAGGCTTAGATAGGGCAATAATTTTGGCAAAACAAGCCAATGCCAAGATTATTGGTGTTCATAGCGACACACGACATGGATTGTTCACTGCAGTCCACCTCCCAAGAATAAAAGAAGAAAAATGGACAAATGAGGCTCGAGGGATAATCTCAAAAGCCAGGAAAAAAGCTGAAAACAAAGGGATTCCATTTGAAGGAATAGTAATTGCAGGAAGATCAGCTGGAATTGATTTAGCTACCTTTGCAAATAATCCAAAAAACAAAATTGACCATATTGTAATTGGCGCACGGGGAGTCAATATTGTAAGGGAGTTCTTTTTTGGTAGCACATCAAATTTTGTTTTACACAAGGCAAAACCACCAATAACTGTTGTAAAATAAAGAAGAATAAAAAAGAGAAAAACCAATGATTTCTGAAGACATGAGAGTGATCATAGACAAGAAATTATTGCGTTATTATTTATTCAAATTTAATAAAATTGAAAATTAAAACACAAATAAAAAAATGAAAAAATTATGCAAGTATTAGATCTAATCAAAAATAAAATAACGTGGATTGTTTTTGCAACTATCGTTTTTTACATTATATTTATTTTGATATCAGATGTTGAAAAAATTTCAGAATACTTTTTACAAATTAAACTAGAGTTTCTTGTTTTGATAGTCTTACTTGTTTTTTTATCTCATGTCGTGAAAAGTTTTCGTCAAAAAGAATTGTTAAATGTACTTGGAGAAAAAATTACGTCTAGACAAAATTTTATTATTTACATGGCAGGTTTATCGCTGATTAATACTCCAGGCGGGGTTGGTACTTTTATCAAGTCATACTATCTAAAAGAAAAATGTAAAATTCCATTAGAAAAATCCATTCCCGTTATTTTCTGGGAGAGATACCATGATTTGCTAGCAGGTGTCACCATAATTCTTGCTAGTCTCGTACTTTACTTTAGTTTGATTTCAATAACTTTGGTTATTGTCTCATCAGTTATTTTGATTGGAATATTTCTTTTAATGAAAATGCAGAGTTTTCCATTATTTCTCTACAAGAAACTTTCAAAAACAAGTTTCATTTCAAAAAACTTTCCAGAGGTGGGACCAAGTAAGTCCTTTTCTATCTTGACTAGTTCTGGAAATATGACAAAAGGGTGGTTGCTTAGTGTATTTGGATGGCTGGTTGATTCTGTGGCAGTTTATGTGGTTTTTTTGGCATTAAACGTAGATTTAGGCTACCTGCTTACATCCCAAATTTACTTTACTTCCCTAGGGTATGGTGCTTTATCTCTACTTCCAGGAGGTATTGGAGTGCATGAGAGTATGCAAGATTTTCTCTTGTTGCAGCAAGGATTAGAATTGCATGTAGCCTCATCTCTTGTCGTTTTATCACGATTATCTACCATTTGGCTTGCCACTATTTTGGGAGCTTGTTTTACAAGATTTGCAATCAAAAAACACTAAATCAACGTATTAAACCAAAAGGCGATTCAAATTATCAAAGATGAAAATTACAACTTTCATTAAATTCAGTAAGGGTAAAGTTAACAAAGAGTGTAATTTGAAGCAAGCACGAGATATGAAAATTAATCATTTTCTTAAACAAATTTCAGTTCTGTTAGGGATTTCCGTTGTTTTCTCAATAATGCTGACTGGTGTTTTTGAGGCTCAAGCGGAAGAATATGAGGTAGTAATCCCAAGAGGAGCCTTTTCTCCCCAATGTGTAAATGCTGATACTTGTTTTGTTCCTTCTTCCCTTCAGATTCCTGTAAATGGTACAGTGGAATGGGAAAACAAAGACAATGCACCCCATACGATTGTAAGTGGGAATGGTCAAAGTGATTCTTTTGGATTGTTTTCAAGTGGAGTTTTGAATTATAATGATGAGTTTTATGTTGATTTTTCTGATTTAGGACAAGGGACATATCCATACTATTGTTCAATTCATCCTTGGATGAAAGGTGAAATAATTGTAGGTGATGCAATGATTTCAGAACCAACGCCTCAACCAGAATCTGAAGACAAAATCAAAGATGAAACTACAATCATAGAAAGTGATTCAAAATATGAACCTATAATGGAACACACAACCCCACATCATTCCTCAGAGAGAAATCTTGAAGATTACTCATTAAGACTAGATTGGATTCAGGAGTTTCCAGTAACTGGCCAAGTAAATGGCTTTGAGCTAATTGTAACTGATTCAAGCAAAAAGGGAATGATGATGTCAGGAGGTGGTTGTGGAGGAGGTCATGGAGATAAAACATCTGATCACAGCTCACATGATGATAAAGGAATGAAAGAAAAAATGTCAAAACATGGAGATTCTGATGGGCACAGCTCACATGATAAAGGAATGAAAGGTATGAGCTGCGGTGGAGGAAGTCATGGAGATGACTCTAGTGCACATTCTGATAAAGGTATGAGCTGCGGTGGAGGAAGTCATGGAGATAAAACATCTGATCACAGCTCACATGATGATAAAGGAATGAAAGAAAAAATGTCAAAACATGGAGATTTTGATGGACACAGCTCACATGATAAAGGAATGGGGGGACATGAAGGTGGCTGTCCCCACTTTAAAATGGTAAAGCAATCAATTCCTAAGGTTGCTGCCTTAGAAGCAGGTGTAGAAGGTCTTGAAAATTCACTAAATATGGAGATAATTGTACTCGGAAATTCATATCCAGTAGCAATTAACGAAGATGACAATTTCAATGGGCGGTATTATGTTCTGTTTGTTCCAACAATAGCTGCACAATATGATGTACATGTTTCAGGAGTAATTGGTAATCAAAACATTGATGTTCAATTTAGTCCCTCTAGAGTAATTGATAGGAGCTTAATTCAACAAATCCCTTAACCAATAGAATTTACAAAAAAAATCTTTTTTAAAAAGGATTAGTTGTATCGTTCAAATTTCCATAGAATAGCATTTAGTATTATTAAAAAATAATCTTAAGCTACAAGCCGATATTGTATGTCTTGAGGTGCTACATATTCAATTTGCCTCTCATGTGAGATTCTGTTTTTTCTTGATAATGTGTCACAAGCCCTTTGAATGCTTTCCAATGAATAAGGCAATCTTGCTCTCAGCTCAAGGGTGGTGTAGCTTTTCTTTTCATCTTTTTGCATGTGTTGGATGATGTGTTTTTCCATCTTATGGAATCCTATGGAAGGGCTGTCTACTTTAGGATGTTTAGCCCTGTTTCCTTTCTTCCAGAAATTTAACATGTTACTTTAAAGTTAGGATAATATTTATGACTTTAGATAAAATCTGGTAGAATATTGCAAATCAATTCTTAATTTTTTTTAAAACAAATTTTCTTAGAATCGTTTAGTGGGAAAGTAAACGGAGTTGAGATGTTTCTCCTTTGTAGTTTGACATCAAAAAGTTTACCCCACCTAGGCATAAAAAATACGTAAAAAACTATGGACTAATTTATTTCAATTTTTTTTTTTGAATAAATGAAAATCCACAAAGACCAATTCCCGCAATAAGAATTATAACCCCTATCGAATACTCTATTTTTAATCTCTGATGAATATTCTTTTTTTCTTCGTCAAGTAAATAATAAGACTCTTCTTCTAATTTTTCAAAAAATTGAATTTGTGGATAATCATAAATTATAATAAAAATCCCTACTATCAAAATTATTATTCCAACAAAAAACCATCCAACATTTTTTATCTCTAAAATCATTTTTCTGAAATTAAATTTTATTGAGAAAATTTAAACAATTCACTTGACTCGCTATGACATAAAATCAATCATGGAAGAAACCATCTTTTCAATGAGTTTCTTGTCCTTTGATTTTGTTAAATGTAAATAATTTACTGTAGATGTCATCTGATTGAATGCATTGTCTAAAATATACTCTATAGGGAGATTCTTGATTGTTTTTTCTTGGATTCCTTTTTTAACAAAATTATAGAAATATGCTTCATTATCCTCTATCTTTTTTCTTGTAATTGAAGAAATATGAGGAGATGATATGAATTGAAGAATAAATTTCATCTTTTCAGGATTCTTTAATCCCCATAATATGCAATTTGTGAACATTTTTTTCATTTGAATTTTTGTAGAATCTTTTTCATCAAGATTTTTCTTAATTTCTTCGAAGAGTTCAATTTTTGCTTCTAAATATGCCTCACTGATTAACTCGTTTTTGGTTTTGAAGTGATGGAAAAGAGTGCCCGTTGCAACCTTAGATTCTTTGGAAATTTGACTGGTTGGAGTATTTTCAAATCCTTGCTTGACAAAAAGCTTTATCGCAGTTTTAATAATTTGATCTTTTTTGTTCATTTTAGACATTATGAAAATGCACTACTTTATCATGTTATTGAGCATTTTTTCGTAAATGCCATCTCCTAGCCACTTTCTTGCCATTACCATGGGTTTGGCATATTTTCCGACAAGATAGCGGCTTTTGGGATTTTCACTATTCACTATCTTCACAATAGTGTCTGCAATAACACTTGGTGAAGATGCAGAATTTGGATTTTTGTTCATCTCTTCACCTACTTTGACAAACTTTTGAACTATCTCTTTGTACGGACCATTTCCAGAACGCTCAAACATTGGTTGGAACATCACATCGCCAAATTCAGTTTTGATTGCTCCAGGTTCCAAGATGACAACATTTATTCCAAATTGTTTTAATTCAATTCTTAAACAGTCTGACCATCCCTCTAGGGCATGTTTTGTTGCATGATACCAAGCACCCATTGGAAAGTAAACTTTTCCTCCCATTGAAGAAGTGTTGATAATTAATCCTGACTTTTGGTTCCTCATATGTGGAACAACAAGCTGAGTTAATTTTGCAATACCAAATAAATTAACTTCAAATTGATATTTTGCATCTTCAATAGAGGTTTCTTCAACAGAACCATACAATCCAAATCCAGCATTATTCCACAAGACATCAATTTTTCCTTGCTCTTCTATAATTTGGTCAATCGTATTAGATAGAGTTTCATATTTTGTAACGTCCATGGCAATTACTTTAGCACCAAGGGCTTCAAGATCTTTCATTTTTTCTATTCTTCTTGCAGCTGCATAAACAATGTGTCCTTGTTCTAGTAATTTTTTTGCAGTTTCATGTCCCATTCCAGAACTTGCACCTGTAATCAATATTACTTTCTTCATTTCTAATTCTCCAATTTCTCCTCTGTCATGATGCTTTTCCTAAAAGCATTTGCATCATCATCTTGTGAAATCCAACATCTCCTTGTTCTTTTTTTGCAGCAATCATTTGTTCGGCATCATTACCTGACAAATATCTCATTTGTGGAGAATCATCTGTTACTGCAGTATAGATTGTTTCAGCAATCATTTCAGGAGTACTTCCTCCTCCTAGAGGATTTGCATCGGGCTTCATTAATGTCTCAAATGCATTTTGAAGTTTTTGCAGATCTGCGTCATAGTCTCGGATAGAATCACTTTGTGTCATGTCCATTGAACTAGTTGCAAAGTTGGTATATACTACTCCAGGCTCTACTATTTTGATTCGAATTCCAAATTGTTCTAATTCGTATGCAATAGATTCTGAAAATCCTTCAAGGGCAAATTTTGTACTGTGGTACAGACTAGTGTAAGGCATAGTGATTAAACCTCCTACTGACGTAAGATTGATAATCAAACCGTCCTTGTTTTGCTTGAAATGTGGCAAAAATGCTCTCATTACATTCATGGCTCCAAATAGATTTGTTTGAAATTCTCTTTGAATTTGCTCTTTTGTGGCCAATTCAAATGGCCCTATCAATCCATAACCTGCGTTGTTTAGTACTACGTCTATTTTTCCAAAATCTTGGATGGATTTGGTAACTGCTTGGCCTATAGAATCCTCATCGGTAACGTCAAGCTGGTAAACGTTAACGTTAGGGAGATTAGCTAAATCCTTTCCTTTGTCTGGTGTTCTCATGGTAGCAGCTACATTCCAGCCCTTTTGAGCAAAATATTGTACAGTAGCTTTTCCAATTCCTGAACTTGTTCCTGTGATAAATATCGTCTTGGACATATAGACTGATTAGTCGGTCTATATTATAAAGTTTTGTAATGATTGATTTGACAAAAATAATTGGAAATAATCAAGGTTTTTGAAAAAATTGGTTCCATATTAATTGGCTCTTGAAATTTTTTTCCAGAGGATAAAAAGTAAAGAGTGTGCTAATTTTTCTTGCTAAAATGTGCATTAACACGTAACTTTTGTTTTATCTGGCGGATTTCTTCTTTTTGTTCATTGTTTTGAGCAATCAACTGATTGATTTTTCTAACCAAAACTTTTTGATTTCCGCTTGCTCCTGTAAGAGGAGAAATACTTTTCATAAGGCAATTGAGTTTGTTTAATTATTAATTGGTACAAGGTCATTAATTTTGAAAATTTTCATCAATTTGTTTAACCTTTGAAAAAATTTTTTGAAAATTGCAGAGTTAGAAATACTAATTGAGATTGGCTATTATCATAATTGATATTTAATCCATCTAATCAAATACAAGGTTTGTTTAGTAAATTTCATGGCTGTAAAGATTCAAACCTTGCCAATTACAAATTACATGACTGCATATCCAATTTCAGTTGAGCCACAAGTTCCAATTAAAAAAGCAATAGCATTTATGGTTGAACAAGATTTTGGAAATCTTGTCGTAAGTGAGGGAGTAATGCCAAAAGGAATATTGACTGAACGTGAAATTCTAAAAGCTGTTGCTGAATCTCAAAACCTTGATGAATTAACAGTCAATGATGTTGGAGTTCAACCATATACCAAATTGGAGTTAGGTGATACTGTATTAGATGCCGCTCACATAATGAATAAGAACAAATCTCGACTTTTAGTTTTTGATGGTGACAAGCTAGTAGGTATTGTCACAGTGTCTGATCTGCTAAGGGCATTTAGGAAGATAAAGACTGAGAGTTCTCTTGACAAAGTAATTAGTACTAAAATTGAAAAATGTAGTAAAAATGATTCTGTTTTACATGCCGCAAAGATAATGCATGAAAAAAGAGTTGGTAGTGTGATAATTGAAGATATGAAAGGGCATGGGATTTTTTCTGAAAGAGATCTTTTAACTTATCTTTATTCCAATGATTTTGAGTTAGATAAGGAAGTCGGGACGTATTCATCATTTCCTTTGGTTGTAGCTGATGAGCAAATTAAGACCCATGAAGCAGCAAGCATAATGGCTGCAAACAACATCAAAAGACTAGGTATTACAAAAGGGGATTTGTTGATAGGAATAATAACTGCAGTAGACTTGCTTGATGCCTATCAAGAGGTTTATCTTGCAGCAAATCCTGATTGAAGGGTCTAAAATCTAAAAGTTTGGCAAAGTCGTAACATTTGTCCATTACACCATCAAATTTGTGCCCAGAAAATTGTAAAAATTTTCTTTGACACAAAGGTATTCTTATCTTTTTGAATTTATTTTGAAATATAATTAAAATGAGTGGCGATGGAAAAATTGAAGATAAATTATCGTTATTTTCAGAATGGTTTGACCTAGATTCTACCATGGATGAATATAAAATTCCAAGAAATTCAGAGAAAACTGATGGTAACTAGAGATACATCCTCAAATCAAAAACTGTCCATGTAGAGAATTGAAAAAACCGTCTTCAATTCAATTTGATTTAATTCATAGCAAAATTATTTAACATAGGATTTAATTTTTTGATATTCGATATTTACATTAAAATGTAAAAAACAAGATATTATGAAGGTGGATAATTCAGAAAAAATCCTAAATACAATCAAAGCTAATCCTGGAATTTATACTCGTGAGATAATTCGTAAAAACAAATTGTCAACAGGAGTAGTTCAATATCACCTCAGGAAGTTAGAAAAAAATAGTAAAATTAAATCCGATAAAAGGTCTAGATACAAAAGATTCTATTCAGTTGATGTCAAAGAAGAAGAATTTCCAATAATTGCAAATTTGAGAAAAAAGTCCAAACAATCTCTTCTTTTTGCAATTCTAAGTTCAGATGATCCTAGTTTTGATGATATTGTCAATAAACTTCAAAAATCCCCATCAACGACTTCATGGAATATTTCTGGTCTGATAAAAGATGGTATTATAGAGAAAGTAAATAAAAATCAAAAAAAAGTTTACAGAGTAAAAAACAAGGAACTCTTAAGAAAGACACTTCACAAAGAATTTTCAAAACTGTTCCATGATGGTATGGACCATGATGAAGATGTGTTTTTATCCATTTAGAGTAAAAGAAAGCTAGGTTTACCTAATAGTTACTTCGTCGAAGTATCCACATTGTTTAATACGAAATTCTACGAATTATAGATGAAATGTCAGCAATAGGCAAAAAACAAAAAAATTCGTCGGACAAAAAATCCTTGTTAATTGTTTCAGGAATTTTAGCTGCTATTGGAGTTTCCTTGTTTGCGTATTTAATGTTCTTCACTGCACCAGAGGGGAATATAGAAACGGTAAAGGTAATTGCAGTTACCGATGATGGTTGTATTGGTGAAACCCTTGATGGTTTTGCAGTTAACGTTGGGAATTGTAATGCTGAGCCAGGTCAATACATTAATGCGTTAGTTGACCAAAAGACTAAAGATAGAGCTGCAGCAATGAATCCAACAAATTAATTTTTTTTTCTAAATTTTTTTAAGCAAAGCTAAATGGAATGCTAATTAAGGAAACAATTATTGCAACCAAAACTACAAGCCCAAAAGCTTTACCGGTCCCAAATCCATGAACAATTTTTATTGCTTTAATAGTTAAAATAAAAATCCATATTGCAAATCCAATTCCTAAAACTGCAACCAATACTGCCAGTCCAATAAAATCATCTAGTAATGAAAGGGCTTCATTCTCAGAGATTCCAGGGGCTAAAAGAATCGAGGGTTCTATTGACGTTAAAGCGTCCCACATAACAAAAAGAACTATTGTTATAATAATAGTAATCGGAATTACAATTGCATGCACATGTAAAACAACTGCAAAAACCTTTTTCCAGTTTGTATTTCCATCAAGTCTTTTTCCAATAAAATAGTACAAAGCAACTGAGACTAGTCCAGTTAGTATGCTTGAAAGAAAAGACATTACGATGGCAGACTCTTCCATGATAAAGGTCTCTTCGACATCATCCATTCCTTCGATTTCAAAATATGCCTCATCAAGTGGCATCACCACAAAGGGTAAAATGGCAAATCCACCAATAATTGAGGAAATTATCAGTAAGGCAATTGATTGGGCAAAATATTTTTCCTCATTTTCTCTTATGTACAAAAATGCTGCATTTGGTGTTGTAAATACTCGTAAAATTATGTTAAAATCAAAGAAGGGCAAATAACAAATTTTGTTTATTTTGAAAATTGTTAAGCATTTTGAGTTAATTTTTCTGCGAAGAATGGTTGAAAAATTTGAATAATTTTTTGTGAATTTCAAGAAGTGTTAGGTCTTTACCTAACACAACCTGTCCACCAGCCGTAAATGGTACGACATTGTTACTTGGGTTTTTCTTGAAATTAAACTTTTTTTTGGATTTCTAGTGCCAATCAAGATTTTTTGAAATCTAGTTTTTAAGGAAATAATGATAAATGTTATTTGAGAGAAATTGAAATTTACAGTCGCTAATCGTTGTGCAACCTGCAAAAAAGAGTTTCACAATAGGCAAAGTCAATATTGTTCTATTGATTGTGAAATGTTAAATTTTTCATGTGTTATTTTTCCATATACGAAATAAACATTTGAAAAAAATTAATTTAATTTTGAATTATAGCAACTATTCTTACGGGAGCCCCACTTCCTGATTGTATTTTCATCGGTAAAGCCACTACAAAAAAGCGAGAAACTGGGATTTGTTCTAAATTTGCGACATTTTCAAAAAATGGAACTTGGTTTTCACAAAGAACTCGATGAGTTTCAAAAAATTTTGATTGGCCATAATCAATGCTTTGAGTGTCTAAACCGATAGCCTTTATCTTTCTGTGCTCTATCAGCCATTTGGCAGCATCAGGATGAATACCTGGAAAGTGAAGATCCTCTAGAGCCTCTTTTCCTTTTTTGGAAGTACCAAGGTACTTTAGCCTGTCAGGCCAGAAACCGCCATAACCAGTACAAACCAAAACAATGGTATTTTCGGGAATATTTTCATGTGAAATTTCCCAATTTTTTAAATCTTGAATTGATAATTGAAAATCAGGATTTTTTAAAGCCTCTTGGGAAACGTCAATTTTAATTGCTTTTCCTATTAGTTGTTCAAGGGGAATTTGGTCAATTGTTTTTCCATTTTTTGCAAAATGAATAGGAGCATCAAGATGTGTTCCTCCATGCTCAGGAGCTGAAAATTTTTTGGCAGAATAAAAATATCCTTTTTCGTGTATTCCCTCAAATCCTACATCTAGCTTAAAACCATCTTCAGTGGGCCAATAGATGGTATTTTCAGAATAATTATGAGTAAGATCTATTAATTTTCCATTGGGAATTGAAAAATTCTTATCCAATGTTTTTGATTTTTTTAAAAGGATATAAACAAAATTCCATTAGGATTTGGTTTTTCCAAAGTCTTTTACTATCTTAAAAATGATAAAATGGAAAAAGATAGATTCTTCTGCCTTCTAGATTAATCAGTGTATGAAATAGAGCTAATCATTGTAATAGGAATTATTGGAGGAATTTGTGGATATCTTATCATGAAAAGGCTAAGCGATGACTAACTAAATTTTGGGTTTATAGTTCTCTGTTTGTCCATTTTTTGTTACATGTGTTTAAAGTCAACCAAGAATAGGTAATATTGCGAATTTAGTTTAAAAAGAACGCGTGGAGTCCATTCACGAGGTGGAAGGAAACGACCAATTCGCACCATTCTATGATTCATTTTGAAACAACTCTTCTTTTTAAGCAAATTCCAAACCAATTTAGTTAGATGAAAAAAATATTTTTCGCCATTTGGTCTTGTTCTCTCTTGTTAAGTTTAGGATTAATTCAAGTCATTCCCGATTCTTTTGCCGATCATAGTGAGGACCTACCAGTTGCTGAAAAGGTGTTTGACTGTGAATGTGTGGCATTTAGATTAGACGATGTACAAGATCATTTCTTAAATGAACCGTCAAAAAAACTAATTGAAACATTCAAAGAAAATAACTTGCCCTATACACTAGGTATTTTGTCTAATGATTTTGGAGAGGATGAAGAGCTGGTATCACTTGTTAGAGAATTGGCAAATGATGAAGAGTATCAATTTGAAATTTCAAGCCATGGGACCGTTCATGAAAATTTTACCCAATTAACTGATGAGCAACAAAAAGTTAACATGAAAGAATCGCTTGAGAATTTAGAAAAAACTTTAGGAATATACCCAAAATTGTTTATCCCTCCTTTAGGGGAATTTAATGAAGGTACTATTTTTGCAATGAAAGAAAACGGAGTAACTCATTTCAGCCCCTCCTTTGTACCAGGAAATGATTCCATTATTCCTGTAGAGGACCAGAATTTTTACCAAATTCCCTCAGGAGCAGTTACGGCAGAATATAGTTCTGATGACCAATTTGTTGGAATTCCAGCAGAAACAACTTTTTCACAAATTGAAGAAAATATCCAAAATTATGGTTACTCTGTAGTAACTATGCATCCAATGGAATTTGGAGTAATTGAGGATGGAGAATTAGTCAATGAAATCAATTGGGAACAATTTGATGAACTCGATAACTTAATTGAATTGATTAGAGAATCTGAAATCCCAATTGTCAACATTCAAGATATTTCAAATTCTTCCAGTCAAAATGATTCAGGTTCAATTCCAGATTGGATAAAAAATATTTTCATTTGGTATGGGGACGAAAAGATTGGAGAAGATGAACTAAAAAATGCGTTGCAATTTTTAATTAGAGAAAAGATCCTAATAGTAGATTAATTTTCTTTATCTTTGCAAACTAAACACGAATTATTCCACGTTCAACTAAATTTTTTATTGCATTGACAAATTCTTGTTCTGAAATCAATTCGTCGGCCCACCATCCTGCAGTATTTTTTGCCCATTCTGGAACATTTTCACCACCTGGACCTACAGGATCTGGCAAGTCAGGGATAACTATTATTCCTTGTTTGATCAAGTATTGTATCCCACCAATAAAATTTGCGTCAGCTACTTTGTTTTCGGCCCACCACCTTGCAGTATCTTTAACCCATGTTGGAATATCAACAGTTGAACCAGGATTTTGTGGAGTTTTAGTCAAAACTTCTGTTCCAAAGATTTCAATTTCTTGATCATCAGCAAAAAAAGGAACTATCAATGTTCTTTCCGTATTTGAAGAACCTACCTCAAGATAGTCAGACTCAAATCCGTCAATAATTACATAAAAAATATCATCCTCAGTTTCACTAAACTTTGAATCAATTAATCCACGGGGAATATTTACCTCGATAAATCCATCATCATATGAAACAATTTCAATTATCAAACTAGTAAAATCAATATCTAAATCAATTACAAGTAAATCTCCATTTTCAATAATATATCCCACATCATAATCATAAACATCAGCAATTCCCGAATCAGCATGAACTAAAGCAGTAGGGATAAAAATTGATGCTGTAACTATTAGCAAAAAGGTTTGAATTAAAAATCCTTTCATAATTTTCATCTACCTTGTCAATTCCTGTTCAAGTTCATTTCCAACTTCAGAACAGATATCAATCAAAAGATAATCTTTCAATCGTTCGAGTTTGGTATCAGCAAAGCCCCGCAATTCAGTTGAATTGAAAAAATCTCCTAAAGCTAAATCATAACAGTCTTCAATTGATAGGTCTACTACATCATCGATTTGGGAAAGCCTTTCTACATTTTTGAAAATTGCAATGGGAACTGGCTCATCAACTGATAAGGTGCCCACAAAATCTAAAATCCACTCAGATCCAACCTTACTTTTTCCATTAGAGCCATTGATATCAACAATTTGGCCATAATCTACTGGAAAAATTCCATCCATTTCAGTGAGCATCGAAAAGGTATGCGAAGAAGCGCTAGAATCAAATGTATTTACTGCTACTTGAAAGATTCCTCGGTCAAGGTTTGCCCTAGCCTTCCCAAATGAAATATCATTTACCTGCGTTATTTCCTGAGTTCTTGAATCTTTTACAATTATTTGACCACCAATTACCTTAAGGGTGGCAGTAAAATCACCCAGTCTGACTAGCTCTAGATTAACATCACCAATAATTGATTTGATAGAGTTTTCATCTCTCGTGCTAAATGCCTGACCTTCAAAACTTAGCAAGTAATTAATGGTATCTTCTTCTGATACGTGGGCAATATTTCCATAATAGCTGCCATCTTCGACTCTATCAATTAAACCAGGAGATCTTGCATTGTCACGAATATTTTCTAATTGGTTTTGTGTTTTGGATTGGATTTGGTTTTTATGAGTTTGAACTATTTGTTTAAAATTCTCAATTCCAATTTCTTGAATTTTTGATTTAATTAAATCTGCTCTAAATTCAGCTTTTTCTTGGATTTGTTGTCTAATTTCATCTTGTTTTTCTTTATGGTGTTGATCTTTTATTTTGTTTTTAATTGAATCTTCAGCTTTATCTCGAATTTGTAGAGGAACTTTTTCAGGAATTTCAGCAGAGATTGTTTCAGGTATGTTTTCTCTAAACTCTGTTACATCACGGAATTCGGATTGAATTTTTTCTTTAATTGAGGTTCTAAAGTCATGAATCTTTTCTTTAAAAATTGGAAGCTTTTCTTTTGCTTTTTCTTTTAGAATATTTTTAATTCGTTCCTTTTGATTTTGAAACTTTTCTTTTAGCTCAGGATGATCCTCTAAAACATCTGAACGAAATTCGTGATATCCATCTGGAATGTTGTCACGTAGTAAATCTCTTCTTTCTTTAACAATATCTTTAATGACATCTAATCTGTCAGGCATATTATCGCGTAAAATGTCGATTCTATCTGTCTCTTGATCTCTTAATTCGGTAATTTTTTCATAAAGCTTGTCAGTTACTGCATCTCGTCCCTCACAAAACAATTTACCACTATCTGTAAGCCAACAATTTTTTTCTGGTGACTCACAACGGATTCCTGCATTTGTTTTCCAACATTTACCGTCATGGCCCTCACATCTTAAAACACCATTTTCTGCAATCCAACATTTTTTGTCCTCACCTTGAGGCCTGTCCCTATCTTGATTTGTTGGTGGTTTAGGATCTGTTGGTGGTTTAGGATCTGTTGGTGGTTTAGGATCTGCTGGTGGTTCTGGAGTGGGTTCTGGGTCTGCTGGTGGTTCTGGAGTGGGTTCTGGGTCAGTCGCAGGGCCAAGGTTTGCTGGGGGTTTATCTTCTTCTCCTGCACGTTCAGGTTCTGAATTTCCTTGAGAATCATTATCCTCATCGTTTATTTCTTCAGTTTTTTCACGCTCTTCTGGGGCCAAATCATCAGAATATACAGAATTTTTTTTATTTTCAGATACATCCAGATAATCTTCAGCATGTACCCCAAATGAGCTAGAGATACCTAAAACCAGAATAAGCATTAATGAAATTGATGAAATCTTTCTAAACAATGCCAAATATGATGAAAAACAGTTTAAAATACTTCTGTAACTTTGTTATGGAATAAAATTACCTTGAACTCATCTGAGCTATTCATCTTCAGGCTCGTCAGATAATTTTTTATCAATATCTTTTTGTTGGGCCTTGAATCTTTGATATCTTTTATCCCATTTTGATACGCTAATCCATTGTTTAATTCCTATTCCCAGCCATACAATAGAAATAATAAAAATAACCAACTGAGGCGGTTTTAAAAAGAGTTCTGTGCGTCCACGGTCAATTATTTTTTCTTTAATGTTTTCATATTCTTCCTCGGTGATATCACCATTCTCTAAATGAATAAGCAAACGTGCATCTAGTTCTTCATTTATGGGAGGATCAAAGATACTTGTCATCATTAGCAACGCAAGTGGTGGTAAAATCAATGTAGACAATATCATAATCATGAATACTTTTCGAGACTTTCCTAGTTGGTGCATCATTTCATCTAGAACCTCAAAAATATTTTCAGGTCGTTTTGAATTATTATCCGAATCAGTCACATCTAGTCCTCCTAGTTTTTGTTAAAAATGCTTGAGGAACTTTGTTACTTGACATTTTGGTCCTCCCTTGGGAAAAATTCTTCATAAGGATTTAAAATTTCTTCCATTAGAGTAATGCCTTTTTGAGAGATTTTGTACTTTAAGATGGTTTTATTTCCCCATGGCTCTTTTTCTAACTCTAGCATTCCTTTTTCTAACATATCATCCAAAATTCCCTTATGTTTTACATTATTTAACCCGCAAATACTCATCAATTTGCTTTGATTCATTTCTCCATATTCGTAAAGTTTCAAAAGAATATCTTTTCTGATGTAAATTCTATCTCGATATTCGCGTACCAAATCAATTCTCCATTAATCCGCCATAGATTTCCTATGTTAGGATAATTTTCTTATTTTTAGTACTCATGTCTTTGTTCTTTTTCTAGATGGAAAATATATAAAAATTTTAAATCATTTTTTAAATTTTAATTGCTTTGATAGATATTGTATGAACTAATTCGGACACACAAAATTTAATCAAATTTGCCATTTTTAGCCTCAAAAAACAAGGATTTTAATAATTTTCAAAGTAACTTTGTTACGTCACAAATGTTAACAATTGTTTAAATTCAGTTTTCAAATCCTTTTTCAATGAAAAATCAAAACAAAACAATCATTGCAGGACTAATGATGTTAACCCTGTTTACAACAGCGATAGCATTCAATGATGTCTATGCACAAACAACTGACGCTGCACAACCCGACCTAGTTAGACCTACTGATTCTGCCGTTACAGATGTTTTGATTTCAGATATTTCAGATATCGCCCCCGAACTATCTGATGTCAAACCAACTGATGTATTTGAGGTTCACCCACAAGTAGAATTTAAGGGAGAAACTCAAGGATGGGCAATAATTGGAGGTTATGCCTTTGAAACTTCAATCTACATTGAAGGTACTGCAGTAAAAAGAACTGACGGAAAATGGAAAGTCAAAGCAGAAGGAACAATGAAGGTTGAAGATAGAGATGTCAAACTCCTCCTTAAAGGAAAAGCATTCGACGGTAAACTAAGACTTCACGGTTCCGGAGTTTTAGATAGTGGTCTGGAGTTTAGAATATCTCTAGTTGGAAACTATGCACCATCACTTGTTGAGAATGAATATGCACTTGGATTCAAAGCTGCTAAAATCAAATTCTCAGAAGATAGCATTAGAATTCCCCTAATGCAAGTAGGAAAGGCATATGTTTATCCTGTAACTAATGTGGCCGACACACAATAGTTACAACCTTTCTCCTTTTTTTTAAAATGATTCTTTAGAAAAAAATTTCTGCTTTTTCATTAAGGCCTATTTGAATGGTCAGAAAAAAAAACTATAATTAACAAAGCCCAACGATAGGTTTGCTAATTTTAAAACTTGATGAAAAAATGAATCTACCAAAAAAAGACTTAGCATTATATATTAAAATAATTTACAAAAAAAGAAAAAAATTGGTGCTAGTTTATGCACCTAAGTTTCTTTGGAATTTTTCTTTCATTCTTTCAAAGTCACCTGAGAAGTTGCTTTTTCGCTCCTCCCACTGAGATTTTCTCTCTTCAATGCTTGAAAGATCAAAAGATTTGGTAACTGTTTGTGTATTTCCTGCATCTCCAGCATCAACTACTAGGATGTTTTTGGTTACAGTCTCATCATCTGTAGTCATACCTTTGAGAATCCAAGCCACAAATTTCTCACCGTTTTCATTTTTTACTAGGCCAATTTTCGCTCCCATGTAGTTGGTTTCATCGTCTTCAGGAATCGCACCAACTGCATCTACAATCGAGACACTAACTTGGTCCCTGAGTTCTTTCATAATTTCTCTGTTGATATCTTCAGGAACTGGAATTTGGCCAGTAAATCCTTCCACAGTTACTGCAAAATGTCCTTTGTGATGTTTTGCACTCCACTTGGAGTGACCATCATTTCCACTTTCTGCCATTACTAGGGGGGTTGCCATGGCAAAAGTTAGGGCAAAGACTGCCGCAAATGCAGGAATCAGATATTTGGTTTTTGTCTTCATCGATAATTTCACGGCATTTTGTATTAAAGGAGTTATTAACAATTGTAACCTAACAATGTTACCTAAGCTTTAAGAATTAATTTTTCTAAATTAGTGGCAAGATTAAAGCAGAAAACCAATTGTAAATTATTTTTTGTTTCTTCTCAGTGTTGACATTCGTATTGAGATTATTTAAAAGGTATTTGGGAAATTGAATCGTGGTAAAAACTTTTAAAAAAATTCTTGTTCCTCTTGATAATTCTGTAAATTCAAAAAGGGCATTAAGCAACGCAATTGCCATTGCAAAATTATCAAACGGAGCAATATCTTTGGTTCATGTAATTTCATATCATAATGCAGTCGCCAAAGTAGTCCAACCCTATAAGGGAAAACTGATTAGCCATGTAAAAAAATTCTTAAAAGATTCAAAATATCAGGCATACAAAGAAAGCATTTCAACAAATCAATTCATACTTTATGGAAATCCTGCTGAAAAGATATTAGATTTAATAAAAAAGAAACAATTTGATTTAGTAGTTATGGGTCGCAGAGGTACAACAAAATTAACTGGTCCTTCATTAGGAAGTGTTTCAAGCGCACTTGTCCAAAGCTCAAAGGTGCCCGTTCTTGTTGTGAGTTAAATTAATTTCAGGTTTCTGGAATTAAAAATAAAAGAAAAAAATCTGACAGGACAAAACTACACAATAACATGAATAGCGTCAGATTTTCGTATAATATTCATATACAAAAATAAAATTTAAGATGTTTCCTGTGTCACATTTTTTTTTGACAGCTCCATGTAAAATTTAATTAAATTTCAAAGTTTTTTGCGCACAAATAACTTTAATTTACAAACATTGTAATTTTTTAATATTACAAAATTCTAAAAAGTTTCCAAACAAAAACAAAAAAACAATTTCAAATAGCAGAAAAAAGAAATTGATTTATGTTTTTCTACGAATTGATAATCAACAAAATATTATCTGAAAAACAAAAGCAAAACAATATGAAAATGCAAAGAAAATTATTAAAAAATGATTACGTAACTTTACTTTGTACTATTGCATGTTTCTTTGCTGTTATTACAATCATTCCAATGCAAGCTAGTGCAGATAGTGAATTTAATTTTGAAATTTCTAATATTGTTTATTTATCTGAAATTACAATTTCAGGTGCAAATGTTGGTTTTACTGTAACTGCAACAAGTGATGGTGATCCAGTTACTGCTGATTGTACTCATGATTCAGGTGATTTATTCCCTGTAGGAAATACCGTTGTGTCATGTACTGCAGAAGATGAAGGAATAGAAGGCACCGGGTCATTTTTTATCAATGTTAGTGGTTCTGACTGGACTCCTCCAAGTATTACAGCACCCGATGATGTAGAAGCAGATCAAGAAGAAGGAATACCTTTGACATTTGTTGACCTAGGGACACCAGTATTTTCTGATGATATTGATCCTTTTCCAATAGCAGTCAATGATTATCCAACTTCGGAATTTCCAATTGGTGAAACAATTGTAACTTGGACTGCCCTTGACCATTCAGGCAATTCAAATACTGCAACTCAGCGGGTTTTTATCAACGAATATGTTGATGGGACAGTTACTGCTACACCTCCTGAGGGAATCTACAACACAGTGCTAATGGTAGAATTATACTCAGATTTACCTCCAATTTACTACACTACTGATGGAAGTACTCCAACCATTTCTAGTCCAGTTTATACCGATCCAATCCCAGTATCAACAACTACAACTTTGAGATTCTTTTCATTTGATATTGAATTTCTTGCCAGTGCAACATATACAATTGATATGGAAAAACCAGTAATTACTCTAAACGCTGGTGATGAATCAATTCCATTTGGTGGAATCTATTCTGATGCAGGAGCTTCTGTAACCGACAACGATCCAAATTATAATGGAACAGTTTTCCTAAATGCTGTAATTCCAGTAAATACGTACAATCCCGGTGACTATCTTATAGAGTACAACGCACCAGCTGATGCTGCAGGAAATATTCCAGATCAGAAAACCCGAATCGTTACAATTTTGCCTGATATTGAAAAACCAGTAATTACCGTAAATGGAATTAGTGAAACGATTCTCTTAGAATCAACCTATACTGAACAAGGTGGCGCTGTTTCTGATAATGATCCTGAATATTCTGAATCCTTATCAATTGGAGGCGACACTGTAGACACATTTGCACCTGGAAATTATATTATTACATATAATGCACCTGCGGATGCTGGAGGAAATGTTCCTGATGAGGAATCAATTACAATTACTGTTTTTCCCTTCATACACCCATATTGTGATCCTGCACCACTAGATGGGAATTGGGATATCCAAACAAGCTGTGTTGTTAGCTCAAACACAATTCTCAATGGATATATGACAATTCAAAATAATTCAATTCTAACGATTCCCGATGATGTAACATTGACAATTCCTCCTGGAAGAAACATTACGATACAACCTGGAAGTGGAGTTTTAATACAGTCAGGTGGAGCCTTACAAGTAAACTCGCTTTCAGGACTAATTACTCATATGAGCGATACCACTGCAAGCACCACACAAAGCGTTTTCTCTGGAAAAAGAATTCAGGCAGAATTTGTTTCGCCTACCTCTCAACTAATTGGAGATAATATTGATACTATTACTTTGAATCTAATGAAGGAAGGTCTTCCAACTGGGACTGCAAAAATCGGAGTATTTAATGAAAATCTAACTGTAAAAAAACTATTTGGTACCATTGACGTTGCGACCCTTACAACAATTTCAAAAGACTATACCTTCTCCCTTCCTTCCGGAGAGACCTACCAAATACTTGCAAATGATAGAATTGGGATAAAGTATGCAGGCGGAGATGCTTCAAACTTTGTAGCAATTACCATAGATTCAAATGCCCAAGATCCATTTGATGGAATCAGTTCGTATCATACTCACTATACGAACAAATGGAATTCATTTATCGCAAAGGACCTTTACTTAATACTACAAGAAACGCCTTAAGGTCAAACCAAGGTAATTTTTGGAAATTTTTCAAACCACATTAAAAAAGTAATAATTCAAACTGACTGTTTGTAACAAATCTTAATAACAAATGGGGTAGGTTAAGTATTTTTTTTCTGCATGAAAGATATCATGAACCAAAAAATGATGTTAACCTCAATTTTGGCAATAGTAGTTGCACTTGGAGTAGGTACTATCAGCCTTTTGGTATTAGGAGATACACTGTTGCCAAGTAGTCAAAACTCATTAGAATTGTTTTCAGATGAAATGGCAAAAGGTGGCAGTTTTTTACTAGAGTTTAATTACTCTTTCATTGACCAAATATTGAAGAGTTAAAATTATTTTATCCTCAAAAATTACGTCAATAGTTCATCAACATTCATTTTTGAAATTTCAAAAATTACAATTATTGGAAAAATATTTTTTGTATCCTGTTTATTTCTTGAAGACTAGTAAAATTTATTTTTCTAACTTTGACTAGTCATCTTCATCTTCATTTTCTTCGTCATCGTCTTCCTCATCTTCTTCCTCGTCATCATCATCTTCTTCCTCTTCTTCAATAACTAGGGGAGTTTCCAACTCAATTTCTGAAGGTACACAAAGTTCTTTTTCCTTCTTTGTATCTAATGCTTCAGGACCAAACTGGTTGTTAGTAAATACACTGGTCTTGCTGTGTTTTGCCTCACCTCTTTCTTTCTTGACTTTGTAGCATAGTAAGTTGTTCTCAGAGTCTTCAATCTCAGTTGTTACATCATCATGTATTTTTTGAACTGGACTGCAAAGCATTTTTGGTTTTTTGACTTTAAGATCTCTGTTCTCATCAAAGTTTGGATCAAAAACATTTACGGTTCTTTTTTGAAATTTTGGTGTGTCTTCAGCAACTTTAACATTATAACACATGAAATGATTGGTAGTTACAGGATCTAGTTCCTCAGGTGTTGATGAATGATCTTTAGCTGAAGGAACAAGCAAGAGCTTTGGTTTTTTTACATCCAAAGTTATTTCACCAAATTGGTTTGTTGCTAAAACTTTGATTTCACGGTCTTCATAATAATCACTATCTTTTGTTTTTATCTTGTATCCTACAAGATGGGTTATCTCGTCTGATATTCCCTCTTCATTTTTATCTACAGGATTGTATAGTTTTACAGGTTTTTTGACCTTAAACTCTCCAGAACCAAATTGGTCTGATAAATCTACATAAACGGATTCAAACTTTGGTGTTTTCTTGGTTTCTTTTACTGAATAACTTAAGAAGTGCTCAGATTTTGCATCTCCTTCACTAGTGGTGTCTATATCATCACAAATTCCATCGCCATCAGAGTCTCCAGTTGCATCATCTCCATTACAAAGGTCTTCAGCATTGTCTACTCCGTCATTATCATCATCTCCTGTTGGTGTAAAATCTAAATTATCACAAATGCCATCGCCGTCTGTATCACCAGATGCATCATCTCCAATACATTGGTCTAATGCATTATCTACGCCATCAAGGTCATCATCTCCTGTTGGGGTGGGGTCGGTATCATCACATGTACCATCACCATCAGAGTCTCCAGTTGCATCATCTCCAATGCAGATGTCTACAGAATCATCGACCCCATCACCATCAGAATCAATTGCGTAAGCAGGTGTCATTCCATAAAATGGAATCATCAAACTAAAGAGGGCAAAAAAAAGAACCGATATGCAAATTTTTTCTTTCTTTTCCCCCATGTTTTGAAAAAAATTCATCCAAATCTAATAAGGATCACTACTGAATTATAGAAAATGTTACAAAATTTTTTGTTTTCTTTTTTCCAAGTTTTTTAAAAAAATTGAATTGATATTAGTTTGGAAAAAAAATCTAATATTACAAGACGTCTAAATTATAGAATGGAAATATTCCCTGAAGTAAAATTACGAGTAAGAATTAGTTCCAATGATGCTCATTACGCAGTAAATCTAGTAGATGGGGCACATATAATGCAGCTTTTTGGGGATGTGGCAACAGAGATTACAATACGATATGATGGAGATGAGGGCCTTCTTCGAGCCTACAAAGAGGTGGAATTTTTAGAGCCAGTACGTGGAGGGGATTTTCTTGAAGTTACAGGCAAAATTCTCAAGGTGGGAAAATCAAGCCGACAGATACTTTTTGAGGCCTATAAGATAATTACTCCCTCAAATGATCCTGCTCAAGAGTCTGCTTGTGATGTACTAGAATCTCCAATTCTTGTAGCAAAAGCTATTGGTACAGCAGTAGTTACTAAAGACAAACAACGGGTAAAAAGACAAGAACACGAACGAAAAGATGAGCAGGTCTTAGATGATTTCAATAAAATAAAAAGTGGAGAGGCCTCAAGGATGGGACAAAAGTAAATTTAGACCTTAACCTAAAAACTAGATTAAAAAAACTTTTGAAATTTTTTAAATTTTTCTTTTTTACATTCATTTAAGATTGAAAATTAATTGTAAAAAAACATCTGGTTACAAGAAATTTTTTTTTGAAAAAAACATATTTTGCGTTTATTCTGTTAAAATTTTTCAATATAGTTTAAACTTTAAAATCATACAGAAAATTAATTTAATTTAAACAAATTTTAAGGAATTAATTGATGTGCTATAAATTTCATTTTTGGTAATAAGACACTAGAATGAAAAAGGAAAAACAAAAGAAAGAAGAAAAAGAAAAACTTTCCGAAAAAGCTGCAAAAGGTGAAGTAATGCCTTTTACATAAACTGCAAGGGCGTTACTTTAACCATAGTTTAAAAAAAAATTTAGAACTAATCATCAATTAAATGAAAAATTTACATTTGATTAATTCTAACTATACCTGTTGGATTATGCAAAGTTTAGCTCAACTGTATTAGGGCTTGAACCCCAAATAAGAGCTGTTTTAATTTATCATTATAATGGAGAATTGTTAGGAGGAGGAATGCGAGAAGGAGTAAGATCTCATTTACCGCCAGAGGAGATTACAAAATCCACACTCAATACCATTTTGCGGTGGAAATCAAGGGAATTGCTTTATCCGTTTTTAGGAAAGGGAAAATATTCTATTACTGAATATGAGAAAATAAAACGAATTACATTTCCTCTAAAAGATTCGATGCTTCTGATAGTGGCCACGGAAATTGGTGTAAACCACGATGCAATAATTAAAAAAATTATACAGTTAGTAGAAGAGAACTAGAATTCCTACTAAAAATCCAATTTGTTCAAGCCTAAAAAGTAAAAATTAAAGATTATCAAAAATAGATTATCAAAACATTATCCATTAGATTAAAAACTATTAACGTTTTTACTATAAGATCTAGTATTTTTTTTGAACAATCATAATGGTTCAAACCAAAGCACAAAGAAGTGCTGCAGCAAAAAAAGCAGCAAGAACTAGAAAACGAAATGCAGCTGCCAAGGCTAGAAAAACTACAAGAGCTGGTGCAGCAAGAAAGAGAACTGCCACTAAAAAACGAGCATCTTTAACTAGAAAAAAATCTAGCGTAAGAAAAGCAGCAAAACGAAAGACCGTTAAACGTTCAACTTCTAGAAAAGTAGGTATAAAATCAAGAGCGAAAAAACGATAAAGTTTTTCCTCTTTTTCTTTTTTATTTTAATAAATCTAAACTTGAGATACTTTAAACAAAAGTTATAGGAAAGGTTTGAATGTACAAATAATTTTATTTTTGATACAGTTCTTTTTTAGATTTTTTTAATAATTTGTATATTCCTTAAACTGCGAAAAGTGACTTCCATAGGAATCCATCATAACATGAAAATATTTATCAAAAGCTTTGATTGCAGAAATCTCCATCTTTATACATGCATCAATGTATTTTGTGTTCATATCTATTGTTTCAAGATAAAATTTCTTTATAGAATCCGAATTTGTTTTAATTTGATTTAATATTTTTGGATCAAGATTTAGTTTTTCCAATAATTCTGTCTCAGAGATATAGCATGTTCCGTAGATATCATCAAGTAAGTGAAGATATGTTGTGTACAAATCTGAATAATTTTGGAATAGTGTAGGAGTTTGCAATTCAAGTTTTTTAATTACCTCTGAAGTGTCTTCTTTTAGTTCCTCACAAAGAGAAAATTTTTTACTTTCGTCGGATTTTGTATTGTTATCCATGTTATTTGATAAGAAGTATAGATTTTAAAAAATTATCGAATTCAATTTATTTTAAAATATGATTTAACTAACTCGTTTGTATGTTTGATGAAATTCAGTGTACAGGGTATTTGCCATATTTTGTAAATGGACAATTTCAGGAAAACTCTTTTTTTTTCTTGCAAATGAACGCATGATGGTCATGCACTTTGTGTTTTTTAGAGTTGAAGGTTCCGGGTCGGCAGTCCAAGTTTTAAAACAGTCTTCATAATCCAGGCAGAATTTCAAGATAATGACCTCCCAATCCTCAGATGTTAGGGGAATTCCAATTGAATCTGCTATCTCTCTAAATTCGTTTTTCCTGTCTCGTAAAAGAAGGTTTAGAGTTTCTCGTACTCTTTTTTGATCATAACCATCAATTAGTGCAATTCTATCCATGAATTGAAGTGTAAAGTCTTTGTTAAAAAGTAGTTCTTTAATTTCAGATGTGAAAATAGGTAAAAAAGGAATATTATCTTAAGTTTTATTCTATTTTGATTTTTTTTCCAGTTACTTTTTTTTGAATTTTTATTTCTAGTCTACCTTTTTGGAATTTTGCTGTGGTTTTTTTGGTATCAATATTTCTTGGCAACAAAATAGATTTTTTAAAATACTCAAACTTTGCAATTTGCCCTAAATTTTCCTGAGAATATATTTTTTTGAGTTTTGCCTGTACGTTAATTGTATTTTCATCAAAAGTAACTTGAATGTCTTTTTTACTTACCAACGGTAAATCAACTTCAAGCAACCAGTAATGCTCAAATTCACGAAGAAACGATAATGGTGAAAGGCTTTTGTGTTCAACATCATCAAACAATGAACTAAATTTTGGGAAAAGTAGACTTAATTCAAAATTATTTTCGTCATTCATAATATCATCTGTAAATTTGTGGTGTGCGTTTTTGTTTTTCTTTTTGACGTTGAGCTGCCCGAATTGTTTCTTCCATAAGATTTCGGTGCTGTATACGAAGCTGTTCCATTCTGTTTTGAATATCACTTGTGTCTACTTTAAGATCTAAAATTTTTGCAACAGTAACAATTGCTTGTATTGATGCACCAGGATCTGGAAAGAAGGGATGACATTCTGCATACAAAACAAGTGTGGGGATATTTAATTTTCTAAATACTGAAATAATTGCTGAATCTGTTCCAAAAATTGAGCCATTTAGAAATTTTGGCAAGTTATGTTGGTAAAGTATGTTTTCTAACTTTTGATGTGTAACAAGTCCAAAAATTTTTTTATCTTTTTTCTTTGGATTAATGGTTTCCATTCCACTTGCAATCACAATTTTTTTAATTGAATATTTTTTGCAAAATGCTCCTATGACTCGGGCAAAATCATCTGCTAAATAATCATCAAAAGGTACGTCTGAAATAATTACAAACAGATTGTCTTTTTTATAACTTCTAATGGGACCTAAAATTTCCCCGTTTTCAACAAACAAAGGCGCAATAAGATTTGGAATATCTATTTCTCCTAGTTGTTTTAGTTTCAAATAATAAATCAAATATGAAGTCGAAAAAGTTCCCACCAAACCATTGCTTGGATATCCCAAAAGTAGGGTATTTTCATTAGAATCTGACCTTGCAATTCTCAAATCGTGTTGATTAGGTATGAATCCAATAAAAGAAAAACCAAGATTCTCGAGGCTGATTTTCAGTTGTGATTAAATGAACAAATTGGTCTTTTTATGCAAGAATTTCCCCAAAAATTAGGGAAAATGAAGATCCTTGGGATAGATGATAGTGGGAATATTGATTATTGGATAAAGTGCTTTCATTCTGATGATTATGAATATACATCCATCTGTGATGGTAGAGAATGCATTCGTTTTATTCGTGATGGAAAATATGATCTCGTATTGATGGATTTAGCAAAGCCCGGTTATACAAACAAAGATGCTATAACTTCGCTTGAAAAAGTAAATCTGTTAAAAAAACAACCCACAATTGTTTTTGTTGAATCTTCTGCATCTGATGATGAGATAGATGACTTTATTGTTCGTGGAGCGTATCAGTGTATACGAAAACCTGTAAAAATAGAATTATTGGTATCTGTTCTAAAAGGTCTTAGCAAAGTAAACCCAATTCCGACAAAAATACTAAAAAAATGGCCGCTAACTGAACAAGAAATAAAATCAAAATAAAAAATTAAAAACTAAATTTGATTATGGCCATAATTTTCAAATTGTTTTGTTTAATTGAAATTTGAATCTTAGAATTTCTACGTAATGGTATTAAACCATTAATTCATCAAGCCAATATTGGTTTTTAATTATCAAAGTTTTGCTGGGTTTTGTTCTATAATTTTTGTTACAGGTTTTGTAGGTTTTGCATTTGCAGATTCTGAAATTGATTGGAATACAGATAGACACGATTACTATCATAGAGATACTATCCAAGTATTAGGAACTGTTTATCCCATTCAAGGAGATAAAGAAATTTTAATTGAAATTGAAAATTCTAAAAACGAAATTATTTTTTCAAGGAACGCTGAATTAGAATCAGATGGTAATTTTGCAGAAGACATTACAATACTGGGTGGAAACTGGCAACCAGAAGGTCAGTTTAACTTAAAACTAACACATGGTGAATTGTCTGGGCAGCAACCAATTTGGATTTTTCAATCCGAATCTACAGCTCCTGACTACATAGAATCTAACATATTTTTTAACAAACCAACTTACAGTATGACTGATTTAGTTAATTTTTGGATAGTATCACCAGATTTTGATGAGGATAATTCTAAAAAAGAAACCATTGGTGAAAAAAATAGAGGAGAAATAGAAGTAAGAACTGGTATGGGAAAACTTTCTTCTTATGTTCTAAAGGAGACAGAACCAGGATCTGGAATTTTCAATGGCACAATTGCTTTGACAGGTGACAAAAACCTTGATGTTGATAAGACCACACATGTAGATGATATGACTAGTGAATTTGGAGGAAGTGGTCCTGAGAATGGAAAGATTGGGGCCTACAAATCAGACAAGATTACGGTTACTTTTTCAGGAGAATTTGGGGAAATTAGCAAAACAGCAGAAGTTTCCTGGACTTTAGGAAAATTAGAAGTGGAAGCTGATTCTTCTGGGAATTTGAATTTAATCAGAGTAATAGATCCTGACATGAATTTTAGCAATCTTCGTGAGGACGTTATCACTTTAACAAATGACTTTGTTTTGTATGAGACTGATGTTTCTACAGGAATCTTTGAGAAATCCTTTTCAAAACCCTTCAGGGACTTTCCCATAACATATCATGACATTACTCTTCCAGAAGGCGGTTCCAAATGGATTGTATATCCTTCTGAAGAGACTACAACTCTGATTAATCCCCCCACTGTGATTGACCACCCAACCTTAATTTCAGATTCAGGATCAATTGAAGGAAATTTCAAAAAAGTACCTGATTGGGTAAAAACTACCATGCAGTGGTATATTGATGGTATAGTTTCTGAAGAAGAGATGGTTGCAGCTATTCAATATTTGGTAAATATTGATGTAATCAAGCTTCGATAAACTATTTTGAAAAATTTTTTAAAATTTTAAAGGGCGTAACCCTTTTTCACAGAACACTGAGAGATTACCTCTCTTTTTCAGATCTTTGATCTTTTTTCTTTTTTTGTTCTGCAGGGCCACGCAATCTATTTAATAGATTTGATGTCTCTCAACATCAAAGCGATTTAGTCTTTGAACTATATAACATGGAAGGTGTTCATTTTGAACATTTGTTTAATAATAATTAAAAGAATATTTTCAGATTTAGAAAAAATTTGAAATTTGTTTTTGAAATTTGTATCAAGAATTCACCCAAAGTGCTCCACCAGATTTTATCATAACTCCACTACCACCTTCTATTGTAATGTTACTTCCAGAGTTAATCGTTAAGGATAAACCATCAGGAATTGTCAATACTGCTCCATCTTGTACTGTTACATTTGCAACTGTGTGAGATTCAGAAATAGTAGTAGAAGAGTCTATTATATTTTCAAGATCTTCATCATCTGGAATCAAATCATTATCTAAATCAGGAAATGCTGGCATAAAAAATGCTACCACTTGTGCCTGACGATTTGAATTTATCGAATAAGTATGAGATTGAACATCTACTCCTGCTGCTTGTTTTACTTCAGTTGTTACTAAATGCCATGCACTTGGAATTGAAAAACTGTGTCTTTCTATTTGCCCATCACCATGAGTACTAAATATGCCACCTGTCTGTCCGTTACCTACAGCGGAAATTATTAGGGAATCATCTACCAGAGTGGTAATTTCAGTAGAAATTGTCGGGTTGGAAACTACGGTACTTGAGGCAAATCCAGCCTCAGGTTGCTGAGCCACTCCTGAAAATGACATCAAAGAGACTCCAGCATCAGAGGGTATTGCATCAAAGTTTATTGAAACTGTATTTGTCCCATCTATAATATCAGATTCCATTATTCTCCACATCTCTACCATTTGCAAGGCACCATCTATGCCTACTTGCTCTCTTCCAACTAAAATTCCCTGACCAGTTCCTCCCGTATTATCAATTGAATCAATTAAGCTAATTGGCCCCTCAACCGTTGATACGATAATTATCATCCTATCCTCTCCAGGACTTACCTCAATTGGAAGAGAACATGGAGTTGCGCTACACAATACATTTCCTCCCCCTTCAAATGGGATAACGTTTGAACCTGGATTAAGAATAGTATATTCTTCAGTTTTTACTTCTTCTTGATTTTCTGATTCATCAACTCCAAAAAACTTGAGTGTGGTATCTTCTGAAATTAAAATTGGTTCGGTGTATTCTGTGCTTGATGTAGTAGGAGTACTACCATCTAGAGCATAGTAAATCGTTGCAGTCTCATCAGCTGTTAACGAAACTAGTTGTGGGATAAGGTATTCTCCTCCTGGAGGAGAAGCAGTAGTAGTAGGTGGCGTACTGTCAGCATTGTCCATTCCAATTCCTTGACTGCGAGTTAAGACATCAATATTTCCCAAATCTTTTTGTTCTTGAATATATTCAACTACATCTTCATACAAAGAAATAGATGTTACAAATTGACCTCCTCCATTACTTATTTCATGAAATTTAAAACCAATCAACATATCATTTGCAATTGCAAAATCAATCTCATCTTTAACCTCAGAAAATGTATTTAATGCATAACCAGTTCCAATGCCATGAGAGTGGGTATGATAAATTCCATATGTCTCAAATGATGTATTCAATGTTTCCATATCCATATAATCTGGAGAGTAAGGGATTGGTGAATAGAAAGTAGTCCACAAGTAATTTTCTTGAACCACTTCAAATGCATCATTAGTTACAATGTTAAATGGCCACACGTATCCAATTATTTGAAATCCCATATTCTCTAAATCGATTTTGCTTTGAACAAGTTCCTCATACAAAACACTATCAGAAGTTGACGAAGAAAGTCTTTCATGGGTTTTAGAGTGTCCTGAAATTTCAAATCCTCTTTCTTGCAAATCAAGTAATTCCTGTTGAGTGATATATCCGCTAAGGCCCACCCTGTCTGAAATAACCGAAATTGTTCCAATCATGTCTCCCATGCTATTTTCAATTGCAGTAAGCTGGTTATCTTCTGAATGCTCAAAAGTCAACATTACTGCTGCCTTTGATCCATCATAAACTACAGCAAAAGCATTTTCCGAAGCAGAAATAGAAACACCAAATGCAAAAATCAAATAGATTAAAAATTTCTTCATTTTATGCTCCGTTTAAAAAATACTTTAACCATTGAATCCTCCAAAATATCGCCTGATCGTTTTGGTTTTCGAAATTTATTAAATCTGATTCCGTGTCAAAATAAAATATTACAACTCTTCCCAATTCTAGCGCCCTAAGGCATAATTATAAAAATAATTTTAAATTTATTCCCAAATTATGCCCAATTTTAGCCTCAAAAAATTCCAAAAAAAAAGTAAAATTTTATTGTGAAAAAATTGGTTTAAGGTTTCTACCAAGGAAGATAATTCCCAATGAGGTCCCAAAAACTATCAGGGCAAGTGGCCCAAATTCAGGCACAACAAATGATTTTGAAGAAGAATACATTCCACCTGCATCCACTTCAACTGAATAGGTTCCGTTTAAGCCAAATTTCTCATCAATTTCAAATTCTTGAAAAAATGTTCTATCTGTATTTGGAACAAAGGTGCTTGATTCAATTTGTTCCCCATTTGGATCATAAAGTACAATATTGACTCCTTTGGTAAAGGCCTCCTCTGAAAGACATCCATAAACACTAATGGTATCTCCTTTGTCATAATCATCCTTGTCAGTCATTACAATAACTTGATCTTCTCCTAGTTTTTCAATACAACTGGACTCTTTTTCGGGCTGTGCTTGAAGTGAAAAGGAAAATGATTTTGAATTACACTCAAAAATTGGCTCAGCACACAAATCAGGTAACATATTATAAATTTCCATAGAAAATGAGGATTTTGCATCCTTTGGAATCTTATAACATAGATTTTCATTCTGCGATAGTCCTGGCATTAAACTAAAGGTAGAATTGTTTGTACAATCCTCAAATAAAATAAAAAATCCTTCATCTTTTAACTCCAAATAAGAAGAAGGGCTTACTGATTGTTTTTGTGAATCAATCAAGATTAGATAGTCTGTAAAAATATCAATTGAAGCCTCTCCATTATTGACAAAAGATACATCTAGTACTAAAACATCTGAACTTTCTGATTCAATTTTGTCCCACCCATGTATCTCAATTTCAATTGAATCAATATTTTCAATTTGAGCAAAGCTTTTTTGGATTTGACTAGGAGCTGAAATTAGAAACAATAACATAAGCGCAAATATTGAAATTTTTAATTTTTTATTTAATTCAATTCACCTTTTTCTCTCTGTTAGTGTACGTTGTTGTTGAATTTAAATCAGTTATTGCAACTATCAAATACTATGCAAAATTTTTACCTTTTATCTTCCTGTAACATACCAAATATACAAAATTACTGATACAAGCGTTGAAATTCCAACAATTATTGCTAGTTCTTTTTTTGAAAATACTCCTCCTCTAAGACTCATTATTTTTCTTAAAGAAATATCAACTTAAGCTTATTGGAGATTAAATAAATTAATTGTTTACTATTTTTTAGATTGTCTTTTTTTTGTGGATGTCTTTTTTATCTTTGCTTTAGAAGTTTTACTCTTTGATTTGGTTTTAACTGGCGGTTCAATGATTTTTCTCACATCAGAAATAATTTTTCTATAGTTAGAACCAGGCTCTAGGCTAAACAAGAAAAGGTCTTTTTCAAGGGCCATACTAATTGTGGTTACTTTCTCATAATTCGTAATTGATTCAAGTTCTTTTCCGAGTTTAAATTCTAAATTTTTTAGATTTGTCCACCTATCATAGGTATAATGGACTGCCATGTTAACCTCATTGTCACTCAGCAAACGAGAGTCTGTGCGGTTTTTGCTGGCAACCAAATCTCCTCTCGAATTTAAAACTCCTGTAAACCGTATCTTGGTGTTTGATTTCAGCACATCATTACAAATCTTATTTAAATTCATCCGACATGACTGGCAATAAATTAAGGTAATTTAAGAGGTGCGGTAATTATTGGGAATGAATGTGATTTTAATGGAGAAATGGTAAAAATATTTGTTGGAAATTTTAGTTTTTTAGAATTGATAGTAACCAACTGAAAACCAGACGCAAATCTGAAATGTAATGGTCGTTGATCCTTTTCACTCGTCCCAACGTTTTCTTTCAGGCGATTACTACCAGTATAATTATAGTATAATAAAATAAAAATCATATAGTTTGATATTTGAAAATTTGTTTAAAATTATAAATTAAGCCAAACAATTTTTTATGAAATTCCTTCTTGAAAATTTAATTATTTTTAATTAATAATTCATTTCAGTTGATAGTGGCATGAGTTCACAAGTGCAATTCTCTCTTTTCCCACACTTTGGGCAATTACAATCACAAAGTAATAATGATGACTGACATACTGTACACTTTGTATATTCTGCATAATCTTCTCTCAATTTTTTCAGCTAAAAAAGGCGATTAAGAGAAATAAACATGTTCATGTGTTTTCTTTTGAAATGTTTAATTTTTCAAGAAAAAATAATTGTTTGTTTAAATTTAATATTTTGATTGGATAAGTTTCAATTAACTTTAAAAATAGTCTAAACTAAAAATTTGTGTAAGAAAACCAAAATATTTGAATAATTTTTTGGTTTTAAAAAAAATCACTATTATATTTTTAGTGGTTATTGTTATTATGGAAATAAAACAATGTGAATGTCCTCCAGGGTCTCCAACTTTTTTTAATGAAGACAATATGATTATTTGTAAATCCTGCGGAGATTGGGTTGAGGGCCTATATTAGAAAAATGAAAAAAACAAATTCTTTTTTGGATTTGAAGGAGAGTAAATATCCAAATTGCCCTAGGTGCAAAAATGCTCTTCTTTACTGTCTTTGTAGCTGTCCTTATTGTGGAAATTTAGAATGTAGATGTAATTTCAAGGAAATTTCCAAATATTAAACCACAAAATCGTGGTAAATTTGGAACCTTTTCTACTTTATTTTTAAATATTATAATTTGCAATTTTTTTTGTGACTAGATACCACAACAAAAAACCTGTGGGTTTGACCATAGTGTTAGCTCTGATAGTCGTTATGGCTTTAGGGTTAACTGCACTTACTGGTGAAGATCTGGCAGGGACACTAGTTCACGAGTTTGGAGAGCTTCTAGAAGGAGTCGAAGCTGAGATTCTTGCAATCCAATATGATTTGACACCTTCAGTTGATACAACAAATACAATGCAAACTGAAGAAATTTTTGCACAGATTGCATACATAGAAGCTTTTGATGAGGTAATTCGAAAGCAAATTCTCTAAAGTACTCGTAGTTTTTCCCTAGTGGAAACTAAATTTTGAGTACTTTTTTACATTATTTTTTTGTAGATTGTACTCTATCCAAATTTTTTTCAATTAATTAAAATTCAAGATTATAATTAATAATCTTCCAGCCCTCTACAGCCATCAGTAATGGTTGTAGACAAATCTACTAAAGTTAAATCTACATTTTTTAGAATTGCATTTGTTAAATTTGTGTTTTCCAAGTTTGCAGCTCCAAGATTAGCATAGCTTAGGTCGGCATTTGAAAGATCTGCGCCAGAAAGATCAGCTGCTGCAAAATCTGTACGTGCAAGTAGTGATGAAGTCAAATTAGCATCTTTAAAGTTGGCCCCCATGCACATTGCACCAGGTAATCTTGCATGTGAAAGATCTGCTGATAAAAAGTTTGTACCCATACATTTTGCCCTGGTTAATTCACAATTCGATAAATTTGAATATTGAAAATGGGTATTTGTGAGATCTGCATATGTAAGAAAGGCTCGTGAAAGATTTGCTTTAGTAATATCAGCGTTTACTAGTTCTGCATTTTCAAAATTAGCATCTATAAGATTTGAGCCAGTAAGAAATGCACTTGAAAGATCACATCTTGCAAGATCAGCCCCAGTGAAATTAACATTAACTAGAACAGCTTCGCGAAATTTAGTGCCTACAAGATTAGCGTAAGAAAAATTTGCTTTTGCAAGTTTAGCGTAATCAAATTTGGCATTTCGCAATTTTGCTTTTTGAAAATCAATTTCTTCAAGGACTTTGTATCTTAAATCTATATCATCAAGTTTTAGTTGTCGGTTAGGATTTACTTTTCTCAAGTTATTGAATTCTACAATTTTTTCTTTTTCTAATAAATCTAAAATTCGTTGTTGGACAGTAGTTGTTCCCTTTTGTTGAGAGAAAATTGGATATTCTGCTAAAATAATTTTTCCAGAAGTTGCCATGTTTTTAACTGGATTTTGGTTTTTTAGTTCTGGAATTTTTGCCAGTTCTGCAAAAGCATAATCGGATAGACTTTCAGGGGTTACAAATCCATTTTTATCAACAGAGTCTTTTGTACCGCTTAGACCTTTTATAATAAAATGGGTGAATGCGCTTTCAGATTCATCACCTAATGAATAAGATTTTTTTTCTGAAGAAGAGGAGGCCAGCACACAACAGCCTTGACTTTTATCAAATACCTTGTGCAATCCTTCACTACCTAATTTTTCTAGTTCTTTTTTTGAATTAATGGCTGACTTGGCTTGGCGGGTTAGACCAATATCTCCACTATAACAGCAATCAATGATTGCAACTATTTTTTTAGCATAGGACCTTTCCATCTGCTCATTTAATTCTTCATATCTAACTCCATCTATTCCAGGGACATCGGAGTCTACATCAGTATTTGCAAAAAATTTTCCACCAAAACCATCCCCTAAACCATGGCCAGAAAAATAAAAAAGCAAAGTGTCATCTCCATGCTGACCCTTAAAAAAATTAAAAATTGCAGTCTTCATTGTTTTCCGGTCAACCTTTCCTATGAGATTTCGTTCAGCTGGTATGTCATAATCAAGATTGGTAAGAGTTGAGTACATTTTTTCCCCATCATTTTTACAAAATTCTAAATTTTCTAGCTTTTTATCATCATAATCACTTATACTAATGATTAGAGCTTTTTTGTTTCCTGACAAAACACACTATGTTAGAAATAATCATAAATTAATTTGATCACACTTTTTGAGGCTAAATAAAACCTTTTTTTAAAAATTGGTTGAATTTGATAATTCAAAGTGAAGGGAAATCCAAGAATAATACATAGGCAAGTTCCACTTGATAATATCCATGAAATTAATTCTAGCTTTTGTACTAATTTCTACCATGGTTTTACCTGCATTTGCAGAAAACTACTATTATTTTGAAGACCACAAACTTTCGGCCCCACCAGAGTTCTGTATGATTGAATTTACAGATCCAAAACTTCCAGGAGCTGAAGATAGACTATATCAAATTACAATTGATGCAATCGAAGAATGGGAAAATAAACTAGTTCGCTATACTGGAGAAAAGCAAGGCTGGGACTTTACATACAAGATAATATCGCAAGAAAGATATGATAACTTTTTTTCCCAAGATATCTGTGATGTGACAATTTACTATGAAAGAGAACCTACCTCTGAAGATGAAATATCAACTGCTGGCCATACATTTGCAATGTTTGGATTTGCAGATATCACCATTTTTTATCTAGAACCTGTTTGGATTTATCAAGGAGAAATAGAAATCATTAATGGACAAGAATATGAAATAGCTGATATTTCTCATTTTAAAAATTCTCTTGATCCGTATAACGATGAGACAATAAAACATGAAATTGGTCATGCATTGGGATTGGATCATTATCCTGCAAAATTATCTGAGATTACAGAACTAAATGGAATTTACACCGCACCATCTATAATGACACTATCTGAAAATGATTATCTAGTAGATAGAATGGAGATTACAGAATATGACATCAGAAGTCTTGTAAATCTTTATGGTGAAGATGGAATTAATGAATTTGAAAATTGGTGGTGGGTAAATTACTTAATTATTGTAATTGTAATTATAATTATCATCTATTTTATTTTTAAAAAATTTAGAAAAAAAGGTACAATTTTCCCTAAACAAAATTCAGAAATGACTAAGCAATGCAAGGTATGTAACCGAATAATTACTGCCTATGGTGTTAACGAGGTTTGTAATACTTGTTTGAAGAAAAATAATTGGGGAGTCTAACATCTTTGTTTTGCGAAATAGGACACGAGGAATAATTGGAAAGTCCTATCGAAATTAGATGCTTCCACCCTTTTCGCTTTTTCCTTTTTCTATCTGCCTCATCTGAACCTCACCTGCGATGAAGACATCACGATAGTTCCTCGTATTATACAGTATACGAAACTTAAATTTAAAGGGTTTTCCAAAAATTCTTTAAATTTGTATAAATTTTAAATAATTTCTCATACAAATATTTAATATATTAGAGAAATCCTTTGGTTGATTTTAAACAATTTTTTAATGATTTTTCTGTTTCAAATCAATTGGGCGTATATTTCATGAAATGGTTGATTTCTTGAGATTTTTTAAAATCATTTTTTAAGGAAAATTTGAGTTTCATCCTTTCAACTCCTATCTTTACATTTAACAAATACACTATGTATGATTAACCTTCATGAATAAACAGCAATTTCATTAAAAATTTTTCCTGAATACTTTTAATTATTTTTAATCTAAATTTTAAAAATTCTTTCAAACATTTAACAACCAAAATTTTTTGCCCAGCTCTCATTTACAAACTCACTTTTTGAACAAAGAGAAACAATAATTTCAGCATGTCCCGAATTTAAAATCTCTTCATTAAGATTAAACTCATTGCAATATACCACTCCAATAATCCTACCATAACTACCTTCAGTTTGTTTATCATCTTCATCAATTAAGACGTTGGATCCTACCGGACAAAGATTTTCAATAGCATTTTTTGCTAAATCATAATCTTTTTCCCCAAATTCTGGAGTATCTACTAATGCAAACCGAATTGATTGACCACCAACAATTATTGTATCACCATCAACTATTCTTGTAACAAATCCTGAAATGCATCTTGCATCACCTTTACAATTATTTTTTTCCAAGTTTTCTGCAATACCATCTTTGATTTCAGAATCAGAATTTAGTTGTGAATTTTTAATACTAAAAAATATGCTTATTATTAAAATGAATATTATAATACACACTATTCCAATTATTATTTTTTTATTCATAATTTATTTTGTGGAACACACAAAAGATCTCAAACTTCATTTGTGTCCATTTCAAGTGTAAAAATTCCATGAGCTGCTGCCATAAAAGCCAAAACAACTGGATCCAATGTCCTCATATGAATTGCTTTTTCACCTCCCCCTAACTGTTCAATACCGTTTTTTAATTCGAGTTGATCATCTTCAAACAAGATATCAGATTGTCTTTTTTTATACGCTAACTTTCTAGCAATTGTTGGCAAATCGGGATTTTCCTTGTAGTTTGCCTGCTCTGCAATGGGCGAGAAATCTATTGGTAAAAAAGGCCTTTTTTTCTCCCGTCTAAGGTAATTTACCACTGGTTTTGCCTCATCATTTTGAACAATTACACACATGTCAAAATCGCCAAATGATTTTAGATACTTGATAAATCGAAAATGCCTCATTCTGCCGTCGTGAATATTTGTTGATTTTAGCTGAATTGGGCCTTCCTCAGTTAAAACCACAGAATAGATTACCTTATCACAATAAACCCCAATACTTGTTTTTTTCATTGTTATCCCCTAAAGTAGCCCTCCTTTTTTCTTTGTAAACTTTGGGCAATTCTCAAAAAAAGGTCCCAAAAATCCCAAATCAGTCATAGAATTGAGGATTTGTAAAGACATTGTTTCGGTTTAGTCAAAAAATATCCGAAATTATAATTAAATTGACATTTTTTTCGAGCCCTTTTATGATAGGTCCAATAGGATTTGTGTTGACTGGAATTGCAGCACTTGTTTCATTATTTGCATATATCCAAAAAGGAATGTAGAGTTTCTTTTTGTCAGGATTTAATTGTTACAATTTGAAATTTGTAATAAAAAATTGTTCAGTGATGAATCGTTCATCTAGGTTAAATACAATTTCTACGCATATAGAATATGACAAATATCACCATGTGGAAATGCTTTAGATGCGATTTGACATTTCAAGAAAAGGAACATGCTGATTTTCATAAAGACCTCTCAAACCACAACTCAAAGCCAGTAAAAATTTCTGTGGCATAAAGTCAGCTCTAAAGCAAGACTCGTTTCAAAATTTAAAATTTGATGGTTGCTATTCTTTTTCTTCTTTTATTAATTTGGCACATTCATCACATAACATTATTTCAATACCAATAACGTCTACCGGCTTTTTATTATCATGTTCACATGAAATGGTCAATTTGTATCTTAGTTGGTGTTTAGACTAAATTAATTTTTCACGGCAAAACGTCAATTTCAGGGAAATTTGAATCAGTTAGGGGTTCTGGTTTCTCAGAATCCTCAAGATCCTCCATATATTCTTCAAAAAGCATGCTTTGATATATTCCGCCTCCAACTAAAACGCCTGCAATTATTGCCATAGCACAAACTAAACTAATTGCAAGAACTATGATTAATTTCAACTGTTATTCCTAAAAAAACTCCAAAAAATAAAGTTGTGTTTTTTAAGAATAATAGTAAAAAGTTAGTTTAACCAATAGAAGATATGAAAGAAAATCTTCTCAAATTATGTACTTGTACTGCAATTGAGATAATGACTGCAATTGGAGTTACAGGATATCTTCTTTACCTTGGAGAGCCTATTCTTGCCTTAATTTCTACTGTAGTATTTGCAAAGTTAATTGTGTTTCATTTTATAATGGATTATTTTGATAAGAAGAACCAAAGAAAGGTTATGGAACAGACGAAGTTAAATCAAAAATATAAGCAGACCCAGTAGAAGGACCTCCATCGTCATTTAGATGAGAGCTAACAATTACATTATTTCCTGAAACAACTAATGACCAGCCTAACCTGTCATCAAATTCTGCATCAGACGCAGTAAGATACACTTGTTCTGTCCAAGAGTCATCACTTCTTGTAAAAATGTATGCAGTACCTGTGTTTTCTCCTGCCTTGTCATCATACATTGAACCAACAGCTATCGTATCACCATCTATTGTAACTCCCATACCAAAATAATTTCCAAATCCTGGATCAGATGGTAAAAGTTGCGTTTGTTGCAACCACTTGTTTCCAATTTTTGTATAGACATATGCAGCACCAGAATCCGCATAGACATTGTCATGGAACAATGAACCAACAACTATGGTATCGCCTGAAATGGAAACGTCCCATCCAAAGTAATCATCAGCTGCTGCATCTGATGCAACAAGTTTATCTTCTTGAATCCAGGAATTCTCATTTCTTGTAAAAACATAAGCAGATCCTGATTTGCTTCCAGCGTCTTCATCAAAGTAAGAGCCAACAACTATGGTATTTTCCGAAATTGCAACTGAAACACCAAATTGATCATTCTCAGCTGCGTCTGAAGCCGTTAACTTGGCCTGCTGAGTCCAATTATTTCCATTTTTTGTAAATACATATGCAGAACCTGCGAGATTTCCTCCTCCATTGCCATTATAAGATCCAACAACTATGGTATTTTCCGAAATTGCAACTGAACGACCAAACTGGTCACCCTCTTTGGCATCTGAAGCTGTTAATTTGGCTTGCTCAATCCAATTTGGTCCACTTTTCTTAAAGATGTAAACTGCACCGGCGTTATTACCCGCATCATCATCTTGAATCGAGCCAACAACAATTGTATCGTCTGAGATTGCGACCGAGTATCCAAATTGGTCACCAAAGTTGGCATCTGAAGCAGTTATTTTTTCTTGGAAAGTCCATGTTCCATATCTTTTTGTATAAACATATGCTGAACCAGAGTTTTCTCCATTTTCATCGTCATCCAAGTATGAACCAACAACTGCATTCACACCTGAAATTGACACTGATTGGCCAAATCTATCTTCTAAATTTCTATCAAAAGCAATCAACTTTACTTGCTCATTCATTATACTTCCTTTTTCATCAAAAATCAAAGGAGTATCAGAGATTTCATCATCAAATCCAAGACCTTGTGTCCTTGTTAACACATCAATTTCTCCTAAATCTTTCTTTTCTCGAATGTAATTTATGATTTCTTCAAACAATGCGGGTGTAGTATTGGTTTCCCTTTCATGGATATCTATAAAATGAAATTTCAATCCTATTAGTAATTTATTTGCAATTGCATAATCAATTTCTTCTTTAACCTTTGAGAAAGAATCCAAGTCATAACCGGTCCCTACTCCTTGTGAATGTTCATGAAAAATTCCAAATTTTTGATATGATTCTTCAATTGTTTTTAAATCCATTAGTTTTGTTCTAAATTCAATTGGATCGTAAAACGTGGTCCATAAATAATTTTCCTTAATAATTTCAAAAGCTTCTTCTGTTAAATTGTTATAGGGCCAAACATAACCATTTATTTTAAATCCCATATTCTCTAAATCAATTTTACTTTGAACAAGTTCGTCATACAAAACGCTCGCAGATGTGGAATTTGAGAGTCTTTCATGAGTTTTAGAGTGTGAAGAAATTTCAAAACCTCTTTCTTGTAGGTAAAGTAATTGTTCTTGAGTAATGTATCCGTCTCTACCTACTCTATCTGACATGGGAGATAATGTTCCAATCATATCATTCATGTGTTCTGCAATTACAATAAATTGATCAGATGTTGCATGTTCAAAAGTTAACATAACTCCTGCCTTTGTTCCATCATAAATTTCAGCTGATGCATATTGATAAGAAACAGAAAATGAAATCATTGTAATTAAAAATAATGCAAAAACAAAATTTTTCATTTTAGATCAAATCCTAAAGATACTTTGAAAACTACATGTTCCAATCCTATCGCCAAAAAATTTTAGTTTTTTAAGTAATTAAAGGGAATTAACTGTCTAATGGAAATATTACAGATGTTAATTTAGGTTTGAATCATTTGTATTTGAATTTAATTTCAATTTACCTGTCAAAAAAAAATATTACACATTTTTTTTTGTAATTAATTTAAATTTCAAAAATTCCAAAAAAAGTTTGCAACCATGGCTAAATGAATTAATTATTTGGTTATAATTTTTTAAAAAAATTTCTTCAATCAGACTTTGAGTTTCCAAAGAACGCTCTTAATCGAGATACGAATTTCATAATCTCGTTTTCAAAGTCTTCCCAATCCTTTGAGATTTCCTCATAGGAGTAATTTTCTGAATTTTTCATAAAGGTGGCTTTTTTGGGATCTATATAAGATTTGGGACAATATACCAACGTCTACCTGTCATTACCAATCACTACCAACAGTATATATACTAGTATCCCACAGAAGGGTCATGAGTACACAAACTCAATCAAACGATGCATTTTCAGTCTACAAGCAAAATGTTCAGAAATACTTTGAAAACATCTCAAAAGTTACTCCACAGTATTTCCAATCAATTACACATTTGCAAGAAGAATACCTGAAGGCTTGTGAAAAATCAATTAATGCCTCAGTATCAATGAACCAAGAAATTGCAAAAAAATCCGGAGTCTCAACTGAGCTTCCAAGTTCTGCAAAATCTGCCTTTGTTGATGCAAACAAGCAATTTGTCCAAGCAAGCACTGTACACAATCAATTGGTTAAAACAACAATTGATGCTGCAGTTCAAAACATCAAGACATTTGGCGACAACGCTAATGCATTTGCTGATATAAATAAAAACATAATCCAAACATGGATTACCCCATTCACACAAAAAAACTAGTGTGATGGAATCTTTTCTTTTTTTAATTTCAAACTTTGAATTAAAAAATTTATTTTTAAAAAATTATGCTCTTGTTCCCCAACCAAGTAATTCTAGCTTGTCAGCACCTGTATTTGAAACACAAGCAGGACGCGAATCACTGTTGTTAAGAACAAGTATTAATTCTGGTTTGCATTCAATTTCATTTGGCAATACACCTGATTTTATTTGCTTTCTTGGTGATGGATATGCTTGTTCCATGTGCTCTGATTCGGTAGACTCTACACCACTTATCGCTTCAAAACCTTCAATTACATTATCAACAAGGACTGCAACAACAGATGGTGGTGATCTATTATCATATGCTTGCTCAACTGTTAGAATATCAAGCAAGATATTTTTTGCAGTAGCTGATTCTATGCTCATTGATGAAAGTAATTCTTTTGCTCGCCATACAAAAGCAGAACCATCTTGAAATTCTGCCATCTCTTCAATTTCGCCATCACTTACTGCTTCAGAATATTCTACCTTTGATGTTTCAAGTAAGGTGTTTGCAAGCTGTGCTTTGAAAGAATCTTCATTTGCCATATCACCAATTACTAGGTCTTGGGCTTCAGCAACAATCTCTTTTGCCTCATCAATTGCCTTTTGGGCATCTTCTCTTGAAACCTCAGTTGTTGCTTTGTTTTGCAAATCAAGTAGTGTTTGCTCTAGTTTTGCGTTAAATTCTGTATAATCTACGAGTTTTTCACTCATAGAGCCATATAGTTCTGCAATTGGATGCGTTGCATGAACTAGGGCTAGCTCTGCATTTCCTTCATCCAGGTTTTGCTCTAGTGCATAAAAATGACCCAAAGTCTCTTGGAGTTCTGCGCCAAACTCTAGCTTTTCATCTGAATCTGCAAATGCCATGGGAAGTGAAACAATTGCCAGAACAGAAAGAATCGCAAGAATAGTCTTTGACATGGAAAAACTGTGTCTGTTTACCATAAGTCCTTTTTGGTTCTAAAAACTTGTTCTAAAGTTTTGTAATTAACTTACTGCCTGTGGAATTATGAAGGATGGAACACAGAGTTCTTTTTCCTTCTTTGTGTCTAATTCTTCAAGACCAAACTGGTTGTTGGTAAATACGCTTTTTCTCTTGTCATGCTTTTGCTCACCGTTTGCCTTCTTTACATCATAGCATACTAGATTATAGTCAGGGTTTTCTACTAGGGTAGTCTCATTATGGATTTTCTCTACTGGATTGCAGAACATCCTTGGCTTTTTGACTTGAAGAGTTCTGTCTTCTTCAAAGTTTGGATCGTCAACTTCTACTTCTAATTTTTCAAACTTTGGTGTGTTCTTGGTTACCTTGACGTCATAGCATTTCAAGTGGTCATTTACTTCAGGATCTAATGGCTCAACTTGGTCATCATCAAGACTCTTTGCAGATGGAACTAGGAGAAGTTTTTCTCGTTTAATATCAAGTGATATTATACCAAACTGGTTTTTGACAAGGACTGTGCCTTCTGCTTTATCATCATTGTCATCTACCTTTATCTTGTATCCAACATAGTGAGTCACCTCATCAGTTAGACCTTCATCATTTTTGTCGACTGGGTTTAGTAGTCTGTATGGTTTTTTCACTTCAAACTCTGCATCTTCTACAAATTGATCTGATAGTGTAACGTCAACATCATCGAATTTGTCACTTCCGTTTGACTCTTTGATTTGATAAGACAAAAAGTGCTCTAGATTAAATTTACATTTTCCAAATGTTCCTGCTTCATAGATATCTTCAACCTCAGAAGCTGTAAGGGGTCTGTCAAAGATTTCTACCTCGTCAATCATTCCAGTAAAGAAATGTTGGGGGGCTGCAATGTTACGAGCACCGATAATAACAGGCTCATCACTTATAGCTACGATGTTTACTGCTGTATTATCATCTACCGTTCCAACATCTAAAACTCCATCAATGTAAAGTGTGACATTTTCTGGTTTTGAATTATCAAAGTTTACTGCAAAGTGATGCCAAGTGCCATCATTTAGTGTATCTGTAGATGTTCTTACAAAGACATTGCTTCCAGTAGTAGTAAATACACCTGCTACCAATTTATTATTAGTACCAATTTCTACTTGCCAAGAGTAACCTGAGGTTGCACCTGATTTGGTGACTACCATCTGTCTTTCACCAGATGTAGAGGTATTGAACCATCCATCAACTGCAAATTGTGAGTCTTCAAAGTCAAAGTCTGATTCATTCGCAATTACTACATAGTCACCATCACCATCTAAGGCAAATGCATCTCCAACTTGTCCTGGTGCAAATGTTGTGTCACCAAAGGCAGTTCCGTCACTATTTCCCAAGAAATCAGTAGAATCACCATCTCCTGTCCACCAACCTATCATGTCAGCTGGTGGTTCAGCACAGAAAGGTGGAATTGCAAGACAAGCTGGTGCTTGAGGATCTGGATTACATGGATCAATATCATCAGGATCATCTAAGGAATTTACTCCGTCATTGTCATTATCAGGATAAAATACAGTTGAAGGTACACAAAGCTCTTTTTCTTTCTTTGTGTCAAGTGCTTCTTCACCAAACTGGTTGTTGGTAAATACACTTGTTCTATCATGATTATCCTCACCTTGAGCC
>JANQNN010000050.1 GCA_028279545.1 Nitrosopumilaceae archaeon
ACTCTCTGAGGATGTAATTGCTGAGATGATAATCCAAGAGCACTTGGCACAACAAGTACTTGATTCAATGAACCAGCAAACCAGATGGAACTAGAGCGAAATTTCGCTTCTTTTACCTAAATATACTAAAAATCTAAAAATTTTTGCTATTTTCTGGTTTTTTGAGTTACACAAGAATATAAAGAGGCAACGGGATTTATGGATATGCCACTAAAGCGTGCCAGTAGAGGACGTACTAAAGGAGGAAAAGGTTCTTCAGGAGTTGTACAATGTACAAACTGTGGACAAACCGTACCTAAAGACAAGGCAAAAAAAGTCACCTCAAAACTAAACCTAGTGGAGCATACTTTAGCCAAAGAATTAAGGGCTCAAGGAGCATACATTGCCTCACCAACGGTTCTAAAGCACTATTGTATATCATGTGCCATACATTTCAAAATTCTAAAAATTCGATCAGCCGATAATAGAAGAAAACGTGGAAAACTTCGATAAGATTACTCTTTAATGTTTTTTGCAGTAAATACCATTCTTTGAATTAATGTTATTGCTGCAATAATTACCACAATTATTACTGCAAATTCCATAAATCCAATTATTCCAATTATTGCTATAACTAAAAGGCGCTCAGCTCGTTCCCCAATCCCAACACCTTGAAGTTTGATGTTTAATGAATCAGATTTTGCTCTTGCATAGCTTACAAGTAATGAAAGTGTGATTGCAAGAAGTACAAGATATGGTTCAGCATATCCACCAATTAAAATTCCAAGAAATATTGCAGTTTCAGCAATTTTATCAAACATTGAATCAAGGTACCCTCCTTTTTTGGATGTCTTGCCAGTTACTCGAGCAACTTGTCCATCAACCATATCAAAAAATCCAGAAATTAGCAACAAAACCCCACCAATAATTAATCCGTATTCTATTCCTAATCCATAAACCAATGCAGAAATTAAGGCAAACGCTAACCCTACCGAAGTCCAAAAGTTTGGAGACAATCCCGTTGAGGCAAATCCTTTTCCAATTTTTTCAAGAGTTGGACGTAATGACTCTCTGAGGTTATTTAGCACGTGATTCTCCCAAAATCCCAGTATATAAAAAATCACTATTTTTACTAATTTTTTATAAAGAAATTATGCTCTTTTTAATCTGGTTTTAACTATTTTCTAAAATAACACAGTTGGTATGAATTGGATCATCTACAAAATGGTAACAATTTGAACATTTTAACTGAGTAGGCTGCTCACACAAATTACAGGTTTTAATGACCTCTAAGGTCTCACCACAACCCCTACACGAATCAATTCTTCCAATTTTTTGCACAAAGACTTCCAAGAGTAGAAAGATAAATTCCAATCAAAATAATTTCTGTTAGGTTCTAGTCAATCTACTTTAACTATTTTGAGAGATTTAGGGCAATCATAGTTGAGATAATTTTAGCAGCCAATGATGCAGTTGATCCATTATCGTAGGTTGGATTTAACTCTACAACATCAACTCCGGTTATTTTTTTATTCTCAAATGAGTAAACCATATCAAAAAGTTCTCTGGAATTAATACCAACTGCTTCAGGGTTGCCTACTCCTGGAGCAAATGCAGGGTCAAATACATCCAGATCAAAGCTGGTATAGAGTTTATCAAAAGTAGAGACGTATTCTTTTAAAATTTGAGGACCCTTACCTTGACGGATTTCTTTATCTGAAATTGTTTTAATTTGATGTTCTCTTAAAAATGCAAGCTCCTCTTTTGCAAATGCTCTGGCACCAACATGTAAAATATTTTCAGTACCTCTTTCTTCAACTATTCTTCGGAGATAAGAGGCGTGGCTTAGTTTACTATCTGCATATTCATCTCTTAAATCATAATGTGCATCAAAAACTACATATCCAGTCTCTTTTGGAAAACTCAAAAACGTTCCATATGTAATTAGATGTTCACCTCCCAAGAAAAACAACTGTCTATTTTTTTCTAAAAGCTCTTTAGTTATTTTTCTCACCATGTCTATCATTTCAGAGGCAACTACTGTATGTTTGGTGTTTCCTAAATCTTCAATACCAACAGTTTCAAGATCAACTTGTAATTCAGAATGAAAAATCTCAATATTGTTAAATGCATCTCGAATTACATCAGGACCAAATCTACAACCAGGTTTGTAAGAATGAGTTGAATCAAAAGGAATCCCAAAAATTGTAGCTTTAGGATCACCTTCTCCTGAAGAAGTTATCAAAGGATTCTGATTCATGAAAAATTCTAGAAAACTCATCTGTTACACCATTAATTGAGGTCTTTTCGACAAGTACTTTGGCATATTTAATCCTAAAAATGGTTTACCATGTGTTTGTTCATCAAACTCTTTGGAAAATTCTTCAAATGACAATTCTCTAACGTTGCCTGTCCTTCTGTCTCTAATACTTAGATTGGAGGAACTCACTTCTTTTTCTCCAATAACCAAAATATATCGAATCCACTCTTTTTCAGCTTCACGGATTCTTTTTCCAATACTGTCATTTCTGTCATCAATATCTACACGCACATTTTTTGAAGAGATTTTATCAGCAAGTGAATTACAAAATTCATTAAATTCGTCTTTAAGAGGTATTATTCTTACTTGAGTTGGGCTAAGCCACAAAGGAAGTTCTGGCTTTTTACCTTCTTTAGAATCTAATGCCGCTTTTTCTAATAGGGCATAAATTATTCTCTCAATAGCCCCACTGGGTGAATTGTGTAAAATAATTGGATTTACTTTACAATTGTTTTCATCTACAAATTCAATACCATAACGATTTCCATTTTCTACATCAATTTGATCAGTAGACAATGCAGAAGCTTTTCCCAAATTATCAATAAAATTAAATTCCCATTTCAAAACAAAATAGAAAAATCGCTCTTTCCACATTTCAACTAGGACGGGTTTCCCGTGCTTTGCAACTAGGTTTTCAATTGTTTTTTTATTTTCATTATAGAAGTCTTCGGTAAATCTTATTGCCATTTCATAATCGTTTTTCTCTATTCCAAGTTCTTTTAGGACGCTTTGAGATAAATCAAATCTTGTTTTGATTTCTTCTACTGATTGCTCTAGGTCTTTACAAAAAGCATGGCAGTCTGGCATTGTAAACGCTCTTAGTCGTCTTAATCCTACTAGCTCACCTGATTGCTCTCGTCTAAAACTATACCTTGTTAGTTCGTATAACCTGTAGGGTAAATTTTTGTAGGAAAGCTGAAAATTATTTGCCATTAAAAATTGACCAAAACAAGCTGCAAACCTTAAAAATAATTTTTTTCCTTCAGAATCAATATTGTATTGTCTTGCAGGAAATCGATTAAAGTAGCTAACCATACTTGGATGATGTGAATCATACATAATTGGAGTCTCAACTTCATATCCTCCATATTCTTTTACCCGTGTTGTTACATACTGCTCGATTAATGATTTTATCAACCTCCCGTTGGGAAAAAATCTCATGTTTCCTGAATCAGACGCAGGTTCATAATCTGCAATCGCTAACTTTTTCATCATTGCCACATGTGGTGGAGGTTCATCAACACTTCTTTTTTTGGCAGATTCGTATTTTGATAAAATTTCTAATTTTTTATGATTTGCAAAATTAAAATCTGACATTGGAGTCATTTCTCCATCAGGGGATAAAATATACCAGAATGATTGAATTTTTGATTCAGATTTTAAGGCCTCTGAGGTTATTTCTTCCTCTTCTGATTTTTGTTCAGTTGAGGCCATACCTTCTTTTGTAATGATTTTAGAACTCTCAGCTAATGGATGCCCCTTAACTTGAAGCTTGTATGACTTTGTCCAACCAAATGGAGAATGTGAAACCTCCAAATCTTTTGCCAAGGTTTCCATTTCATTTAACAAAGAAATTGCTAAGTTGGGAGCTGCAAGATTTGAGCTAAGATGAGCATATGGATATAACAATAATTTTTTACAGCCTATTTTCTCCATAGAATTTTTGATTTGTGTTATTGCCTCTTTTGCAACCGAAGAATCATCTCCTTTTTCAATGGCGATAAATGAAACTACTAATTCTTCTAACCTTACAGTTTCAGTAGATATGTTATCTTCAGCACTTGCTATTTCCTTTTTTGTGGGGGTGTATTCTATACTATCACAGTGAAGCTGTAAAATTCGCACGATTAATCATGTCAATGGTGTCATAAATATACGATTCTTTCATCCTAGATTTTTTAACTAACATTAGAGATTTGAAAAGGTTTTTTCTGAAAATAATTTAAAAAATTTATTATTTTGAAATATTTTCTTTTAGAGTAATTATTGACCTAAGAATTAGGGAGGATAATCCCAAATTTGAAACCAAAAAACTCACTGCCCTATTGAGAGAGTCCTCACCACGAAACCCCTCATCGTAAATCATTTCTACTGTTCCTTTATCCGTTTCTACAAACGAGGTGATTAGGGAAAATATACCCAGTTTTCCATCAATTTTTTCTTTATACAAACGTAATTCTACCTTTTTTATCAAAAACCCTTGATCCTTGAAATCTCCTGAGCTCAAAAGTACCTCTATCTGGTCGGGCTTTCGATTTACCCTTTCTGGATTATGTAAATCAATTATCTTCAAATCTAAAAAACAAAGATCCTTCTTCCTTATGTAATCTTTGAATACGTTAAAAAACAATTTTTATTGTTTGAGCAAAAAAATGAAAAGACTACTAGTGGAATTTCAGCCAAAGCACAAGTATTAATTTACAGTTTAATTTACGTTGAAAAAGTGGACCCACATAAATTTCATGGAAAAGACATTCCTCACATTAAATTAGACCCAAAGATGAACATAGAAGATCTGGTCCACGTTTTCTCACGATCTGGATTTAATGGACGACAACTAGGAGAGGCTGCAAAACTTTATTCAAAAATGATAGAAGAAAATGCTACAATCTGCCTTACAGTATCTGGGGCAATGACTCCTGTAGGATTTGGTGGAATAATAAAATCTTTGATCGAACGTGGTTTTGTTGATTGGATAATAACAACTGGAGCCAATGTTTATCATGAGGACCATTTTGCTTGGGGTTTTCCAATTAAACAAGGAAACTCTGATGTTGATGATATGAGGCTGTATGAAAATGAAATTGTACGAATAAGAGATGTCTACATTAAATTTTGTGAAACTCTAGAAGCTCAAGATCAAGTCGTCCAAAAAATGTTTGGAAAGGATTTTCCAGATAAACCATTTACTACAGCTGAATTTTGTAATTTAATGGGAAAGTTAAGTAAAAAACAATCAAAATATCCAGAAAAGAGCTTCATAACTGCTGCATATGATTATGATGTTCCTATTTACATCTCTACTTTGAAAGACTCTTCTCTTGCCTTGAATTTAGCCATACAAAGATTACAGGGTAAGGTATACAATTTAGATTTTGTAAGAGAGATAATAGAACAAGCTGCTATTCTTTTTAACTCAAAAAAATCAGGCATTGTTGAGATTGGGGGAGGTGTTCCCAAAAATACTGCTCAACAGACTGGTCCTTTACTTGATCAAATCCTTGGTAGGGATGATGGTGGGCAAGATTACATTATTCAGATAACTGATGCCAGACCAGATACTGGAGGTCTTTCGGGTGCAACACTTCAGGAAGGAAAATCATGGGGAAAAGTTAAAGATCCTCATAAAGGAACAGTTACAGTTTATGCTGATGCAACAATAGCATTTCCAATTTTAGCATTATATGTTCTGAGCAACCAGAAAAAAAGAAAACCAAAGAGACTCTACAAAAAATTAGATTTGTTTTATCAAAATCTTAAGGACGATTACTTTAAAAATTCGGCTAAAAAATCTAGAAAAAAATAATCTAAAACCTATCAAACCTTGCCCTCTCAAGGTCTCTTTCATCTTTGGATTCTTTTTTGTATTCTTTATAATGAGTTTTACATAATACACTCTTTTTTCCTGCAGAATCGACTCTAAGATTGGCATTTTCAACTTTGGTAGTGTTTATCGAACGGGCACCATCATTATCACAACCCTCAACATTACATTTGGCACCTTTTGCAACAACACCCATACCATTAATTGAAATCAAGGTTATTTATATTTGAAAAAATTTCTAGTTTCAAAATTTTGTTTTTTTAATTCCGTAATTCATCGTTTATAAGAGGATATTTTTTTCTAAAAATAATGGCAGGAACAAAGAAGTCAGGGTCTTCACAAAAAGATTCCAAGAAAGGTAAAAAAGAAAAAGGTGAAGGAGGAACAAAAAAAGCTGAAATTTCAGTAATTATTAATGAACAAGAGGCCACCAAAATAGTTCAAAATGCCAAAGTGATAACTGTGCATGAATTGGCAAGACAAACTGGGGTTAAAGTTTCTGCAGCAAATGTGTTTTTAAAAGACTCACTAAAGAAAGGAATCATAAAGAAAGTAGGTGGGTTTAGTGGTCACTATATTTATCAACCTGTTTCTTCATAAAGTAAAAAATCATCTCCAGGCTTAAGATCTTTTAAGGCATCAATATTTTCCCTTAATTTCCCAATAGGAGTCATAGTTTTTCCAGGAGTCGAGTCTGAAATAAAAAAACAAATGCTTCCTGAAGATGATAAAAATGCAACATCTCCCTTTTTGAATTCCTGCCTTGCACGCTCAATACCTGTATCGATAGATGTTTCAAAATAAGCAATATTTTTTCCCATTAGATGGGCATGTCCTTCTAATGGTAATGATCTCATTATTGTACCTACAGTTTTTGGGGATAAATGACGTTTCAGGTCACAAGGAATTTTTGATTTATTTTTAATTTCTAAAATAAGTTGTTTTTTGGAAACTGATCCAGAACTCAATTGGTTGTGTTTTTTTATTGGAATATAAAATTCTTAACAGGCAAAAAGCTAGAATCGCTCTAGTTCCATCTGGTTTGCTGGTTCATTGAATCAAGTACTTGTTGTGCCAAGTGCTCTTGGATTATCATCTCAGCAATTACATCCTCAGAGAGT